>CAYWRU010000075.1:0-14339 GCA_964460795.1 uncultured bacterium | reverse complement strand
ATTGAGAGCTTCATAGGATAGTCCAGCCGTCATGGCCCCATCCCCCACCACTGCCACCACCCTCTCATGACCCTTACGAATATCCCGCGCCGCAGCCAGACCAAGCGCCTGCGAAATCGCAGTCCCGGCATGTCCGACAATAAAAGCATCATGAGGATTCTCAAAGGGAGAAGGAAATCCGCTCAGACCATCGTGTTTACGAAGCGTCAACATCCGGCCGCGGCGGCCAGTGATCATTTTATGAACATAGGCTTGATGTCCGACATCCCAGCAAATTTTGTCATTCGGGGAATCCAGCACATAATGGAGTGCAATATTCAGCTCCAAAGCACCCAGACTGGCCCCCAAGTGCCCGCCCGTTTGCGCCACAGACTCAATCAAAGCCCGACGATATTCCTCCGCCACTTCGGGAAGGGATTCAAGCGGGATTTTTTTCAAATCCGCCGGAGATTCAATTTTATCAATCCATCGCATGGTGTTCTCGTGGAATTCTTTTCAGTAAATAATCTGCCATTTGCATTAATTTTTCGCTGGCGGGACCAAGACCGCGAATTTCTTGTTTGGCCCGCGCCATCACATCCCGGATCTTCTCCACCACATCCTGAGCACCGGTCAATTTAAGGTAACCGTCCTGATCTTGCAAATCATCCACCAGCTGAAACGCTAGTCCCAGGTTTTCTCCGTAACGCCGGATATGATCCAGTGTCTCCAAATCTGCTCCAGCCGCTAAAGCCCCGCACACAACGCTTACCGTAATGAGTTTACCGGTTTTATGGCTGTGAATGTAATCCAAAAGCGGGAGGGAGAGCTCGCTCCCCTGAGCGACCAGTTCGGCGACTTGGCCGCCGATCATACCATAAGTGCCGCTAGCGGTCGATATCTCCTCTAGGAATGAGGCCATTTTGCGGGGCTCGGAACGTGCCAGGACTTGAAAGGCCAGGGTCAGGAGCCCATCTCCGGCAAGAAGCGCCAGGGCCTCTCCGAATTTCTTGTGACAGGTCGGACGTCCCCGCCGCTCGTCATCATTATCCATAGAAGGCAAGTCATCATGGACTAAGGAATAGGTGTGGATAAGCTCAATCGAAACAGCGGGCCAGATTGCCTCCGAACTTTCTCCGCCGCAGGCTTCCGAGGCTGCAAGGGTCAATACCGGACGGAACCTTTTTCCGGAAGGAAAGACCGCATAGCGCATGGCCTCGTGGATCTCAGAAGGTCTTTGACCCGCAGGAGGAAGAATGCTGTCCAGCGCCTGATCAATTTCGTAAATTTCTTTCTTGAAATAATCTTCGTAGTTCAAAAAAGGATCTCCTCATCGCCGGCGGCCTTGGAACGCGTCCGACCGCGCACGGATTTTGCTTTTGCTGAGGGTTTTTCAGAGATGCTCGCTGCCTCTTCGTCCGAATCAAAAGACCGAGTCTGGAAATTTCCATCGAGCGTTTTGGTCAAGACTTCAATTTTTTGTTCAGCCTTCACGAGTTGATCCTGACAATGCCGGGCAAGACGCACACCTTCCTCATATTTTTTGATTGCGTCTTCTAAAGGAACGTCGCCCGATTCCAAATCTTCGACGATTTTCGCTAGCCGTTCCATGGCTTTTTCAAACTTAATTTCTTCGGTCATGATTCCTCCTCAAGTACATCATGGTGCTTGAAATTAGGGGTAATAATTTCAAGCATCGTCGCGTACAGTACCAGCCACCCCCTAAAATAACTTATCAGGCGGTATTAAAGTCCCTGGATGGAGCGAATCTCGGACTGAATCACTCCATCTGAGATCCGGGTCCGGATCCGGTCCCCGATCTTAAGCTGAGATTTCTTTTTGATCAAGGTTTCATCCTGGGTAAAAGTCAGTGAGTAGCCGCGGCGCAGAATAGAAACCGGGCTCAGGGCCTCAAGTTTTCCAAGCTCCCCGTCTAGATTTTGGCGGCACTGCTCTACCTGGGCGCGTGCATAATTCTGAAGCTGACGGAGGAGTTCATCGCGGCGCTGAACCGCGTTCTGAATCAGGACGCGCGGATGGCGGAATGCATAACGAGAAATCAGATCCTGCCACGCCTGCCGGGCTTCTAAAATTCTATTTTCAAGGTGCCGGCGCATACGGGCAATCCGATCCTCAAGAAATTGTTCTACCTCAGCGCGGCTTTGAACCACAAGTTCGGCGGCCGCCGACGGAGTCGGTGCACGAAGATCGGCCACGAGATCGCAAATTGTCCAGTCCACTTCATGCCCCACAGCTGAGATCACAGGAATGCGAGAGGCGTACACTGCGCGAGCTACAGCCTCTTCATTAAAAGCCCAAAGATCTTCTAAACTTCCGCCCCCGCGGCCCACAATCATGACATCCGAGCGGCCGTCTTCATTCAGATCGCGAATCGCTTGAGCAATTTCCCGACTCGATCCCTCACCTTGAACTCGGACCGGAACCAGTAAAACATGAATGCCCGCAAATCTCCGGCCCATGACCTGCAAAATATCGCGGATCGCAGCCCCGGTCGGAGAAGTGACGATGCCGACCGTCTTGGGAAATTTTGGGATGGGTTTTTTATGTGCAGGATCAAAGAGTCCTTCTCTTTCAAGCTGGCGCTTCAGCTGCTCCAAAAGGAGTTCGAGCTCCCCCACACCGCGCGGCACCACTTCTTCCGCATAAATCTGATATTGTCCGCGAGGTTCATAGACCGAGATCCGGCCGCGGATCAAAATCTTAAGCCCGTCTTCCAAACGAAACTTCAGCCGTTGATTCTGGCGGCTAAAAAAAACAACTCCGATTTGGGAGCGGTCATCCTTCAAGGAAAAATACATGTGTCCGGAGGTGTGATGCTTGAAATTTGAGACCTCTCCTTCAATCCAGAGCGAGGAAAAGGTGCCTTCTAAGATCTGTTTGACGTCCCGATTGATCTCGCTAACTGAAAATATTTTTTCATCGGGCGAAGCACTGGGCTTAAGCACTCGGTCTCGCAAAGGGGCATTTTCAAAAACTTGAGATTCAAAACCGATATCACTCATTTGCACCCTTTAAAAACTTTCTCATTTGTCACTACTGCATGAACCCTTTGATCATGTTTGGCGCAGGGGATCTGACTAAACATCTGATCCGAGAATGCCAGCCCCAAAGTACGTCCTTTTCTCACGCCCGCTAGCAAACGGTCAAAAAAACCGCGGCCGCGGCCTAATCTCTCTCCCTTTGGACCAAAAGCAAGACCCGGGACAATCCAGAGTTCAATTTCATCGGCTTTTGCAGGAACACACCGCCGGGGATCGGGCTCTTTGATCTTTAGAAATCCGGACTTGAGATCTTTTTTTAGATTGTGAATCTGAAAAAGTTCGATCTCGTTTGTTTCTAAATTAACCCGCGGGAGGATCACTTTCTTTTTTTGACGAAGCGCCCAGCGGATCAGCGATTCAGTTTCGGGCTCTTCGATCCGGTTCATATAGGTAAATAAGCAAGAAGATTTTTGGATCCACGGATGGCGTTTTAAAATAGAAAAACGTTTTTTGTTTTTGAGCCGTCTTTCTTGAGGGGACATGGATGACAACACATCCCGAAACCTGCGGCGATAAAATTCTTTATACGCAGAGAGGAAAATATCCTGAAAAAATTCCGATTTCATGAAAAGCTCGCGTCCAGGTGAATTACCTGGAGTCCGCTTGGGAGGCTGCGGAAGCGGTCCAAAGAGACTGCCCTTGTTTAGGCAACGGTTCGGGAGAAGCTGTGCGGCCTGAATCTGAACCAGGAACCGCGGTTTGAGGGCTCAATCCATTAATCTGAGTTAATTCAGACCGCGATTTATCTCCGCTGACCGGGACTCCGTAGTAGCGGCTTCGGGAAGCATCCGCCTGCGCCTGGCGAAGCGTGGCCCATTCCGTCTGAATTTGCTGGCGCAAAGTTTTAAGTTCATTTTCGCGAGTACTTAAAGATGAAAAATTCTTTTCAAGCTCTTCCCGGCTGTGTTCAAGTGCCAGCTTGCGATTTTGCTCCTCGCTGTCCCATAGCTTTCGGTCTTCTGAAAGGCGATTTCGTTCCGATTCCAAACTTTGGCGCTCACGCGTCAGCCCTTCATGAAAAGCCGTTTTCTCAGTTTCCCAGCCCCGCTTTTCCTGATCCATCTTGGCAATTTCTTGATCCAGAGCCGTTCGCTTGGCTTCTAAACTCCGGCTTTGTTCAGAAAAAGCCGCGCGTTCTTCGTCGTAGCGGGATTTTAAAGTTTCCAGCTCCTTGCGGTCAGCTTGAGCTTTTTGGAGGCTTTGCTGCAAAGCAGCCTCACGCCGGTCCAGATCCGCAGCCCCTTGCCGGACAAAAAGCTCCGCCTGCGATACTTTGCTTTGGAGAGCTTCCAGAGATTTTTTATCGCGAGCCTGCTGGATCCCCCAACTTTCCCTCTCTCGCTTGAAGTTATCCATTTGAATTTGAACTTCCTGCCACTCATCTTTTTTCTTGGCCAAATTATTTTCATCCTGCTGGACCTGAGTAAGGCGCTGAGCCATTTGAGATTCCATCAGCTTGAGTTCATCCTGTTTGCGGGTCAGGATCGCCGTTTCTTCATCCAGCTTATCCGCACGGGCTTTCAAGGCTGATAAGGATTGCATTTCTTGAGCCACGCGAGCACTGTCCATACGCAGCCGATTCTCAAGCGTCTTAAGCTCTCCTTCTTTGACATTCAGCTCCCGAGCCTTGGCATCCATTGCATTCTGCCGATCAGACACAGTTCCTTCACGGGTGTGAAGATCCTTTTCAAGCACACTAAGTTCTGATCGCTGCGCCTGGACTGTTTGCTCATCCCTCTCCAGAGTCTTCATCCGTTCCCTGACGCCTTGAAGTTCCTGGAGCTGACGACTTGCATCTGTCCGCTCACTTTGAAGTTTTTTCTGCTCGCTGTCTAACTGCGCCTGTAGCAAGGTAAGGCGTGAACGTTCTGCTGAGGTTGCGGCCTTGTCTTGATCCATCGACTGCTTGGCCGAAGCCACCTCGAACTGAAGATGATTCAAATTCTGTTCACGAGAAGCCATCTCCGCTTCCGACTGGGCAAGGCGTTTTTCGCGCGCCTCAAGCTCTGCGGCAACCTGAGCACTCTTGTTCTGCAGTTTTTTCTCATCTGATGAAATCGAGGTTTGACGCGCCTCAAGATCGCTGCGTTCGATTTGAAGCCGGGCCTCCTGCTGATTCAAAGCCGCAGTACGATCCTGGATCTTGGCTTCGGACTGCACAAGAGTTTGCTCACGGGAATCTGCGGATTGTTCGCGGCGTGTAATAGCCTCCAGCCGTGATTGGAATCCCGCGGTATCGGACTCAAGACCTTTCTCTTTTTCTAAGAGCCGAGTCTCCCAGGAAAGAAGTTCGGTCCGGCGATCTTTAAGATCTGCTCGGTCCTGATCCGCCATTTTTTGTCTTTGATCCAAAGTGGAGCGCAGGGCATCGATCTCCATTCGGCTCTTTACCATCTCCGCCTTTTGAGCAGCCTGCGCGGCTTCTTCGGTCCTGAGTGCGCTGCGGACTTGATCCAGTTCTTTTTCTTTATCCTGAATTTTTTGCCGCTGCGTATCAATCTCCCGGCGCGATAATTCCAGTTCGTCTTTAAGATGAGAGAACCGGACTTTTTCATCTGCCTGGGATGTCTCCTGAAGTTTGAGCGCTTGAGATTTCCCCTGCCATTCTTCTTGTTGTTTATTCAGATCTTTTTGCAACCGGGCCAGATCATCCCGCTGAAGCGAGAGCGTGTCTTCGCGTGAGAGAAGAGCTTTTTCCCTGGATTCCAGATCCGCGGTACGACGCGCCAGCCCGGCGCCTTCAGCCTGAAGGCGGGTCTCTAAGGAACCTGATTCAGATTCCCGAATTCCCAGACTCTTCATACGAACCTGAAGCGAGGCTTCAAGCTCCCCTTGTTTTTGCTCACGAATCGTCAGGGCTTTATCGCGATTTTGAAGATCCCTAACCTGGGATTCCAAAGCCGCTTGTTTTTGAGTCATGGCCTGCGTCATCTGATCCTGTTCTTCACGCATGCGCCGTAGATTTTCCGTTTCCTGCTGATTGAGCCGGGCATCCTGATCCACTTTAGCTGCTCGAGCCTCAAGGTTGGAAGCGCGGACTTCCAATGCTTTTAATTTTTCCTCCAGCGCCGCTTGCCCAGATTTCAAAAGATTCGTACTTTCTATGATTTTTGCTTCGCGCATACTCATTTCAGATTGCTTCTTTTCAAGGGTTGTCTTCAATAAAGCCAGAGTCGCCGTATCCTGCTCATTTTGCTTTTCACGCAGCGCCAAGGCTTGCGAGCGAGTCTCTAAAGCGCTTTGATTGGCTTGAAATGTTTGAGTGGTTTTTTCTAAATCCGTTTTTTGAGATCCCAACGCATCAAACATCTTCTTAAAGGACACCTTTTCCTGAGCCAAAGATAGTTCCCGGTTTTTTTGCTCTGTTTCGCGGCGAGTTAAATCAGCTTGTTTGGCTTCAAGTGCTGCTTGAGACTGCTTCAGAGTCAGTTCGCGGCTCTCGAGGCTTGCGCGATCAGACTCCAAGGCCTGTTTTGCAGATCCAAATACCCCACGCTCTCCTGCAAGCTGGGTGCTTTGTTTTCCAAGTTCAACCTCAGCCTGAGTGACTGCCTTACGGCGCTCTTCCAGTGAACGGATTTGATCCGTCACTTGGATACGGTCGCGTTCTAGAACTTGGCGCTGAGATTCAAGCTGAGCTGAATCCGTCTGTAAACGCTTACTTTGAGCATCTGCTTCCGTCTCCAGGGCTTTAATTTTAATTTCACGCGCCTTGAGGTCCTCAGATCGTTTGGTGAGATCCTGCCGCGCCCTTTCAATCTGGGATTGATCAGCCTGAAGACGATCCGCGAGTTCAGAAAGTGATTTCTTTTCAGCCTGGATTTTTTGCTCTGCCTCGGTATTTTGCTGAGTGCGCAGCATGGCTTCTTTTTGTCCAGCATCCAAATCCTGTGCGGATTTTTGAAGAGCGACCTCGGCGCTTTTAACCTGGATCTCTTTTACTTCCATTTCTTTTTGAATTCCAAGCAGTCTGGATTTTTCAGCCGCCCAAGCCGTCTGATCTTTAGAAAGCTCAGACTGTTCCGCCTTTAGCCGTGTTTCCAACATTGCAAGTTCAGCGCTTCGTTTCTCCAATTCTGTTTTTTGGATTTCCACTTGCTGCGCTTCTTGCAAAGTTTTTTGACTCCGCACTGCCGTTTCCTGCAAGGTCTTTTCCATCCCCGCACGTTCACGACTAATTAATTCACGAGCGGTTTCAAGCTCATTTTTCTCCTGAAGAAAAGCTTTTTGATCCTTGGCCAAAGCCTCGCGTCCGGCACTTAATTCGGTCTCTTTTGCCTTGAGGGCCTGAGCTTCGGATTCCATCGCAAGAAGTTTTTCTGCCAGACTCTTCTTCTCTGTCTCCAGAGACTGTGAAAGCGCCGCAAGCTTCTGTTCTTTGGCTGCCACTTCCTTCAAACGCGCCTCAAAAGCTATCTTATCGCTCGCCAGCGCTTTTCTTTCTTCTTCAAGTTGATTTTGGGATGTTCTCAATGAGCCGGCAAGGTTCGTAAATTTGGATTCATTGACGTTTATCATTTTTTCTTTAGTCCCCAACTGAGCAGCCAGCATTTCCACGGCTTTTTGTTTTGCCGCAAGATCATCCCGGGAGCCCGCCAAACCAGCTTCCAAGTCTTTAACCTCTTTTTCCTTGGCCAAAATCGCCTGCTCTCTTGTCTGGATTTTCTCGGACATGGATTCCACGCCTTTTGCGCGAGTTTCAAGGTCTAAACGAATTTGATCCACTTCTTCCTGCTTTTTTTGAAGAGCAGCTTGATCAGCAGCCAAAGCCGTCTTAGCCTGATTCAATTGAGCTTGTCCTGTCTTTAAAGTTGCCGCTTGTTGTTCCAAAGAAGCCCTTTCACTCAAAAGTTCTTTTTTAGCGAGCTCCACAGCCTGTGACTGAGTTTCCACTTCCCGAGCCTTGACCGTCAAAGCTTCGCGGTCACGGCTGAAATTATTTTTCTCAATCTGAAGGGTTTGCTGCGATTTCGTGAGTTCATCCGTTTGAGTTTGGATTTCTTTACGACGGGCTTCCAACGAATTTTCCCAGGTTCTGAGACGGACATCCAACTGAGCGGTCTGATCTGATTTTTGCGTCAACAATTCAGCGCGCTGCTTGGCCTGATTATCCATTTCCAAAAGACGGGCCTTTAACTCCACCATAGACTGAACATTTTCTTCTACCTGGGCAATGCCCTTATCCATATCCGCCTGACGGATCGCCATTTTTTCAGCCATGGAGGCAAGCTCCTCCGCCTTTTTATGAACCAACTGCTTTTCAGATTCAAACTGAGCCTTTTGGGCCTGAAGCGACTCGCTTAGCCCCGCGAGTTCTTTTGAGCGCATTTCAGTGAGCGCCGTTTGCCGGTCCAACTCATCCGATTTTTGAGCCATCAACGTTTCCCGATTTGCAGATTCCTGAATCTTCAAATCCAGCGCCTTACGATCCTGATCCAGAATTCTTTCTTTTTCTTTCAGTGCTTTTTCAAGCGCTATCAAACTCTCTTCATGCTTGGAAAGGAACTGAACCTTCGTATCGATCTTCGTCTCTTGCTCCTTTTGCTCGGACTTCCAAGCTGCGCTCTGAGATTGAAAAGCCTGCCGTTCTTTTTCCAGACTTTGACGCCCCGATAATAAGGCGGCGTGTTCAGCCGGCAGATCCTGTTTTTCTTTTTCCAAGGACTTTTGCTGAGCTGTCAGCTGAGCTCGCTCTGAATCCAGCGCGGTTTGCCGCGACCGAATCTCTTCCTTAGCCTGAGCAATCTCTTGCTGGAGTTTTGTAAACCGCTCTTCCTTGGCCTTGATTTGTTCCGTAGCAGCAAGAAGTGCATTTTCCCGACCTTCCACATGCTTTGATTTTGCAGCCAAGTCCAGTTTAGCTTTTTCCAAATTCTGCCGTTCAGCAGTGAGCGACGCCTTGAGTTCTTTCAAAGCCTCGACTTGACGGCGCAAATAGGCCTGATTGGAAGACGATTGAAGAGACCGGGCAACCAGTTTGTCTTCTATAGATTGCAGCGCTTTTTCAAAAGCCGAGGCGGTTTTCTCGCGGCGCTCGGTCAAGTAAACCAAAGCCTGCTTGTCTTTTTTCCAAGATTCAACCGCCGACTGAAACTGCTGCATCTTTTCCCGAAGCTGCTGCTCACGCACTACAAAATCTTTTTTAAGTGCATCGATTGCGTTTCGATCGGACTTTACGCGATCTGCTTCGGTCTGAATGGAAGCTTCCTTTTCTTTTAGCACCAGGGATTTTTGTTCAATCCGGCCGAGCACCTGATTTTTTTTAGCCTCAAAACTTTGCCCCCTGTTCTGGATCTCCTGAGTCCGAATCCGCAGCTCGGCTGCATCCGTATCCAGTATTTTTTCCCATTGGCGAAGCGGCGTAAAAAGCTTTTTGAGTTCACTCTCTCGTCTTCGAACTTCTGCAAGCCGGGGAAGGGCCGTTGCCTCATCCCGTTCAAGCGCAGCCTGCCGCCCTTGAATTTCCTGCTTTTTAGCCTGCAAAATTTCCAAAGACTTTTGGAGATCGGATCTTTTCTCAGCCAAAGCCGTTTGCGCGGCATCCAACTCGGCCTGTTTTTCTTCGTGCATTTTTTTAAAGGAAGTTTGGTTGGCCTGGAACTCCTCAATCTGTTGGTTGAGTTTCGTCTGGCGCTCGTCAAGCCGCAAAAGGCCTTGGGACAATTCGCTCTTCTTAGTCGATACGGAATCACGGGCCTGCGCCAATTCGTCGCGTAAGGAATTCAACTTTGCTTCCCTCAGCGAAAACGATTCTTCGGCAGCCGCTAATTTCTTTTCCCGGGCCATCATTTCATTTTCTTTGGCCAAAAATTGCTCCTGCTTCGATTTGAGAGCCGCTTCCTGAGGAGACAAACCTTCCTGGATCCGGCGAATCGCTTCCTTGCTTTGATCCAAACTTTGACGCTCCGCAGTCATTGCAGCACGATCCGCATCAAGCTTACTTTGTTTTTCCTGAATCTGCGACTGGAGCTCCGAGACTCGTTTATCCCAAGATCCTTTGGCTTGATTCCACTCACTCTTTTCCTTTTCTAACGCAATGGATCCCTGAACAAACGCCTTTTCACGCGCACTCACTTCTTGGTTTTTAGTTTCCAATTGGGATTTTTGCTGCACAAGCTCCGATTTCAACGTTTCCAAGGCTGCACGGCGAGCTTCAAAATCCTGGCGCTCTTTTTCAAAAGCCTCTCGCTCCGTTTGAAGCGCATTTTGTTCCTGGCTCACCTTTTCCAGGCGGGCTTTGATTACAATCTGTTTTTCCTGAAGATTTTTCGACTGGGCTTCAAATGTTTTTTGATCCAACTCTAACTTCTGCTGGGCAGAGATGAGCAAGGACATTCGCGCTTCATGCTCAGATTGTTCCTTTGCAAGCGCAACCCGCTCCCCTTCCAGGGTTTTGCGCTCATTAGCAGTGCGGGATTTCTCTGATTCCATTTTTTCAAAAAGGGCCTTGCGCTGATCTTGAAAGGCCTGGCGGGTGCGGCCAAGATCATCTTTCAATTTAAGCAGCGAGCTTTGATCCTGAACAATCTGTGTTTCCTGGCGGCGGATGATGTCTTCCCGCGATGCAAGCGATTGTTTGCGTTCATCCCAGGACGCTTTCAAGCTTTGAATTGCCTGCTGTTGTACTGCACGATTCGATTCCCAGCTGGCGCGGGCGGTTTCAAAATCGACCTGTTTGGCTTTCAAGGCAGATTCTGCTTCCTCTAAAGACTTGGTTCGCGCCAAAATTTTATCCCGAGTCTGACGGATACCTTCGGTATCGAGTTTGATTTGTTTCCGCGCTAAACCAATTTCTTCACGCTCACGCTTTTGAGCATCTGAGAAGTCTTGGAATTTCTGCTGAAAGGCAATCTGCTGCTTTTCAAAAAGTTTTTCTCGGGCCGCAAGCTCATCGCGAAGCTTCTGATAATCAGCCTGCCATTTCTTCTTCTCCTGCGCAAATTGATTTACTTGATCAAAATAAAGTTTCTGAGCTTCATCAATTTTAACTTGTCCGGAGCTGAGTTGATTTTCACGAGAGGCTTTTTCTGCGGTCCAGGCATCGCGCTCTTGGCGAACTTTGATAACTTCTTCCTTTAGGCGCGCTTCAAGCGTATTGAGTTCCGCTTGCCGGGCCGTTCCTTTATCACGAAGCTGTTGAAAGGCTTCACGCTCAAGCTGGAGCTGACTTCTTTCTTGATCCAGTTTTTGCATCTCCCGCTGGAGATCCTCTTCGCGCGCTTTCAAATCTTCTTCCTGATGTTTTAAGTTTTCTTCTAAAGCGTGGTTTTGGGCTGAGGCCTGGCTGGATTCATAGGCCGATCCATATTTCTGCTCCAAATCTTTAGCTCGAGCAGTCATCGCAGCCTTATCCTGTTCAATCTGTAATATCTGGTCCTTCATTTGAGATTCCCGGGCATTCAAGGCATCTTCTCTTTGCAAAAGCCCCTGATCCTGGATCTCCAAATCCCGCTCACGGCCGCGCAGTTCCGTTTCTAATTTTGCTAATTTTTGCGAGAGATCCTGATTTTTGGTTTCGGACTCTGCAAGATGAGCGGCCGTTCCATATCTTGCTTCAAATTCCTTTGCCTTAATTTGGAGCTCAGCATTGCTTTTTTCAATTTGAGCGATCTGTTCTTTAAGAGATTCTTCCCGCACCTGAAGCGCTTGCGCTCTTTGCTCCATGGTTTGATCCTGCATCTGGAGCGCACGCTCTTGTTCTTGAAGCGCCTGGGCGCGCTGACCCAGCTTAGCCTCTAGATCTTGATTCAAAGAAGCTTCACGTGTTTTGAGTTCTTGTTCCTTAGCCGATATCTCCTGGGATTGCTGCTTTAAAACAGCTTCACGATTTTGAGACTCGTCAGCAAATTGACGTTTTTCATCCTCAAAAGCTGCACGCTCCTGATCCATCAGGGCCTTACGCTGTTTGAGCTGCTCCGTAGTCGTTTCCAAAAGCTTGGTACGTTCCCCCATATTTCCTTTTTGGGATTCTAATTTTGCCACCAAGCCTTCCACTTCCACACGCTTGGCATCCAAAGCCTGCTCGCGGGATTGGAAAGACTGCACCTGAGTCTGAAATGCGCTTAAATCCGACTCCAGTTTTGCCTGGCGTTCTTGCAGGACGGATTCACGGGATTTAAGATCCGCAACCTGCTTGGCAGTCTCTTGTTTCTGCTGTTCACTCTCCGCAGTTTTTTGTAATTGGATTTTTTCAAACGCATCTTTATTCGCCTGCAATTCATCTTTTTCTTGCTGAAGAGCCGCAGCTTGAACTCCGGACGCCTCAAGCGCTTTGACACGGTCTATCAGAACCGCACGTTCCTGAGTGAGCGCCTGAATTTTTCCCTGGTATTGACCCAGCTCAGTTTGCAACCCAAAACGAGTGGATTCGATTTGCCGATGAGCTTCTTCGGTGAGCTTTTGATTTTCCTGCCGAAGGGCCTGGATTTGGCTTTGAAATTCTTGAGCTTGCGCAGAAAGCTCACTTTCGCGGGTCGTTTTTTCCTTCACGCTATCAAGAAGCTCTGCACGTTCCTGAAGGAGCGCCTGAATTTTTTCCTGCAGCTGTCCCAACTCACCTTCGGATTTCAGGCGCACTTCTTCGGTTTGCTGGTGCGATTGTTCGGTGAGGCGCTGATTTTCCTGCTGTAAAGCTTGAATTTGATTTTGAAGCTCCTGAGCCTGCGCCTGGGCCATATTTTCACGAACCGCCTGATCTTTTTCTGAAGCAATTTCCCGGCGGCGGGATTCCTCTACTTCCTGAACCAGCATAGTTTGTTCAGCGTCATGCTTTTTGCGCTCAGATTCCCAATCTGCTTTTTGAGATTCAAATTCCTGCGTCTGGCGAGCCAAATCCGCGGCCTGAATTTTGAGGGCCTGTTCACTCGCTTGAAGCTGCATTTGTTCTTTTTGAAATGCAGCAGACTTAGATTCCTGATTTGAAACGGTTTGAGCCAACGCAGCGCGGATACGTATGAGTTCTTCCGATTGTTCCTTCAGCTTAGCCTTTTGAGACACCAGATCTTCATTTGTTTTTTGAAGCTCTGTCCCCCGAATGTTGAGCTCCGCCTCTTTTTGAGACAAAGACTGTTCGCGCTCGTGAAATTTCTGCGAATTTATTTTTTCAGAAGAAGCTAACTTCTTTTGCTCTTCCAAATTCATGTTGAGATGATCAATCTGATCATGAAGTGCCCGCTCTTTGGTTTCCCATTCGCGGGCAGAAACAGCGAGATTTTCTTTTAGCGCTGAGATATCCTCTTCAAGTTTCATTTCGCGAATGGAAGGCTCCTCGCCTTCTTGAGCAGGCTCCTGCATTCGCGCTTCAAAGGCCCGCCGATCCTGATCGAGTTCTTTGCGAAGACGTTCGAGCCGCAAACGCTCTTGCTGCAATGCAAAATTCTGAGTCTGGATGCGTTCGCTGGTTTCCTCGGTGAGATTCTTTGACTGAGAATCGACGCCGGCAAGTGTTTTTTGCCGGTCTGCTTCCCACATTTCTTTGTCTTTCTTAAGATTTTGGACTTTAAGAATCAGCTCTTGTTTTATTTTTTCAAGCTGAGCTTCTTTTTGGCTGAGCAGCATTTCATCTTTTTGACGCTCAGCTTCCCACTTTTGCTTGGCAGCCTCAAATTCTGCAATTTGACTCACCATTCCGGAGGAGGAATCTTGGGCAAAAAGGTAGGCAGGAGGAGTTAAAAGCGTAAGCGCAACGTACCCTGCGCAAATCGCCTGAGGAAAAGGGTGAGTCCGATATTGCTTCATATAATATTAGGTGCTATCCGCATTTCTTGCCATGCAACTGCGTATAAAGAAAAAAAGCCCCATCGTGGATGGAGCTTTATAAATTTCGGATTTCGCGCATAGGAATGCGTGATTTTTCTCCCGTTTCAGAATTTGATGTAAGTTAGCACAGCGATTGGAGTATGTCAAGGATACGCGCCCCTAAAAACACGGATTAAAATGCTTTAAAGCGACAAAAGTGCTAAACTGATCAAGAATGATTCTGAATGCGGGTTGAGCCGACAAAAAATCCTGTTATAATCCGCCACTTAAATGCAGAATCTAGAATGCAGAATGCGGAATTATCTTATATTCCGCATTCCGGACTCCGAATTCCGCATTGGATATCGCCCCCATAGCTCAATTGGATAGAGCGGCTCCGTCCTAAGGAGAAGGTTGGAAGTTCAATTCTTCCTGGGGGCGCTTTAACCTTTAAAGCGCCGCATGTTCTCCTCCAAAAATCGTGTCGGATGCTTTGTGGCGGAGATGGCTCTTCACCAAAGAACGGGGCAACAAAGTATCGTGGTGATTTTGCAGTAGTGA
>CAYWRU010000074.1:0-14536 GCA_964460795.1 uncultured bacterium | reverse complement strand
GTGTTAGGATGGGTCGCTCGACTACTGGGGTCTATTTATCGCATGGTGGTTCTGTGTGACTTTTTATTTCCCCTTATCCAGATTTTGTTTTTTTATGGACTTCTCTGGATTTTAACACGGCAACGCCTGATCAGCGCCGTGGGATCTATTTTGTGTTTCTTTGGCAACGATCTTATTCTCTATTTTCCGCCTCGCAGTCATGAAGAGTGGGCTGTGTGGATTCGCAATTTAACGGACTATGTGGCGTCAAACCCGATCTATTTCGGAGCCTTGCCGAATCCGGGATTTTCATTCTTAATTTTATTCAGCGCCCTTTTGTTTTTCTATTTGTCATTGGTGCAAAATCATCGCGTCTATATTGGGGCGCAGGGCATATTTTCGGGGTTGCTTTTTTATACGTACTTTTATTATGGCCCCTTTTATTTTGCGGGAACGGGCGTTTTCTTTATTTTTGCACTTTTGAATCGAAACAAAGGCTGGGTCAATAAAATTGCATGGGGTTGGTTGATCGCTGCCATGGTTTCGATCCCCTACTGGGGAATGGTGCTCCAGGCGCGACAGCTGCCGTTTTGGCAGGAATTAGGAGAGCGTTACGGCGTTTTTCATATAAGAACGCTCTTCAAGTTTACGACAATTAAGTATTTGTCGTTTCTCGCATTTTTTGTTTTCATGGCCAGAAAACACCTCAAGGAGTGCCTCTATTTTACCGCTTTTCTTGTCGGCGGCATCGTCTGCTTGAATATGCAGGTGATCACCGGATGGACGATTGAACCTGATCATTGGGAAAGCAGGGTCCTCAATCCTTGGGTGCTGATGATGGTGAGCTATCTGCTCGGCTTGGGATACAAAAAATGTGAGCAGTCACTCTCGGGTAATCACTTGCGGTTTGTGCGAGCCATGATTCTTGGGATGGCAGGTATGCTGCTGATTTGGGCGATTAATATTCTTGTGTCATTCAGCCAGGATGCCCGATTTTCCATACCTAAATTTCAACAAATGCAACCTCATATGGAAGCCATGACCTGGCTTGATACTCATTCAGCTTCCGGTGACGTTGTTTTGACCATTGATCCGGAGTTAGTCCCTTTAATCCCAATTTATACCAAACTTTATAATTTCCTGCCCCATGCGAGCCCAACCACAACCCCTTTTGCTGAAATGGAAGACAGGATGATGCGTGCCTATAAATTTTTAGGCGTTTCCCCCGAACAGATTGACGATTGGATGCGCAATAGCCATTACGCCGCGTCGCGCTTTGAGTACTATGAGAAATATGTTCGTCCCTATTCAAACAAAGATGTTTTGAAAGAAATTTATGTGGAAGATTCCTGGATTCGAGTATTTTGGCACCAGCGTTATTACTTTAATCCGGAATGCCCCATGACCAATCGTTATTCCCATTCTCCGGAAGCGCTCCAAGCGATCAGAAGCGGAAAAAGTTATCGCTATGTTCCCGCTTCAGAGAGAACGCGTATGCTTGAGATCTATAAGAGCGTGGGTGCAGAGGCGCAAGATTTAACAGGTCGCTACAAATGCAATTTTATTTATTTGGGCCCCTATGAGAAGAAAGTGATGCAGAAGCGCCTCGATCAAGATTCGCGCTTGAAAAAAGTGTTTTCAAACGGTGTGGTGGATTTATACAAATTCACTTGATATAGATTCTACTTCTTTTCCTGAATCTCGATCCACTCGCGAAGGATTTTCTGGTGTTGGTAATTTGAACGGTCGTCTGCAGGGTTTAGATAATGCCATCCATGCTCAAGAGGAACAAAGTAGCGATAAAAATTATTCAGACGATCAAAAACAATACCGCGATCGCCAGCTATCATGGCGAAATGATCCAGGATTACTTTTTGCTGTGCATCAAATCTCCATCCTTGCAGGAAAAGATAGCGTTGAAAATCATCTTTTCTGCCTGTGATTAATGGCATCAAACTCCAACCTTCAATCCCCTCGGGTCGAGGCAAGTTTAAGTATTCTAGCAAAGTGGGCATAACATCGATCAGCCCAGCGGGAACGGAAATTTCCTTGCCTTCGTGGAAGTCGGGAAGCCGCATCAGAAGGGGTATCTGTATTTGATCTTGATCGATGGCAGTACCGTGTGTTTCATCACGTGGAGTAAAGCTGCAGCCATGATCAGCAGCAAAAATAATGATCGTTTTTTCAAACAAACCCGTTTCCCGTAAAGTCTGAATTAATTCCTCAATCCGAACATCAATTTGGGCGATACCACTGTCGTATTTATCGACGGGCGAGGAACCCCAAACAGCAACCTCGGGATGATTTTCAAACGCATGATGGTCATAATAATGGACCCACAAAAAGAAGGGTTGATTCTTAAATCGATGGATGTAGTCGATGGCGAGCCGGGTCATGCGTTCATCATTATATCGATTTTTCCGATCCGCTTTATCCTCCACGCGATTTTCGAAATTGAATTCGAACCCTCGGCGTGCGCCTGTTATTTTTGAGAGATAATTGGAATAGCGGTCATTTGGAATAGCAATGGTTCGGTATCCCGCTTGCTGAAGCTGCTCGGCCAAACTGGGGTGAGGGTCCAGAGCATAAATATTTGAAGTCCCCAATATTTTATTCTTTTGATCAGCGGTTATTTGATTAGGAGGAATCAGAAGGGATTTTTCACTCACCCGGTAGACGATGGGCTCATGTCGAAGATGAATCGGGTATCGAGCGCGAAACAAGGAATAGAATGAAAGTACGGTGTTATTGGCTTCGGCATACGCGCGGCGAAAGAGAACACTCTCTTTAGCCAGGCGCGAAAGATTCGGCGTGTTATTTCGGTGATAACCGTAAACCCCAAGTTGCATTGCAGGAAGGGTATCCACGGTGATCAAAAGAATAGGCGGCTGGTTAGCTGCGTTTTTCGTTTCCGAGGGCTTCTCTTCTGGAGCAATGAGATGATCCTTATGAGTCTGAAGAAAAATATTCATGCGCTCGGATGTCAGGTCTCCGCCAAAGCCATCTTCATCAATCTTGTTGTTTAAGATTTCCCTGCTCAAGGGATTAATTTTCGAATTGAAATCATTCGAGTCACCGCCGCCAAACAGCAGTGAAAAGCCATCGTGGTCAAAATCCAAAACATATCGTATGGCGCTGATCATTCTTGAAATATAGCCGCCGCGTGTCATCAGCAAGCTCTCTACCCTGCCCTGAGGTGCGAAGATACCAAGTGTCAGGACCAATAATACGCATGAAGTTATTAAGGATTTTTTTCCATTCCACCCCAAACTTAGCCGGAGAAGGATTCGGCGCAGAGGCTTCCATAGATCAAGTAGTGAAATAAAGAAGGCTTCTCCCAGGAAATAAATGAGGACTTTAAGCCACACATGTATTTCTTGATAGAGAGAAGGATAGAAATTCTGATCTAAATAAAATAGGCTGATAAATAAAAAGAATGATACAACGACCCACAAGCCACTGGTGAGGCGTGTGTTTCCCGAGGTTCCATGAGCCCAAAATTCCTCTGAATTTCTCAATCGAGTCACTCTGAGGTAACAAAGCATCAAGAATGAGGATACTCCCAGGGCAAAAAGAAAAAAATCTGATTGGACGGTCCGAACCAAATATCCCGCCCCTGCCATTGTGTGCGTCGAGATGATGGCAAACCAGAATAAAGAGACCGTAAGAACTGCGCTCGGTAGAAGTGACGGGATCAGCATCTTCTTTCGATGCATCAAAGTGGAAACAACATATCGGAATATAAAAAAGCATCCGAGGGCCAAAACACCGTCAGCAGCTAGACTCACTAGTGAAAATTTCCCTGGCAGTAAAGTTATATTGCAAATCCAAGCAACGGGAAGAAAGAAAAGCCCAAAGGATAATATGCCGGCGCCTGCAATCACTTGCCAACGGGGTTTGAGCCATTTCTCTAATACGGCTTGAAAGAAAGCGTGATATCCAGCCTCTAGAACACCTACGAATGCGCCAATACTTCCTGAAAGCAGGATTCCTATCCCAACTAACTTGACGATCGAGGAGAAATCTAAATGTTCCCTAGACGAGGCGCTCAAAAAAAAGGAGAAAAAATCCAGGCCGGCAATGATTATCAAAATTGCTATTGAGGCTGTCATCAAGGCCCCTGCCGGATTATCTTTTCGTTGATCATCGTTGCTAGGGTGGGGGTCAACGTTCATGACATTTCTCCTGCATTCGAGCCCTGGATCCCATAAATGGCATAAGATTCCTTAGGGTCGGACAACAATTTCAGGCGATCTTGAACATATTTAGAAAACTGCGAATCCAGAGAGATTTCGTTCTTATCAACAGCCACAAGATGTGTTGCGCCCTCTGCGATGAACTGCCTCAGACGATCCACGTTATTTATTTGAAGATAACTTTTTATGTCGCGAACATACCTCTTGGTAAGGAATGCTTGGGTTTCTCCCGCAAGAATCCGCTTCAGTTGTGCCTCCTTACCCACATTCAAAATCCATCCGGAACGGTTTGCATAGTAAAGAAGCATGCTCTCACCGTTTTCTAAGATGACGATTCGTGAATTTTCTGCGGTATGGCTACTAACAACGGCAGCGGTTTTAAGTAGTTCGGATAAATTTGGTGGCTGAGCCAGAGCTGCGGGCACGTACACCCTTGCGATGGCAACTCCGCTTACGGTGATAAGAAAAAAAAGAACCCATCTCCAACGGACCCCGTGGGAAAACGAGGGATGATCGAGGATTAAGCGGCTGAATGACAAACCCACCAAAAGGGCACCCACGGGAATGAAGGGGTAAGTGTAAAACCAGTGATCGTGAAATTTCTCCGGCAAGACGAAGCAAAGAACCAAACTGAGGAAACCCCAAGCCGGAAACGCCCAATGACGTTTCTCCCAAGGAGAAAAAAAACCAAAGATTAAAAAGGGAAAGAAGACGGCGGTAAACCACTCCTCCACCACTCCGTTAAAGACTCTCTTATAAAAAAGCAAATTGGTGAGATGAGCGGATGAAAAATAGCGTTCGCCAAAAACTTGTCCGAGCGCCGTATGAACCTGATCTAAATGGCTTTCCTTTGCTGCAACGCTCTGGGTATGAGCTGTCCAAATGAGTACAGGCGAAATGGAAACAAACAGAAAAATAACCAGTATCCAAACACGCTTCTTCAAAAGCGGCTGGGTGAATATTAAAAGCGCCCATGCGGGCAGAAGAACGTAAAAGTGATAACGGCTAGTCCCTGCTATCGAAAAAGCCAAGCCTGAAAAAAAAGCATAAAGAATGTCCCGCTTTCCTGATCCCGTCAGAGATAAAAGGTAGAATGAGAGTAGAAGAAAAAATAACGCGATCGGTTCGTTAAAAAAGCGGCTGCCGAAAACCAAGGTGAGAGGAGAAAATACAAATAATGTACATGTCAACAGAGCGATCCGTTCGTCGAAATGACGTCGTATGATAAAAAAAAGGAGAAGGCAACTCAATAAAGTGAATCCAGTCGAAATGAAATACCCCCAGCCATGAATGGTTCCTCCTCCGATTTTCACGGCGGCAGCCGCCAGGACTGAAATAATCGGAAAATTAAGCATATGCAGCGAGGGGGTTCCATTCAGCAAAATATGATACTTTGGACAAAGAATCCCTTGAAAACCTTCGGTCAGGATGAAGTGGCTTATGGAGGCTAGAACGACTTGATAACTTGAAAAGTTTCCCAGAATGGGTTTGTTGAGAAGAAGGGGTAATCGTACCAATGCGGCAGTAGCGATGATAAGTACTAAAAAGATAGAGGTTTTCTGGTTTTTATTCATCAGGGTTCGGCAGATCCATCAATTTAGCATATAGCGATTCATAATCCCGGCAAACGTTTTCGATGTTAAATGTTGTGGCAGCCAAATGCAATGCATTTTTCTTCAATCGAGCATAGAGTTCATGATCGGATCCCAACCGGATCACGGCTTCCGCTAAACGAGCAGCGTCCTGTTGTGGAATTACAAGAGCGGCGCCCTGACGGCCTAATATCTCCAACTCCGGAAGGTCGCTTACCACAAGAGGAATCTGATTTGCGAGGCATTCCAAGAGGACAAGCGGCACATCCATCTTATGATAAAGAGATGTGGAAGGGAAAATACTAATGTCCATGGTTTGTATCAAGGCAAGCATATTGGGTATTTCCTCAAAAAAGTAAACGCGGCTTGCAAACGGCTGTTTTTTAATTTGGGCTTGGACTGCACTGCCAATCTTTGTTCCACGAGGCGTTTTTATCCGGCATGTAAAAAACACTTTTGCTTGCGGTAGATTACGGAAAATCTGAGGAAGACTCCCCAGAATGGTCGTGTGAGCGCCCGAATATTCATAATCTCCTGCAAAGAGAATGCAAAAATCCCCTTTTGACTTGAGCGACTGATACGGATTCGCTTCGCGGCATACTATGGATCTTTCCAGATGGATTCCCGGGGGTATATAGGAAACATTCCGGAGCCCGCTCGAGATCAAATGATTTTCTGATGTTTTGGAGAGAGTAACCATATGGTCAGCAAAAATTAATGGACGAACCGCTTCATAAGAATCGGGTTGACTGCAAAGCGTGTGAAGAACCGGTTTACGCGGTTTAAATTTGAAAATCCATTTCAAGATCCTTAGGGTTAGCGGATTTGGTGCAAAGAAAAAGTGGTAAATGTCAACGTCCGGATCTTTTTGGAGAAGCCGGCAGAAGACACGTATTTGCTGGTGAAAGCTCGGTGCGAATTTTCCGTGTGACGCATAGATAGGTTCTGAAATAATATGACGCTCGGCAAAAGTATGTTGAGGAGTGGTGAGTATCCGGAAATCAGTATTGCGGCAGCCAAGAACAATATCCTTTGCCAAATTCTTGCTGCTGTCATTCCAAGGTGGACTTAATGGTTTGGAAACGATCATCACTCGAGGGCGATGCCGAGGGCTCATTGAGGTTCTCTTGCTCCTTCCAAAGGAATGTTCACGCGTCTTCCCCTCCAAAGAGGACGAATTTCTTCCCAGGACCACTCTTTCAAAAACCACAGAACTGCTATGTAGATAAGGCTCAGCAATAAATCAAAGACCGGCAAAATGATTCCGTGCACTGGAAAAAGCCTAGCAGCTGCATAGATGACAGAAGATGCCGCGAGGATGCGAACGACGGTTAGAGCATTGATAAAGGCGCCGTAATGGTTATAAAGCCACAATCCGCTAACCAAAAGACCAACGGTAGCTGCAAAAGCCGTCGCATACGCTGCTCCTTCCAAAGAATAGCGTGGAATAAGGAAGATGCCTAAACAGATTTGAACCGCAAGCGTCAGCATCAAAATCATCAGAGATAAATGAGGGAAGTCGGCGCCCGATATGATTGAAAGAGCAATCATCAAAAGTGTGAGCAAGAAATAGCCTGGGGCAAGAATGATCAAGGCGTTAGCAGCAGGCGCATATGAGTGCGGATAAAGCAGTTGCACTGTAGGGATGGCGAGGGAGGAAAAAAGAATAGCGGCAGGAGCTGATAAAATCAGTCCAATCCGAAGTCCTTGCTGAATTAATCGGGCCGATTCTTTTCGATCCTTTTGATGAGTTGCATTTGAAATCAATGGGAAAAGAATCAGTCCGAGCGAAACGACAATCATATAAGGCGCGCGAGCAATCGTAAGCGCGGCTGTATAATAACCTGTTAAGAGATTGCCTTCGCTGCCCCCGGTCATGGCTTTTAGCATCAAAAGATCGGCCTGCTGGATCAAGTTCATGATTCCAGCAACGCCCATGGATACAAGTGCAAACCGAAGAATTGGCCAAAATGGAAACGTTGACACGCGGCGAGGAATCCCAAATTTGATGAGCGAGACCACAGTGATAACCACCGAGGCAAAAACAAATCCTGCAATCGCACCTTTCACATTATGGGTCAGGTACACCAGGCTTAAAATGCAAACAACCTTAAGGCTCGAATAACTGATGTCAAAGAGCGCTTGAGTTTTGAACAGTTTTTGGCCGTTTAAGGTCCCGATGAAAACAGCATAAAGAGCATAGAAAAAAAGAATGCTGCTCGATATCCTGAGATAGGGAATGATTTCAGGGTCTCTCATCGCACGTGCAATGATGGGTGCCACCCAATAATACAGAATTGCGACTCCCCCCCCCAAGAAGAGCTGAATGGCAAAGGCTGATTTTCGGATGGACGGCTCTTTGTGCGCATCTTCAGAGACAAATTTGGAAACACTTTGGATTGTTCCGGTCACAAAGATCATATTCAAAATGGAAACAATGCCTATCACGATGCCATAGATGCCAAACTGTTCCGGCTTCATCATTCGTGCAAGGCCAAAGTAAATGCCATAGCTTGTGAGGACAAAATAAACCTTTGCGACAGGGATGAACAAACTGTCTCGTAAATGAATAGCAGAAGGTGTGCGGTTATTCATGAATTTCTTTTCCAAGCGGTCATTAAAAATCCGGAAAAAAAACGCAAAGGAGCCGTAGAGGCTGCCTTTTCAACCCAGGTGATCAAAGGACGAATCGTTTGCCATTCATAGACCATTGCGATGGGGAAAAAGGTTACAGTCCCGCATGTACCAAGGAGTGTATACGAAGGCTGGAGAAGTTTGCGGATGGAAAAATAACTATCAAAACGAGTATAAATTTCCAGCTCGGTGACCCCTCTCGAAGTTTGAAGTTTCGGTCTCAGGCCTTGTTTAATAAAGCCACGCAGGCTCCATGGATTGTAAAACTCCAAGAGTGCGATCCCCTTCGGTTTGAGGACGCGTGTAATCTCTGCGATTGCGCGTCCGATTTCAACAACATGCGGAAGGACTTTGAATGAATAGACAAGATCAAAGGTTTGGTCTTTGAAGGGAAGGTTGATGGCATTCCCCATGATTACCTGGTTTCCTTTCGAAGCCGCGTATGACAACATTGCATGGGATAGATCCATTCCTACCACTGAACAGGCGCTTGTCTTCAGCCACTGCATGTTCCGCCCTGTTCCACAGCCAAGGTCTAACACCTTGCCATGGGATGGGACGTGCTGTAGCAAAAAATCACGCGTGATGCCATCAATGGTTTTGTGATAGAACCCCCGTCGGGCCTGATCATAATGTTCACTGTAGGCGTCATAGTATCGCTGGGGGTCCTGATATGTACTAGAATTCATGAATTGCTTCCCTTCAGGTTAAAGCATTCTTGTAAACTTGACTCCAAGTTTGCGCAATCACGTTGAGTGAATAGGGCATGAGAGCCTTTTGAGTTTCTAAGCCGTCTTGATTAACCGCATCGTCCGCAAGTGAAAAAACACGAAGAATCGCTTGGCGCAAGGCCTCTGGTGATTGAGGTGGAACTAAGATCCCTTTGGGGTATTGATGAATTGCCTCGGGAATCCCTCCGACTGAAGTAGCCACAACCCAAGATCTGTTGGCCATTGCCTCTAAAAGAACCAAGGGTATCCCCTCAGCATATCCTGCGCGTTCGTCCCTCGAAGGAATAACAAGGCATTTGCAAGATCGCAAAATCAAGCCGACCGCCTTAGGAGGAACGTGACCAAGAAAGCTCACAGAAACGTTTAACTCCCTTGCCTTCATTTTAAGATATTCCATCTGTGGTCCCTTGCCAACCAGGAGGAGATGAACATTTTTGATCCCGCGAAGCGCTTCTAAAAGTAAGTCCACACCTTTTGTAAAAATCAATCTTCCAACAAAAACGACTTTATTTTCATGAGACGAATCAAATTTTATGTCGAAACCCACCGGTTCAACTCCTGCTTCTTTATCCTCATCCCCTAAATCGATCCCCATAGGGATCATCTTGATTTTATCTTGGGTCTCGCCTTTCTGGAGTCCTAAGATATCAATCAAAAGCTTTCGACTATATTCCGAAGTCGTGGTGAGAACATGGGCTCTATGATAAATAAATCGTATAATTTTGATTCCCAAAAAGGATCGGCGCAGGATCTGCAGATCGCCTCCATGAATGGTTACGATCAACTTTTTACCGGTGAGTCGCGCCAATATTGCACCGATCAGTCCGGAAGGTATGAGCCAATGTGCGTGAATAACTTGTGCCTTAGCAAGATGCCGTAAACCTTCCAAGAAGAAAGAAAAAAAATAACTCGGGATCTGCCAGATGCAAGACATGTTTGACCGCAAATTCTCAATCATTCCATCTCCATAAGCTAAACAATGAAACTTGCGCGGCCAAAAATAAGGAAAGTAAAAAACGCTTTTGTCGGGATATCGCTCGGAGCGAAGACGAACCTTGGTATCCCAAGGAGCAATAATGGTAAAGTTAAATCGTTTAACCTTCAGAATCGCATCGATGAGATTATCGATAAAATGACCTGCAGAATCACCCGCAAAGCGCGGGAAGGAGCTAGATAAAACAAGAATATTTGACATGCTTAAAAAAAATCTCGTCGTGCAACAGATGCGCAAGCAGAGCTATTGATTTCAATAAAACCGTTTGAAGAAACCAAACGTAAGTACCTTTAAAATACGGAAGGGATCTCGATAAGGATCCAAGCCGGATTTCTCATTTCCGTAATGTGTGTCCACAGGCACATTGCGAATCGACGCTCCAATCAAACCTAAATGGATCATGAGATCGTTATAAAAACCGTATCTGCCATAGATGTCGTTCAGAGGAAGTTTCTTTAAAATTTCTCTGCTCAGTGCTGTGTAACCCGACTGTGAGTCCCAGATGCCCCAATAGCCAGAAGCTACCATAGTTAAAACAGAAAAAATGATATTTCCAATCCATCGCGGTAATGGCATTCGTCTGAATGCATTCAAAGCCTGCAAACGATTTCCCTTAACGTAATGATGCTGTCCGATAGCAACAGGATGAATGACGTCACGCAGATATTGAGGATCCATTTGCCCGTCACTATCCATCGTTGCAACAACATCGGCTCCGAGAAGTTGCGAGACGCGATACCCAGACATTACCGCATACCCAACTCCGCGTTGCTGGGAGTGTTGAAAAAGATAAATATTCTCTCGACGTATTGCTTTTACAATCTTTTGCGTGTCATCAGAGCTTCCGTCATCGACGATTACAATAAAATCAACAAAGAGAGGGATATTTAAAATAACACTCTGAATATTTTCCGCCTCATTATGGGCGGGCAGTACTACCGAAATTTTCTTTTCTAGGTACATTAAAGCTTTCTCTGAAACTTTTTTTATTATATCAAGGTCCTATCCTATTTTCGATCGGTTTTTTTTGGATGTCGTACGCTATGAAATGCCCCAGATTTGGCGCATCTTTCTAAAAAAACAGGAAAGTTGTTGTCGAACAATTAGATTCTGATTTTCATATGAATGAGCCACTGATTCAAAGTAGAAAGGCCCCACAATTTAAATGCATGGTTGCGGGCTCCTTTTTGGTGCTCTTCGAGCATCGCATGGAGAGATTCGGTGCTCACCAAATTCATCAAGGATGCAGCCGTGACGGACTCTTTTCTAAAAAGAGGTTCCAGTTTCATCCACTGAGAAATCGGCATATGCCAGCCGGCTTTTTTTCGATGGAGAATTCTTGAGGGTAATTTGCTCGCCATCAGCTTTTTTTGAAGGTATTTGAGCTGTCTATTCTTAAACTTTAAAGAAAATGGAAGGCGCGACATAAACTCGACCAATTCATGATCAAGAAATGGGACGCGTCCTTCCAGACCATGAGCCATGGTCATGGTATCCACCTTATAAAGGTTATTCCCCGCAAGCCAGACTTTGAGATCTGCCTTGAGTGCTATATTTCCAAATTCCTGGAAGGTTGAGTTTTTGAGATATCGTTCATAACAGGGATAGGCCTCCAGTTTCGGAATTTCTTTTAGAATCTCCGGACGCAGCAAATTGCGTTTCTCGGTTTCAGTCAATACGGTGCGCCACCAATAATGAGCTTTCGCAAGGTCAAAGTCCCCGGCCTCGATAAATTTTCGCGCCTTGTAATCAAAACTAAGTTTGCCTGAAGAGGTCGGAAGAAGTCGGACTATGTTTTCAATAATCCCCTTGCGAATCCATTTTGGGATCGCTGCGTAGGTAGGCTGGTAATGATCCGCAATAAAAGTAGGATAACCAACAAAAATTTCATCGCCTCCGTCGCCGGATAAACACACCGTGACGTGTTCTTTGGCGAGTTTGGAAACTGCGTACAAGGCGAGCGCGGCTTGATCAGCCAGTAAATTATCTGCGTGCCAGGCTACTTGCGGCAGCAGGGTCTCAACATCCCTGGATTTAAGAATGATTTCGTGGTGTTCGGTTCCAAAAAAGTTTGCAACCTCGCGAGCATAAGACGTTTCATTGTAGCGGGGATCTTCAAATCCCACAGAAAAAGTCTTGAGTTTGTCATGCTTATGTTCGCGCATGAAAGCTACAATCATGCTAGAGTCCATTCCCCCGCTTAAAAAAGCCCCGATCGGCACATCCGCGATCAAGCGCCGCTCAATGGACTTGTGAAATCTTCTTTCAATCTCCTTTATCGCCTCCTCTTCCGTAATATCGGTAATCACGTTTTCGGGGATATCCCAGTAGGACTGAATTTCCAGGCCTTTTCGGGAAACGCGCATCCAATGTCCGGGTTCCAAATGGCGAATCGATTGGAAAGGAGTCCATGGTGAAGGAAGGTAATTAAGGGAAAGAAAATGGCTGATGGCCTGGAGATCCAGATCCTTCGAGATCCAGGGAATTTCAAGCAGGGATTTAATCTCAGAGCCAAAGGCAAATCCTGCGTTGGAATGGTGATAAAAAAGAGGTTTGATGCCTAAGCGGTCACGTGCTAAAAAAAGCGAGGGGTCGGATGGATCCAAAATGCAAAAAGCAAACATCCCGATTAAATCCTGAAGGCAAGCACTCCCTTTTTCCTTATAAAGATGCAGGATGACCTCGGTATCGGAATGCGTATAAAAATGATGGCCACGGCGTTCGAGATCCTGGCGAAGCTCCCGGTAATTGTAGATTTCGCCGTTAAAAATTATCCAGAGATGTTTTTCGCCGTCATGAATGGGCTGGTTTCCGGATTCAAGGTCAATAACCTTGAGCCGGCGCATGCCCAGATGAATTCCTCCGTCGATATGGTGGCCGTCGGAATCCGGACCCCGGTGCGTGATTAGATCCGTCATCTTTTTAATCAGGACCGGTCGCGGCTCGGGATTTTTAAAATCAAAGAAACCGGTTATGCCGCACATGCGGAGCCCCTGAAGATTTTATCAACGCCTTCATGAAAAGTGATGGGATGAAAACCGAGAACTTCACGGGCGTGACCAATATCAAAGGCCTGATGTTTATCCAGTTCCAAAACTTGTTTTAGGGGTAGACGGGTATTGGGAATAAGTTTCAGGAGAAATCCACATAGGGCCTGCATGGGCCGAAGCGGTATCGGAATAAATAAGCGGCGGACATTCATAGCCTTCGCCATAAGCTGCAGCATGTCTTTAAGCGATACTTGTTCGGGCCCCGCTAAAATAAAAGTTTCACGGGCACAGTTCAGCGGAATGGCTTTTAAAATGGCCTGACAAACATCACCCACAAATACTGGCTGGATTTTAAAGGTACCTCCGCCCAAAACCGGTACAAGCGGAGAATATTTAACAAAACCCGTCATCCGTTTCGTGAGATGACGATCGCCAATTCCATAGATATAGGCTGGTTGAAAAATAACGTGTGGGATACCGGAATTTCGAACCCGCATCTCTCCTTCAGCTTTGGATCGTCCGTAAGGGCCATGACCCATGACCGCGGCAACGGAACTCATATGAACGATTTTTTTGATTTTGGCATGACGGCAAGCCTGGAGGACTCTTTCGGTGATTTCCACATTGGATTTTCGGAGTTCAGCTTCCGACCCATTAATAATTCCAAGGAGATGGATTAGGATCTCACAGCCTTCCAAAGCTGTGGTGATGGATTCAATAGAATTAAAATCAACGGGCAATTGATGGACAGAGGTAGAGGCTGGATGCTGATGAGGACAGGATTTTCGGACGAGTGCGCGTACTTCGTATCCAGCCGCTGCGAGATGGAAGACGAGATGCGATCCCAGGAATCCGGTGGCGCCTGTCACGGCTATTTTCATACTCAGCTCAGAAAAAGAGGTTTCGCATTCTTCAAAAACCACGAAGGACGAAAATAATATTCCCGGTAAGCTTTATTTTTAAAATGCATGACATCTTGGGGGCCAATATGATCCAGTTTAAGGACGGAGTGATGGGTCGTATATTTTTTCCAATCAAAGTCCTGAATGCGGCTTTTAATCTCTTCATAAAATTTTGTGCCAGGATACGGCGTCATGACATCAAACTGGGCAAGCGTGGTATTGAGATGTTTGGCGTAGTCGATGGTGAGCTGCATGGTTTCAGGCGTGTCGTCCAAAAATCCAAAGATATAAAATCCCAGCACCTTGACGCCAATTTTTTGACAAATGCGGACAATTTTTTCCTGTTGAGTTTCCTTGATCGGAATGCGTCCTGATTTTTTCTGGATGTCTTCGCGCGGGCTTTCGATCCCTAGATGGAGACCGCGAAGTCCGGCACGGTGAAAAAGGGTCAAAAGCTCCTCATTGATGCAGTCAGAGCGGGTTTCAATCGTCCAAATGACTTTGAGATTTCGGCGGAT
>CAYWRU010000073.1:0-15615 GCA_964460795.1 uncultured bacterium | reverse complement strand
CATTCTCAATAGTTATCGGATACCTTTATTGCCCCCTTCTTTGATGAAGAGCCGCGGAGATTCATGCTGGGGGCATTTGCCTGACTTCATAAACCCCAAATTCCAAAAAAACTAAAATTTAAATATTAGTTAGGATTTGAAGTTTGGGATTTAAAATGCAGGATGATTAGTAGCGGATAATCGAAGAAACGTCGTATTTTGAAAGTTTTTCGCGGCCTTTTAGGAAATCAAGTTCAATCAAAAAGCTGATATTCACGACTTTGGCGCCAAGACACTCTACCAACTTGGCCGCTGCGAGTGCCGTTCCTCCCGTAGCCAGCAAATCATCGATAATAGCTACGCGAGCACCTTTTGAAACCGCATCTTTGTGAATCTCAAGTACGGCCTCGCCATATTCCAAAGCATACGCAACTTTTTTGGTAACGTGAGGCAGCTTTCCCTCTTTCCTGACCGGAACAAATCCAGCCTTTAAAATATAAGCCAGCGTGGGGCTGAAGATAAATCCGCGCGATTCAATGCCCACGATGTAATCAATCTTTTTCTTGGCGAGATTTTTCACCATGATGTCGATGACATTGCGAAAAAGTTTTGAATCCTTCAAAACAGGCGTAATGTCTTTGAACAAAATCCCTTTTTTAGGAAAATCTGGAATATCCCGGACTGCTTTTCGAATGAGATTGGGCTGAGAAGATTTCGGCATTAGGATTCTATGTAGTTCCTGAGTTGATCGGACTCTTGATGAAGCAGCATGCGGATCTTTTTAAGGGCCACCACTTCGATTTGGCGAACCCGTTCGCGGGTGATCTCAAATCCCTGCGCCACTTCTTCAAGCGTGTGGGGCTCTTCTGAAAAAAGCCCGAATCGCTGGATGAGAATCTTTCGTTCGCGCTCATCCAAAGATTCCAAAAGTTTTTGAACGCGTTCCATCTTTAAAAATTCCCCGATCTGGGCGTCCGGGCCGTGCGAAGAATCGTCCTCAATAATATCAATAAGCTCCGCCGTTCCATCCAGACTGATGGGTGCGTTGAGCGAGGAGGGGCGTCCTGCAATATTCTCGATCTCTTTTACTTTTTCCACAGAAACACCCATCATTTCTGCGATTTCTTTGCGCGTCGGAATCCGGTTCAGACGCTGCATCAAACCATCGCGAATCTTGCGCCACTTGGAAATCACGTCATACATATAAACCGGAATGCGGATGGTTTTTCCTTGATTGGAAAGAGAACGCATCAATGCCTGCTTAATCCACCACGATGCATAAGTTGAGAATCGGTAGCCACGCTCGGGATTAAATTTTTCGACCGCCCGCATGAGGCCAATGTTCCCTTCTTCTACAAGATCAGAAAAGGAAAGCCCCATGTTGGCATAGCGCTTAGCAATGGAGATCACAAGACGGAGATTCGAGCGAATCATTTGATGACGTGCTTCGGTTGCGCCTTTGGATTTGGAATGAATTCGCTCAGAGAGACCAACTTCTTCCTCCGGTGTCAAAAGAGGAATGTGTTCAATCTGATCAAGATAGATCTTCATGGCCGTACGGTCTAAAGTCTGCTCTTCTGAACCGCCTTCTGGGTCCCCTGCGTCATCATCCTTATCCCGCCGCCGGCGGCGCCGCTCTTCAGGCGCCTCCAAAACAGATTCTTCCTTCAGGATCTCTTCCATTTCTTTATGAAGAGCCTCTCGCTCAGGATCTTTCCCTGACACAGCTCGTTTCTGAGCTTCCTTTTTGGCTTGAGTGACTTTCCGATCCTTGGACTCTTGCTGTTTGGTGAATTGCCGCTGGCGGATATTGGCAAGAATTTTAGAAAGCGGCCGCTTACGAAAAGAAACCGTGCCCCTACGCTGAGGAGCTAACTTCTTTCCTTTGACTGAGCGTTTGGGCGTAACTTTAGAGACACCCGGCTTCTTTTTTGTTTTTACCGCCATGACGGAATTACACCTACCCTGAGGGTTTAAGAAACCGCGGGGATTACCCCGCGCAGCTTCACTTTTTCTTAGCCCGAACCACAGCCTGTGCTGCAGCCAGTCGAGCAATCGGAACCCGGTACGGAGAACAGCTGACGTAATTCATGCCTACTCGATGACAGAATTCCACCGAAGCAGGGTCTCCGCCGTGTTCGCCGCAGATTCCGATCTTAAGATCCGTCTTAGTACTTCGGCCTTTTGTGATCGCAAGTTGAACGAGAGATCCTACGCCTTCCTGATCCAGGCTCTGGAAGGGATCTTTCTCGAAGATTCCGCGGTTGAGATAGGTCCCCAAAAAGGATCCCGCATCATCCCGCGAAAATCCGAGCGTCATCTGCGTCAGATCGTTTGTTCCGAATGAGAAAAATTCAGCAGACTGAGCAATTTGATCCGCAATCAAGGCTGCACGCGGGATTTCAATCATGGTCCCGATCATGTAGGGAAGCTTCATCCCTTTTTCAGCAAACACTTGATTGATAACCGTGATCATTTCCTGTTTCAGAAGATCCAACTCCTTTTTCATCCCCACAAGCGGAATCATGATTTCAGGAAATACTTTAATCCCCTTCTTTTTCACGATGCAAGCCGCTTCCATAATGGCGCGGGTTTGCATGGCGAAAATTTCCGGGTAGCTGATGCCCAAGCGGCAGCCGCGGTGGCCCAGCATGGGATTGAATTCGTGAAGCGAGGAAACACGCTCTTTGATCTTTTGGATCGGAACATTCAAAACTTGCGCCATTTCCTTCTGGTTTTCTTCTTCGTGAGGAAGAAACTCGTGAAGCGGCGGATCCAGCAAACGAATCGTCACTGGGAGTCCATCCATGGCCTTAAAGATTCCTTCAAAGTCGCCCCGCTGCATGGGAAGGAGTTCGGCCAAGGCCTTCTCGCGTCCGGCAAGATCATCGGAAAGAATCATTTTACGAACCGAAATGATACGGTCGCCTTCGAAGAACATGTGCTCGGTACGGCAAAGCCCAATACCCTCAGCTCCAAAACCACGGGCCACATCCGCATCATGCGGAGTATCCGCATTGGTGCGGACCTTAAGCTTACGCAATGCATCGGCCCACTTCATCAAAATTCCAAAATGTCCGGAAAGCTGCGCCGCTTGGGTCTCCAATTTTCCGAGATAAATTTCTCCAAGACTTCCATCCAGAGAAATAAAATCCCCTTCCTTGACCGTGACATCGCCAACCGTAAATTGTTTGGTGTTGTAATTGATCTGCATCGCCCCCACACCCGCAACACAGCACTTACCCATTCCACGAGCCACGACTGCCGCATGGGAAGTCATTCCGCCGCGGGCCGTCAGAATTCCTTTGGCTGCATTCATACCGCCGATATCTTCGGGCGACGTCTCAATGCGGACCAAAATAACTGCATCACCTTTTTTGGCCCAATCCTCTGCATCATCGGCATTGAACACTACTTTACCCGTAGCTGCGCCTGGAGAGGCCGGAAGACCTTTGGCGATCACTTTTTTAGGCTGCTTGGGATTAAAGGTTGGATGGAGCAGCTGGTCGAGCTGTTTTGGATCCACACGCAAAATTGCCTGATCCTGTGTCAACTTACCTTCTTTCACCAGTTCACAGGCAATGCGTACCGAGGCTTGCGCAGTGCGTTTTCCATTACGCGTTTGAAGGATATAAAGTTTATTTTCCTGAACCGTAAACTCAATGTCCTGCATGTCCCGGTAATGATTTTCAAGCCGCGCGCGGATGGCCACGAGTTGCTTGTAAATCGCGGGCCAGTGTTTGGCCATATCATCCAGAGGTTCCGGGGTCCGGATTCCAGCTACCACGTCTTCGCCCTGGGCATTGACCAAAAATTCTCCGTAGAATTTATTTTCTCCGGTGGAAGGATTACGCGTAAAACAAACGCCGGTTCCCGAGGTGTTGCCCATATTGCCGAACACCATCGCCTGAACGTTTACCGCGGTTCCGAGAAGTCCGCGGATGTCATTCAGCTCGCGGTATTTGTTAGCGCGGGGATTATTCCAGGAATTGAAAACTGCATTGATAGCTTTCTGAAGCTGATCATACGGATCAATTGGAAATTCTTCGCCCGTGGATTTTTTGTAAGCAGTTTTGTACTGAGCCACCACATCTTTAAGATCTTTGGCCGTCAACTCCGTGTCCTGATTAGCTCCGACCTGTTTTTTCTTCTGCTCTAAAATATGTTCAAACGTTTCATGAGGAACGTTCATGACCACATCGCCGAACATCTGGATGAAACGGCGGTAGGAATCCATGGCAAAACGCTCATTTTCTGTTTTGATAATGAGGCCCTGAACAACCTCAGGGTTCAAACCAAGATTGAGCACCGTATCCATCATGCCCGGCATGGAAACGGCTGCGCCGCTGCGGACTGAAACAAGAAGCGGATTATTACGGTCCCCCAATTTAGCGCCGAATGTTTTTTCGAGTCGTGCAATATTTTCTTTCACTTGAGCTTCAAGACCTGCCGGCCATTTTTTTCCCAGCTCATAGAAATCTGCGCAGGCTTCGGTGGAGATCGTAAATCCAGGAGGAACCGGAATTCCAATCGCCGACATTTCTGCAAGATTCGCTCCCTTGCCGCCCAAGAGCGACTTCATCTTGGCGTTACCTTCGGCCTTGCCTCCGCCGAAAAAGTAGACGAACTTTTTCGTCTTGGATTTGGAATGAGGGGACGATTTCTTGCTTCCGGACGCTGTCTTCATTGCTTTCTCCTTCATTATTGATGTGCCGACCGAATCTATTGCCGGACGGGTCTTTTATATGATTGCAAACGTTGGACTAAACCGGGGTTTGAGCTGGGAATTCTACCATTATTGAGGGCGGGTGGATAGTGATATTCTAGCGAGATAGGACGGATAGATCCGCGATGCAGGATCCATAAAGATCAACAACCTGTTTCAGGAGCGCATGCCGATTGCGGCAGATCTCTGCATCTTCAGCATTCACAAGGACTTTGCTAAAAAATGTATGCAGAATTTCAGAAAAATATTCGGCCAGGAGCCGCGTAGCTTTTTCATAATCTTGCCCCTTTCCTGCCGCCAAAACCAACCCGCCTTTTGATTTTAAAATCTCAAAGAGCTGTTTCTCACTCTCTTCCACAAGTTTTGAGCTGTCGACGGTCCCAACGTTCCCCTTAAATCCCTTCAGGATATTGGCCGGTCGCTCGATCACTTTGGCTGCCTTATAAAAAGTGCCCGGATCTTTTTTCTCCAGCTGAACCAGTGCCTCAAAACGAGCAAAAACATCGGCCCAATCATCAGCCCCGGCTTTCAGGACTGCTTGCAGAATCTCATGCGCCCGAGTCCCGGCGCTCACTCCCAACTCAAAGGTCACACGATCTTGAAGAAATGCCGTGAGTTTTTTAGAAATCTCCTGCGCAGGAATTTTAAGAGCGCTCCCATAGCCCTGGACCGCAGATTCCAAAAGTTCCCGGAAAGAAAAAGAAAGCTGGTACGCGCGAATCAGTTTGACCAAAACCCCCGCAGAACGACGAAGCGCAAAAGGATCCTGGCTTCCCGTGGGTTCCAGCCCCATGCCAAAGGCGCCGACTAAATGATCAAAACGATCTACCACTCCGAGCATGGCGCCCAAAAGTCCGATGGATTTTTTTAAGCTCTGATAATCTTCCGTCAGATTTTTGGGGAGATACTGAGTTGCGATAGCGGAAGCCACTTCGGAATTTTCTCCGGAGCGCGCCGCATACTCTCCGCCTACCACGCCTTGAAGTTCCGGCATTTCAAAAACCAGACGGGTCATCAGATCCGCTTTAGAAAGGTGCGCAGCCTTGGTCAAATCCTTTTCCAGATCCGAATGACCGGATTTCTGAGCAAACACTCGACTCAGTTTTTCAATCCGCTGAGTTTTATCCTTCATGGTTCCAAGTTTTCCGAGATAAATAATCTGACTGAGCGCCTCCACTTTGGCTTCAAGCGGCGCTTTGGTATCTTCATGATAAAAGAATTGCGCATCCTTCAGCCGGGACTCCAGCACATTTTCAAAATCCGACTGGATGCGGGCCAGGTTGCCGCGTTTTCCGTTTAAGATCGCGACAAACTGATTTTTAACATGACCTTGGCCGTCGCGGCAGGCAAAAATTTTCTGATTCTTCTTCATACAAGTGGCGAGCACAGCCTCAGGAAGTTTTAAATAATCGCGTTTAAACCCGCCGATCAGAAAAAAAGGCTCTTCGATAAGCTGCGAAACGGTATGAAGCAATTCTTCGTCCGGATTTTTTTGGCCGAATTTAGACGCTAATTCTCTGCGGATTTTGGATTCGCGCGCTGCAAGATCCAAGATCACATGACGTTTTGCCAATGCCTTTTCGTAAGCGGCCCAATCCGCAGAAAGAATTTTGAATGCTCCAAGCGCTAAAAACCGATGGCCATAACTTACGGCCGCAGATTTCACATCCGCAATCTGACACGAAACAAGTCGCTTATCCAAAAGAAAAACCAGCCAGCGGATCGGCCGCGGAAAACGAAATCCGGAAGCCTCCCAGCGCATCATTTTAGGAAAAGGCAGCGCACCCAGCACATCTCTTAGAATTTGCGCCATCACTTGAGCAGCAGGTTTCCCCATTTCTTTTTTCTGAACCGAAATAAACCGGCCGCGGGGCGTTTCCTTAATCTGTACGTCCGAAAGACTGGCGCCCTTACTTTTTAAAAATCCTTCTAAGGCTTGCGTTGGTTTCCCATCCGCGCCATAAGCCTGCTCCGCAGAAGGTCCGGAAAATTCAAGCACATGATCGGATTGTTTAGCGGAAAGATTCTTCACTCCGATCGCAATACGGCGCGGCGTGGTCTTGACCTCAACCGATTCCAAGGTGAATCGCGCTGATTTTAAAGCTGCCGTAATTCGGTCCTTCAAGTGGCTGTCCAAAACATCCAGGCTGTCGAGCGGCAACTCTTCGGTTCCGATTTCAATTAAGAGATCCGGCATAATAAAGTCCTAGGAAGATTTCTTTTTTGATGGATGAAGAAGCGGAAAGCCCTGCGCTTTTCGAGATTCCAAATAGCCTTGGGCGCACGCCCGGGCCAGAGCACGCACGCGCCCAATATAGCGAGGCCGTTCGCTCACACTCACCGCACCGCGCGCATCAAGCAAATTAAAAACGTGCGAAGATTTGAGACAATAATCATAAGCAGGCAAAACCAGATTTTGTTCGAGAAGCTTCTTGGCCTCCGCTTCATATTCCTCAAAATGCCGAAGATACATGGAGGCATTGGAATGCTCAAAATTGAACGCGGAAAATTCTTTCTCTCCCTGAAGATGCACTTGCCCGTAGGTCACGCCGTCGGTCCACTCGAGATCAAAAATGGATTCCTTTTTTTGGAGAAACATGGCAATACGCTCAAGGCCATAAGTGATCTCACACGAAGTTACTTCTAAGTCAATACTTCCGCACTGCTGGAAATAAGTGAACTGAGTGACTTCCATACTATCCAGCCAAACTTCCCAGCCAAGTCCCCACGCGCCCAAGGTCGGTGATTCCCAGTCATCTTCCACAAAACGGATGTCATGGGAAAGCGCATCAATTCCAAGTTCTTTTAAGGAATTCAGATAAAGTTCCTGAGAATTTTTGGGAGAAGGTTTCATGATGACTTGATACTGATAATAATGCTGGGTTCGGTGAGGATTATCACCGTAGCGGCCATCCGTAGGGCGGCGAGAAGGTTCCACATAAGCCGCATTCCAAGGCTCAGGTCCGAGCGCACGCAAAAAAGTATGGGGAGAGAAAGTGCCTGCTCCGACTTCGAGATCGTAAGGCTGCATGATGAGACAGCCCTGGCCGCTCCAGTATTGATTTAATTTCTGGATCACTTCCTGAAAAGTCAGAGGCTTTGACATATGCCGAAATCATAACAAAAACAAAGTGCCTTATCTAGATGATTCCCCAAAACTTTGTTCAAAAAAGAAAGCCCCTGGCGAAATTCTGCCAGAGGCCTCCCCTCTAGTCTCCCGCTCCCTCAAGCAAGAGACCGCGCCTTTGAAACCTCGAAATCTCCACAGTTAAATGGTGATTTGGGTTTTTAGCTTTTCAAATTTGGAAGGTCCGATACCGGAAACCTTGGCCAAATCTTCAACACGCTTAAAATCCCCGTTTGCCTTCCGGTATTCGAGGATTCGCTGCGCCAAAACCGGACCGATCCCGCGAACTGCTTCTAGTTCCACGGCATTGGCTCGGTTGATATTGACAACCTGGATTTCGGTCTGAAGCGCCTGTGCAGGAGCTGCGACCGCTTTCTCAAGCGGCATCAGAAACTGGCCTGCTAAAACCACGAGCGCCATCACGACTCCGAGAAGTCTTTGGGTGCTATTTTTCTTCATTTGGATTCACTCCTTTCCTATTGGAATATGGTGAAAATGTAACACAATTATTCTTTATTGTCAATAATAATATGCATATTATTTATATTATCCCATAAATTTTCTCTATCTATATATTTCAATTGACTATACATCGATTTTTCGTAAGATGGCGCCATGCTTGAGAAACTTGGCGAACGCATCCGCGAACTCCGCAAAGAAAAAAAATTAACCCTGGTTGAAATTGCCCAAAAAACCGGCATCGCCCAGGCTACCCTCTCTCGTATTGAGACCGGCACCATGACCGGCACCGTGGAAAGTCATTCTCGAATCGCCGATGCCATCGGGATATCCCTGGCTGAACTTTATTCAGGTATTGATGAACGAGAATCTGCGACTCATCACCGAAAAAAAGAAGATGAACCTAAAGTTACTCATCACGGCCCTCATCTTCAAATCGAACTCTTAACTTCTGAAAGCTCAAAAAAGAAAATTACTCCATACCTCATCACCCTTCACGCCGGCGCTCAAAGTTCACCTGAATCCGCAGAACGCGGTGTCGAAAAATTTTTCTATGTTTTGGAAGGTGAAGTAAAAGCAGTGCTTGGATCCAAGGAATTTCCGCTAAAAACGGGGGAAACGCTTTATTTTGATGCTTCGGCCCCCCATCACCTTGTGAATGACAAAAAATCTACGGCCAGAATTTTAGCCGCGGTTTCCCCTTCTAAACTTTAATTTCATTTCCGCTTTTCCAAGAAACAGCTCCCCCTCGAACCGTTTGAATTGCCAGGGAAGCATTCTTTGCATTGCCCTGAATCATCAAAGCTCCTAATTTCTCTAACTCAACTACGGGCGTTCGAAGCCCTCCTCCTGCAGGATTCCGAGTCACAGCGATCAGCTCTACAGGCGTTTGAGACAAAATTTCATTTTCATTATCCGCAGTCCACTCAGCCTTGGATCCTAAAACCAAAACGGTGAAAATAGATTCCTTTGTCTGAATGGCCTTCAGCATCCGAATGATTTCTGAAGATAAAATCGGCAGATATAAGATTCGCAGGTTTTCTGAATCCATTTGCAGCACGCCTTGATTCTGAAAAACCCCCAGCCATTTTATTCTAAAATTTTTCTCGAGTTCCAGATCAAGCCCCTTCGGCATCGCGATCCACGAATAGGGCTTTTTGACATAAACGAATTTTGAAAAGGCACCGCGCGGATAGGCTGTTTTCTGAATTTTAAAATTGGCGGAAAGGCCGTCTAATCCTCCGGTGTGTTTACGGGAAAAATCCGTAAGAAAAACAGTTTCGATTTTTTTCACAGACCGGGCCTTCAAAAATGGATGCAAAATCCAGCGCGATTGGTCTGAGGGAAAATTTCGGCCGCTATTCACCAGGTAGTGACGGCCGGAAGGACTTCGAAGATAAAAGATCTCGTTTTGTCCTGCAGAGAAAATCACACACTCCACTCCGGATGCTTTGGAGGGCCATAACATTCCCAAAAGACTCACGCCCCAAAGCCCCCACATAATCCAATAAATCCATGGATGCATCAAAGCCCTTTGCTGATTTTTTTTTGAAACGGGATACAGCATCCGTGAAAGGACTAGAAAAACAAGGCTCCCATAATAGAGAATCCACTGCCAAAGTGCCGGAGATCCAAAATACCCATAACCACCTGGAAGCTGACTGAGCGAATGAATCCAAAAAAATCCAAGATCCATACAGGACTGAGTCCATCGGCAAAGACATGGCCCCAGAAGGGGAATAAAATTCAATACCAGCGAGATAAATCCCATCATGAGCGCCAAGTGAAAAAGAGGAATCGCCAAAAGATTGGCAACGATCCCCGAGAGCGAGAGGACATGGAAGTAATGAATCCCCACCGGAAGCGTCATGAGCATCGCCGCCAAGGTTCCTCGAAAAACCATGAGCCCCCAAAATTTATTTCCCTCGGAGCCGCCGCCAAAAAGCATGAGACCCAACACCGAAAGATAGGAGAGCTGACAGCCAATGCCCCGAAGATTCCCAGGATCCACAAGCACCATGCAGATAAAAGCGAGAAAAAAGGCATTGAGTGTTCGCGAATTTCGGCCAAGCAATAAACCGACCAGCACTGCCGTGGACATCCAAGCTGCACGCAATACCGGGACTCCAAATCCTGCCAATGCTGTGTAAAAAATAACGACCAACAAGGACCCAGCCGCGGCAATCGTTTGACTCAAACCACAAAGGCGCATGGCCCCAAAAAAACTTCCAACCACGAGCGTAATATTAAGCCCGCTAACTGCTAGTAAATGCGCGGTTCCGGTTTTTACAAAATCATCCCGCAAGGAGTCGGAGATATTCTTTTGATGGCCCGTAATGAGGGCATCGAGAACCGCCTGGGTATCTCCTTTAAATAAGGTTTCCAGCTGATGCTGAACCCAGGCGCGCGCCTTCCAAGGAAGGGCTGCCATATTCCAAGCTGGATGCTCCAGAACTTTGACCGAGCGTCCATAGCCCCGAAAAATGGAAAAGATCCCGCGATCTTCTAAATATCCGGCATAGTCAAACTCTTCAGGATTCAAAGGACTGCGGGGACGCTCCAAGAATCCGTAACATCGGACCCGGTCGCCTGGCTCTGGAACCAAAGGCGGCTGAAAAAGAAATACCTGGACCTGCCCAAAAACTACACGCTTTTGAAATCGCCTGCTGGCCTTGGTTAAAAGCGTTTCTGCGGAGAGCACAAACGAAAGCGTTTTCTTTCGGCCCCGAAGTCGATACTCAGGGCTCGACTCAACGCGGCCTTCCAGGATATAAAAAATTTTTTCGTTTTTTTCTCCCGAGTCCTCAGGAAGAAATCCCCAGGCTTTTTTTTGCTCAAACTTATGGAGTTCATGGATCCGCGCATGGGCTCCGCCTAAAAGAATCAGGAGGATCAGATAGATCGGAAGAAAAATCCGTGTGCCGCGGAGAAAAAAGAGAACTCCAAGCATTAAAATAAAAATGGCAGGAAATAGTTTTAGAGGCAGGTCCACGGGATAAAACCCGAGGAGCGCTCCCAAACCCAGACCGAGGGATATCCAAAAAAATGGAATGAGCATGGATTATCCCCTTAACCCAAATAAAGACGGAGCTTTTAAGAAAATCCATCCGCCAAGAAGCAGTGCAAAAATCCAAAACCAGGTGTGTTGAACTCGGAAAAGCGTACGACTTGGCGAAGTCCTTGAGGGCCTAGGGGGAATATCCGCGGAATGCGAAGCTGCGTCTTCCATAAAAACCAAAGGGGCGAACCCCGGTGATGGGTCCGCCCCTCGTGATTAAAAAAGAAGTGCCCGAATTGTACGCAGATCAACCCTTTTGTGCAAGCAGTCTATTTTGAAAAGAGAATAGATCTGTTTAGGCTGCAATTTCTGCAGCATGATCGCTGGCCCAGCTTTGCAGAATACTATAAATATTCAAGACAGCGCTTATATTGAGCGATCGATTTGTTTGTGCCAAGGGCGACTCACTTAATATCAAAATTTGTCCCGGAATAAGACTGGCGAGTCCGTAACTCAACCCCTGGATTCCCTTGGTCCGTTTATCAGAAAATCCGGCCAATATTTTAGGAAGCCCTGTCATTTGAACCAAATCCAAGCCCTGATTCTTTTCCAAAATTTCTTGAAGGACTTGACCTAGTGGAGACCGCATAATGACATACCCTGTCCAATCTTCCATCGACAGATCCCGATCCATCCAGGCCTCAATGCGCTCCGAGTCTGGATTCTCGAAGGGCAAAATAATTCTTATCTGAGATTGCTGCGTGTTGTGAATATATAAAAGATCTCGCAGAAATCGCATTTGAACCGCGTATCCCAAATTCATGTCCCATTCATAGATCAAAACCCCCGGAGCATCTTTGGCATGATCCATCATGGAAGGACCGGCCGCTTCAAGAATAATTTTCCGAGTCGCATTCGCAATGTTTTGTTCCAAGTGAGGAAATCTGGAATCGCTAAGTCCCGTGGCTCGCAAGATGTCTTCCATATCCATACTCCGAGCGGATCCAATACCTTCCGTAATTTGCTTCTGGGCAGGTGTCATAGGCGCTATTTTCCTACGAGATTCAGTCACCGCCACATAATTATCATGCGTCCATCGGCTTTTTACTTGCGCCACACGTTCTTTCCAAATTCGGTCAAGGCCCCAAAACCAATGGCTTGCCCAACGATCCACGCTTCGATAGGATTCAGAGAATGAAATGGAGCCTAAGGCATAAAGCCCAGAGCGAATGGATCCTTCATTCCTCTGAACCATCTCAGATCCTAAGGATAAGAACGATGCCCCCGCCTGATGGCTGACGCGGGATCCATTTTGTCTCGTCTGATCTAAAATTTGCTCCATTCGCGCTTGAAGAAGTTTCATCTTTTGCTGTTCACGACGCAGATATCCGTCAAGATTTCCTTCGGAATGAAGAGTGAGCAAAAGCCCCGGTCCAGCCCAGCCATGAACCTCGGATTCCCGAGCATAGGCTGCAGCCGTTCGTCTCAAAACTTCTCTTCCACCCCGCAAGAAATCTCCCGAGACAGGCTGAATACTAGGAGTTTGCAACACCGGCTGAATAACTTTTCGAATTTCCGCTCGGGGTTTTTGTTCGGGATGAATCGTGATTTTGACTGGCTGGGGTTCCTCAGGTAGCGTTGGCGGAATTTCTATTTTTTTAGCCGCAGCTTCTCTCCCGATTAAAGGAGCCGGCGTTGGAATGCGCCTTGCGACATCCCGATTGGCGGCAGGCTTACTTCCTTGAGGGCGACGATGCTGCGGAATTTCTGCAAGCTGCCGGACCTCTGCCCTTTTTTCAGAAACGGTTATCTCAGCTCCTTTAAACAAAGACTGAGCCACAGCCGGAGGCAAAAGATCCGGATGTTTAATGGCCGCGGCCCAAACAATAATATTGCTGCCATTCAAATCAATAGAGATCCTCATGTCCTGCCGAGTTTGACGAATTCCGGCGCTTTCTCGAAATTCAAAAGCAGAAGGTCCTATGAATAAAAGATAAAACTGAGGTCCATCGATTCCATCCATTCTAAAGTAAAGTGAATGCGTTCCTTTCTGTTCGTCATGGATATAAACCGAAGAGGATGAGAGTGTCCACTGGCTCAGTGCTTCGCGTACAGATTCTGGCCATTCAGGATGCTGGACAATCTCGGCTTGGATTCGCTCCCGAGCCTTTTGAACGCCCCCCGACTCTTTCACTGTCAATAATTCACCTAATGGTATAGCTAAAAATGTTGGCGTTGTTTCTTTTAAATTTTCTCGGACTTTTGCTCGAGTATTCCTCCCCAACAGCTCCGCCATAAAAATTGGCAGATTGGATGATGTGGGAAGCGAAGTGTGGGGCGATAATTGAAACCGCGGATCTTGAATGCGAGCGGATTTGGCTTGGTTTGATTCAGGAATAAGTACTTCCTCCAAAGGAATGGGCTTTTGTGCCATGGCCCGCGCATAAATTTCTTTTTCATTGGCCTGATTCGAATCACCTGCGAGGCTTGGCGTCAAAACCATATAGGAATATCCGTGCTCACGAAGATAACGCTCAATCCCCGGCGTATGAAATCCTCCGGTCACAAGGGCGGTTACGTTATGAGAATCGGCTTCCGCAGAGCGGATGGCGTTTTGGATCAGGATTTTATCGCGCTGAAGGGCCAGCTCATAAAATTTCTCAACGCGCGGGAGGTCTTGATCGAGCGCCCCGAGTCCGGCGGGAAGAGCCTCTGCGAAGTGAAATTTCTCCAAGAAAGGCTGCATGCGCTTTTGAAAAAGTTCAGCCGTGAATTCGCTCCGGTGTGAGTAAAAATATTCCGCATCTTTTTTGGTGAGTTCAAAAGAAAAAAGCTGATGATAAATATCGTAAATGGCAAGGAGTTGATCCAGATCGCGCTCTTCCTGTTTTTGAAATATTTTCCCTTTAACTTCGCTCTCCAATCGGTCCAGCTCATCAAAAAGCGTGACGCCGATCTGATCATAAAGCTGCATGTACTGCAAATATTTCAGGACCGAGTCATACTGCGTTTTAAGCGGCACGCGGCTTCCGGCCGGAGATCCGTCTGCATCAATCAAGTCGATTTCGCGGCGCAAATAGCCGTAGTATTCCGAACGCCGCATTTTATTCATGCGGAACTGAACCGTGTTGGTAAGAAACTGGGAAAGCCTTTGCCGGGAAACTACATGCTTCAGATCCTGAGTCAGCTGTTCAATTTGTTCACTGGCCGCTTCAAAATCGATCTCCTTTTCGAGTGCGATCAATTTTTGAAAAGAATCCAACTCGTAATATCCCTTAAGCGGAATCGAATGTTTTTCTGCAGTTTTGATCAAGGCCTTTACATACGGAATAAGTTCATTTCCTCCGTCTCGAAATCGACTGCGGCTTTGATAAAGCGCCAAGAGTTCTTCGGAAAAAATGAACCGGGGAAGATTTTGTAAAAGTTTTCCGACACTTTCTAAAAGCTGAAGGTCCGACTGGGCAACTTTAGCGGCTTCCAAATAGGCCTCTCGATTGGCCTGATAGAGATTTCCTTCCTCGATCCCTTCTAGCTGAATATTTTTTTGCTCCACTACGGCCAGATATTCGGGACCGCTCAAGCGCCCCTCATGAAGAAGAAAATCCGAGATGGACTTGCGCACACTCCGGTCCGGAAAAAAGGAGAGAAACTGGGGGTAAACCGTGCCTTCCGCCCCTTCCACATGTACGCGTTTCATTCCGTAACGATCGGCAAAAATCTCCAGGATTTTGGCAATGTTAAGCTGCGCGGATTCGCTAATGTGCGCATCCTGGATATGAATAAATATTTTGTCCTTATCCCCCTGGAAAACAGATTTTATTTTTCCGATGGACTCAGGGATTTCAATGTCGCCAAGACCGGAAACCCCGAGATTGGACGGTTCAAGAGATGAAATTCCGGCAGAAGCTAGCTCCGTTTGACCCGTGGAAGCGTTTGAAGGTCCATAGGCCCAGGAATTTTGGCTGCTCAAAAAACAAAGGAGCGTCAGACACGCCGCCGCCTTGTTGAATGGGGTCACTCTTCCAGTTGTGGCTGAACTCAGCACCATAGGGCTGACTCCTCTTATTGAAGGACTTCTTAAAATCCTGAATGAAGCCCCTACTAACAAAGTGTACCCGGCGCTCTTCAATAAATACAATTGATGGCGGAATATTTTTAATGCTCATAGCTGCATGCTATTTCTTTCTTGTTTTTGCTATAAATCGTTTTTTTCATTTATTGCTATAAATTGATCATCAATGAGAGAGGGCTGAATATAGTTTGGCTTTTAGAGTCAAATGAGCACGCAACGTTGCGGAACGCAACTTGCCGTGCGAATTTGATCCC
>CAYWRU010000072.1:0-16204 GCA_964460795.1 uncultured bacterium | reverse complement strand
GTACGCTCTTTTGCGAGAACCTTTTATGTTTGTTCCGCCCAAGAAAATCAAAAAAGATATCCGCAATATTTTGATTACATTTGGAGGCATTGATCAAACCGATTTAATCGGTAAAATTACTCAGTTTTTGAGTAAAAGGTTTCCTCAGTATCAATTTCATGTCGTCACACCCAAACGCGGTAAATCGACTTCCACTGACAAAAGTAAACTGTTCTTTTACCATGGGCTTTCTGCAGCTCAAATAAAACAACTGATGTTAGATTGCGATATAGCAATCTCGGGAGGCGGTCAAACACTGAATGAGCTTGCCGCATGTGGTCTACCCACCATTGGAATTTCCTTTGCTGCAAATCAGCATATGAATATTGATGGATGGAAAAAAACAGGCTTTCTGAAGTATGCGGGTGCAGCACACCAATCAAACACCCTTCAAGAAATCGAACGCTCACTGCTTAAAATTCAATCATCGTCATCTCGACAAGCCATGAGCCGCAGAGGTCAAATCATGGTGGATGCCAAAGGTGCTCATCGTATTGTAAAGTCGATTACTGACATGTTGTTTTCATTTGAGCGGATACAAGGAAAAGATTCTCGAAGAATTTTTCAGTGGTCCAACGACCCTGAGGTTCGTCAGGCATCTTTTAATCCAGCTCGTATTCTGTGGAAGGATCATTGCAGATGGTTTCGTTCAGCGCTTCACGATTCTAGTCTTTTATTTTTTAAAATCATGCTTTCAAAAATTCCCGTCGGACAAATTCGTTTTAAACAATCAAAAAATCGGGCCACCATCTCAATATCAATTGCCAAACCTTACCGAGGAAGAGGCGTTGGTGCCACCATCATTCGCCTTGCGTGTCAGATGATTTTTCGCAAAACCAAGATCCATACAATCGACGCTTACGTCAAAGTCGGGAATCTAGCCTCCTTAAAAAGCTTTTTTGGCGCAGGTTTTTTTAAATTCAAAACAAAAACTGTCAAGGGCCAACCAACTCATCACTTAATTTTGAATAAATAGCCTATGTTCAATCACAGCAAACATATCTTTATTGCGGCAGAGATCTCTGCTAATCATGGACAAAGTTTAAAGCGCGCCCTTGACTTGATCGGAAAAGCAAAGGCTTGCGGCGCTGATGCGGTCAAATTTCAAGCCTACACTCCGGATACGCTGACCCTAGACATCAATAATAAGTACTTTCGGATCCGTCACCCTAAATGGGGCGGACAAACACTTTATCAACTGTACAAACAAGCCTATACCCCCTGGAACTGGTTTAAACAATTAAAGAAGGAAGCGGACGCTCTTGGAATTGCTTTTTTTTCCTCTGCTTTCGACAAAACATCCGTGGATTTCCTGGAAGATCTGGGTGTTTTTTGTCACAAAATCGCTTCCTTTGAGTTAGTGGACATTCCCCTCATCGAATATGCGGCTAAGACAAAAAAGCCTCTGATTTTATCAACCGGCATGGCTACTCTTGAGGAGATTACCGAAGCCGTGTCTGCCGCAAAGCGCTCAGGAGCAAAAAATATCACGCTCCTCAAATGCGTAAGTAGTTATCCCGCAAATCCTAAGGAAATGAATTTACACACCATTTCAGACCTTCAAAAAAAATTCCGTCTTCCAATCGGTCTTTCGGACCATACCATGGGAACGCAAATAGCCATCGCGGCGGTTGCGCTTGGAGCACGATTTATTGAAAAACATTTTACACTTTCCCGAAAAATTAAAACCCCAGATAGTTTTTTTTCTATGGAGCCTCATGAGCTCAAGGATCTGACAACGAGTGTCCGCACCGTTGAAGAAGCGTTAGGAAAAGTACACTACGGCTTAACCCACCAAGAAAAGCAAAGTAGAATTTTTAGGCGCTCACTATTTGTTGTTGCTAACATAAAAAAGGGAGAATGTTTGACCCAAAGAAACATACGCTCCATCCGCCCTGCGAATGGGCTTAAGCCAAAGCACCTTGCTTCCGTTCTAGGGAAACGAGCAAAGCATTATCTTGAAAAAGGGACCCCTCTTTCCTTTGACTCAATCGCAAAAAAATAGTTTATTATCAAACTTTGACAAAAAGAATGTAACAGGAACCTATTTGTGAGCTCCCGAAAATTTTCCATGTTTCACGATGCTTTTTTTTATGCGGCTGCAAATTATATTGCCCAAGGCATTGGCATTCTTAACAGCTTTCTTTTACGCGCCTTTTTAGGCCCCGCCGCCATTGGAATCTGGAGCGTTCTCCAAGTCATCCTAGGATACTGTGGTTATGCAAGCCTTGGAACCACTCGTGCGCTTGGACGAGATTACCCCATTTTTCGCGGAAAAGGTGACTTTGAAAAAGCTGAGCTTGTGAAAAACAGCACGTTGACTTTTTCGATGCTTATGTCTCTTATTCCATTCGCAGGAATTCTGCTATCTGCCCTTTATCTGCACCAAAAATGGGAGAGACCTTTCATTTGGGGCATGTTATTCCTTGCTTTTTTCTTATTCATCCAACGATATTATGATTTTATTATCACACTTCTTCGCTCAGAGAAGAAGTTTAAGATCTTGAGCATTCAGATAGTTCTAAATGCTATTGGGGGCATTTTAGTAACTTCTCTTTTGGTTCAGCACTGGAAAATTTATGGCCTTTTTTTGGGCACCGCGCTTTTGACTCTATGCTTGATCCTTTACCTCCAATTTGTGCATCCTTACCGCTTCAAAATTGAGATTCATAAGAAAACACTCATCCATGAACTTACAATGGGATTACCCCTTATCGCTTCTGCTTTTTTATATACCTTCTTGGCCGGATTGGACCGCTTGATTATTGCTAAAAAACTAGGCTTTTATGAAGCAGGGCTTTATTCGATTGCAATTATGGTCAGTAATTATATCCTCTCACTCCCCATGATGATGTCGCATATTATCTTCCCAAACCTGCTTGAGGCTTACGGCGAAAACAATGAAAATCGTCTCAAAGTCATTCATTTTTTGAAGAGGCCAGCATTTTTTCTATCTGTTTTAAATCCCTTTCTGTGCTCCATGGCATTTGCAGGAGCCCCGCTTCTTGTGGAACTATTTTTAAAAAAATATGTTCTCGGACTTTCTTGCATGAAAATTTATCTCGTTGGTACGTTCTTCTTAATGATGGGGCAACTCTCCAATAGTTTTTTGATCGCCATTGACCGCTATCTAAAAATGATTCCGATTTTACTTGTTACTATTGCGCTCAATTTGGGACTGTGTTTGCTTTTTATTCACTGGCACTGGGGAATCCAAGGTGTTGCCCTCGGCACCGTGATCAGCTACACAGTTTATGGCATTGGAACTTATATACTATCCTTCTGGGAAACGCACGGTAACGTTGAGGGGCTTAAGTCGCCTTTGGAAGATCTTTTTATTTTCACAGGTTACTTTACCCTAATTTTTTTATGTGACCGCTGGATTCAAACTCCTTCCCTGTGGTTAACAGCGATTACTAAGTTAGGTGCATTTCTTTTCCTTTCACTGCCTTTTTGGATACTTGTTGAAAAACGGGAGAATTTTTTTAAAACCTTGCTTCAAAAATTTCAGCAACGCTTTGCCCGTTAAATCGATCACGGCCGACAAGCAGCAATCCGATCGATGACATAATGTGAACTGTATGACAAAAATTGCCATTGATATTCAATCCTGCCATGGAAATCTCACAGGATTAGGGGTATACACCAATCACTTAGTCGAATTCCTTTCTGCCGAGAAACCTTCGGACATAAAGATGATTCTTCTACGGCGTTCAAAAAAAGGGAATTTAAATACCCTGCAAAGACTTTTATGGGAAAATATTGAGCTTTCACGGCAAGTCCGACAAGAGAAGGTTGATCTTTTGCATGTTCCGGCATTTTCCCCCCCTATGATCCGTCCCTGCCGCCATTTAGTGGTCACACTGCACGATTTGATCGGCATGACCTTTCCTAATCAGAAGGGAATAGCTAGCTCTTTTTATTGGCGGACCTGGATGCCGCAACGAGTCAAACATGCGGACTGGCTTATCGTCCCTTCTTTGCATACAAAAAATGACGTAATCAAATATTTGAACTATCCAGAAAAAAGAATTCGGATGGTTTATCTCTCTGGGCATGAAAGCTTTTCGCTTCAAAAGAATCCGGATCTCACCGAAAAGATTTCCAAACTTCACGGAATCAACCCTCGATATTTTTTAGCCGTAGGCACGCTGGAGCCGCGCAAAAACCTCGAACTTAGTCTCGAAGGATTTTCCCGCTTTTGCGCCAAATATCCGTCCGAATCTTTTCAACTAGTCCTGGTCGGATCCCTGGATTTCGCCCATGGACAATTTGCGGATCAGCTCCGTAAAAAATATAAATCGATTCTGAACCGGTTAGTTTTCACCGGTTATGTGGACCACGAAACACTCAATCAACTCTATTCCAATGCCCGAGCTTTTCTCTTTCCTTCACTTTATGAAGGTTTTGGTATCCCAATCCTGGAGGCCATGGCCTCAGGAACTCCCGTAGTTACTTCAAACCTTACGTCTCTCCCTGAAATCGCAGGGGATGCAGCTTTTTATGTCAATGCTTATGAGCCCGACTCCATGGCCGCAGCCTTGGAAAAGATTTCCACCGATGATTCTTTCCGGCAAGAACTCATTCAAAAGGGGCTCAATCGCATTCAACTATTTTCTTGGAGGAAGTGCGCCGCGGAAACACTTCAGGTTTACCGTGATTGCCTTGCCGGAGTCTCCGCATGAGTCCCCACGAACTTCCTTCTGCAGTCATGATTGTTTTAAATTACAATGCCAAAGACCTGCTTGCGCGATTTCTTCCCAGCATTTTATCCTCTGCTCGCGCCAGCAAGGCTGTCTGTCGCGTCATGGTCCTGGATAACCAAAGCACAGACGGAAGCGCCGAGTTTGTCAAATCTCAATTCCCGGAAGTCGAAGTGTTTAGATCCACCGCCAATAAAGTGCTTTGTTCTTTCAATGAAGCGGCACAAGCCGTCAACGAAGACGTCCTTATTCTTCTTAATAACGACATTCAAACCGAAACGGATTTCGTGGATCCCTTACTCCAAATTTTTCAAAAAGAATCACCTGTCTTCTGTGTGACTACTGAAGGAGATCGCTCCATTCCCAAACTCCGGTGGGGGACTTTAACAGCCGATGTGAGCTATCCACAATACGAAAAACTCCGGCAATCCCCGGGATTCGCTTTCTCCGCAGGAATCGGGGCCTTTGACCGCAAGAAATTCCTTGAGCTCGGAGGGTATGATGAATTGTACTTGCCGGGATATTACGAAGATGTCGATCTAGGATTCCGTGCCTGGAAAAAAGGCTGGAAGACCTTTTATCAGCCGGAAAGCCGAAAAGCGCACCTTGGCTCTGCCAGTTTCAAGAAAACCTACGGATCGACTTATATTCAGCAGCTTACTTATCGGAACAGCATTTTATTTATGATTAAAAACATCACTGACCCTTTTCTTATTGTACAGTGGGCTTTTTTCCAATGCCTCCGACTTGCCACAGCATGGATGATGGGGAAATGGTTTTTTTATCGTGGATTTTGGTCCGCATTAGGTAAAATACCACAAGCTTGGAAAGCCCGGCGTACTACATTAAGGTCCGGAAAAGAAAAGGATCGCCATTTGATTTATCAGCTCAGCCGAAAAATACAAAGTCTGGTAAAATGAGACAAGAAAATCTTTCGGTTTTTATCATTACATATAACAGCGGTGCAAAACTGGAGCGATGCCTCAAATCCATTGCCTGGGCGGGCGATATTGTTATTGTGGACTCCGACAGTCACGATGAAACTTTGGCTATTGCGCAGCAATACGGAGCCCGCATTTTTCAAAAACCCTTTAAAGACTTTTCAGATCAGAAGAACTTTGCCCTGAAACAAACACAGCGAGAATGGGCTCTTTCCATAGATTCAGATGAAGAAGTAACTGAGGAGCTTCGTCATGAAATCATTCGAAAGATCCAAAACCCTGAGAATGCGCAGGCTTTTTCTATTCCCAGACGCTCCCGGATCTTCGGCAGGGAATTCCGTTTTTCTGGAACTCAAGATGACAAACCCATCCGCTTAATGAAAAAAAATAAGGCTCGATTCGAACAGCCCATCCACGAAAAAGTTATCGTGGACGGTCCGGTGGAAGAATTAAAGAACTTTTTGATCCATTATACTTATGCTACATTTTCCGAGTATTTAGAGCGTTTTGAGAAATACACATCGCGGGAAGCTCGATTTTTGCAGGAGAAAAAGAAACCCCTTTCCTGGGTAGATTTCACCTTGCGCCCCTGGGCTAAATTCATCCAGCAGTATGGGATTCAGCAGGGTTTCCGTGATGGCTTAGAGGGATTCGCTTTTGCCGTGTTTTCCTCCGTTTATGTCCTCGTCAAATACTTAAAATACCGCGAGCTCCAAAGAAAATGCCCCCAATGAATCCCAAAGTATTTGTTATTATCCTAAACTACAAACGGCCCGAGGACACCCTGGAATGCATTGCTTCGGTTCTTATTTCTGACTATTCAAACTTTGAAATTGTCATCGTGGATAATGCATCCGAAGATCAAAGCTGCGGCATGATCCGCAGAAAATATCCGCAACTGACACTAATCGAGAATAAGAGCAATTTGGGCTATGCAGGGGGGAATAATCAGGGGATTCTCCACGCGCTCCATCATGGAGCCGATTATGTCCTCATCTTAAACAATGATGCTGTTGTCAAAATCGACACCCTCTCCAAACTCGTAGAGGCAGGAGATCATCTTCAAAGCGCGACCTTGATTGCTCCTAAAATCTACTATTATGACCGACCTGAAATCATTAACTCCGTTGGAACCCAAATAAACTGGCTTAAACTGCGTCCCTGGGTAGGCCCTTGCGGCAAACCGGATAACGGAAAATTTCGGCAAAACAGCGCCAGGGTCATTCTTCCCGGCGCGGCACTGCTCCTCAAGCGGAAACTCTTTGAACAAGTTGGTCTTTTTAATGAGGATTTCTTTCTTTTGCATGAAGACGCAGATCTGTGTTTTCGAAATCTCAAAGCTGGATTTAGCAACATTCTGGCTCCTCAAGCGGTGGTCTATCACAAGATCTCCCGTACTCTGTCCAGCTATCCTTTTTTATCTGAATATTATTCGACGCGCAATTTTCTGTACTTATCCAAAAAACATGCCAGCCTTCCTGAGCGCATGCTCACATCGATCGGCATCGTTCTTTTTACAGCGAGAAATCTGCTGCTATATATATTTCAACCTTCGATGCGCGAGAAATGCCGAGGATTTTTTGCAGGAGTCCGTGATTTTCATCATCATCAAAAAGGGGTTTATCAGGGCCCCTTACGAGGTTAGCCTATGGAGTCACTCCGCGAATTAAATAAAATCTGTCAAAAGCCTCACTACAAAACAAAAGGGAATTGGATGGTGAGGACTTTCCTCCGCGATGCCGCGCTGCCATGCACTTGGCTTCTGCTTCATACCTCCGTCACGGCTAATCAAGTCACTTTTGTCGCCATGATTCTTGGACTGCTCGGCTGTTTTTTTGTGGCACTCCCGGGCGCACAAAGTTTACTCATCGGGTCGCTCTTGCTTCAAACCTGGTATTATCTGGACCATGTCGATGGTCAAATTGCCCGATACCGTAAACAAGCAACATTGACCGGACGCTTTTTTGATTTTTTCATGCACCATGTGATTCATACGATCCTCTTCCTATCCTTTGCTATTTACCTGGCCTATCAGGCACAAAGTCTTGCGCTTTTAGTCATGGGATCACTGGCTGCTTTTAGCTTATGCGGCTTCAATCTGATTCATGACATTGAGGCCAAGACTTTTTTAGAACGCATCGATACCCTCGGAGGAGTTCGAACCCAATCATATAGGGAGACCCCAGACTTCGAAGAGGGAACTACGACTCGATCCCTATCCTCCTCGATGCGAAAAGCTTATTCCATTGCCCATAAATCCTGTGAAATTCATGTGGTCATGAATGTCTTAAGCCTTTTTTCTTTCGTTCATGTTTTTTTTCCAAATTTTAATTTTTTGCGCTTGGTATTTTTTATGTATTATCTCTTACTGCCTCTGCCTCTTTTGATTCTCAAAGCTGCGTACTGGATACGCTCGCAAAAAATCGACAGCGCCTTCAACCAAAGATTCCACCATGTTGCCGGCCATTCTTAAACACAAGCTGCAGAATCCTGCGTTTTTCGCGTCGATCGCTTTTTTTGCTTTGTGCGGCCTTTGGATCAGCCTGACTTTTTCTATGGCCTTCACCTCTATTTTTAGCGCAACAGCCATCGTCGCGTGGATCATCGCTCGTTTTTTATCCGCGCCGCATCAACGAGCCATTTTTTCGAAACCCTTGGCCATTCCGCTTCTAATTTATTTCGCCCTTGTTCTTCTAACAACCTTTGTTACCGAGTATCCAAAGGAGAGTCTTCAAGGAATTTACAAAACAACATCCAACATTTTGATATTTTTAGTCAGCGCGGATATTTTAAGCACTTACTTAAATCGGAGTATCTTTGAAAAGGTGCTCATTTCATGGGGAGCGATCCTTGGCCTCGATGCTCTTTTTCAATATGTAACCGGCGCTGATTTTATTCGGCAGATTGCCCTCCAGGAAGCCAGCTCTGGAATGAGGGTTTCTGCATCCTTTAAATCCTATGGTCATTTTGCCACCTATCTCATTCTTCAAATTCCCGTCATTTTTGCCTATGGACTGCGAGCGCGCATTCAAAAGAAATTTATTCAGTGGTACGGATTTCTTCTCTTAGGGGCAGTCGAACTCGTCCTTCTTTATATGACGCGAAGCCGGGGCGCCATGCTTGCGTTCGGTCTTTCATTTCTTGTTCTTCTATTGCGGAATCGGAAATTTATTATGGTCATGGTGATTGCATGCGCTGCCTTTTTGATGGTTTGGAAAGTCCTCCCAAGGTCGACTGTTTTCCATTTGAATACCGAACATCAAGAACAATCCATGGTCGAACGTTTTGTCCTGTGGGATCGAGCGCTCCAGGTCATTCAAGCAAAACCGTGGGCAGGGACAGGTATCAATACCTATGCCCGGGCGCACGATGCTTACGACAAAAAGAAAAACTGGAGAGTCCGGAATTATTACGCTCATAATGGCTATCTGCAATTAGCTGCCGAAACAGGACTTCCAAGCTTGATAGCATTTCTCTCTTTTATCATTTTATTTCTGATCACCTGCGCGAAGCGCATGAAAACATTTACGACGGATCGAAAAATTGTGCTGGAAGGAATCCTTACCGCTCTTCTCGCTTTTCTTTTCATGGCTTTTGTCGACACGATTTTTCACAATATTGCGACGATCCTCTTGTTCTGGATCTTCCTGGGATATGGATTTGCAATACAAAACACGCTTCTTCCTGAAGAAGATCGAAGCGCTATGTCTAAAAATGTATAACTGAATTTTGATGACCTTGCTGAGATTTGAATTGCTTTTAAATCCTGTACTACATAAACTTTTTGACCATCTATGAACATCCTTGGAATTTCAGCGTTTTATCACGATGCTGCCGCCTGTCTGGTTCAGGATGGCCGTATTGTCGCGGCAGTTCAGGAAGAGCGGTTTACCCGCAAAAAACATGATGCGGATTTTCCACAGCACGCGATCAATTACTGCCTCAAAACCGGAGGGATCGAGACAAAGGATCTGGACCTCGTCGTTTTCTACGAAAAACCCTTTGTGAAATTTGAACGGCTTTTGGAAAGCTATCTCGCCTTTGCTCCCCGCGGACTTCTTTCGTTCCTGAAGGCTATGCCAGTCTGGTTAAAGCAAAAACTCTGGATCAAATCCCTGATCCAGGACAAACTCCCGGCTTTCAAAGGCAAGATTCTTTTTCCCGAACATCATGAATCTCACGCGGCTTCGGCTTTTTATCCGTCACCTTATTCTGAGGCAGCATTTTTGACCGCAGATGGAGTCGGGGAGTGGGCCACGGCAAGTTATGGAATTGGACAAGGCTCAAAACTCGAAATTCTTTCCGAGATCCATTTTCCCCATTCACTTGGGCTTCTTTATTCGGCCTTTACCTACTATGCCGGCTTCCGGGTCAACTCCGGAGAATATAAACTCATGGGACTCGCTCCCTACGGAGAACCTAAATACAAAGATTTGATCTTAAAAAACCTCATCGACGTAAAAGAAGATGGATCATTCCGTTTGAATTTAGATTATTTTAATTACTGCGTCGGACTCACCATGACCAACTCCAACTTTCATAAACTCTTTGGAGGACCACCACGCCGTCCAGAATCCCGCATCACTCAAAAGGACATGGACATTGCAAAATCTATTCAAGAAGTCACCGAAGAAGTCATGATCAAAATGGCACGTCACATTCGCAAAGTCACAGGCATGAAGCACCTTTGTCTTTCCGGAGGCGTTGCCCTCAATTGCGTGGCCAATGGAAAAATCCTGCGTGATGGAAATTTCGAAAGTCTCTGGATCCAACCCGCAGCCGGTGATGCCGGAGGAGCTCTGGGGGCTGCACTTTACGCCTGGTATCAATATCTGGGAAATCCTCGTAAACCCGATGGTAAAAGTGATGCCATGCAAGGTTCCTACCTAGGCCCGCACTTTAGCCGAACAGAAATCAAAACATATTTGGATGAGAATAAAATTCCTTACCGCGAACTCTCTGATGCAGAACTCCCCAAAACCGTCGCTGATTTAATTGCCGCCGAGAAAGTCATTGGATGGTTTTCTGGACGCCTTGAATTTGGTCCACGCGCTCTGGGAGGCCGCTCGATTATCGGAGACGCTCGTTCTCCGAAGATGCAGGAAGTCATGAATCTTAAAATCAAATTCCGGGAAAGTTTCCGGCCCTTTGCGCCGTCCATTTTAGAAGAAGAGGTCTCGAATTATTTTGAGTTGAATCAAGCCAGTCCCTACATGCTGCTCGTGGCTCCCGTTCAGAAAAAGCTTCGCCGTGAGATGAGCGCGGAAGAAAATCAGAAATTCGGCATTGATAAACTGAACGTGGTCCGGTCCACGATTCCAGCAGTCACCCATGTAGATTATTCAGCGCGCATCCAGACCGTCACACGGGAAGTGAATCCTTCTTATTATGACACCCTGAAGGCCCTAAGAGACCGGCACAAGTGCGCCACCTTTATCAACACCTCCTTCAATGTAAGAGGGGAACCGCTTGTCGCAAGTCCCGAGGATGCCTTTAAATGTTTCATGCGCACGGAAATGGATTACTTAATTTTGGAAAATTTCATTCTGGATAAAACGCAGCAAAAAAAGCTGGAAAAAGACTCGGATTGGCGAAAAGAATTCGCTCTGGATTAATGTATGATCAAAAACCTCAAGAAAGAAATTCTATCCATTAAATCGGAGACCAAAGACGTCCAGGAGTTCGGCCTGGGCGGCCTAATATTTTTCTCCGTAATCGCCCTTTTTGTCTTGATTTTCGCTCATAAAATTTCGTGGAGACTTTTGATTCTTGCCGGCGGACTTTATATTCTTTGCCGCTTTCTGCCTCGCATTATGAAATTCGTCTATATCCCCATGATGGTTTTCGCGTTGATCATGGGATCCATCATGTCACTCCTTGCTTTGACCATTCTCTTTTTTTTAACCATTACCCCGCTTGCGCTTATAGCCCGGATTTTCGGGAAAAAGTTTCTTGATTTAGAATTTCGCAAAGCGGGGGACACGTACTGGATTCCTAAACCTAAAGCGCCCGATCTTTCCAAGGGCTGCGAAAATCAATTTTAGAAGGAGCCGCCATGGGCAAGCTTTCAATCTTAAAAGAATTCTGGGATTTTCTAAAAGTCCGTAAGAAATGGTGGCTTACACCCATTATTTTGGTTTTTCTTCTCTTAGGGATCTTGATTGTCTTGACGCAAAGTACCCCGGTCGCACCGTTTATTTACACGCTCTTTTAGAGGTTCAACTCGTTTGAAATTTTTTCTAAAAATTTCAACCCGGCTTACCCCCTAGGAGCCTTTCCGGGAAATCGATAGTGTCGAAGCATGATCGCTCTGCTACAATAGGCCATTATTCAAGGCCTATGAAAACACCCCGTTTCCTGAGTCAATATCATTTTCGAGCCTGGCACCGTCGCTTGCTCATGGCGATGGTTGATGGTTTCGGATATACGCTCAAAACACTCGCTTGCGCCAAGCCCAAGGATCTTCCAGCTCCGGAATCGGTTCACCGGATTCTGGCCATCCGCAATGACTCTTTGGGTGATTTTTTAATGACCCTTCCGGCACTTCGGGCGCTTTCAGAGAAATACCCTTCGGCACAATTGGATCTGGTCGTGGCTTCCGATGGAAGTTTGCTGGCAAGGTCTCTACCCTTTATTCATGAAATCTACGAGGCTAAATCTTCCTGGTTTTCTTCCGCATTTTTTGGAAAAAAGCTTCTGGAAGCCGAACAACTGATTCATATTCTCAAAAAAAATCGCTATGACCTTGGCGTTGATTTCCGCGGGGACTTTCGAAATCTTATCATGATGAAACGGGCACACGCTGCATTCACGATTTCCTACGGAGCAACGGGAGGCGGGTTTTTGTTAGATCGAACCTGTGAATATCCCCAGAAGCTGCATCAAGTCCTTGTAAATTTTGAACTCCTTAAAACCTTCGGCATTGAAAGCGCTCCGACTTTTGAATCCTTTCCTATTTGCGAAGAATCACGAAACCGTGTCGAAGGATTGCTCCCAAAATTATTCCGTGAAAATATTAAACCTCTCATCGCCATCCATACCAGCGCCGGCTATCCCTCGAAACGATGGCCGCACGAAAACTACCGGTCGCTGATCAAGACTTTGACGGAAGGAGAGTTTGCGAAAATTGTTTTGATCGGAACACGGCAAGACCAAGCCCTTTTTGATTTCTCAGATTTTGATCCTTTAGCGGTTCAAGACTTGCGGGGAAAATGCGCGCTTCCGGATCTTCCTGCGCTTTACTCTCTTTCCGATCTTTATCTTGGAAATGATTCCGGCCCGGCCCACCTGGCGGCCCTCTCGGGGATTCCCATGGTCATTCTTTTCAGCGGCACCACGGATCCAAAATGCTGGGGCCCTTGGTCCAAATCCCTGACCCTCATTACTCATCCGGTTCCGTGTTCACCCTGCCATGCAAAAATATGTCCGCTCAAACATCATGCCTGCCTCGAGGAAATTTCTGTTCAGGAAGTACTCCAAACGCTGCAGCCGCATCTAAAATCTTATTCTGTCAGTCCCAAGGCCCCGTATGAAATTTGACCTGGGTCTAGACCTGAGAATGCTCCAAAATTCAGGCATAGGCACTTATTTGAAGGGGATTCTTCCTCCTCTCTCAGAAAATCTTCGCCGCGCCGGACTCAAAACCTGTTTTTTTTTAAAGGATCCTAAGCACCTTCCTCCTGAAATTCCTAGTGGAATTACGGTGCAGCATTTTCCGGATGACATTTACTCCGTCCGTGAGCAACTTTCTTATGGAAGATTTGTCTCGGAGTGCAAAGTCTGGCACTCACCTCATTACAATGCGCCTTTTTTTAAACATAAAACACGCCTTGTTGTTACCTTGCATGATTTAATCCACTGGATTTTTAGAAAAACATTCCTCAATCCGCTTCAGGCCTTCTATGCCACCACCTTGTTTCGCCGTGTGGCCAGCCAGGCGGACCGGATTCTCACTGTCTCGGAGCATACCCGTGGAGACATTATTCATCACCTCGGCGTATCTCCTGAAATGATTCGCGTGACCCATGAAGGCGTCTCTAATTCTTTTTCACCGCAAAAAAATCCGGAGCGTCTTGTTGAATTTCAAAATAAACACGGCTTTCGCGCCCCTTTTTTTCTTTATGTGGGACTGATGAAACCTCACAAAAATGTGGCGTGGCTGATCCGGGAATTTCAAAAAGGAGTTGAGGCCGGCCAGATTCACGCGTCCCTGCTCCTGGTAGGCAAAGTGGATCCGAATTATAAACAATTGGCCGAACTTCTACCCGGCCTCGCCTCGTCGCCTTCCGTCAAAATATTACAGGGAATTTCAGGAGAAGAGCTTCGACTTTTATACAGTCATGCGCTGGCACTTGTTCATCCCTCGCTGTATGAAGGTTTTGGTCTCACGCTTTTGGAAGCCATGGCCTGCGGTGCTCCCGTCATTGCAACGCGAACTTCCTCTATTCCCGAAGTAACCGGAGAGGCCGCACTTCTTTTTGACCCCTTAAATAGCGATCAACTTCTTAAATTCCTTCTGGGCATTGAAAGATCCAATGCGCTTCGCATGTCCCTTACTGCTAAGGGATTTGAAAATGTTCGCCGCTTTGACTGGAAAAAAACCGCAGACACTACTTTTCAAGTCTACGAAGAACTCTTGAGGCTTCCTTGAAAATCGCGCTTGTACACGACTGGCTCATTCACATGCGGGGCGGGGAAAGGGTGTTAGAAGCCATTGCCGAGGTTTATCCACAGGCGACCCTTTACACTCTTTTTTGCGATCGTTCGCGCTTAAGTCCGGCCCTTCAAAAAATGAAAATCCGCACCAGTTTTCTGCAACATATTCCCGGCATCCGTACTTTTTACCGTTGGCTGCTTCCCATCCTCCCGATGATGATTCGAACACTGAAGATTGAACCGGATACAAACCTTGTCATTTCGTCCTCCCATTGTGTGGCCAAAGGAGTTCCCATCCCAAAAGGAGCTGTCCACATTTGTTACTGCCACACTCCGATGCGCTACGCTTGGGGTTTTGAAGATGAATACTTTGGACATTTTCCGGGACCTCTCCGCATCCTCATTCAAAATATTATGAAATTTTTGCGCGCCTGGGATCTTGCTGCAAATTCCAATGTAAATTTCTTCATTGCCAATTCTGAAAATGTTCGGTCAAGGATCCGGAAATTTTATCAGCGAGAAGCAGAGGTCATCCATCCTCCGGTGGAAATCGACCGCTTCCGCTGTCTTGATTTGGAAGGGGAATACTATCTTGTGGTCTCGGCCTTCGTCCCTTATAAACGAGTCGACCTCGCAATTGAGGCCTTCAATCACCTGGATCAACCCTTGATTGTGGCTGGATCTGGACCACTCAAGGCGCGTTATCAATCGCTGGCAAAATCGCCGAAGATTCAATTTCTGGGAAATATTTCAGATGAGGCTTTAGCCGCCGTCTATTCAAAAGCCAAGGCTTTGATCTTTCCCACCGAAGAAGATTTCGGCATTGTCCCCTTGGAAGCTCAGGCCTGCGGCGTTCCTGTGGTCGCCTATGGACGAGGAGGGGCACTTGAAAGCGTCAAATCGGGAATATTTTTCGAACGTCAGACTGCGGATTCGCTTCGGGAAGCTGTTTTAAAATTTGAGAAAAATGATTATAATCGCGCCCAAACGGCGCTCCGGGTTCAGTCCTTTTCCCGCGAACGCTTTCAGAATCATCTCAAAAAATTTATCCGGGAAACTTTAAAGATTCAGCCGACATCGTGACATGAACAAAAGCCGATTCCTTTCTCCACTCACGGTTCTAATCGACAGCCTCATGGTCATTACCAGTTTCTTTGCCACCTACCATTTCCGATTTTATCTCGGCGTGATCGAAGTCCAAGGATCGCCGCCTGAATTCCAGGAATATCTAAGAGCCCTGGTCGTCATAGTCCCTGTCTATCTCGGAGTTTTTCGCGCCTATGGCCTCTATAGCTCAAAAAACCGCCGACGCCGCATCGAGGAAATTTTTCAAATCTTAAAGGCCGTTTCTTTTTCTGTCCTCATTCTCATGTCCTTGACCTTCTTTTACCGCGAACTGACCTATTCCCGGATTTATCTCGTCCTGCTCTGGATCATTTCGATGATTATTATTTCCCTGGGCCGTTATCTCCTCATCGAATATGAGTATTTCCGAAAATGCCGTTTCAAAGATATCGATCGCGTTCTCCTCGTCGGCGCCAATCGAAACACCCGCCAGATTATCCAATGGGCCCGCCATAATCCTCATTATGGGAAACAAATCCTTGGAATTCTGGCCGCGGATCCTGAGTCCGTCGGAAAACACCTGGATGATGTACCGATTCTCGGCAGTGTCCGCCAAGCTGAATCCTTTATCACGGAACTCAAGCCCCATGAAGTCATTCTCCTTGAATTTAACTTGGAACGAAATACCGTCTCGAACCTGGTTGCGGCTTGTGAAGATCAATTTGTGGATTTTAAAATGGCGGCAGATCTTTACGGCATCCTTTCGCAGCATGTGGATGTCGAATACCTCAGTACGGTCCC
>CAYWRU010000071.1:0-16292 GCA_964460795.1 uncultured bacterium | reverse complement strand
ACAGTTCTCTGCAAATTAATTCGTGTTTTTTAAAAGTGAGTGTATTTGGGTTTGGCAATACACTCACTTTCCAAAAAAAAATTTTGGACTTTTTGGGGGTGGATTTCTGTAGATGACTTTCCGTACCCCCTCCATACATTTTGAGTGGGGTTAGTCTGAAACTCTATCTCGGCTCCAGCCGTCTGTTAAGGTTCTAGCTGTGGTTATTCGCAATTTGGTGTAACTTCGAAATCGAAATTTATTATGATGTTTAAGAGCCTGAAATTGAGAATTGGGATTTATTCGTTTGTTGAATGCCGAATTTGTTTAATGGTTTTGAGCGGCATTTTCTTGAACTTTTCCAAATTAAGATCGCCGTCGCCGTGCGATATGAAGTAGTAAGAATCGCCGTTATGATAGATGACAGACACGATTGTATCATGGTTTTCGACATCGAGACGAAACACCGAGGTCAGCCAGCGGCACGGATAGAACCTCACGGTTTTGTCTCGGGAAACAAGATCAATGTGGTGTTCGGCAGACTCGATGCCCCATTCTTCTAGCAACCTGCTCTGTCTGAAGCGCATCAGACATTGCAGCAGTTGGTCGTGGGTGCACATGACGTGGTAAGCGCAGCTGCGATACATGGCGGAGCAAAGCTCTGACCTCCATTTTGGTGCGACGGGCGAGTTCCCGATTTTTGAAAGGGCGTAATGAATCGCCACGGCTGGCCCGGACGCAATATACGGATACGGAATGAATTCATGGGCAGTGCAGACCCCATACGTGGACTTCTCGATCTGCATGGTGACTTTCGAAAAAAACGAGCGCATCTGCAAGCGATCCAGCAGAATACCGCCGCCGCTGAGAACGCCGATCGCTTGGATGATTTGGTTCCAGAACGCATCTTCCTCCATTGCAGAATTATAGAATAATAAATTTCCGTGAAATTGGACAATATGAAAATTTCATAGCTTTCCTTAGATTTGTGGGAACGCATTCCCAATCCAAACTTTGCGCATAATAAATAAATTGATAAGATATGAAATCGTATTCTATATTGATGTGGGAACGCACCGGACTAAACAGAATGGAATGCCTGCGAAGCAAACGAGATGAGCGTCATGCCCGACTTGGTTTCGCCCTCGCGCTCATCGCGTGGTTCCACCGGGGCGTTCTGCCCAACAACCAGCAGCCCGGTTTTTTCGCGAATGTGTTCGAATGTCTCCTGCGAGATTTGGATTTGCCCCAGCACGGAAACGGGTATGTTTTCGAGGAACATCGCCTTGGCTGGGTGCGTCGAGTCCGCGAACACGCGCAGCACGCCGTTCGGGTCGCGCGACAGCGCAAGCGACTGATACATCACGTCCGACCTTTCCGGCGCAAGGCTGATGCGACTTGCAAGAACGAAGGCAAGAACGCGCAGCGATCCGCGAAGGATGGCCAGATCGGCAATCCGCGGCGTGCCGCGCACGTGCATCAGCACCATGTCCGGATACGCGCGGCCATTCGCAATCTGATCGCGCACATACCCCACGTCATTTTCTTCGACCGCCCGCTGCATGGTTTGAAACTGTTTATTGATTACACGAGGCGCCCGAAAATGGGGATGGCGCGCAGGACGGCAACAAACGCGCTTGTGATCGAATAGTCGGTGACGCCGCACATGCCCGCCTGCGGCGGGCCGACGATGCCCAGATGCGCGTCCTCCGCGGTGCACACGGTCTTGCAGACGTGCGGGCGCTTGACGTCGGCACTCTTCATCTCGTAGAAGACGAACAGGAAGTGCGCCTGCAGCCCATTGTCCCACGCGTATGCCGGGAACTGCAGCGACCGCGCGGTGATTGTGACCGCGCGCTCGAACGCCTCCGTGGTGGTGCGCGAGGCCATGAACAGCGGCTCGAGCCACTTGTCCGAGCGCGACGTCATGAAGAACCGCTCGAGGTTGCCGGGCACAGGCTCGCGGTAGCCGAACGGGTTCGAGAGCACGCCGACGTTGACGGTGATCGCGGCGAACGAGGGGTTCTGCGGAAGCGCGCGCGCGAGTGTCCGGTCAGGATCCTGCAGAAAGTAGCGCGGGTTGCTCGGATACACGCCGAGCAGCACCGCGGCCGTGCGTCCGAACGCCAGGTGCAGAATCTTCTTGGTGTCCGTGGCGCGGATCAGCGCGCACAGCACCTGGTAGCCCTCGTGACACGGCACGTGCGTGCCCATGATCGGCTGCGCGCGCAGCATCGCGACGCCGTGCTTGGCGATGAACATCCTGATGTTTTCCGGCGCGCTGTCGACGCACATGCGCGCAAACAGCGGGAGGTTCAGCGAGGTCATCGCGACGTCGTTGTGTCCGGGCACGAAGATCGGTGCCTCCGACGGTATGTCCACCTCGATGAACAGCTTCTCGATGCGGTAGAACCCGAGCCACTTGAAGACGCTCTCCTCCGAAATATCCATGCCGGACAGCGACAGAAACACGCGCTGCATGCGGTGCAGGATGCGCGGCGTGTCGAACTCGACGGTGTACTTCGAGGATGACTGCCACTCGTATGCGACGGAGCCGACGTTCGGCACGGCGTCGGTTGCGGCGAGGTTTCGCATCACGACGCGCGACGTGGTGTCCACGTGGAACTCGTTCAGCACGGGAATCTCGTGGAACGCGATGTGCGCAATCTTGCCGCCCAGCGGGTGGAACAGGTTGAGCTTCAGCGAGTGCAGCGAGTGGAACCGCGCGAACGTGACAGTCTCGAGCACGCCGCACGTGTCCAGGTCGAGCTCCATGAGGTTGCGCGTCGCAGACAGGTCGGACACGAAGCGCTTGGTGATGAAGCAGTTTTTTGCCGAGAGCCGGACAACCGAGTTGCCGAGGTTGCCGATCGCGGTCAGCACGATGATGTTGCCATGCGGAAACGGCACCTCGGTGTTCTTGTAGGACGTCGCGATGTGTATGCGGTTGAACACGTTGGGCGGGATGCGCGAGAGGTCGAGCAGAAACACGCGCGACGTGCCTGGCAGACGATACTCCCGGCCCACGCAGTCGTCTGGGTAGTTCATCGCCTCGGTAATCTCCTCGCGGTCGTCGCCGCGCAGCTCTGGTGTGTCCTGCGTCATCTCGATCGTCAGCGAGCCCTCGTGGATCGTCACGTGGATCGGCCCGATCTTGCCGACGTGCTCTGGCACGCACAGCCCGCGGTCGTGGTCGATCGGGCCGAACGTCTGGTTGAGTTTCTCCATGAACTCGGACGGCATGTACGACGGGCCGGTGTGGATGATCGACTGCATGTCGCTGAGCGTCTTTTCGGCCTCATTGCTCAGAACGGGGTCCATTTGACGGGCGCGCGCACGCGCAAAATGCGCCGCCTAATCAAAAAATTGGATGTGCGACCGATATGATACGTCAGAAACAGCGGAAAATGTATCAGAGAGGCTTCGGAATATCCACGCCCGTCCGCGCGCTGCTCACCGTGCTTACCGTGGCAACGGTATTCACGTTCATTTCCACATTCGTATTTATTTCCTACATCAACGACATCTATCGCGAGCAGCTCCCGGCCAAGGAGAATCTGCGCGTGCCGCTGTTTGACGGCAACGAGACGTTCCCCTTCATCAACGGCTTCGTGCGCGACGAGTTTGGCGCGGTTGTCGAGGTGTTCGAGGGCACGGCGGTCGCAAACGGCACGCACCTCGACCCGATTCTGACGTACGGGCCGTCGTCGCTTGAGCAGGGCGCGCAGCTGACCACAGACAGCCCGTCGCTCTTTCTGAATGTCAGCGGAAACACTGCATTCATCGGGCTGCTACCGCGCGGGGTCGCGGGCAACTACTCGTGTCTGAACGCGGAGCTGGCGGACGACGGCACTGTGGTGCAGGCGAGCAGCGGCCTTCCGATCCAGTCCGGCGACGTGCTGTATGCCAATTCGACGGTCGGGCAGACGCTATTCGACCTGATCGCCGACGTCGAGACCGCGCCGATCGTGACGTTCGGCCCGTCGAACCTAGACGGCGCCAAGCCTGTTGTGGCGGTCGGCCCGTCGTTTTTCTTCAACACAAGCGGGCCCACCATCGAGATGGGCCTCAAGGACCGCGGCACCGCCGGCTTCTTCCTGCGGCCGTCCATTCAGTCCGAGAGCGACGGCACGATTCTGGTGATCGCCGAGTCGCCGCCGCTAACAGCATCCGACATTGCGTTCGCGAACACCACCGTCGACGCGGCACTCAGCAGCAACTTCCTAACGACCATCTTCTCTCCGCACGTGCCAAACAGCCGCCCGCTCGTGCCCGACTTCAACGACTTTATTTATGCAATCACGCCAACAGCGGCGAACATGGAGCTGCGCCCGCGTCCGATGATGAACGCCGTTTGCACGCACCCGATCCAGCAGACGTGGGATGCGAAGGGTTTCACGGACAGCTGCACGAGCGGGCCCGTGCCCGGCACGCCCGGCGGCTCGGCCACGCTCGACGGCTCTGGCAAACTCCACCCCGCCCAGATACCCGACGTGCTGCTCGGGCTTCCGCTGATCGGGCTGTGGAACGCGGGGAACAACACGCCAGCGCTGTCGAACGCAAGCTGCCCCGCGGAGGATCGCTTCTACTACCTCGTCTCGGACTCAGGCAACGTGACGCTCGGACACCACGCGGTCTGGCTGGAGGGCGATCTGGCCGTGTGCATCAACGGCACGTGGGACAGAATCTCGCGGCCGCTTCCGCCGGAGGTGACGTTCAACGGCCGCTCGTCGCCCATCCTGCCGCAGATCGGCGACTACACCGCGAGCATGATCACGTCCGGCAACTTCACGCTCGACATATTTTTGAACTACGGCTTCATCTTCTACACCGCGTCGCCGGGCATACCGAACGGCCAGATACTGAGTCCGGTGGCGAACGAAACGACGGTTGCGGGCGCAACTGTCGGCCTGGCACACAAGTCGAACTTTCCTGCGATCAGCAACATCTTCTCGGGCGCGATCGTGTATGCGGACATCGATAACACAGGCCGGATCAACGAGCTGCAGGTCGGGGCGGTGGTGTTCAGTGTGGCGGGCACGGTCAACCAGATCTCCGCGACGCCGGGCCCGAATGTGACGCTCTCGCTCGAGCAGGACATCGACGTCAACGCGGACGTCCAGTTCAACTCGCTGACAATCGACTTCATGGTGCTGAACGGCAAGACGGTTCAGTCCCTCGGAGCGGGCGTCGCGACGATCCCCAACTCGGGCCCGGCGGCGGACTTTGTGATGACCGAGGGCGCGCAGATCGTGAACGGCCAGAAGGACTTTTCGTCGACGCTGCGCGTGCTTGGCGCGCAGGGCCTGACGCTGAACAACGCGCTGAACACGTTCTCGCAGCAGATTCTGCCGGCAACGGGGCTTGCCGCCAACACGCTGTTCCGCCTCCCGCCCACGAACGGCGCAAGCACGAGCATTCTGGAGCGTGACGGCACCGACGGCACGCAGTGGTCGACGACGTATCTGCGCACAGCGACGGGCACGGCGAACCGCGTGATCATCACCGGGACCACGCAGAACCCGATCTTCAGCACGCCGCAGGACTTGCACACGGCAGCAACCGTGCAGTTTGCGTCCGCGCAGCTGACGACGCTCGTGCTGAACGGCAAGACGGTGCAGTCGACGGGCACCGGCACGGTGACGATCCCGAACACGGGCACGTCTGATTTTGTGATGACCGCGGGGTTGCAGACGATAGGCGGAACCAAGCGGTTCTCGGCGACGTCCGAATTCCTTGGCGGCTCCGGCATTCGGCTGTTCAACGCCGCAAACACGTTCAGCACGTTCATTCGCGCAAACAGTGCGCTTGCAGCGAATACAAACTTCTTCACGCCGCTCACGAGCGGCAACCTCGGCGAGGTTTTGACCGCGCTCGGGGGGGGAGATACCGAGTGGAGGCAACTATTTAACAAGGACATCCAGAATCCCGTTTTGATCACCAGCACGACAACGACGTCAACAACGTTTTCGACACTGAACAGCATGACGGTGACGACGACGAACACTGCTACGAGCAACTACAAGTTTTGGTTTGTTGCGCGCGGGCGCACATCCGTTGCGAATATTCCAATCGAGGTGCGTCTTCTGCTCAACGGCGTGCAGGTCACCAACCAGATTGCGACGTATTCGCAGTTCGACAACGAAGATAGCTCACTATCGCTGTTGGGCTTGATCCCGTCCGTCCCGGCGGGCAGCTCGCTCGTGATTCAATGGCGAGTTACAACCGCCGCGGGCGGGCCGACGGCGACGGTGACGTATCGTAGCTTCCTTGTGGAACAAGTGTAAAGTTTTTTAGATCGCTTGGAGCATATCGAATTAAATATACATTCTATATAATCGAAATATGCTTGAAATAAACATGATTGCAACGGGAACGCTAGCGGAGCTGCAATCGAAGATCACCGGCGTCGGCATCTCGCTAGCCGCCTCGCTGGGGCTTGCCGGGGCGCTTTTCGCGTCGGTTGCCGTGGTTTCGATCCTGTCTCTTGTTGTTTTTGTTCCGAACGCGACGTTCCGTCCGAATGTATACTTTGACAACCCCGTCAACGTCACGCCCGTCGACGGCCTGTTTTTGGACACGGCGGGAAACATCAAAATGATCATCTCGGTCGGACTGTCGTCGAACGACACCGCGGTGCAGGCGGGCGGCGAGGCGGTCGAGCTGGTCGAGGTCGGCACGAACGCCACGGTGCAGCTGCGCGCAGCTAATTACACAACCGGCGAGGTCGTGCGCGCCACGATCACGCCGACCTTCGAGGGGCTTGTCAAGGACGCCGTGCCGGGCGGCCAGATCGCGTCAAACCAGGTTTTGCACGCGGGCGGCACCGCCGAGGACGCGTTCGAGGCCGAAATCATCACAACCGGGCCGACGCCCTATCTCCAGAACCACCGCGTGCATATGCACAGCGTCACTGAGTTTGTTGTGGACGACTCGACGCCCGGGCTCCGCCGCATATCGCTCGTGCCGAGCCCAGTGCAGAACACAACCTGCTTCAATCCGTCGTACATGGAATGGGGCGACGGGTCGATCGTGCTGAACTGCACGGACGGCCCCGCGCTCGGCGTGCCGAACGGGCTTGCGACGCTCGGGCCCGACGGAAAAATCCGGTTCGAGCAGCTACCGCAGACGTTCACGGCGGACTTCCTCGGCGTATATAATCCGCTGACCAACCAGCCGCCGCTGAGCAACGCGTCGTGCACCGCCGGGCTCGAATTCTACTACGTTTCGGAGTTTGCGGGCCCTGTTTCGCTTGGCAGCGTGACGTCGCTGAACAACAAGGACATCCTGATCTGCTACAACGGGACATGGAGCAAAGTCATGGACTTGTCGTCTGCGCTCGGCACGCTGTTCGGGAGGAGCGGGTCCGTCACACCGCAGCTTGGCGACTACCCGCCGTCGCTCATTCCGGTCAACAACGGGACGCTGGACGATGTACAGAACGGCGTTTTTGCGCTGCACGCGTCGTCGTCGGTGCTTTCGACGTCGCCGCCGGTCGTCGGGGCCTCGGAGCAGATCAGCGTCGCTGGGGCGTATGTGCAGCTTGCAAACTTGTCCATTTACGGCGGCGCGGACACGACGTTTTCGACGGGTGTGCGCAACGCGCAGTTCAACCGCAAGGCGCAGCTGGTGGGCACCGGCGTTTCGACGGGGCTGGTGTCCGACGTCGACGGAACCGCCGGCGAGGTTTTTGCAACCGGCACGTCGGACATTGTGCTTTCGCTCGGGCAGGACATCCACCCGGCCGCGAACGTGACCTACGGCTCCGTGTACCTCACGCGCACTGGCAGCAACACCTTCTCCGTAGGGTTCACCGCATCGGGCACGGGCACAGCGTTCGTTCCGGCGGGCGATGGACGCGCGATCATGGATGGCATAAACAACAACCTTGGCTTTCCGGAAATCAACGGCGCGATCTCGGGCTACAAATCGTTTTCGCTCTCGCCGCTGATCACGGCGGTCAACCTGCGGTTCTTCCCCACCATGAACCAGGACAACGTAGGCATCATCGAGCGGCCAAGCGGCATGTCCTCGAACATCGTGTCGCATGCGCCCCCGACCGCAGGCGTTTCCGGACAGCAGTACACGTCCGACGGGACGAACAACGTCTTCTGGCAGAATGCGCCGAACGTTTTACAATGGGCGTCTTACACGCCAACCATCACTGCCGTAGGCGGAGGAACGCAGACGCTCATCGCGGCGCGGTATCGCGGCGCGTTCACGGTGGGGGAGGTGATGGAGGTGCAGGTTAGGTATCGGATTGTATCAACGGGCACGCCGTATTCAGCGCTCACGACGTGCAGCCTTCCGTTTGGCAACGTCGCTTCTTACAGCTTTCCGCAGGGACACATTCGAGGGCTGTTGTCCGGAACCACGTCGCTTGGCTTCACCGGGTTTGTGCAGGACAGCTTTTCCTCCAACCAAGTGATCTTTGCCGTCCAGGACGGAAACTATCCGCTCACGATGGACGTATACGCGACGTTCCACTACGTTATTGCATAGAGAATAAATTATTGATTTGCGAGTTCATTAGATTCGTGCACGCGTGCACTAAATGCTCGTTTTAGACACCGCAAAAAGATATGTGTGGTATCTGACCCTCGGAACGGTTCTTCTTTACGGCACGACGCTGGTGTCCACGGGGCTGTTTGGGTCGATGACCAGCATTGTCATATATCGCGCCGTTTCGTCTGTGTACACGCCGCCCGTTTACCACAACGGCAACCAGACGGTTCCGCGGTTTGTGTCGATTCTTCCCGACGAGGAGGGCTTCATAAAGGAGTTCACCCAGTCCGATCCGCTGCCGCCCGACATCACGTCAATCGAAGGCGGCGGCGAGTCGATGGAGGTGCAGCAGGTCGGCGAAACGTACGAGATCGGGCTGCGCGACAAGGGCATCGTGCCCGGAACCTATCGGTGCCCGACGATCAACATCACAAGCGACCGCGTGGTGCAGGCGATCGAGTCGGCGCTTCCTGTGCCTACCACCGTGATCCAGAACACCGTCGGCACCGTCGCGGACGCAATCACTGCGCCGGTTCTGCAGACAACCGCGCCGTTTTTCTGGAGCGCCTCGCGCCAGCAAGTGTACGAACCAAGCGACTTTGCCGTCAACACGACGGTTCCGGGGCGGTTTTACGTGTCCTTGATAGCAAGCGCCGTCGAGCTCCAGACGTGCTCCAACCCGCTTCGCATCGACTTTGGCTCGGGCCAGAAGGTGGACGCGTGCTTGTCCGGAAGCGCGCCCGGCACGCCGAACGGCACCGCGGTTCTCGGCCCCGGTGGTATCGTGCTTGCGTCGCAGCTGAATGACATTCTGGAGGCGCGCTACCGCGGAAAATGGAACGCGGCCATCTCCTCGCCCGCGCTCACAAATGCGAGCTGCACGTCTGAAAACCGGTTCTACTACTCCGTGTCGGTTCCGGGCAACACGAATCTCGGTGGCAACACAAACTGGATGGCGCGCGACCTCGCCGTGTGCGTGGACGGCCAGTGGATCCACGTGGAGTGCACCACTGGTGGCGCGATCGATTTCCTCGGACGAAGCGAGCACGTGGTATCGCTTGCGGGCGACTACACGTCGTTGACTATCCCGTTCCGCAACGGCACGCTCGACGATTTTGTCGATGCGCCGCACATTGTTTTGAGCCCGGAGCCGGACTTGCCAAACTCGCTGGTGCTTACTGTCAACGAGGACGAGATCAGCCAAACCGCGGCAACGATCGGGTTGCAGGATCGTCCGATCCCGGACGTGCCGCTTGGAAGCGGCAAGAACTTCTCTGGCTACATCACGGACCTTTTTGTGGATCGCACGGGCTACATCATCGACGCTTTCACGGTGCCGTCGCTTGTGCGAACGGTCAACGGGACGGCCAACCAAGTGATTGTGACCGGAACCGCAGTGCGCCAGGTGTCGCTGCCGCAGCCGTACGACCACCTGTCGAACTTCACGTGCGCCGGGCTGACCGTCGGCTCGAAGCGGATCGTGCCGCTCGGGCCCGGAAGCCTCGACATCGGACAGTCGGGCAACGTGGGCGGCATATTCGCGATGACGGAGGGCGCCTTTTCGATCCCGAGCTTGATTGCGTTCACTTACGGGTTTAGGGTCTTGGGCGGCAACGGCATCCGCCACCGAGACTCGGGCGGCGTCTTCACATACAACCTGAGGCCGAGCACCACGCAGACGACGAACTGGTGGCTGCGCATCCCCGGATCGACGGGAACTGTGGAAAATTCGGTTTTGACAGCGCTTGGCACGGGAGATACGTTCTGGGATCCGCAGTATACGCGCGCATGGAGAGCGTACACGCCGACTATCACGAACGTCAACAACGTCGTTTCGAGCTCGCTTGACCATGCGTTTTTCCAAGGTGACATCACAACGCCCGGGAGCGTGATCGACGTTATCTTGCGCATGACAGTGACGCGCGTCGGCGATTTCGCGCCCACGACCGTGCGCGTGACGCTTCCGAGCGGCACGTCGATTCAGGGTCATGTCGCCGGAATGGGGCCGCTTGGGCTTGCGAGTGTAAGCCCACACGACGATCCGAACTTCGACATTCGGATTGCTGCAAGCGCGGTCAGCACGTCGGTGGATATCACTCTCAAGGAGATAACCGGCGTAGCCGGCACGTCTTGGTGGGCGCAATTCTCATACAATGTAGCATAATACGATGTTTTTGAATGATTGTTTTATATACCGTTCGTTTGCCGCAAATAAATGGCCACAACCACGCCGACCCTCAAGGCGCTCACGTCGCGTCTAAGCTTCCTCGGCCCGCTGGTGAACGTCGGCGCGGGGCTCAACGCGGTGCTCGCTATCCTGTTTGTTGTCTCGACGGTCCTAGTGTTCTACGAGTACATCCCGACGCTCCGCTTCGAGGAGCCGAAGTTCTTTGACACAGACCAGTTTGTGTTCCCCATCCGAACCGCGCAGTTCACCGAGAACGGCCGCGTGTTCAACTTCACAGTCGGCTCGAACTTCACGATCGGCGGCAACTCGATCACGGCCGTCGGCGACTCCGTGGAGATCATCGAGGTGGGCCTCTCGTCGTTCATCCAGCTCAAGGACCGCGGGCTGGCCGAGGTTGCCACGCCCTGCCCAACCGTCGAAATCCAGAGCGACGGCGTTTTTCTGAACGTATCAAACGGGCTTCCGCTCGGCTCGGCCGACGTTATCGATCTGCCGGCCATTCTGAATACACCACTCCTGCTGGTGAACACAACCCCCGCGCTGCCGTTCGGCGTCGCGCTGCAGTACGACACGGACGGGTTCATCGCAAGCACCGCGACGCCGAACGAGTTCCAGGTCGGCCTCGTGCCGAGCGACACGTCGTTCAGCTCATGCCAGCACATCACAGAAATCGAGTTCGGGACGGGCATCAAGACCGTCTCGTGCACAAGCGGTGTTGCGCCCGGCCAGATCGGCGGCGCGGCGCAGCTCGGGCCGGACGGGAAGGTGCTGCCTAGCCAACTGCCGCCCACGTTCCACGCGGACTTTCTCGGCATCTGGGACGCGCTGACCAACAGCCCGACGCTCAGCAACGGGATGTGCGGCGTCACCGACCATTTTTACTACTTTGTCGGCATTCCGGGCAACACGGTGCTTGGCGCGGTGACGGAGTGGCTCGCGAAAGACGCGGTTTTGTGCGATTTTGGGACGTTTGTGCGCATCGAGGGCATCATCGAGGGGATGGAATCGTTCAACAACCGAACGGGCAACGTGACGGCGCAACTGGGCGACTACACCGCGCCGATGATCACGGTGGACGCGGTGACGCTGCAAGACATCTCCGAGGCGTCCTTTGTTACACTGACGCCCGTGCCGAACCTCGTGAACAGCGCCGTCCTTTCGACTGTCCCGGGCGAGCTTGACATCACGGGGAACGTCATCTCTCTCGCGGACGTGCCCTTCTTCAACGGCACAACCACCGTGCTGTCCGGCGTGCTCAAGAACCTAGTGATCGACTCGAAGCGGCGCCCCATATCGGCCGAGGCGGAGCCCTTCACGCTTGAGCAAGTCGTGGGCACGCCGTCGCAGGTGCTGTCCACAAACACCGGCAACGTGATTCTTAGCCTGCCGCCGCGTGTGTCTCCGGCCGGATCGCAGGGCACGCTCCCGACGTCGACCGTGCAGTTCCGGTCGATAACCGTGGGCGCCATGCGCATATTTACGGAAGCTGATAGCATATCGCTGAAAACGATCCCGAACGTGGGCGACGCCGAGATCGTCACCACCGCTTCCAACCAGACGATCAATGGCCAGTTCACGGTGGGCACCACGAGCACCGAGATACACAACGGCGCGCCGATCCGGATGAACGTGATCGGGAACCTCAACTACCTCGACTTCTCGATCCTGCCCAACACGGGGACGGTCAGGTGGCCGAGCACGCAGCCCGCGAACGGCGATCGTCTTCAGATTTCCGGCGGCGGCGCGATGTTCTGGGCGCCCTCTGCCGTGACCGGAAATTGGCAACAGTTCTCTGCTACTATACCCACTAGCACGAATATGCTTTCGTTTACCGTGATTCAAGCCTTCCGGCGCGGCAGCGGTATTGTCGGATTTCCAATGGAAGTGATGATTACCATCAGTGTATCACGTGTAAATCCTACAAACACCGCATCAATTACGATGCAAGTTCCCGTAGGCAATGTTGTCCCGGGGAGTGTTGGTGGCGTTTGCATGGAATCGCAGACCGGCACCACGCATTATGTAAGTGGATTCGCCGACACGGGTGGTGTCAATAGGGCTAGGCTAACAATGACGTCTCGAACCGCCGGCACGGAATTTCCATGGTTGTGCAAGTATACATACATCGTTGCAGCGTAATAAACTACCGTTTATTTTTGTATTGGTTGAGCATCATCGTCTGCCACTCGTCGAGCGCAATCGCGTGCGCTCTGGTCGTGATTCCCATGACGCCGAGCGCCCAGCAGCGATGCTCGTAATTCAACAGATTTACAGCGCTGCGCGCATCCGCCTGAATCCGGCACAGGAACTCGTCGAGCGCAAAATCAGCAGCGTCCGCTGCGCACAGCCCGACCCTGACGTGTTTCAGCGCGTCCGCCGCCTCACCGAAGTTCCCGATGATCGCAAGCATGCGCGCCCCGTCTCGGCACGCGTCGTCCGGAGCAGTCTTCTGGCGGCCCGCGCCTTTGCTAGAAGTGAATGCGCGCGACATCATTTGCATCTTCTCGACAAGAACGCGCGCGTTCGCGCAAACGCCCAAATCGTCTTGGCGGTCGATCGCGTCCGAGATGGCATTTAAAATCGGGCGAATATCGCCTTTCACAACATCCATACTTTTATTTATTTTTTATTTTTAATTAAGCGCGAAATTTTGTGTTTGGGAACACGTTCCCATAAAAAATTGTGAATTTTCCAGATTGCCAAATTAACCAAATACTGGATGTGGGCAGACGACGTTTTGAAATGTTCTGGCGAAGAATGCTGGTATGCCAGAAGGGGACGGCAATCTACATATTTCTGCACCGTGTACGAAAGAGATTCGAATGGCGACAATATTGTTCTCTGCGATGTGTGCGTTCAAGATCCTGAATACGAAGAATTCGCAGGCGGCAGAAAATGCAAGAAATGCAAAACCGTGTGTCTATACGATCCCGACATTCACGGCAACCTGTGCTGCCGGTGTTTCGACGATTTATACGAAGAACACGGCACCTTGTTTGCTCCGTATTTTTATTCTAATATGGACGCTCGCATTTCCGAGTATAAAAATCTTTACAGGTCGATCGACAAGGCATTCTATTCTGAAGAGTATCATGAATCCATAGCAGAAACCATTATTTCTGCAGTCGACGGAATTAATTTCAACGATCGAATGAAAGAAATAGAATCGAACCCAAAAGTTAAGCTTGGAAATTTTGCAGGTCTTATTGGGGAATGGAAGAAGTTCGTTTATTCTTTAGTTCAAACAACAATCGACCAGATTCACGAGAATGAGCCCGAAATCAGGAAAGCAAAACGCGAAAAAGCGATTCAATCTGCAATTTCCGCCCTCTCGAATCCGTCGTCAAAAAAGGCTGACGATGTGCTGCGGGCAATCATCAACAAAATGGACAACTTGGATGTCTGTTTACTTGCTTCGGCGGAAGACCCGATTGGCGACATTCTGAATTTCTTGTCTCGCCTATAATGTTCATACCAGAATAAATATCCGAACAAGTATATTGGTTTGAGTTTATATTTATTGTTTTCCATCTACTTTGCTTCACGAGGCATGAGAATCCCCAGCAAAATGCCTATTGTTTTGACGCATCCAGAGCTGCATCTGGTCGCAGCTGCGCCTCTTTTCACTATCCACGAACATCTGCAACGCAAATCGCTCTTCGGGCAGCATGCGGCTCGAAAGCATCATTAGAATATTACGCGATAACTCGTCCATATGACAAAAACTCATGTCTGATCCCCCGTCGGACATCTCAGAAAAATTATGCAGCCAGCACCCAGCCAAGCTCCGACGCAGCCGACGTGCAGACGGATATCGCCGTGTTTATTGTGGGCACCTGCGTGCCGTTGATGCACTCGCACGACAGCCAGCACGGGTTGCTGAGCGGGCATGCCGTGCCGTCCGGCTTAGGGTTGAAGCACTCGGTGGTCGGATTGCACGTCGTCGGATCGTTGCACGCGTCGCCCGGACATGTGCGCGTCGTCGAGCTCGTGCAGCTGCCCGTCAGACAGAACTCGTCGAGCGTGCACGCGTCGCCATCGTCGCACGGCGAGCCGTCCGGGCGCAGCGGGAACACGAGCGGGCACTGGCACGTGCCGTTGATGTCCTGCGGCGACGCGTCGAACATGCACACGGACGGCGCGGGGCACAGGCTCGAGAACGACCCGCCGACGCACTGCTGCAGGCTGTTGCACGTCGTGCCGTTCGTGCACGGGTTGCCGTCGTCGCACGCCGTGCCCACCGGCGCGCTCGTGAACTGGCAGCCGCTGTTCGGCACGCACGCGCCCGCGATCTGGCACGGGTTGGTTGACACGCACGTGATGTTTGCCGTGATCGCGCAGACGCCCGTCTGACATGAGCTCGCCGCCGCGCATGGGTCGGTGCTGTTGCATGGCGTGCCGTCCGCCAGCGGCGGATACTCGCACAACCCGGTGGCGTTGCTGCGCACGCCGGGGCCGGAGCACGCGCCGGGCGGCGGGCACGCCGGAACCTGGCCCGGGACGCACACGCCGCCAAGGCACTGGTCGCCGAGCGTGGCTGCGTTGCCGTCCGAGCACGCGGTTCCGTTGGGAAGGTTGCCGTACTCGCACCCGATGGTCGGTGCGTTGCACCCGATCAGGAACTTGCACTGCCCCGGCGGCGGGCACTGCAGCGGCACGCTCGACGAGCAGTTGGCGAACGTGCCGCACGAGTCAAGCGTCGTGCACACGTTGCCGTCGTCGCACGGGAAGGTCGACGAGTGCGGCGCGACGGTGAACGTGCCCGTCAGCGGGTTGCAGCTCAGCGTCTCGGGGTCCTCGCACTGGTCAAGCGCGGGCGGCGGAATATCCACCGCGCCGGTGCAATTCAGGCCCGCCGAGCACGTGCCGCCGGTCTCGCACAGCCCGCGGTTCGTCACGCACGGGTCGCCGGGCGATAGCCCCTCGCACGGGCGCGTCAGCACGATGCGCTCGACGGTGTTCGACGTCGCGTAGACGTTACCGCACGTGCCGCCGGCCGTGATCTGCGTGCCGTTCATCTGCCAGCACATGCTGGACGGCGCGCCCGCGGACAAGCAGTCCGTCGGCAGCGGCTGCGAGTCGTTGACGAAGCCCATGCGTCCCGAGGGCACGATCGGGAAGTGGTAGAAGCGCGCGCTGCCGCTGCCGGACAGCACGCCCGCTGGATTGGAGTTGAACACGTTCGTCTTGCTCTCGGCCGCGATCACGGTCGCAAACTCGCTCTGGAACGGCCTGCATCCGATGTACACCGTCGTCCCACCGCAGGCCTGTATCTGCGCGGTCGACGGCCCAGGCAGCCCATACGGCGTCACCGAGCACAAAATGTAGCCGCTCGACAGCAGCGTGCTCAGCGGGTAGTTGAGCAGCACGTCAGTGCTCGACGCAAGGCCGATAAGCACCAAAAAGATCAGCCACATTTATCTGCCCTCGTCCCGCGGCATATAGATGCGCATCGCTATTTCACGTTCTGATCGACCTCGCGCCGAAATTACCAACCAAAACACGAACGGCCGTCAAGTCCCACACATGCTTATCCGCCCTAGGCCAAAATGGAGTTTCAGACCGACCCCACTCAAAATGTATGGAGGGGGTACGGAAAGTCATCTACAGAAATCCACCC
>CAYWRU010000070.1:0-16496 GCA_964460795.1 uncultured bacterium | reverse complement strand
CAGTTGGTTAGAGCACTACCTTGACATGGTAGGGGTCACAGGTTCGAGTCCTGTATTGCCCAGGTTTTCATTTTAGATTTTTGAATTTAGATTTTAGATTTACGACCCATTCTAAAATCTACAATCTAAAATCCCTTAGGTGGGTTTTGGGGCTCCTGCGGCAAGACTGTCGCAAAGACGACGGCATTCCTGGATGAAGCTCTCTGATAAATCGAGTAGTTTCCTCACCCGTTTTTCATCTGCATCTGTCTTAAGAAATTCTTCGATTTTTTCTGAAAATCCAGACCATTCACTTTTCGCTTTATCGGTCAGCACGAATAGATTGTCGAATTCCCAAAGCACCTGCTCATCCGTAAAAGGATCCACTAAAACCGCATAAAGCGGAACGCGGGCCGCTGCCGCAATCGCTTCCACGGCTTGAATGCGAGCATTCGTATAATCCTCATGCGCAAAGAAGGCCTCGGCCTGAGATCGCTTTTCATCCGCAGTTTCAAACACCGGATGTTTCTCCTGAATCGGAGATCCGGCGCATTCCCCTTTAATACCGGAACGGATGGCGAACTTTTCATTCGCATGCCCCCAATCCTGATAATATTCCGGAGCATCCATAAAAGATGGAATCGCAGCAAGCGGCGCCAAAAGATCTTTGATCCTGTCTTTTCCAATACGCGTCAGACATTCACTAAAAGACTCCTTAGATTTTTTTTCATTCGCATAAAGCTTCACTAATGTTTCCACCACTGCCGGACAATTCCGGGACGGAAACTTTCCAGCACGCTCTCCGTAAGTCGTCTGATCAAATGCGACTTGACCGCCAAGATAAAGTTCATTGGCAGGCACGGTTTTTCCATCCTGCGTGAGTGCTGCTCCCTGAAATCCGATTTGCGCCACGGCGTGTTGGGCACAGCCATTTGGGCATCCCGAAATTTTGACTTTAATGTCTTTCAAGAGATCCTGATGAGCCGTCAGTTTTGTCCGAGTCATATCGCTGATGGCGGATCCCAGTCCTTTGGCGGAAGTGATTCCGAGCCGGCACGTATCAGCGCCCGGGCACGTGGTGGTATCTTCTAGAGTCTCTGCCCCCGATTCAGCCAGTTCAAGTTTCTGAAGTGCGAGGAAAACCTTGGATAAGTCAGCGGTTTGGACCCAGGGTAAAAAAAGATTTTGATCCGGAGTCACTCGCAGCTGAGAACTTGAAAAATCAAAAGCGACTTTCGCGATCTCTTTAGCTTGAGGCGATAAAAGATCTCCGAGCCGGAGACGGATCAAAACTCCCTGATAACCTTTTTGAGCATGCGGAATGACATTGTCGCGTTTCCAAGCTAAAAATAAATCGTCATCCTGAGTTGCGCCGTGAGGCGGGACGAAGGATCTCCGAGATCCTTCACTTCGTTCAGGATGACTCATCATGTCTAAATAATCTTCAACTTTGACTTTGGGATGAACTTTCTGGATTTCTTTCTCAAGCGCCTCTTTAAATTTAGGCCATGTCATTTTCTTAATCAAAAACTTCATACGAGCCGACATCCTGTTTTTTCGCTCGCCGTATCGGTCAAAGAGCCGAAGAATGGCGGAGGCAAAGCGGAACATTTCATCCACAGGCAGGAAGTCGGTATAAAGCTCTCCTAAAATCGGAACCGCGCCCAGTCCCCCGCCGAGATAAATTCGGAATCCTTTTTGCGGAATGCCGTTCACATTTCGAATTTGCGCCTGAAATCCAATGTCATGAAAGCGCATGCCGGCGTGATCTTGCGAGCAGCCTTCAAAGGCGATTTTGAATTTTCGCCCCATCACCTGATTAAACTTATTTCGCAGGAGATAGCGGGTTAAAGCCTCGCCATAAGGCGTCACATCAAAAATTTCTTCGGCTGAGATGCCGGATCGGTAGCAGATGGTGATATTGCGGACCGTATTTCCGCAGGCCTCGCGTGTTGTGATTCCGGCCGCAGCCAGTCCGCGCATCATGTCCGGACAATTTTCCAACTGTATGTAATAGATCTGTGCGTCCTGGCGGGTCGTGAAATGAAGGAATCCGCTGCCGTATTTTTCTGCGGCTTCCGCTAAAGCAATCAGTTGATTGGACGAGAGGACGCCGCCCGGAAGCTTGATCCGCTGCATCTGGACCCCATCCTGGCGCTGGGCATAGGTCCCCAGCTGGAGGCGGATCTTTTGCATCTTGATATCGCCGATCTCGCGCTGGCGGTACTTCTGGATCCAGTCCTGAAAGTCTGCAAGTTCAAGATTCGAAGCTTCGGATAAATCTTTTTGTGCTTTCACGTTTCACCTTGAGTAGGCCAGAATATTAGACAGGCGTGGCTGAACTGTCAAGAAGCCAGGATTTCATTAAGTCTGTTGAAGATAATCGGCCAAGAGGTCCCGGGTCTTGATGAGCGCCTGGGCGCGGTGGGACACGGTGTGTTTTTTTTCTGCCAGGACATTGGCAAAAGTGGTTCCAAAAGGCGGATAATAAAAGAGCGGGTCGTAACCAAAGCCCCCGGTTCCTTCGAGTTTTTTATGGATAAATCCATGGACCTTGCCCTCCGCAATGCCGATCAATTGGCCGGGTTTTGCAATCGCTACGACCGATGAATAATAAGCCCCTCGGCAGTTATCCGGAATTTTCTCAAAAAGTTTCAGGAGTTTTTCATTATTCTTTTCATCGGTTGCCTCTTTACCTGAAAAACGGGCCGAGTAAACTCCCGGAGCACCTTCCAGGGCCTCGCAGCAAAGTCCAGAATCCTCTCCCAAGGTGAGATACCCGCTTTGCGAGGCGTAGCCTAAGGCCTTAAGCTTTGCATTTTCTTGAAAGGTTTTTCCGCTTTCTTCCACGGTCTCGAAAGATGGAAGATCGGCGAGGGTTTTTAGATCAAGCGGGAGATCCCACAAAAGGGTCTGAAGTTCAATGAGTTTTTTCTTATTGGTAGTTGCCACCAAAAGGATTTGACGCGGACTCATGCGGTTTTAAGAATCTGCTTTTGCATCCGAATAAGTCCTTGGATGCCTTTTTTAGCAAGTTTTAGGAGATCATCCAGCTGGGCTTGATTGAAAGGATTTCCTTCGGCCGTACCCTGAACTTCCACAAATTTTCCGGATCCGGTCATGATGATATTCATATCCACTTCCGCTTTGGAGTCTTCGGCGTAACACAAATCAAGCACCGGCTGTTCATTCACAATGCCCACGCTAACTGCGGCAATAAAATCTTTGATCGGAGATGCTTTTAAAATTCCCTGTTTCTGAAGTTTTTTTAAAGCTAATCCAAGAGCAATGAATCCTCCGGTGATGGAGGCGGTGCGTGTTCCCCCATCGCCTTGGATCACGTCCGCATCAATCCAGATGGTTCGCTCTCCCAGAGCTTTCATATCCACCACAGAGCGGAGACTGCGGCCGATCAAACGCTGAATTTCCATGGTCCGCCCTGAAACTTTTCCTTTGGAAGCTTCCCGCTGAATGCGTTCATTACAAGAAGCGGGCAGCATACCATATTCAGCCGTGACCCAGCCTTTTCCCGTGTTTTTAAGAAAGGACGGCGCTTTTTCTTCGAGGCTCGCGCTGCAGATGACTTGGGTATCTCCCATTTCAATGCGGCAGGAACCCAAGGCATTTTTTAAAACATGGGGAACAATTTTTACTTTTCGAAGTTCTGCTGCTTTTCGTCCATCCGGTCGCATGAAATCTCCTTAAGAGGTTAGCGAATTTGCAATATTTTATGAAAACGTGGAATGATCCTGACATCGGAAAGAAAATGAAGGGCCTGTGTCTGAAGATTTTCCAGGATTGAAAGAAGTTCCGGATCCTGATGACCTTCCACCGCTCCACTCAAGGGCTGCAAGACTAACGTCATGTGCGGAGCGGTTTCGCGAATCATGCGCACCAGGCTGAGAAATTCATCCCCGTCGATCGCTTTCGAAATCACCATTTTGATATGAGTCTTGGATGCCTTGGCAATTTCAAGAAATTTGTGGTGCGCGTCTTCAAATCCACGTTCTCCGGTCACACTTCCCGGTTTCACATCCATGGAAATGGCGTCGCATAAATGGATCACTTCTAAAAGTGCGGGCCAGAGAATCCCGTTGGTCTCCAGATAAGTTTTAAGTCCGCGGGCCCGTAAAGCCTCCATGAGTGGCTTTAGAAAAACAGAATAGAGAAGCGGTTCTCCGCCGGTCAGACTCACGTACCGGTGAGGGCCGTCTTTTTTCTCAAGCAGATCCACTTCCAGGAGGACTTGATCAAGCGACTTGGCACCCCCTATCTTATGGAGCTCATCGCAGTACTCACAGTGGATATTGCATTCTTCAAAGCGGATAAAAATATGGCGTTCTCCCACATGCGGGCCTTCGCCTTGGAGAGACGAGAATATCTCGGTGATGCGGGCGGAGTGGGCACTCGGCGGATATTTCATAATGAAAGCGCGGGGTCTTTCATCCCCAACTCTTCAAATCCTTTGGCGCGAAGCATGCAAGCGTCGCAAGTTCCACAGGGTTTGGCAAGTCCTCGGTAGCAGGACCAGGTTTTTTCAAAGGGAACTTTCAGCTCCATTCCTAACTTAATAATTTCTTTTTTGGTTTTGTGGATCAAAGGGGTTTGGATCACAATGGATTTATTTTCCGCGCCGGCCCTCGTTCCTTCCGTTATGACTTTATGAAAGGCATAAATAAAATTCGGACGGCAGTCCGGATAACCGCTCGAGTCCAGATGATTCACGCCGATGAAGATCTCATCCGCTCCCTCGGCTTCGGCGCACGACGTCGCAAAGGACAAGAGAATACTATTTCGGGCCGGGACATAGGACACCGGAATGTCCCGCATCTGGGATTCTTTGCGATTACTTGGAAGAGGAATCGAGGCATCCAAAAGCGCGCTTCCTCCCCAGGGGAAATTAAGCTGGATGGAATAATGTTTAATTCCAAGACTTGCGGCATGAGCGCGGGCAATCTCCACTTCTTTGGAGTGGATCTGGCCATAATGGGCGGTTAAGGCAACCACTTCTTTATCTTGCGCGAGCGCATAGTAAAGACAAACCGTAGAGTCCAGTCCTCCAGAAAAAAGGCAGATGGCTTTAGAATGTTTAGCGGACAACTTTGACATCCTCCAAAGATTCGCCCAAGAATTGTTCGGCAATGTGGATGAAATTACGCGGTTTATCACTCACAAAAACAGACAATTTCCCTTTTTCCTTCCGCGTGGCTCGCAATTTTTTTTGATCTAAAATACGCGCCAATTGCTCGGCGGTGGCGTGACCGGAATTCACCAATCGCACCTCGGGTCCCATGAACTTTCGAATGGGCTTTTCAAGGAGCGGATAATGCGTACAGCCAAGGATCAAAACATCCACCTTCTTTTTTTGGATCGGAGTTAAATAATGCTGAATAATCGAATCTGCAATGGGGCCGTCAAACCATCCCTCTTCCACCATGGGAACAAACATCGGGCAAGAGCGGGAAAAGACTTCTGCGTCCGTAAGACGCTTCGCCAATCCTTTTTCATAGGCCTTGGAATCAATCGTCGCTTGTGTGGCAATCACTCCCAGGCGCCGGCTCTGTGTCGCTTCCGCAGCCTCTCGTACCGCCGGGCCAATCACATCTAACACCGGGATTTTTAATTTTTTCCGCAGAATTTCGTAGGCGGCACTGGAAGACGAATTACAGGCAATAATGAGAAGTTTGATCCCTGTTTTTTGCAAGAAGTTCGCATTCTCAATCGAAAACTGAATAATTTGCTCTTTGGATTTGATTCCATACGGAAGGCGCGCAATATCTCCAAAATAGTGGATGGCCTCCGTAGGAAAACTGCGGCGGATCTCCCGGACCACCGACAGTCCTCCGAGCCCAGAATCAAATACTCCGATGGGGCGATCCGAGGGCCGGTTGTGTTTGAAGGAGGAGGTCATAAGAACTCTGCGTCTCCAATCAAAGGTGACGGCGAGCCGCTAAATTAAATTGCAGAAAATATTTTTTCCAGCTTATAGCATTGCCTGCATATTCCTGCGATCCGGAAAAATAATCGACAAGTCCTTCACGCACACGGGCCACTTCTTTGAGGCGGGCAAAACTTCCCCCGCTTTGCAGGGTCAAGTCAAGCAATTCGAGTGCTCGCTCGTAAGCTTTCAGGGCGAAGGATGGATTTTGTTTCTCCTGCCAATGAAAAGCGCGATCCACTTCACTTCCAACGTTGGACATTTGTTCAAGAAAACTCATCGTTTTCCAACGTCCCTCCGCTAAAGAAGGGTGACGAGCAGTCATTTTTGAATCCATTTGGCAACAATGGCTTGGATTTTGTGGCGAATAGACTCTTGCTCAACACCCCGGCTCCGGTTGCCTTGGGAAGGGCGCACATTGATCATGGAATCAAACTCAAGGAAATCATTTTCATCGGCTTTCGGATATAAATTGATTCCCCAAAGATTTGGTTGGAGCGATCCATTCTGCAAAAGAAGAGCTTCCAGATCCGCATGGAGCTCGGCATCAAGCGCTACGAGTTCTTTTTCAACATCCACCACACCCTTTACCATATCTCCAAATCCTGCTTCGGCTATTTGATTCAGCTCTTCGAAGTTCAATGACTTATTTAGAATGATCATAAGAAAGCTTTTATGGGCCTCTCAAAGAACGTCGATTTTTTTCATCGCGTCTTTGATGCGCCTAAGCCCTTCTTCCATTTGTTTAACATCAAGCGCGTAGCTTAAACGAATCCGGTCCGGAGCCCCAAACCATTCACCCAGGTACGTGATGACTTTATATTCCTGATAAAGGAGCGTGAGAAATTGACGCGCATTTTTACATTTAGGCAGAACATAAAAAGCGCCTTCGGGCTTCCAAAGATCAAATCCCAAATCCTGGAGTCCTTTATAAATAAAATCGCGGCGGTCTTTCCAGACTTGCTGTTGTTTTTGGATATATTCCTTCGGAGCTTTCGTCGCACAAAGCGCCATGTCCTGCCCCACCAAATTGGTATTCATGGAGGTGTGCGTTTTTTCCTCGCAAACGTCTTCGACTACTTTTTTATCTGCACTCCAGAGATAACCAACCCGGACTCCGCACATGCAGTAAGTTTTGGAAAAAGAATTCACGGTAATGACATGGTTTCCCTGAATATGATAATTTTCACGCTCATAAATCAGATCCTTGTACACTTCATCCGAGACCACATAAATTCCGAGTTGCTGCGTGATGCGCTCGATTTCTTTCAGCGTTTCAATGCTTTCCACGCGCCCGGTGGGATTGGAGGGTGAATTAATCAGGACCGCTTTGCAGCCTTTGACCTTCTTCTTGAAATCATCGATATCAATTCGTCCCTGGACGAGATCCGTGTAAACAGGTACCATTCCCGCCATTTCAATAATGGGAGGATAAGAATAATAGTAAGGGCGCGGCAAAAGAACTTTTCCTCCTTTGCCCCAGCTTCGAAAAATAAGGTCCAGCGCCTCAGAAGCACCATTGGTGATTACAAAATTATCCGCAGTGGAACCGGGATATTCATGAGTCAGGGCTTCGCGGAGCGCCACTTCACCTTGGATGAGTCCGTACCGCAAATCACGATTGAGGTTGATTCCTTCAAACGCTTCTTTGGGCGGAGGAAGATCGGGCTGACCGGAGCCAAAACTGATCACGTCCGGTCCTTGCTTACCGATAAAATCCGCAGGACTTCGCAGCTTGAGCGGTTCACCCATAATTTTTGACATCAGAGTCTATTCATCTTCTGAATCAGAATCTTGATCGTCATCCTCCTCATCTTCGTCTTCATCTTCATCATCGGTTTCTTCATCGTCACTTTCATCGTCTTCATCATCCTCTTCATCCTCGTCTTCGTCAGCTTCCTTTAAATCCTCTTTGAGGTCTTCTTCATCATCGATGACGCAGAGCGCTTCGCCTCGATGCGCGCCGTCCCCTTCATCAAAATAGACCTCTGCGAGGACTCCTGCGGTAGGAGCCTGAATCGTATAACTTTCTTCGCCCGCCACTAACTCGACCAGCTCTTGCCCCTCTACCACTTTATCGCCTTCTTCCACGTACCAGGTCTGAACAGTCGCCTCATCCACTGTTTTGGGGAGTCCTTCGAGAAAAACTTCTTTCATCATAGCGCATCATTCCTTATTGGTATGTTGGACTGGCCCCGGTGGATCGCACCGCTAAAGGCTTCGTCAGCATGATAAGAACTTCGGACATAGGGCCCGGCAAAAACCTCGCGAAATCCCAGGGCCTTAAATTCATTTGCCCACTCGCCAAAAGTTTCTGGGGAAACGTATTCTACGACAGATGGAAATTCCTTTCCAGGAGGCAAATATTGTCCCAAGGTCAGAATGTCGCAGCCCGCGGATAGTAAATCTCGTCCGGTTTGGCGAATTTCTTGAACGCGTTCGCCCATTCCGAGCATCATTCCGCTTTTGGTGGTCATGTTCGGATCAATCTGTTTGATAGTTTCAATGACTTTGAGTGAGCGATGATACGAGGCCTGAGGCCGTACCGATTTCTGTAAACTTTCCACGGTTTCAATATTGTGATTAAAAACCACGGGACCGCTTTCAATCACGACGGCAATCAGTTCAGGCCGTGCATGAAAATCCGGAGTCAGGACTTCGACCTGTACACCGGGATTCACCTCTTTAACGCGTCGAACCACACTTGCAAAATGACCCGCGCCCTCATCTTTGAGATCATCGCGAGCGACCGAAGTAACAACAACATAGGAGAGACGCATATCGCGGACTGCCTCGGCCACACGATCCGGTTCATCCGCTTCCACTGGAATGGGTTTTCCGGCATCAATGGCGCAAAAACTGCACCGGCGAGTACAAATATCCCCCAAAATCATGAAAGTCGCGGTTCCGGAGCCGTAACATTCATTTCGATTGGGACAAAGCGCAGACTCACAGACCGTGTTCAGACGATACCTTCCAATGGTCTGGTGGGTCGGATTTGCTGTGGGCACCGAGAGTGAGCGCCTGAGCCAAACCGGAAGTCTTTGAGTGGTCATGATGAACCTTATAAATAATCAGGGACGGTTCATGGAGGATTCTATGAAACCGTCCCGTGTGTTTGCTGTAAGTGGTTGTACCAAAAAGCATTTAGAGTGTCAAGACGGTGCCCTTGTGAAGGGTGAAGACGTGTCCGCCTTCAGTTTGGCGGAAAAGGTGAAGCGCAAAAATCTTTACCTTCTTCACTCTTCACTTTTCACGCTTCACGTTATTCAAGTAACTTTTTAGGAAATCCAATATTTGCAATCAGCAATTTGCCAATTTTGGGAAGTGCTTTGGGATTTTGAAATGCTTTTTTGGGAAGTCCGAAAGTAACGGTCCACGCAGCCTGGATGCATTCGGGAAGTTCTTCGCCCGTATCCGCGTCCATCCCGGATGGAAGATCAAGCGCAAGCACCGGAAGTTTTGAATGATTGACAGCCCGGATCCATTCAAGAGGCTTTCCTTCAAGCGGTCGAGTTAGACCGATTCCGAAAAGTCCATCGATCACATATTCGCTTACTTTGAGAAGTGCCTCCAAAAGAATTCCGCAGGTGGAGACATTGGGGATATTTTGAACTTTGTTAAATTGAATGCGTGCCTCGTCCGTCATTTGACTTAAATCCGACAGCAAAAGAACCTGGACTTTAAATCCCTTCGCGGCCAGATAACGCGCCGCCACCAAGGCATCGCCGCCGTTATTCCCCTTCCCGCATAAACACAGAATTCGCCCGGACGGTTTCTGAATTTGAGAGACAAAAAAATCTGCAGTAGCCCGGCCAGCATTTTCCATCAAACTCAAGGCGGGGATGTCATAATCGCGGATGGCAGCGTGGTCGATAGCCTGCATTTCTTGGCGGGTCACGTAGCGCATAAATAATGAATAGGTCAGGGACAGGTCTGCTTTACCTTCTCAGACCTGTCCCTTTAAAGAACCAATAAAAGTTTCGCGCTCCAGTGATTCCAATTTGACATCGACAAATTTCCCCAAATATTCTGACGAGGCCTGGACCGCCACTTTTTTATCCTGATGCGTGCGGCCCAAAAGAAATCCTTCACGGCGGGGCGATTCGGATTCCAAGAGAACAGAAAATGTCTTTCCAAGATCCGCTTCATTGGTCTTTGTCGTAATTCCATTTTGGAGCGCAAGAAGTTCCTGATGACGCCGGTCTTTTTCTTCAGGCAAGACATCATCTTCAAGTTTGGCGGCGGGCGTACCGGGTCGAACCGAGTACTTAAAAATATAGGCACCGTCAAATTGAAGTTCACGGAGAGCCTTCAAGGTTTCTTGATGATCGGCCTCGGTTTCACCGGAGAATCCAACAATGATATCCGTGGTCACAGAAACATCGGGCACAAGGGCGCGGAGCCGATCAATTTTCTCTTTATATTCCGCAAAGGTATGCAGTCGCTTCATGCGTTTTAACATGCGGTCGGATCCGGACTGGAGCGGAAGATGAAAGCGGCGTGAGATATTCGGATGCTTGGCCATAACCTGAAAAAGCTCCTCTACGGCGTCATGCGGATGCGAAGTTGTAAACGCGATCCGCTTTAAGCCTGGAATTCCGGCTAGACGATCCAAAAGATCCGGGAAAGTCACTGCCGCGCTGCCTTCTTCTTCACCGTGATAGCTATTTACATTTTGTCCGAGCAGCGTGACCCAGGGAACGCCGGATTCCACGATGCGCGAGACTTCCCGGTAAACATCGCGCGCCTTCATGGAGATCTCAGCGCCGCGTGTTTTTGGGACAATGCAAAACGTACAGACTTTATTGCAGCCCGTCATAATCGGCAACCAGGCCTGGTAAGGAGCGCTGCGCTGGATCAGGTCCGTATACTCAATGGCGATCCCCTCTTCGCGGATGGCGGAAACTTGTTTGCGGCGTTCCCTCACTTGTCGGATTAGATCCGGGATGTCTTTGACATTGCGCGTTCCGGCCATGAAATCAAGCTGTGGAAATCTCCGAAAAAGTTTTTCCCGGTGCTCCTCCACCATGCATCCCATGAGTCCCACAATCATGTCCGGTTTTGTTTCTTTGGCGACTCGGAGCATCCCCAGACGGCTATAGACCCGGTCTTCGGCGTGTTCCCTGACTGAACAGGTATTCATAATCACGACATCAGCCGGGGCTTCGTACCATTCCTTCCCTTTTCCATTCGCGGTGTTTCCATTTTCCTCAGACTCCGCCTCTTGGATAATTTGGTAGCCCTGATGCTCCAAAATCCCCGACGCCACCTCAGAGTCATAAACATTCATCTGACACCCGAACGTTTTGATGGAAACTTTAAGATTTTTGTTCATAGGTATGCTGATAACTAGAGGATGGGATGCTTACTCTGGAGTTTTTGGCCCATCTTGATCTGGCAAATTAGTAAATTCGATTGGAAGGGATTTTTTGCCGACAAGAATCTCTAATAAAGCTCTGCGAATAATTTGTTGCTCTGACTCAAGATCCGTATGACCCTTAGGAAAATAAACCCCTCTCTTTAGGTGAACTTTGTCGAAATCATACCCTAATGATTTACCCATTTGATACAGAAGATCAATAAGAAGCTCATTGGATTTTTCCGAGCAGGAATTAAGCTTAACTTGAAAATCAGAGGCTTTTGGATCCAATGGATAGTTCCCGAAATTATCCAACAATAGCTTCCAAGCATCCGTGACCTTTTTATTTTTATAAAATTCTATGTCGATTCTATTCAAGGCCTCTACGTGCAACGGCGATACTGGCATCGCTCGCGTCGCCATCAAATTTGAAAATAACCACATTTTTCTGTTTTTATCTTCATTTGCCTTATCAATCATTTTTTGTATTTGAACAGCCAAAATAGGGCCCGCCACTATTGCAATTAGCATCATTAATTCATAAGTATTCATTTGTATGCCCCCATCAGTTTATTCATAGGTGTGTACGATTAATTTTCATGGCTGTGGGAATGAAAGGTGGAGCTGTGAGAAGCGGGCTGGGGCTGCTTGACGAAAGCTTTGAAGTATTTTTTGCGGTAGTGGCGGAGCTCGATAATGGATTCGCGGATGTCGTCCAGCGCTCGGTGCGTGCTTTTCTTTTCATAAGTCTTCTTGCTTCCCGGATACCAGAACATAATGACGGATTTAATGGTGCTCACATCAATGTGGCGGTAGTGAAGATAGTCGTGAATTTTCGGCATGTAGCGCTCAATGAAACGGCGGTCGTGGTGGATCGAATTGCCTGAAAGAAGTGCAATCTTGGGTTCAGGACAGTATTTTTTGATAAATTCCAGCGTCATTTTTTCTGCTTTTTTAAGAGTAATCTTCGATTCTTTGACCGCCTGAATCAGCCCGGAACGCGAATGATGCTTCTTGTTCCACTCATCCATGCCGTCCAGTACATTGTCCGGCTGATGAATCACAAGATCCGGCCCCTCCTCCAGGACATTCAGTTTTTTGTCCGTAATAATGGTCGCGATCTCAAGCACGCGCTCTTTTTTGGGGTCAAGCCCGCTCATTTCCATATCAATCCATACAAGACGCTGCTCATGCTTTTTTTTGGCATCTGGAGTCATACTGATTTACTCATGCTTTCTATGATTTCGTTGTAACCTGCTTTGAAATTCGGGTAAGTGAATTGAAATCCCAAGGTCTTAAGGCCGAGGTTAGTATACTGCCTTTCCAGGACCTTTTCACGCACTATGAAATCCGCGGGAAACGGGACGTTAAGACGTTTAGCAAGCCACGGATAAAATTCGGATTCCAACACCGGCTCCTCATCCACCCCAAGATATATTTTCCCCGGTTGGGCCCGTTTATAAAGAAGCGCCACGGCCTTCACAACATCGTCTACATGAATCATGTGCATGAGTTTATCCGGATGCGCGGGGCCCCAAGCTTGAGTCCGGACTTGCTCGATACGGTTCCGGCCGGGGCCATAGATCCCGGAAAGACGAAAGATTGCCGAGGGATAAGCAGAGATTAGGATTTGTTTTTCCGCAGCCAAAAGAATTTTGCCGCGCACTGATTCAGGTTGAGGAAGTACATCCTCGTCCAGATTCCCCGTTTGTTTGGAGCCATAAACTCCGGTACTGGAAATGTAAAGCAGGAAAAGAGGTCTTGGATTGACCGCGTATGCATTCAAAAAGTTTTGGACAGCCGCAACATAGGTCTCTTCATAATCCCGGTCTGTTCTCTCATCCGGAGCGAGTGCGATCAAAATAAAATGAGCCTTGGGGATTTTGGGGATAGATTCGGGAGACCTGAGATCCGAGGAAATGAGCTTGGCACCGATCTGATCAAAAAATGCCTTGCGGGAATCGGTTCGTTTGATGACCGTGACGCGCTGCTTGGCCTCGCAAAAATGCTGCGCAATCCGGCTTCCTAGGTAACCCCCGCCGACAATTAAAATGTCATACATAAGGAAGTCTCCGTTTCAGGTAGGAATCTAGCAGAGATGGAGGCAAAGAATCAAATAGCAGTATTAAAGGATTATTTGTGAAGCGTGAAGCCGTGAAAAGTGAAGCGTAACGAGCCTGTTGTTTTGCTCTTCACGCTTCACTCTTCACGTTTCACGTTAGATAGCGATCGATCCTTTTTCCCCGGTTCGAATCCGGATACACTGTTCCAGAGGAACGACAAAGATCTTGCCATCGCCGATCTTTCCCTCATCTCCGTGCTTGGCCGTTTTAAGGATTGCATCAATGGTGATTTGAACAAACTCATCATTGCAGGCAATGTCGAGCCGGACCTTCGGAATAAGATTCGGCGCCACAATTTGTCCGCGATAAAGTTCCTCATCCCCTTGCCGACCGTGTCCGGTAACACGGCTGACCGTGATCCGGGTAATTTTGGCAGCAATGAGAGACTCGCGCACTTCATCCAATTTATCAGGCTGAATAATCGCTGTCACAAGTTTCATAAATCCACCTCAATTCAGATTGATCAGGCCGTAGCCGTGTTCACTATGCATGCTCGTATCAAGTCCTGCCATCTCTTCTTTTTCTTTAGCTCGAAATCCAACTAATTTTTCCACCAAGATGACGAGAATGAAACTCACGATTGCGGTATAACCAATCGTAATTCCGACCGCAGTTGCTTGAATTCTCAATTGCTCGATCCAGCTCCAGGATCCTCCAACTTTTTGCGCGGCCTCGGCGAGCCAGCTCGGACGAATGAAAAAACTAAGTCCGATGGCGCCAAAAATGCCAGCCACGCCGTGAATTCCGAAAACGTCCAGGCTGTCGTCATAACCCAGTTTTGTTTTGAGCGAAAGTCCGAAGAAGCAGATAATAGAGGCCAGTGCTCCCAGAGCTAATGCTCCCGGGACCTGAACCACACCTGCGGCAGGAGTGATGGCCACAAGACCTGCCAGGATGCCGGAGGCAATTCCCAAGCTCGTTGCTTTCTTGTGCTTGAGAGCTTCTAAAATAATCCACATCAGAGCTCCAGAGGCCGCCGCAGATTGAGTTACTGTTAAGGCCCGGGCTGTACTTAGCCCAGAAGCCACGGAACTTCCCGCATTAAAACCAAACCAGCCCACCCAAAGCAGTCCTGCTCCGGTGAGGGTCATGACCAAATTATTGGGCTGCATAGCCGTTTTGGGATAACCGCGGCGGGCACCCAAAAAAAGAGCAGCGACAAGAGCGCTGATTCCGGCGGAAATATGAACCACAGTGCCGCCTGCAAAATCAATTGCACCCATGGCTCCTAGGTTAAAAAGAAATCCATCCGATGCCCATACCCAATGACAGAGTGGATTGTAGACGAGCAAACTCCAAAGGGTGATGTAAACGCAATAACCCTTAAAGCTGACGCGTTCGGCAAAAGCTCCTGCAATCAAAGCAGGCGTGATAATCGCAAACTTCCCTTGAAACATTGCAAAAACATACTCGGGAATCTGATTCGCGCTAATCGTATCGTCGATACCCGTCAAAAAAAGAAGTTTTGGATCCCAGCCAATCCATCCGCCTAAGGCATTTTTTCCAAAGCTCATAGCATAACCGCAGACCACCCAGAGCACTCCAATAAGAGCCATGGCAACAAAACTATGCATCATGGTTCCTAAAACATTTTTGGTTCTCACAAGTCCGCCATAGAACATGGCCAGACCCGGGACCATCAGAAGCACAAGGGCTGTTGATGTCAGCATCCAGGATGTGACGCCGGAATCTACGGCAACATCCGCTGCAAAAGCAGTCTGGCTGAAAACCAAACTGATAATCAAGGCGGAAAAGGCCATGATTAGGTTCCGTTTCTTCATGATAACCTCCATGGTTCACATATTTGTCTTACAAAAGACAAATTTGTCCCTACCTCTGATTCTTACGAAACAGAGAGGACTATACCTTGTTTTGTTACGGGGGAAACACATGTCTCATGATCAGCAAGCATGATGCCAAAACTAAACGGGAGGCTATTTATTTTTTAAAGCAGAATTGAGATATTCCCGGTTCATTTTAGCAATGAATTCAACCGAGATATTTTTAGGGCATGCGGCTTCGCATTCAAAATGGTTAGAGCAATCCCCAAATCCTTCTTGGTCCATAGCCTGGACCATATCCCGAACCCGCTTTTCCCTCTCAACTTGCCCTTGGGGCAATAAAGCCAGCTGAGAAACTTTTGCAGCCACAAAGAGCATGGCTGAGGCATTCGGGCAAGCTGCTACGCAAGCGCCGCATCCGATGCACTGCGCTGCATCCATGGCTTTTTCAGCATTTTGTTTGGGAACAGGAATGATATTGGCTTCCGGTGCTGAGCCTGTGGAAACCGAAACATACCCGCCGGACTGGATTACACGATCAAAAGAACTCCGGTCCACCACCAGATCGCGAAGAACCGGAAAGGCACGGGCGCGCCAGGGCTCGATGACAATCACATCGCCGTCTTTAAATTTTCTCATGTGAAGCTGACAGGTCGTTGTTGCTTTTTCAGGACCATGAGGGCGGCCATTGATTATGAGGGAACAGGCCCCGCAGATCCCTTCCCGGCAGTCATGATCAAAAGCAATCGGCTCTTTATCTTGAGCAATCAATCGCTCATTCACAGTATCTAGCATTTCAAGAAACGACATGTGATCATGAATGTCCGTCACCTCATGCGTTTCAAATTTTCCCTTAGCCGTGGCGTTTTTCTGCCGCCACACGATCAATTTAAGATTCATTACTTGTAACTCCTCTGAGCCAGCGGGATATTTTCAAAGGTGAGCGGCTCTTTATGCACTTCCGGCTTTTGATCTATACCCTTATATTCCCAGGCCGCCACATAACAAAACTCATCATCATTACGAGCCGCTTCTCCATCCGGAGCTTGATATTCCACACGGAAATGCCCGCCACAGGATTCTTTTCTCTCCAAGGCATCGGTGCAAAGCAGTTCGGCAAATTCCAAAAAATCAGCCAAGCGCCCAGCTTTTTCCAAAGATTGATTAAGCGATTCATTTTCTCCCAAGACTTTGACATTCGACCAGAATTCATTTCTCAAATCAGGGATTTTTGCCAGGGCTTTTTTAAGACTCGCGTCACTTCTTGCCATGCCGCATTCATTCCATAATAAGGTACCGAGCTCCCTGTGGAT
>CAYWRU010000069.1:0-16668 GCA_964460795.1 uncultured bacterium | reverse complement strand
GAAAAGGATGATCGAGGAAATTTTGCAGAATCAGCCGGTCAAGGCATAGGTCAAGGACCGCTAGGATGGAAAATCGCCTTTTCCTCCTCATCCCGCTCTGAAGTGAGGGGAATGCCGTCTCTGCCGGAGAGATCGGAATTGAGAAACGAAGTGTACTCCGGTTCGGCTGAAGGGTTGAAATTTCAAGAGAGGGAAAAGAAATTAGCCTTTTTCCGGGGCATGATCCTGGGTTTGAAAGGAATTCCGGACTCGCAGCGCAATCTTTTAGGAAAACTGGTGAAGAGGTTTTTGGTGATTGAGGCGGCCGCCTGGACTTCCCGTTTTGCGGGGCTTGGAATCGGGGCGCTGATTTTGGCAACCGCCCATGTAAAAACAGGACTATGGGTCGGCGTTCTTTCGATCGTGGGTCCGTTTTCACTTCTGAGGTTTGGAATTCTTTTCGGATATAAATATTTATCGCCTGCTCACCGCACGGACGGCCGCAGCCCCATCTCCTGGAAAATTATGGCCATCACGCTGGTTCCGTTCGGGATCGGCGGTTTGGCGTCTCTTTTAGCGCTGACCACCGATGCGGGGATCCGGGACGTTTTTTATCTTCGAAATATTTCCCGCAAAGTTTACGGAACTGTTGTCAAAAAACAGGAAGCCTCCCAGCGGATGAAAAGACCGTTGAGCCCTTCTGATGTGACCTGGGGGAATGAGGTCATCCATCACGCTTATAAAATTGCATGGGCGATTCTGGTGTATCAAAAAAATCTAGCGCGAAAAGGACAAGCTTCCAAATCCGCTCGATTTTTCCGCATCCGCCGCGCCCATTGGGGCCCCAAGGCGTTCACTTGGATCAGTCAGGGAAAAAATCTTCTTTATATCGATAGTCCGGAGGCTTATTTAAAACTCAAACAGGAATTTCCTTCATTCCTTGCCCAGCAGATCCGAACTAAGCGAAAAATTCCGAATCCGGAGCAGTTTTATCAGATTTACGCATTTGATCTCGAGGCTTTTCAAAAGAACGGATTCCCGATTGTTGCGGGATCGCACAGCGCTGAAAATCCTTATATTCAGCCGCTTTTTTCAGAAGAAGAAATTCTCGAGATTTATTCTGCCCGGAGGTCTGAAGTGCGGAGCGCGGGGAATCCTCCTTCGCTAAAGCTGCGGCGGACAAGCGGGCAGCGCTCGGAAACAAGACATTCCAATTCGGAATTCGGAATGCGGAATGCGGAATTAAAAGAAGCGCCAAAGGCTTATTCCAAATTCGAGACAATTCCAGGTACGGTTTCACATCGCAGTGAGGAGCGATCAGTTCCAGTTAAATCGAGCGCTCCTGTGCCTGGGAGTGAGGCACGGGCCGAGGTGCGGGAGGATGCGGAAAGTCCATCGCGTCTTTCGGAATATCCCGAATTTATTCCAGTAGCGGCGCGTTATGTGGCCGATTTTCTTGCCTTGAAACAGGCCATCGCAATGCATCCTGAAGCCCATGCGCATGAGTTTCATTTGAAATATCAAGAGCCGGATTTAACTTGGAATCCTTTTCCCATTTTTGTCTTTCGGAAGGGCTCGTATGCTCCTTTGGGAGTGTATGAACTGCAAAGACAGGGTGAGGAGACTCAGCGGCTTCTCTCAATTCATCCCAGCGATCCGGCTCAAAATAAACTGGATCCTGCGTCGGGCATCCGCTTTGAAGCCCAGCCGGTATTGGCGGGATACGGAATCCATAAAATCCAAGCCATTTTCTTTCCCCTGGCCTCCATCGATCCGATTTATGGGCCGAATGATTATTTAAAACTCGAAGTATTTAAGACGCTTCGTGACGGCAGCACGGTCAGTGTCCAGCCCTCTGAAATCAAAACGCCGCAATTTAGAGGCACACTGCTTCCGGAGACTCAGGTGATTTTAAAAAGTTCCCGCGTCACATTAGATCCGGAGTTCTCTTCAAAACCTTTATTTACAGATGACGATGAGGGCGGTGAACCTGCATTTCGTTCTGAAGTTCGAGGCCAAATGCCGGAGCGCATGGATGAGATGATGAAAGGAGTTCTTGTGGCATGGGAAAATAGGGAACCTGATCTTGGTTCTCGTATTCATACAGACCTGCTGGGTGCGATTGAACGTGCGGCCGAGGAAGATCAGATGGATTTGCGCGCGCTGCAGGTGATTGGCGAGGCCCGGCAAACGCGATCTCCTTTATTGAAACTTATTCATCGGTATGATCTGGCCAGTATTCTCTCGAATTTATTTATCAATGCACTCCATGCCATGGCGGAAAGCAAAGTCAAAACACTTGTCATCGAAACCGGTCAGGGTGAGCGAGGAGATTTTCTACGTGTAACAGACAGCGGGCATGGTATTGCGCCGGAAAATCTGAATAGAATTTGGGAACGTTCTTTTACTCAGAAAGCTGCAGGAATCCAAGGAACGGGCATAGGATTACCTGTGGTCAAAAGAAAAGTTGAACAAGCGGGCGCTCAAATTCAAGTGGAAAGTGAAGTAGGCAAGGGCACTTCCTTTACTCTCTGGTTCCCGCGCTCAGAAATACGGCATCCGTTTGAAGCAAAATCAACGTCCAAGGAAATGGTGCTTTTAGTTTCGACTGAAGAGGTGACAAGAGCATTAGCCCGGTGGTTATTTATCGTGAAGTGGTATTGGAAATTAAAGGGTTTTTCTTTGCGAGTTATTAAAAATACAACTTCAGAGGATTTACAGAAGGCGCTGCAAAATCCTGAAATTCAATATTTGGCAGTGGCTGGGCACGGGACTTGGAACTCTTGGATGGCCAGGGACCGGGAAGTCAAGGAGTGGGAAGTCAGCGAATGGACCGAAGAAACCGCGCCTAAAAAATTATTCATCACGTACACTTGCGGGCCTGATCTGGAAAATGAGGGCGCCTATATTCCGGCTGAAAAGTTTGGATGGCACGCCGTGGAAAATCCTTATGACCAGGTCCGCGGTTTTGCGACCGTTTCCACGACAAGTTTTTATTATGACCTTCCGATCCTTTTTAAATTAAAAGATCTGCTGGAGAGGAAGACTTTCTTGTTCCGTTTTTATCATTCAGCCCATGCTTGGAATGTATACGGCGGGCTTCTTGTTTTTTTAGATATGGAGCTCATTCTGGTTTTTAGTACCGCCTTTGAGCTGTTGATGAAGCGCGGTCCGGACATTCTTGAACCTGCCCTTTTGCATGGCGGAATCATTGCGCTTGTCACACGGCTGCTTTTAGGCTTCAGCCCCATTGCGATCTGGAGACGGATTTCCAAAAAAATTTACGATCGAAAAAAGCAGCAAAAAGTGTTGAGCGCTAAAGAAACGGTGCCAGGCATTGGTTCAGGGAACGGGAAGCGCTCAGAAACCCGGCGTAGCGAGATGCGGGAAAAGACGAAGGCTACACAAGATTTAGATCGTGTTCGCTCGGAATTAAGGCTTGACGCTAAGCTTGATATTAAACAAGCAATGCCAATTTGGCATTTTTTAAGAGCTTTTGGGATTGATCCAGGACAAGCTACGATCGAATCCTTGGAAGGGGAATGGGGGAGAATCGGACTGGCTCAGCATGAAGTTTTGGGTTTGAAAGGGCAGGCATTAAAAAACGAGGTATATCGAAGTCTTGAAGAGATCATGACTCCAAATGAGGTGATGAGCGAATTTGCTTATCAGGAAGTGGGAAAAAAATTCAAAGACCATGAACAGGCGTATCTTTTGACCTACGAAAATTTACCTGCAGCGGTCGTGTGGCCTCATTTTGTAAAATTATGGGGACAAGAACGAGTGGTTTATTATCCGCTTCTCTATGCTGGGCACAAAGGTCTTTTTGGCTCTCAGACTAGAGATGAAAACATACTCGAACCATTGGCGAATTTTGTGATGAAGCACCACAAGGTCCATCCGGGGGCAATAATGATCGCCACTTGGACTGGTTTTGCGAATCCAATCGCAGGAAATGTATTTACCACAAGAGAAGAAGGAATTCGTTTCCCAACCATTTTCCCCGACAGCAATCATGCGGCCGCTACGGTACAGGCATTGCGTGACCTAAAGCAACAGGAGCCTACTCCTATTCAGGGGAGGAGCGTTGCGGTGATCCATCCCGGACCTGGGTTTTTGACAGAAGAGCTTTGGAATCTCGGAGCTAAAGAAGTGCACCTGGTGGGCAATTCTCTCATTGAACTTATGAATGTTGAGGCGCAAGCGATGGCCGGAGAAGCTAAAATTAAGCACTCAGAACATTCAAGCCTTTTGAAGCTGCATTTGCGGGACATTCCGCATGCAGATTTTTATGTATTCGATGCTCCCCGTTTTGGCAAAAAGTATGAAGGTCCGCTTAATCCGACGCCGCATAATCTGGCGATAGAAAGATTTCGTGAGCTGCCGAGTGAGGAATTTAAAAGAATTTTTATGGAAATTGCAAAAACGGCAGTGCCTGGCGTCAGATTTTTGGTTCGAATGAATATAGAGCAGGGTGCGGTAAATCAATTAAGTCAAATCTTACAAAAAAATGGCTGGAGTATCATCCATCATGCCTATGGAAGACAAGGGCAGGACTTTCTTCAGGAGGTTGGTTTTCGTGAATATGCCAGGCGGATTGATTCAGAACACATCCTTTTGCTTGAGCTGCAAAAAGTGCCAGGCGCCGAATTAGGGGAGCCTCCTTCGCTAATGCTACGGCGGACAAGCGGGCATCGGCGTTCGGAAATAAGACAGATCAAAGAAAAGATGGGCAGGCGCTCCGCACCCAACGCGGGTAGCATTGGGCACAGTTCCGCCATAAAGAAGGCGGATAAACGCGGCATCGCTTTGGTGAGCGATGGCCGCTCCGAGGCGCGGAAGAATCAGCGGGCTTTAGCTTCGAGCGAGGCTAACCTGAATTTAAATGAATCCTCTGCGCCTTTTAACCGATTGCCGGCTCTGAATCCGGTTCGCGCAGTACGCAGTACGCAGAACGCGGTACAGCATCAGCGGGTGGTGGTAGATTTCGAGGATGTGCGGAAGAATTTTTCGGATGCGCAGATCAAGGAGCTTTTTTATTTGGCGCGAAAAGGTCCGAAGGGTTTCAAAATAGTCATGACGAACACCGATCGAACAGATCCGCTCGGAAAGTTATTCGATGAACAAGCCGCCAAATCCAAGGGCCGTCTTGTGGTGACGGGTTCTGGGCCTTATAGCTTATACGCTATAAGGTCTCAAGGGCGAAGGGGCGACTCATTATTGGACGATAGAGCCGCATTTCCGCATCATGATGTTGCGCCGCAGGTGTTACAGAAACTTAGAAATTTTCAGGGCGAGGTGGTTGAGTTGTCGAGCGAAGGATACTTGACGCAAGGGACAGTCCCTGGACTGCTTCGCATTCGTCAGTCGGGTGCTCGGGCTGGGACATTGTCGCAGGCGCTGAAGGATGCGGAGATTTTACAGCGCGGAGCAGATTGGCGGCCGGTTTATTTTGCGGTGGATGGACAAAATCGATTTTATGTAACGGATGAAGCAGGAATTTTGACAAACTGGGAAACTAAATTCTCGAATGCACTTGCGTTTTCAAGAGCTGCTTAGTCAAATTCGAAATCCGAAGCACGAAATCCGAAACAAATCCAAAATATTAAATCCAAATGTTTGAAACATTTGAAATTTGAATTTCGAGATTGTTTCGAATTTCGAAATTCGTGCTTCGAATTTATGTCTTACAGCTGAACTCCGCCGTGCGGAAGTGGGACATCGATCTGCGGAATCGGGAACGTCACGATATGCAGAACGCCGCCTACGGTATCAATCACCGCATGCACAAGACCCTTGCCAATTCCTGAAATGACGCAGGTTTTTTCTTTGATGGCCTGCTCAGGCTGGGAAATGATCTGGGTCCAGCCGGCCAGGGTATTTTTGGCTCCGAAATAAAATTTCTGTAAAATTTTATTTCCATAGCCTTCTTCCGTGGTCCATGAACTCGCTTTAAAACAGCATGCCTTGAAGCAGCCTGATTTGCATTGACCGGCCCCTTCATCCGCAAAAGCAGCCATGGGCATGGCCGTGATGAGCAAAGCAAAAATCAAAAACAGACTTATTTTTTTGATCACGGGAGATCTCCTCGTTAGTTTTTTATTTGAAAGTAGAGAGTAGAGAGAGAAGAGTTTCTGAAAGATGAATCTTTGCTCTCTACGTCAGTTTTCAGACTTCCGATGGTTCTCCTCTTTCCTCGCAGGAATCCCTTGAGGTTGGAAGAGGACATCCCTACAATAAACGGATCAATAACAGAGAAGCTTTAATAAAGATAGTCATAATACAGAGTACACAGAATACATAGCCATTCTGCAAAAGGGGTAGCTACTACAGCGCTTCATAAGTTTTTAGCCAGGTTTGTCATTCCCGAATACTGTTGTTCGCCAGAGGACGAATCCGTCCGCTTTGTGGCGGATCGGGAATCTATAGATCCCCGCCTAAACCATGCGGGGATGATAGGAAAAAACTGGGTCGAAAACTTATGAAACGGTGTAGTATGCACTATAGACTGTGTACTGTGTACAACGAGCGTTGAATATGATTTCAAGACAAACTCAGTCTTTTTTAAAACAGGCGCTTCAGGAAGATGTGGGCCGCGGAGACGTGACTTCCCATCTTTTAATTCCTCGTACGATCCAAGCGCATGCCAAAATTCTTGCCAAGAGCCCTGGAATTTTTTACGGTGAAGAAACGGCGCAGGTTCTCTTTCGAAGTATAGACGTACAATGCCGGATCAAATTTCACATTAAAGATGGAAAGGCATTTCGAGCGGGGCAAACGCTTTTAGAAGTCCGAGGTTCTTTGCGCGCGATTTTAGCCGCAGAACGCACCGCTCTGAATTTGCTGGCGCGGCTTTGCGGCATTGCCACCTTAACGGCCTCATTTGTCCAGATCGCTGCTCCTTACGGCGTGGATATTTTAGATACGCGAAAAACCACTCCGCTTTGGCGTGAATTAGAAAAGGCTGCAGTGCGTGCCGGCGGCGGTATGAATCATAGGGCCGGACTTTTTGACGAAGTTTTTGTCAAAGAAAACCACAAGCTTTTCGGAGATCTTAAAAATCTAAAAAAAATTCCTCGCCGATTTATCATTGAAGTTCGTGATTTCCGAGAGCTTTTACAGGCTATATCATTCAAGCCTCGCGTGATTCTTTTCGATAATATTCCGCCCCAGGATTTAAAACGAGCCGTTCGGTTAGCGCGCAGTCTGGATCCGCGTGTCCAGCTTGAGGCCTCGGGAGGAATTACTTTAAAGAATGCGGCAGCCTATGCCAAGACCGGCGTGGACCGGATTTCTATCGGGGCTTTGACGCATTCGGCGCCGTCGATTGATTTGTCGTTACTTGTCATATGAAAAAAGGGATAAGGGGTAAGGGATAGGGGATAAGAGAGCCAGTGACAAAGCGAAATCAAATAGATATTTCAATTCTTATGCCCCCTTGTGACCTACCCCTTATCCCCTACCCCCTATCCCTTTATAAGCCATGAGCCTTTTCAAACTTGTTTCCCCATTTAAACCGCAGGGCGATCAGCCGGAAGCGATCAAGAAATTGATTGCGGGATTTCAGTCCGGATTGAAAGAGCAAGTTCTGCTTGGCGTGACCGGATCCGGGAAAACCTTCACCATGGCGCATGTGATTGCCGCGCTCGACCGTCCGGTGCTTGTGATGTCCCACAATAAAACGCTTGCCGCTCAGCTCTACTCCGAGCTTAAAGAATTTTTTCCTCACAATGCCGTTGAGTATTTTGTTTCCTATTATGATTATTATCAGCCTGAGGCTTATATCCCTCATTCTGATACCTATATTGAAAAAGACGCTTCTATTAATGATGACCTGGACCGGTTGCGGCTGTCAGCCACCAGCTCGGTGCTTTCCCGCCGCGATACGATTATTGTTTCCAGCGTTTCCTGCATTTATGGTTTAGGTTCGCCTGAAGATTGGCAGGGCATGCTGGTTCAAATTGAAAAAGGCGGCGCTTTCCAGCGTGACGCTTTTTTGGAATCCTTGGTGCGGATTCAGTACGAACGCGTGGAGACGGAATTGCTGCGCGGGAAATTCCGGGTTCGCGGAGGAAGGATCGATGTCTTTCCTTCCTACGGAGAAACCCCGTATCGGATTGAAGTGGACGGCGATCAGATTTGTAAAATCGAAGTTTTGGAAAAAGATACGCTTCGTCCAGTTTCAGAACTCGACCGGCTCGCCATTTATCCGGCCAAACATTTTGTGACGCCTCCGGAGCGATTGGAACCGGCGCTTCAAGCCATTCGTGATGAACTTGCCGGACGCGTGCGCGAACTCATCGCCGCCGGAAAAGATTTTGAGGCCAAGCGTTTGGAATCTCGAACCCGTTATGATTTGGAAATGATCCGCGAGCTTGGCTACTGTCCAGGCGTTGAAAATTATTCGCGTCATCTGTCCGGCCGTGCCGCCGGATCTACGCCGTATACGCTTATCGATTATTTCCCCAAGGATTTTATGGTCATGATCGATGAATCGCATCAGAGCCTTCCGCAAATCCGCGGCATGTTCAACGGCGATCAGGCCCGCAAAAAAAATCTGGTCGAATACGGATTCCGGCTCCCTTCGGCGCTTGATAATCGTCCGCTGAAATTTCAAGAATTTGAATCTAAGGTTGGACAAGCGCTCTACGTTTCTGCGACTCCCGGGCCTTATGAAATGGAGCGCGCGAATCAAATTGTAGAGCAGATTATTCGTCCGACCGGCCTGATTGATCCGGAAGTGGAAGTTTGTAAAACCGAATTCCAGATTGATCATTTAATCGGCGAGATTAGGGCGCGCGCCAAAATAAAAGAGCGGACACTGGTCACCACCGTCACGAAAAAAATGGCCGAGGATTTGGCGCGTCATCTGAAAGACGCGGGAATCAAGGCGCATTATCTTCATTCAGAATTTGATGCCTTTGAGCGCGTGGAAATTTTGCGCGATCTCAGACTGCAAAAACACGACTGTATCATTGGTGTTAATTTGCTTCGTGAAGGACTGGATCTTCCGGAAGTCTCGCTGGTGGCTATTTTGGATGCGGACAAAGAAGGATTTTTACGCAGCGCAGTTTCCTTAATTCAGATTGCAGGCCGGGCAGCTCGTCATGTGCGCGGAAAAGTTTTGATGTATGCCGATCACGAGACCGAAGCCATGAAAAAAAGTATGGAGGAAATGAAGCGCCGCCGTGTCATTCAGTTGGCTTTTAATAAAACTCACGGGATTACTCCGCAATCCATTACCAAAGAAATCCGCGAAGGAATTGAGAAGTGGAAAAAGGCGGAAAAGTTTGTGGCGGAAGTCGTTCATGAGAAAACCACGGAGTACGAATTAAAATCCCGCTTGGCTTATCTCAAAAGCCGGATGGAATCCTCAGCTCGCGCTTTGGAGTTTGATAAAGCGGCCCGATATCGTGACGAGATCCGCCGCTTGGAATCTGAAGAAGGCATCACCGACAGCGTTTTGAAGAAAAAGTAATAGCAAGCGCGAGCACCAGCGCACCCGTAACCAGTGCACCAGCGGGCATGACGCTGGTGTGCTGGTGCTCTTGTGCTCTGGAGAGCGAATATTCTGCGTCTTTCATGAATCTCCGTTGACAGCCTATTCGCATTCCGCAATAATCATGACTCTTCTAGAGAAAGGAAGACAATAAACGTGGTGCACCGAATTTTTAAATGGTTTGATGATTATAAATTTGCCGCATGCATTCGCTCCAGTTCTCCGACGGATGCGGAAGTCATGATGAAAGCCGCTATGGACGGCGGGGTACGCATCTTTGAAATTGCCGTGACCACTCCTCAGGCCTTTCGTTTGATCGAGTCTTATGCCAAAAAAGAACATTATTTGATCGGCGCCGGGGGAATCACGGATGGGGAAGTGGTCCAGCGGGCGGTGAATGCGGGGGCACAATTTGTGGCAAGCAATTATACAGACCGCGAAATTATTAATGTGGCGCGGCATAATGATGTTTTTGTGATTCAAGGCGTGGCCACTGCAACCGAAGCCTTGGCCGCTCATCAATATGGAGCGGATTGTATGAAATTTTTTCCCGCCGCGTATGTGGGCGGTCCAGATTATTTGCGCTCGATTCGTGAATGTCTTCCTTTCATTAAAATTGTGGCTGAAGGAGGCATTGATCAAGTGAATGCTTTTGAGTACCTCAAGTACTGCGTCGGAGTATTTTTGGACCGTACGCTGTACGACCGCAATCTTGTACGCCAGGACAACTGGACCGAGATTACGGAGCGGGCCAAGCGGCTTACGCAAAAGCTCGAGTCCCTCAAACTCGCCAAGTAGCTCCCCGCATTCTTTGCTGATGCGGGGGAGTAACCAGTTGCCAGTAACCAGATACCAGAAGTAGCACTTTTAAAGTCTGGTTACTGGTTTCTGGTTACTTATAACCCTCCTATAATATTGAAAAAGGCGCAGCATAATTGCCAAAGGATGAGTTCTAACCTTCAGCAAAATAAGGAGTTAAGGTGTTCGAGAAGTCTTTCTATTCTATGGAAAAGAGGCGGAAAGGGACAGTTCGTTGACTTCTCAAAGTGAATCCTTATAATAGTTAAATCTTTTTAGCATATTAAGTTACGACAAACCGAAACGAGCGACGTCCGAGCATTCCATGAAAGAATCATGTAAAAAGAGCGGGAGAACTTTCTCTCCAGCAGGCAAGGCTGTTTTGATGGCCATGATCTTGATTTCCACTTCAGCGATGCTGCATGCGGAAGAGACGGATGCACTTTTGCCATCGGCTCCACAAGGTCCCCGAACCGGAGTGTTTCAGTGGGAAGGTTTAAAGAGTCCGGTGTGGGTGGTGGTGCCGCAAGAATTGGATTTAAAACGCTCTTATCCTCTTTATATTTCAATCCCGGGTCCGGGAGAAAAAATTGAAGAGCATGCCAACTCATGGGCTGCTTTAGCAGATAAAAATAATTTCTTGGTGATGGTGCCGACCTTAGAAATCCGTTCCGGAGAAGTGTCAGATGCTCACGATGAATGGATTTTGGGAATCGAGCGGCAAATTGTGGCGGCCTATCCGGTTGCGAAGCACAAAATTTTTGTGATGGGTTTTGATCAGAATGCCATGTATGCGGCGGGATTAGCGTTTAATCATCCGCAAGAATTTGCTGCTGTGGCATTTTTGGGAGGTTCTTGGGTGGGGCCGTTTGAAAAAGATATTCGGTTCCGCACTCAGCCCAAGGCCCAGCTTCCTGTCTATGTAGCCCTGCGGGGCGATAAGACTGTCACCTCAACTCAAGTGGAAGCTTCAGCACAAAAACTGCAGCACAAAGGTTATCTTGTTCATATGGAGATGCTTCAAGCGGATGAAAATTTTAAATCCAAAGAATTTCGCTCCCGGGTACTGGGATGGCTCATGGAAAACAGCGATATTTGGCAGGACGTTGTGGACAAAGCCAACAAAACCTGGAAGCAGAAAACTCGGAATTTTTTCGAAGAAAATTTCTTCATCCGATAATCGTCTCACGAACTACATTTCAAATTAAAAAGGGGAATTTATGATTTTGACAGGAGCTCAAGCAATGGTGCGGTGTCTGGAACTCGAGGGCGTGGAGCATGTCTTCGGACTTCCGGGCGGCGTGATCCTTCCGACATTCGACGCCATTTTGGATTCGAAAATTAATTTCATCCTGGTGCGCCATGAACAGGGCGCTACGCACATGGCCGATGGTTATGCCCGTGCGACCGGAAGAACTGGAGTCGCGATGGTGACTTCCGGACCCGGCGCCACGAATACCGTGACCGGACTTTGCACTGCGAATATGGATTCTGTGCCCATGGTTTGCATTACGGGTCAGGTGGCTACGCATGCGATTGGAAGCGATGCTTTTCAAGAAGCGGATGTGATCGGCATTACACGTCCCGTGACGAAGCATAATTTTCTGATCAAGGACATTAAGGATCTTCCGCGGATTATGAAAGAGGCGTTCTATATCGCCAACACCGGTCGTCCGGGTCCGGTGCTTGTGGATTTTCCTGTGGATGTCAGCCGCGCCACGATTGAATTTGAATATCCGAAAACGGTTTCTGTGCGCGGTTATCATCCGGATAAGGGAGTGGATTTGGAAGCCGTGGGACGTGCAGCAGATCTCATCAAAAAAGCCAAGAAGCCCGTGCTTTATGTGGGTGGTGGAGCTGTGGGATCAGGCGCCAGCGCAGAACTTGTGGAACTCGTGGATAAAACTGGAATTCCTGTGACCACTACGGTGCTGGGTTTAGGTGTGTTCCCGGAGTCGCATCCGTCTTCGCTTCGAATGCTCGGAATGCATGGAACGCATTACGCCAATTATTCGGTCCAGAATTCGGATGTGTTGATTGCCGTGGGCGCGCGTTTTGATGACCGGGTGACGGGCAAAATCGATAAATTTGCACCGCATGCCAAGATTGTTCATTTGGATATTGATCCGGCTTCGATCTCCAAGACCGTGAAAGTGGATGTGTCCATTGTGGGGGATGTGAAACCGGTGTTGCGTGAACTCACCAAACACTTGAAGGATAAACGTCCTGAAATAAAAGAGTGGCTGGCTCAGATTGCAGAATGGAAGAAAAAGCATCCGCTGAAATATGACAACTCCTCGGAAGCGATCCGCATGGAGTATGTGATTGACCGGGCCGGAGAACTCACGGGCCACAAGGCTGTGGTCGTGACCGGCGTGGGACAGCATCAGATGTGGACTGCACAGTGGTACAAGTTTGATAAATCGCGGAGCATGATCACCTCCGGCGGACTTGGAACTATGGGGTATGGATTTCCGGCCGCGATCGGTGCTCAGCTTGGACGTCCGAAAGACACCGTGCTTTGCATTGACGGCGACGGATCTTTTCAGATGACCATGACGGAACTTGCGACGGCTGCGTATTATCAGATTCCGGTCAAAATTTTGCTCATGGATAACGGACATCATGGCATGGTGCGCCAGTGGCAGGAGCTCTTCTATAAAGAGCGTTATTCTGCTTCCGTGCTCGAGCCGTCGAATCCCGACTTTGTGAAAATTGCCGGGGCTTACGGAATTTTTGCAAAACGAATTGAAAAACGCAGCCAAGTCGAAGCAGCCTTAAAAGAAATTTTGGCGTATCCGGGACTCGCGATGCTGCATTGCCGCGTGGCAAAAGCAGATAACGTGTACCCCATGGTGCCGGCCGGTCATGCGCTGGATCAAATTATTGATATGGCCTAAATGAAATTTGAAATCCGAATTTCGAATTTCGAAACAAATAAGAAATTCGAATTTAAAAAAATTGAATTTGTTTCGAAATTCGGATTTAGTGCTTCGGATTTATAACTCAAAGGATCTTTTATGATGAAACATACAGTGGCAGTGCTTGTGAAAAATGAATTTGGCGTGCTTGCGCGCGTGTCGGGGCTTTTCTCCGCCCGCGGTTTCAATATCGACAGTCTGGCAGTCGGTGAAACGCAGGACGATGACATTTCCCGCATCACGATTGTGGTGCATGGCAATGAACGGGTTTTGGAACAAATCATGAAGCAGTTGGCTAAGCTTATTGAAGTGATCGCGGTCCAAGAACTCAAAGTGGATGAGACGATGGAGCGTGAGCTTGTGCTAGTCAAAGTGTCGGCCAGCGCTTCCAGCCGGAGTGACATTATGCAGATCGTGAACACCTTCCGCGCCAAAATCGTGGATGTGAGTCCGGAAGCGCTTACGATTGAAGTGACAGGCGGGGAGAGTAAGGTGGATGCGATGCTTGAACTCCTCCGGCCGTTCACGCTGCTTGAAGTTGTCCGGACGGGATGCGTGGCTATGAGCCGCAAAAATATTTTGACAGCACCGGAAGCGGTTGAGGTTATTCCAGAAAGAAAAGCAGCTGCGATCAATGGAAAACCGGCCCAGAAATCACCGGGAAAAAAAGTTGCCTCCAAAAAATAACGGGTAAGTCTTCCTCAAGGGAAGATCCCTTGGAGAGTTCATCAAGAAGGAGAAAATAAGATGGCAAAAATGTTTTATGACACGGATGCAGATTTGAATATTTTGAAAAACAAAACCGTGGCGATTGTCGGATATGGAATCCAGGGCCGCGGCCAAGGACTCAACCTCCGGGATTCTGGTGTCAATGTCATCATTGCCCAGCGTCCGGGCGGAAAAAATTACGAGCTTGCAGTCGAAGATGGTTTTAAACCGGTTTCGGTTGAAGAAGCGGCTCAGAAAGCGGACATTATCCAAATTCTGACACAAGACCATCTTCAGGCGGAAATTTATGAGAAGAGCATTGCGCCTTTCATGAAGACCGGAAAGACGCTCATGTTTTCGCATGGGTTCAATATCCATTTTGGATACATCAAACCGCCCAAAGAAATTGATGTGATCATGGTGGCTCCCAAAGGTCCGGGGGCGTTGGTCCGTACGCAATTTTTAGCAGGCGGAGGAGTGCCGGCCCTTGCTGCTGTTTATCAGAATGCCTCGGGCAAGGCGCTCGAGACAGCGCTTGCTTATGCCAAAGCCATCGGCGGAACGCGAGGCGGCGTGATCGAGACCAGCTTTAAGGAAGAAACAGAAACCGATCTTTTTGGAGAGCAGGCTGTGCTTTGCGGCGGGCTGAGCGAATTGATCCGAGCGGGTTACGAAACTTTGGTGGAAGCCGGATACCAACCGGAGATGGCGTATTTCGAATGTCAGCATGAAGTGAAGCTGATTGTGGACGCTATTTTTGCAGAAGGCATCAGCGGTATGCATCGCCGCGTTTCTGATACTGCGGAGTACGGCGATTATTCCCGAGGCAAGCGCATCATTACCTCCGAGTCGCGGGCAGCGATGAAGCAGATTTTGAAAGAAGTTCAGTCGGGGCAATTTGCCAAGGAATGGATTAGTGAAAATAAAAATGGGCGTCCGAATTACAATAAGTTCCGCACAGAATGCGATCAACATCCGATTGAAAAGCTCGGAAGCCAGCTTCGCGGCATGATGAAGTGGATTCAGGGCGGACAAAGTTTGGATCACAAAGCAAAAAAATCAAAAGAAAAGGTACAGGGTTCTGTTTGAGTGAATTATGAGCGACACGAAACGATATATTCATATTTTTGACACCACGCTGCGTGACGGCGAGCAATCGCCGGGCGCTTCTCTGACTCCCGAAGAAAAACTCGAGATTGCCAGGCAGCTTGCGCGTCTTAAAGTGGATATTATCGAAGCCGGATTTCCGGCCTCTTCTCCGGGCGAGATGCGCGCCGTGGATATGATTGCGCGTGAGATCAAAGGCCCTGTCATTTGCGGGCTTTCCCGCATGATGGCGAGTGATATTGATGCGTGCCGTCGGGCTTTGGAAAAAGCCTCAAAAAAAAGACTGCATGTCTTTTTGGCCACCTCACAGATCCATCGTCAGTATAAATTGAAGAAGGGGAAGGGCGAGATCCTGCGCATGGTAAGCGAACATATCCGTTCGGCTCGGAAGGATTTCAAGCAAATCGAATTTTCTCCGGAAGATGCATCCCGGACGGAGCCGCAGTTTCTGATTGAAGTGGTTCGCGCAGCGATTGAAGCGGGCGCAACTTCCGTCAATATCCCAGATACGGTGGGTTATACGGTGCCGCAGGAATTTTCGGAATTGATCCGGCTTTTGATCAAAAAAAATCCGGGTTTGGGAAACAAAGTTGTTTTGTCGGTTCATTGCCACAACGATTTGGGTTTGGCGGTTGCCAATTCCCTGGCTGCAGTACTGGCGGGGGCAAATCAGGTGGAGTGTACGATCAACGGCATCGGCGAACGCGCAGGAAATGCCTCGATGGAAGAAATTGTGATGGCCATTGATACGCGCAAGGATTTTATCCATTGCCGGACCGGGATTCGTCTGCCGGAAATTATGAAAACCTCTCGTCTGGTGTCTTCTCTCACCGGCATGGTGGTCCAACCGAATAAAGCCATTGTAGGCCGCAATGCGTTTTCGCACGAATCCGGGATTCATCAGGACGGCGTACTGAAAAAGCGCCAAACTTACGAAATTATGGATCCAAAACGCATTGGATGGATCGGTTCTCAGCTGCTTTTAGGGAAACTCTCAGGACGGCATGCGTTCTCTGAGCGTGTCAAAAAATTGGGATTTTCTTTAAGCTCATTGGAATTGGATCGTGCCTTTGCTCAGTTCAAGCAATTGGCAGACAAGAAAAAATATGTGTTTGATGAAGATATTGAGTCCATTTTGGAAAATGATATCGTCAAATTTCCGGAAGGCTGGAAATTGGAATTCATGAAAGTCCGCACCGAGACCGGAGAAAAGCCGTCGGCCATGGTTCAGCTTTCTTTTGAAGGCAGTGTCCGCGAAGCCTCGAGTGAAGGCGACGGGCCTGTGGATGCCTGCTACAAGGCTTTAGAAAAAATTGTAAATTCTGGCGCGCGCCTGGTTCATTACGGAATCCAGTCGGTCACAAGCGGGATTGATGCCCAAGGTGAAGTGATCGTGAAGCTTGCGGTGGGTACTTCGGAAGTGATGGGCCGCGGATCCAGCACTGATATTTTGGAAGCCAGTGTGAAGGCCTATCTTTTTGCCCTCAATAAGATTTCGGCCCGCTCTCGGGGCAATGCCTCTGGTCCCTCTGCAACCCTCTAAGGGAGGCGGGGGATGATGGGGGAGAGTTTGAAAATTTTTCCGCCTACGCAAAAAACGCTTGCTTCGGCGAGATGTTCGCCGAGAGTTGGTGCGTAGGACGGACCTCGCCGTAG
>CAYWRU010000068.1:0-16850 GCA_964460795.1 uncultured bacterium | reverse complement strand
CTTTAAAATCACGGGGATTGGTCCGCGGGCTCAGGTTTCTTTTGCCGCGCACCGATATTGCTCCGGGCATCCTCCGGGAATCTTTGAAAAAAGAAAGCGCCTGGGTGAGCGAGGTCATCGCTTACCGGACCATCCTTCCTAATTCTCAGGAGCGCCGCGTTCTTACAGCTCTTTTGACGGGAAAACAGGCCCCGGATTTTGTGACCGTCACAAGCGCGTCCACGGTACGGTCACTTTTTTCAGATTTAGGACAGCGTGAGATCCAAAAAATTAAAAGCCGTATTATTTCCATTGGGCCGGTGACGAGTCAGGCGCTTCGCGATTTAAAGCTTGAACCTTTTGTCGAAGCGAGGGAACATACCATCCCCGGCATGGTTCGGGCGCTCATTGCTTCATTAAGGAGGATGTCATGAGTCTTTTAAATTTTTATGGCCGATTTCCAGAATCGCGTCCCCGGCGTCTTCGCCGCACCGAGGGAATCCGCAAGTTGGTACGCGAAACTCACGTTTCACCGAATCAGCTGGTGATGCCTTATTTTGTCCTTCCCGGAAAACGAAAAAAAACTGCAATCCCTTCCATGCCCGGACAGTTTCGCTTGTCTGCGGATCTTTTGGTCAAAGAGGCAGAAGGACTTGTTAAAAGTGGGGTGGGCGCGGTTTTGCTTTTTGGACTTCCGGAAAAAAAAGATGCATCCGGATCTCAGGCCTGGGCGTCCAAAGGCGTGATCCAAAATGCGGTCCGAGCGCTCAAAAAAAATCTTCCGGAATTGGTGGTGATCACGGACGTCTGTCTTTGCGGTTTTACGGATCATGGGCATTGCGGTGTGGTGGACTCTCGCGGGGAAATTGATAATGATGCCTCGCTGGAACTTTTGTCGCAGGCGGCTTTAACGCATGCCGAAGCCGGTGCCGACATCGTTGCGCCGAGCGATATGATGGACGGCCGTGTGAAAAGTATCCGCACGCGCCTCGATAAAGAAGGATTTTCTGGAACCTCCATTTTGAGTTATGCGGCCAAGTATGCGTCGGCTTTCTACGGACCCTTTCGCGACGCTGCTCATTCTGCTCCTAAGCCTCGCGGACGCGTGCCGAATCACCGGAAATCCTATCAAATGGATTTTGCGAATCGCAAAGAGGCCATGCGTGAAATGGCCATGGATATTGAAGAAGGAGCCGATATGGTGATGGTCAAACCAGCGCTCTCTTATTTAGATATTATTCATGAAGCCTCGATGCGTTTTGAGGTTCCGCTCGCCGCTTATCTTGTGAGCGGGGAATATTCCATGATCAAAGCTGCGGCAGCCAAAGGCTGGCTGGATGAAGAAGCCGTGGTCCGCGAAGTCCTGACATCCACCGTACGCGCCGGCGCTGATATCCTCATTACCTATTTTGCGCGCGAGGCGGCCGCCTGGTTTAAAGCCTAGTCGAAGAGACTTCCCAGCCGTTTTGTATTCTCAATTTTATGGGATCTTGAATTGTCTTCATTTGACCGTCTGGACAAAGCCAAACTCGGAGAGTATATTAACGCACTCAATTTTTCGAGTACGTACTTATAAATAAAGAAGGAGAATTTATGTCGCAAGAAAAAGTTTTGACCGATGCCAATTTCAAACAGGAAGTTTTAGACCACAAAGGACTCATTCTCGTGGATTTTTGGGCCGAATGGTGCGGCCCCTGCAAGATGCTGGGCCCGGTTATCGAAAGAATCGCTAAGGCCAACGAAGGGAAGCTTGCGGTTGGCAAACTGAATGTGGATGATCATCAGGACACGCCTCAGCAGTACGGTATTCAGGGCATCCCGACGATGATTTTTTTCAAAGATGGAAAGAATGTTCAGCAGCTGGTGGGTTTCCAGTCACAAGATGCTATTCAAAGCGTGATCAACGATCTTCTATAACAGATGGCAGATTGCAGTAGTCAGAAAACAGATTTGAACTCTGATATCTGTCATCTGCAATCTGAAATCTAATCTCGCGCATGAAAAAACGCACGCTTGGGCGCACCGGGCTCCTCATCTCTGAAATCGGATTCGGATGCTGGGCCATCGGCGGCACGGGTTATGGACCCACTAAAGATTCTGAATCTTTGGATGCGCTTGAAGCCGCGTGGGAGTCGGGTGTTAATTTTTATGACACGGCTGACACCTATGGACACGGGCATAGCGAATCACTTCTCGCAAAATTCTTCAAAAATAAACCTCGCGACCAGTTCATCGTTGCCTCCAAAGCGGGTTGGAATTTTTATGAGGGTCCTAATCACAAAGATTTTTCTGCGGCTCATCTCACGCGCGCCTGTGAAGAAAGTCTTAAACGCCTTCAGTTAGAAACTCTGGATCTCTACCAGCTTCATAATCCCACTCCGGACTTGATTGAAAAAGGGGACGCTGTGGGAGTTCTGGAAAAGTTAAAAGCGGCGGGGAAGATCCGTTTTATCGGAATTTCCATCCACACGGAACGCGACGGACTTGCTGCCCTTAGGGACCCCCGGGTGGATACTCTTCAATTGGTTCTGAATTTAATGGATCAGCGCATGCTTCCTAAAATCTTCCCTGAATGTATCAAACAAAATCGCGGCATCATTGTGCGTGAACCGTTAGCCTGCGGGCTTTTGACTGGGAAATATAATTTGTCAACACATCCATTCGATAAACAGGATCACCGCCGGCGCTGGATGCCTGAAAAATTGGAGCTCGATTTTAAAAAGATCGAAAGCATTAAAAAAATTCTGCCTTTGGATCAAATGACGCTGACCCGTGCTGCCTTGGAGTATGTGCTTGGTTTTGAAGAAGTCTCGGCCGTGATTCCAGGAGCTAAGCGAAGAGACCAGATTTTGGAGTCCCTCCAGGCGAGTCTTGAGCCTGGGCTGTGCAATCAAGAACTCTTCCGGATCCGTGAACTTTACGAGAAAGAGCCTATTTTTTCGAAATTCTTACCCTAAGTCACCAGGGGCTTGCTTAGCGGCAGCTCTAAGGTCTCCTCAGAATACATCCGATATAGTAGCCGGACACTATTATGGAACAAAAACCACCTTGGGAGTCATTCTCCGGCTCGTCTTTTGAAAATAAGCGCACCGACCATCGTGTGCATGCAGGCGATCAATTTGTGGTCGAATTCAGAAAAAAAGGCCAGGCGGTTTCCTATTCCAAAGGTCATGTCGACGACCTGTCAATGAGTGGAGTGGCTTTCACCACGATGGTGGCTCTTCAGCAGGGGATGATGCTGGATCTTATTCTTTATTTTACGCCTGTTTTTCCCGGGATGAAAAAAGTGGCGATCACAGCGGAGATTATGCGTGTCGATGTTGGATCTGGAAAATTTATTCGCTATGTGGCTTGCCGGTTTCGTGAAATGGCGCCCGCAGCCCGCGAAGCCATTCACAATTTTATGGTCTGGCTGCTCTCCCGAAACATTGAGGGATTTGGAGAGGATCGTCTCTGGAAGGTTTCAGCGCATAATCAGTATTTTGTTGAATATGCGTTCGGTGATAAAACGTACAAAGGATTTGGGTGTGAATTGTCTCAGAATGAGGCATCCTTTAATGCTGTTTTTGCGCCTCCCCGGGGAAGCGCTGTGGTGCTTACCCTTCACTATTCGCCGCATTTTCCGGGACCCACGAAATCAGAGATTCATGCCACGATTTTGCAAACCCGTAAACTTGGCAATGAAAATCCCTACTATGAAATCAAATGCCGTTTAGAATACAGACGGATGGAAATCCGCCAAAACGTTCAATCCTTTTTAAAGTGGCTTGTGGCCCATCCCCCACATTGTCCTGAGCCTCCTCTGTGATATAATGGCGCCTCTTTAAACGGGCGCCAGGCGCCGGGAAAACAGAATATGATTTTTACACCCGATCAATTAAAACGTTATAGCCGTCACTTCATACTCCCTGAAATCGGAGAGGCGGGACAGCGAAAACTTTTGGAGTCCAAGGTCCTTTTGATTGGATCCGGGGGTTTGGGTTCGCCGCTTGGCATTTATCTTGCGGCCGCGGGAATTGGAACAATCGGTCTGGTTGATTTTGACCGCGTGGACCTTTCCAATCTTCAGCGTCAGATTCTTCATACCACGGAAGAAGTCGGCAATCTTAAAGTAGATTCTGCGGAGCGGCGCATCAAGGCCATGAATCCGGATGTTAAACTCATCAAACATCCTGTGAAGCTGAGTTCCCAAAATGCTCTCGAAATTCTAAAAAATTACGACCTGGTGATTGATGGTACCGACAATTTTCCGACTCGGTATTTAACCAATGATGCGTGTGTGTTTCTAAAAAAGCCGAATATTTACGGCTCCATTTTTCGGTTTGATGGATTGGCTACAGTTTTTAAAGCGGATGAAGGACCTTGCTATCGCTGTCTTTATCCGGAACCTCCTCCTCCGGGCATGGTCCCGAGCTGTGCGGAAGGCGGGGTGCTGGGGATTCTTCCGGGGACGATTGGTTTGATTCAGGCCACGGAAGCCATCAAATTAATTTGCGGGATTGGCCGGTCGCTCGTCGGTCGTTTAATTGTTTATGATGCGCTTCAGATGACCTTTCGAGAGCTCAAATTACGAAAAGATCCCAGCTGCCCGGTTTGCGGAACGAATCCAACGATCAAGTCGTTGATTGACTATGAACAGTTTTGCGGTTTGACACGCGGAGCCGCACCTGAGCAAACCGGCATTGCGGAAATTTCCGTGACTGAACTGAAAGCCAAGCTGGATCGTCAGGAAAAATTCCTGCTTTTGGATGTGCGCGAACCGTTTGAATATCAACTGGCAAAGATTCCGGGTTCTCGTTTGATTCCTCTCGGTGAGCTTGAGAAGCGAACGGCTGAATTGGAACCGTTCAAGGATCAGGAAATTGTCGCGCATTGCAAAATGGGCGGCCGTAGCCGGAAAGCCCTTCAGCTGTTAAGCACCAAAGGATTTCGGAATTTAAAGAATGTTAGCGGAGGGATTCACGCCTGGAGCGAGCAGGTGGATCCCCAGGTTCCTCAGTATTGAACTCTCGTAAAAATTTGATCTTTTCAGACGAGGGATCTTTAGAATTTGATCATAAAGCGGAGGCGGACCCCGGTCTGTTTCCGCTTTTTATTTTTTGGAGATAAGATGGCATCAATGTGGCAGGAGATTCGTGCTGATTATCCAGTGACGAATGAAAAATTATATTTTGATGCAGCAGGCGTGGGCCCGGTCTCGCGCCGGGTTCGTGAAGCCGTCCAAAAGTATTGGCAGGAAAACGCAGAAGAAGCGGATTTTGCCTGGCCGAAGTGGATGGACCGGGTGGCTCAGGTCAGGCAGCAGGTTGCTGACTTTGTGGGCGCTCATCCGGATGAAATCGCATTTACTTCCAATACTTCGCATGGCATGAATTTAGCGGCTGAGATCCTGGCCTCTCAAGGAACCGTTTTAATTCCCACGACGGAATTTCCCTCTTCTACGCTTCCCTGGATTTGGCGCCGCGCCTCTTTGGTCTGGCATGATCCAAAATCAGAAGGAGATCTCGCCTCGAGGATTGAAAGAGATTCCGCAAAATCCATCCAAACCGTGGTCACGAGCTATGTTCAATATGCAACTGGTCTTCGAGAAGATCTGAAAAAAATTTCCAATATCAAAGGCAATCGACTTTTTGTGGTTAATGCCTCGCAGGCTTTTGGGGTTTTCCCTTTGAATGCTTCAGAGCTTGGCCTTGATTTTTTTATGACGAATAGTTACAAATGGCTGGGTGCAGGGTATGGCGGCGGAATTTTTTATATCCGCCGTTCCTGGTTGGAAAAATCGAAACCCTCGGCGCTTGGCTGGAGATCTGTGAATCATCCGGATTCAGTGGATAATCGCTCCCAGGATCTTCAGGCGACGGCCGCTCGTTATGAGCTAGGCGGACTCAATTTTCCTGCGATCTTCGCCATCGGGGCAGCCCTTGAGTATTTTAAACAGATTGGAGCGGATAAAATATCAGCTCGCATTCTGAAACTTTCCGGCTATGCCGCGGAGGCTCTGACGCGTGCGGGATACAAGGTGCTTTCTCTGTGCGAAGAAAAACACCGCTCAGGCATTGTTGTTTTTCAAGTGAATGATCCAAAGACCGTTTGGAAAAAACTCCTGGCTGACGGAGTGGCGACGGGGCTTCGGGGCGGCGGAATTCGTTTGGCGCTTCATATTTATAATACGCCCGAAGAGATTGACGAACTGATACTCAGGCTTAAAAAAAACGGGACGCATTCGTGAAGAAAGTTCTCATTCGAATCTTTGTCTGGATCCTCATTCTTTCCACGGCTGGAAATTCTCTTTTCCAGAATAGGGCGCGTGTCTTAGGATTTTTGTTGGAAGCGCCGTCCGAGCATTTTCTTACCCGTCTTTTTTCCATGCGGGTTGAAATCGACGGGCTTTCCTGGGATCTTTTGACCGGAGATCTTTCCTGCCGCCGCTTTGCCATCATGAATCAAAAAGAGTTTACGCACCGGCCGCATATTGAAGTGCGGGACCTTCGGGGATGGATGAATCTGCGGGAACTAAAAAATCATCATGTTTGGATTCCTCTTCTTACGGTGGGGCAGTTGAATTATTTGATGGAGCGTGTGGAGCTTCCCGACGGTGACCGACGGACCAATAGCCGCATGATGGTGTGGGATACCAAGAGATATGTGAGAGAACATGCTGCCAAGCACCCTCACAAATCATCGGACTCGTCCAAGGGCTGGATTGTAGAAATCAACCGTCTGGCGATTGAAAGAGGATCATTTTTATACGAGCAATTAATTCCCAAAGAACGATTCCGCTTATCCTTTCACGATATCCATGGCTACTTGGACGGATTTCGTTATCCGACCGATTCTAAGGTCTTGAGTCACCACGGCCATCTGGAAGGGCTGTTTGATGATGAAAGACCGCGTTATGTTCTTGTGGAAGGCCCCGGAAATTATGCGAGTACGGATATAGGATTTGATTTAAAAGGACAAATTGCCGAAGGCTCGGTGCTGGGGTATGAATATTTGTGGCGTGATCTTCCGTTGGAGGTTTTGGATGGCCGCTTTACGCTGCAAGTAGCGGCTCGGTACCGGGAGGATTATTTGGACTCTCAAAGCCTTCTTACTTTAAAGGCGTTAAAACTCAAGGCCGGGCCGCGCGCTTCAGAAAAACTCTCTGCAGCAACGCTTATGACACTTCTCCGATTTATGGAAAATGAAAAAACCATTGCGCTTCAGATTCCAGTTCATGGTGATATTACAGATCCTACCTTCGAAGTTTCGCATGCTTTTCGGGAAGCTTTTCAACAAGCGATTCGCGAATTTGGGGCCAAGGGAATTGAAAAGCTCAAAGAAGGAACGACTAAGATTGCTACGGGCACGACTCAGATTGCAACCAAAACAACAGAAACCCTGCTTCACGGCGTGGGGACAGTCACGGGAGCGGTGGTCACCAAAACGCCGGTGGTTTCTGAAATTCTTCCTGTTTCCAAAATCGAAGCCCTGGCTTCCAAGGAGAAATCTCATGACCCAAAGTCCTAAGCCGGCTTCGTTCAAATCCGGATATGTGGCCATTGTCGGCCGGCCGAATGTTGGTAAATCCACACTCCTGAATGCCTTGGTGGGGGAAAAATTGGCCGGAATTTCTCCCAAGCCGCAAACGACGCGTAACCAAATCCGGGGAATCTTTACAGAGCCCCGGGGGCAAATGGTTTTTCTGGATACTCCGGGGCTCCATGACCCGCGGGACCCGCTGGGGCAATTTATGATTGAGGAAGTGCAGCGGTCTTTGGAGGGCGCGGACCTTTTGTGCTGGATGGTGCTTCCCGAACCGCCCACGGCGTTTGAGGAGAAAATTTTAAAACTGGTCAAATCCACGTCAGTGCCCGCGCTTCTTTTAATTAATCAAACCGATCATTTTGCCAAAGAAGCAATCTTGCCCGTGATGGATCACTATCAAAAAGAACATTCCTTTTGCGAAATTATTCCTATCTCGGCCAAGACCGGGGACCAACTGCCGCTCCTTAAAACAAAACTCTTTGAGCATCTTCCGGAAGGACCGGCATATTTTCCTGAGGACCAGATTTCCGATCATGATGAACGGTTTCGGACCACGGAAATTATCCGCGAAAAATTATTCCGTGCTACATCGCAGGAAATTCCTTACGCCACTGCCGTGGAAATTGAATCGTATGATGAATCCAATCCTCAATTGATCAAAATCAGGGCCACGATTGCCGTGGAGCGGGATTCGCAAAAAAAAATCATCATCGGAGCCGGCGGTCAAATGATCAAAAGCGTGGGAACTGAGGCGCGCAAAGAATTGGAACAGCTGCTGGATAGAAAAGTTTTTCTGGAGCTCTGGGTTAAGGTGATTCCTGATTGGAAAACCAATCCTCAGGCGCTTCGGAGGCTTGGTTATCATCCATGAGTTTGAATCAATTTTGGATGACTTCGCCGGAGGCATGCCGTTATTTGTCGCTGGAGCATCCGATGCCTATTTCCAAATCCATGAGCGCTGCATGGCATGAGCTGCGTGATCGTTTGATCCACTTAGAGATTCCCCTCCAAGTGCTTGGGCTGGGGAAAACGCCGGGAATTTTGGCCATGGCTTCCAGCGGAGTTTTAGCCGATTCTTTTTTTATCCCGGGTCAGTGGCCGTCCAAGTTTCAAAATGACCGCAATTTTTTTGATCTCGCGTTTCGGAGTCGGAAGTACACTGTGCAAAATCTGGAGGATGTTTTTCCGTTTCAAGGAGAGCGAGATCTCGTGGTTTCGGGAGAAGATATTTACTGGGGAACTCAAAATAGGCGGGAGGCTGAAGCCTCTGAGCTTTTGTCGGAGGTTCTTGAAGGGGATATTTTGACGCTTCCGCTGACTGCACCTGGGGGAAGTCATCTGGAAAGTTGTTTCGCACCTTTACGAGATTCTGCGCTTGCTGTGTTCCAACATTTGGATCCGACGGCGCTGCAGATTCTGGAGGAAAATTTTAAAGAAGTGATAGAGGTGCCTCTTGATGAAGCGCGGCAAGGCGCCTGCGCTTTTTTTCTTTGGGAAAATCACGCTCTTCTTCCGGAGGGATGTCCGGAAGTCGGGAGAATTTTACAATCTAAAAATATCCAGGTGCACGTCCTGGATTGGAAGGCCTTTCAAGGCACGGGACTTGGGCCAAAGAGTTTTATCTTGTCCGAGGGCCGGTTTCAGCGCGTCAAAAGCCCTGAAAGATTTCGTGCGGTTTCGGGCGATTAAAAAAAGGATTTAAAATGAAAGCGGTTATTTTTGATTTGGGAAATGTGCTGGTTTTTTTTGATGCGCGGCGTGCCGCGAAGCGTTTGGCCAAGGCCTGCAAAATCCCGGTGTGGAAAATCTGGCTCCATTTTTTTACGTCTCCAGAGGAACGCGCGTACACCTGCGGCAAGATTTCAAGCCGTGATTTTTTTCGGCAATTTAAAAAGGCCCTGGGTTACCCTGGAGATTTTGAATCCTTTCGGAAGACGTGGAATCATATTTTTTGGAAAAATACGGAGATGGAGAAGATTTTATGGAAACTTCGCCAAAATTACCGGCTCTATCTCATTTCCAATACGAACAAGATGCATTTTGACTATATTCAAAAAAAGTACCGAAGTTTACTGAAGCCCTTTCATGAACTTTTCCCTTCCCATGAAATGGGCTGCCGAAAACCCGATATAGAAATTTATAAAAAAGTTCTCAAGAGAATAAAACTCAAAGCTCCTGATACGGTTTTTATTGATGATATGAGTGATTTTGTCCGCGGCGCGCGCAAAGCAGGGATGCATGCCATCCGATATCGTAATATGAAGCAGCTTTGTTTAGACCTCAGAAAACTGGGTGTGGAGATTTAACGCATGACAGACCGCATTAGGGTTAGTTCATATGTCAAAAAGAGGGGGTGTCATCCCCGCGAAGGCGGGGATCCAGGAAATGGATTCCCGATAAAAACATTCGGGAATGACGGCCTGCTAAGCATTCTTAATATCCTGCTACTTGTGGGCTTTATGACCGCTGCTTTGGCCGGGCTTTTTTATTGGGGCTTAGGCCCCGGAGGGTTTTGGACAGCCGCTCTGTTTGCAAGCGGCACAATGTTCTGGATCATCCTAAATCACGGTTCCTGGATTCTTAAAGATCTCCAGGCCCAAACCGTTCAGCCTAAAGAAGCGCCGGAAATTTATTCCATTCTGGAGGCTCTCAGCCAAAAAGCGGGCATTCGAACTCCGCAGCTCTACGGGATTGCCAGTGCCTCGGCCAATATTCTTTCAGTCCAGCTTTTCCCGCGTTCTGGCATTGTGTTGACTCTGGGCGGGACAGAACATTTGAATCTTGAAGAGTTGGAAGGCGTGTTGTCTCGTGAACTTGTAAGACTTCAATCGGGCGATAGTTTTTTTACAGGACTCATGGTTAGCGCCTTAAAAGGAATCCGCTCGCCTGTTAAAATACTCCGAACTTTTTTTTGTTTTGGAAATCTGGCGCGGTACCGGGAACCGGATAATCCGCTGGTTCTACTTCTTTCTTATTTGCTCATGCCGCTGGAAATACTGCTTTTTGCCTGGATAAAAGGAAGAAATTCGCAGAGCAAACTGGATTTTGAGGCTGCGTCCTTATCTCATCCGCTCTATTTAGCCTCAGCACTTCGGCGTTTGGAGGCCCAGACTTCAAAATTTCCTTTTCGGCATCTAGACCGGATTTATGGTCCGCTTTTTGCTGTTTGGCCGGCCGATTCAGCAGAAAAAGGATGGAAGGGAATTTGGGACATTCAGGGCTCCATTTCCAACCGAATTTCCTATCTTGAAAGCAGGCCTTCCGAGCTCCAAATTCCTTCAAGAATCCTGGCTTGAGAGGGGATTTCAGCCTCTTCATAAAAAAGTAGCCTGAGAATTCGTTCTACGATAGAATATCCGCACTTCAGCAGCAATACCCGCTTAGGTTCGGGTCAACTTAAAGATGGATCTCGGAGGTCAGAAAAAATGTCTTACGTAATTACAGAGAAGTGTCTTGGCGAACGCTATGCAACTTGTGTGGCGGTTTGCCCGGTTGATTGTATTTATCCCGGCGAATATAAGAGCCAGGAATTCATGGTCATTGATCCCGCGGTTTGTATTACCTGCGGCGCCTGCCTTCCCGAGTGTCCGATTGGAGCTATTTTAGAATCTGAGGATCAGGATCCTGCCTATGCGAAGATCAATGCAGATCTTTCTCCTGAATACAAAGAGCATCCGAAGGTTGCTGAGCGGCCGCGCAATGATCCGCCGCGCAAGCCCGGAAATCAGCTTGTTAATTAAGAGCAATGAAGCTGCAGGAAAGCGAAGAGGCCGCAGGGTCTCTTCGCTTTTTTTATTTAAGGGGATGGGATGAGTACTCGAAATAAAAAAGCGCCCGCCAAGAAGTCAAAAGTGCTAGACGCGCGTGGTGTGACCAAGGTTCTCATGTCTTCGGTGTCAGGACCGAACGATCCCGTAGAGAAATTACTCCGGATGTACATCGATGATTACATCTCTAAAAATAAAGCCGCAAAAACCGTAGCAGCAGGGCTTCGGGTGCTGGGTATTGGTTTTCGGCCCATGATTGATCACATGACTTTTCGGGCTGTGGATATTGACCGGCGGGCGAAGGAGTTTTTGAAATGCGGTTATCGTGAAGACAAACAGATCGGTGCTATGCGTTATGAAAACTGGTGGGCCAAGGTTTTCCGCAAACAAGGATATCCTACGATTTTTATTGATCAGGCTTTTACCGGATCCCGCGGAAAAAAATGTGTGATCCCGGAATGGGTCAGGACTTTCGGAGACAAAACGCTCCATCATGTCGCCATCTTGGTGGACGATATCGAGCAAGCCATTTTTTATCTGGAAAAACAGGGCATTCAGTTTATGGACCGGATCATCGGTGAGCGGGGAACGGACCTTCGCCAGATTTTTACAGCTCCGGAAGTGGTGGAGGGGCAGGTTTTTAGCACTTTGGAATTAATCGAACGCCATCGGGGGTACTGCGGATTTCTTTCGCCCAAGGCCTACGGAAAAATGAAATTTATCCACATCGCCGCGTATTAACCTAGGAGATGCCATGAAAGACAAAGATCTATCTGAATTAACAGGGATGATCCAGCAGCATTTAAATAACAGCCTTTCAAAGTCCAGCGCAAACAGCTTTACTAATTTCAGTCAGTTTTTGACGGCGATAAAAGCTGAGCTGCGGGAATCTCTTCAAAAACTCACTGCTGAAATCATCAAAACGGTTATTTTTAAACTCAAAAACAAAAAACCGCTTACCGATGAAGAAGCCCAATATCTGCGCCTTTGGATCATTGGAGATGCGGAATCCTATGTCAATACAGAAAACAATTTTAATGATTGGATCCTCGAGGCGAAGAGGCTGGCAGCTAAAATCCAATCCTACGGCAGCCAAACGCCGGACGTTGGAAATATGTTGGCGCTGCAATCTCTTATAGTGGATTTGCACCGTAACCTTCAGGATATTGTTAATTATCTCAGTGAAAAAGAGCGCGTCGGGCGGTTTGTGGAATCCGCTGGACAGATTGATTCGGATGAAGCTGCCGTGCTTGCGACTTTGCTTGAAAGAAAACTGCGCTCAGCGGACATGTGATAGGAAAATATGATCATCGGGTTGACGGGAAAAAACGGAGCGGGAAAAGGGGAAGTCGCCAAGTATCTTCAGGAGCGCGGCTTCCATTATTATTCCCTTTCAGATGTGCTGCGTGAGACGGCTCAAAAAGAAGGCAAAGAGATTACTCGCGATAATTTAGTGGCACTCGGGAATCGTCTTCGAGGTGAAAAGGGGGCGGGTGTTTTGGCCGAGGGCATTTTCAGCCGCCTTGATCCGGAAAAAAATTATGTAATTGATTCGGTGCGCCATCCGTCTGAAGTGGCGGTCCTTCGCCGGAGAAAAGATTTCTATCTCATCCAAATCAAAGCCCCGCAGAGGCTCCGCTTCGAGCGTCTCAAGATTCGGGCCCGCGAACGGGATCCGCGTACATTTGAAGAGTTTGTAGCCTTGGAAGAACGCGAAGCCTCAAGTGCTGAAAGCGCGGACCAGCAGCTGGATAAGGCCATTGCGCTTGCTGATTTTACGCTGGATAATGCCGCACCTCTTAAAATGCTCCAGGATCAGGCGCGAGAACTTCTGCTCAGTCTTTCCAAAAAAGAAGAACGCCCGGATTGGGACGAATATTTCATGGGCATTGCCAAGGCGGTGGCGATGCGATCCAATTGTATGAAACGTAAAGTCGCGGCCGTGATTGTCAAAGACCGCCGGATTATTTCCACGGGATATAACGGGACGCCGCGCGGAGTTAAAAATTGCAGTGAGGGCGGATGTCCGAGATGCAATAGCGTGGAACCTTCCGGGAAAGGGCTGAGTGAATGTCTGTGCTCGCATGCCGAGGAGAATTCGATTGTGCAGGCCGCGTATCATGGAGTTCCCATTAAAGGCTCAACGCTTTACACCACCTTTTCTCCCTGTTTAATGTGCACCAAAATGATTATTAACGCGGGAATTACCGAAGTGGTCTACAATCTTGCTTATTCCCTGACCGATGTCTCCTTTCAGCTTCTGCATGATGCCGGGATTTTGATTAAAAAATTGACCTCAGTCTGATCCATCATGAAACGATTTCTTATCTTTCCCGTTTTAGCTGTCCTGACATTCGTCTTTACTGTGGAGGGAGTCAAGTATGTTAAATCCCAGCGCGAGCGGTCGTATGAAATGGCGGGAGAGGCGACACAGCAGAGTGTGATTCTTCAAACCCGGCTTGCTCCCTGCAATCGTTCGACTTTATCTAAGCGGAATAAAATCTATTTCCAGTGGGAAAAGGACGGTTCTTCAGAGGAGGCTGCCCGTTCGCAAACTTTGGAAGTTCGAGAGGATCAGGATTGTATCGTGAAAGCAAAAGCAGAAGGCCTTCGTCCCGGAACACGCTATCTCTATCAGGCGCTCAGTCCTCAGGGATACCAGTCGGCGGTGAGGTCTTTTCGAACTTTGCCGGAAAACATTCAGCCGGGAGAACGGATCCGTTTTGTGGCTACCGGATGTGCCAATGCCTGGTATTTTTGGATGAGGCGTTACGGCGGGATTGGACATACGCTGGGTCAGGGATGGGAGGGTTATCCGGCCCTTGCGGCGATCCGGGCGCTTAAGCCCGATTTTTTGGTGAATCTCGGGGACGGTGTTTATTATGACAGCCCACGCCATTTGCCGGCCAAAACTGAAAAGGCCATGCGCGTAAAATGGCATGAGCAGCATGAAATGTTGTGGTTTGATGAAGTGCTTGGACAGATTCCGAGTTACTGGATGATGGATGACCATGATTACCGCTTCAATAATTCGGATCCCTGGGAACCCGGCGAACCTTCGGGAGAGCTAGGTCTCAAGATTTTTCTGGAACAACTCCCGATCCGCATGCCGGAAGATGAACCGGTTCTTTACCGGACTTATACTTTGGGAACGCTTGCCCAATTTTGGCTCCTGGATAACCGGACCCAGCGTTCCCCAAACCGGTCCCCGGACGGCCCCCAAAAAACCCTTTGGGGAGAGACGCAGCGCACCTGGCTTAAAAATACTTTGGCGGAAAGTAATGCCGCCTTTAAATTTATTTTCACCTCCACCACCATGATTGGTCCGGACAAAAAAACCGACAACCCACCTGACAACCATCTTCAGATCGGCGGATTTCAGACCGAGCACCGCGAATTTTTTGAATGGATGGTCCGCGAAAACATGCTTGCGAAAAATGTCTATTTCATTGCCGGGGATGCGCATATTAAGCAGCACACTCAAAATCCTCAGGGGTTCGAAGAATTTACAGTAGGAAGGCTGGATAAGACCAATTCCAATAGTTTTTTGGTGCCCGGCATGAAAAACTCTTCAGATCCTGAAGGAAAAATTCACGAGTTTTATGTGGATCCCGGAGGAAAACAGGGGGGATTTCTGAGGGTGGATCTTTTTCCGTCATCGCAAGGAAGGGCGGCTGAATTTCAACTGGAAATGTACGATGATGAAGGCCGAAAATCCTATGAAGTGGTGCGGCGGGCTCGGGTAAATTCGATGTTAGGAGAAACCCTTGAATAATCCGGATCCCCAGCCCATCATCCGCACCAGCTTCGGATTAAAAGAGGAAGTAAAACCACAGTTAGCCGAAAGCTATCACAGTCCGCTGATTGATGAAATCAAAGCAAATCGATTTACCTTAACCTCAGGACGTCTGACTTTTCGTTTGGCTCAGGAATTTGGATTTTGCTATGGTGTCGACCGCGCCATTGATTATGCGTATCAAACGCGCGCCCGTTTTCCTGACCGCCGGATTTTTATTACCAATGAAATCATTCATAACCCGCGGGTCAATTCAAAACTCCGCGAAATGGGTATTGAGTTTCTTTCTGGATCTTATTCCAGCGGATTGACGCTTCAAGACGTGACGCGTAACGATGTGGTGATTTTACCTGCCTTTGGCACAACGCTGCTTGAGCTTTCCGAGTTGGAATCCAAAGGCTGCGTTCTTGTCGATACAACCTGCGGCTCGGTGATGAGCGTCTGGAAGCGCGTGGATGCCTATGCGCGTGATGGATTCACCTCCATTATTCACGGGAAATACGAACATGAAGAGACTCAGGCGACATCCTCCCGTTCGCACCGGTATGAAGACGGAAAATTCTTGGTGGTTCGGGATATGGATCAGGCTAAAAAAGTTTGCGAATATATTGAAGGCCGTGGGAACCGCGAAGATTTTCTGAAAGAATTTTCAAAAGCAGCCTCCGCAGGTTTTGATCCGGACAAGGATCTTGAAAAAATCGGATGTGCAAATCAGACCACCATGCTTTCGAGTGAATCGCTGGAAATTGCTAACATGCTTCAGTCTTCCTTGATTCGCCGCTGGGGGGAAGATGCGGCAAAAAATAAATTCCGGCATTTTGATACCATTTGCTCCGCAACTCAGGAGCGCCAGGATGCTGTGCTTGAACTTGTCCGGGAAGGTGTGGATCTTATGATCGTGGTGGGGGGATATAACTCCAGTAATACGAGCCATTTGGTTGAGATTTCACTCGATCGTTCTCCAGCCTATCATGTGAAAGATGCGGAATGTATTTTGTCTAAAGAACGGATCCAACACAAAAAAGTTTCCAGCCCGGAAATTATCGAGACCACAGGATGGCTTCCAGAAGGAAAAATACGGATCGGGGTGACCGCCGGGGCTTCCACCCCCAATCGTGTGATTGAAGAAGTGATTCGTCGTATCATGGAGCTTTCATAGCCAGCAGTTATTTCTGCGAAAGGAAAAAATGAAGTCCGTAAAAATTTATTCCAAAGAGCATTGCCCTTACTGTATTAAAGCCAAACAGCTTTTGAAGTCCAAAGGGATTTCTTTTGATGAAGTTGATGTCACTCATAATCAAGAGTTGCGCGATAAGCTTGAAAGCGAAACCGGTTGGATGACGGTTCCTATGATTTTTATTGGGGATAAGTTCATTGGAGGGTACGACAATTTAGCCCAGATCGACAATGAGGGGAAACTTTCCGATTTGCTTAAATAGGAATTGACGAGTCTAGACTATTCTTGCTCCTAAATTCGTCTTTTGGTATACTTAGACACAAGATTGGAGCCTCCTATGCTTAAACCCTTTGCTACAAAACTTGATCAGTCAATTCTCGCCAAGCTGGATGAGCTTGCAGAAAAGACGCAAATTCCAAAGTCCCGGCTCTGCCGGCAAGCTATTGAGCTTTTGGTAGCCCACTATGAGCAGATGGAAGCTGATTTGGAATTTGCCGAACGCATGCGATCTCAGGAGCCTGTCGGGGCCGGCGCTTCGTCGTAGTTTCCAGGCTAGTACTTCGACAAGATTAATTTTAGGGGCAAGCTCAGTACTGTGGTGAGC
>CAYWRU010000067.1:0-16856 GCA_964460795.1 uncultured bacterium | reverse complement strand
AGGAATCTACGGATAAATATTACAAGATCGATAAAATTATTCCCAAGCTGCAGGCAGACGCTCATTATAAAAAGGATGAAAAAGCAAATACTGTATCGTTGACCGAAGACGGCATTAAACGCTGCGAAGAACTCCTGCATGTCACGAGTCTTTATGAAAATACTCAGATTGATTTGATTCATCACATCAATCAGGCTCTCCGAGCTCACGTGCTGTTTAAGCTGGACGAAGATTACATTGTCAAAGACGGCAAGGTCATCATCGTGGATGAATTTACGGGACGTTTGATGCCGGGCCGCCGGTTTTCGGACGGTCTTCATCAAGCCTTGGAAGCCAAAGAGGGCGTGACGATCGAGCGCGAAAATCAAACCCTGGCAACCGTGACGCTCCAAAATTATTTCCGCATGTTCAAAAAACTAGCTGGAATGACGGGTACCGCTGCAACCGAGGCCATGGAATTTAAAAAAATCTATAAACTCGATGTGGCCGTGATGCCTACGAATAAACCCTGTGTTCGTAAAGATCATGCGGATGTCATTTACCGGACCGAGCGTGAGAAATTTGATGCCGTGGCGCGTGAAATTGCCGAGATTCATCAGCAGGGCCGCCCGGTTCTGGTCGGGACCATTTCCATTGAAAAATCCGAACGCCTTAGCAAACTCCTGGAGCGTCAGAACCTTGCTCATACGGTTTTAAATGCCAAGTATCACGAGAAAGAGGCCGAAATTATTGCGCGTGCAGGTCAAGAAGGTGCGATTACGATTGCCACGAATATGGCGGGCCGCGGAACGGATATTGTGCTCGGACCCGGCGTGGCGGATAAGGGCGGGCTTGCCGTTTTAGGTACGGAGCGGCACGAAGCGCGGCGCATTGATAATCAGCTTCGGGGCCGGTGTGCGCGTCAAGGAGATCCCGGGACTGCCAAGTTTTTTATTGCGTTGGAAGATGATCTGATGCGTATTTTTGGATCCGACCGGATCGCAAGTCTTATGGAGCGAATGGGTATGCAGGAAGGTGAAGAAATTCAGCATCCCTTTGTAACGCGCGCCATTGAAACGGCTCAGCAGCGCGTGGAGGGACACAATTTTGAAATCCGAAAACATCTGCTTGATTATGACGATGTCATGAACCGTCAGCGTGAAATCATTTACGGTGAACGGGACCGGCTTCTTCGCGGTGAAAATCTCCGGGAGCATGTGTGGGAAATGATCGAAGATGTGGTGGAATCCCTCCTGGGCGCTTACGTCCATCCGGATATGCGCGAAGAGGATAAAAATCCAAACGGCCTGATGGAGGCGCTGCGCATTAAATTTGTTTGTGACATGAGCAAGATTGTAAACGATTATCCGACTTTTGAAATCGATGGACTCCGGGAAGATATTTTGGAGCGCGTGAAGCAGCTCCTGGACGAACGCGAAAAACATTTTACGCCGGAGCGTATGAATTATCTGATCACGTATGTCATGCTGCAGAATATTGATAATAAATGGAAAGACCATCTTCATAGCTTGGATACGCTTCGCGAGGGGATTGGGCTTCGGGCGTATGGTCAAAAAGATCCTTTGATTGAGTATAAGCGCGAGGCTTTTAATCTCTTTGACGGTATGATCCAGGCCATTAAAGAAGAAACCGTGGAGCTCCTTTTCCACATCCAGATCGTTAAAGAAGAGAAAGTGGAAAGTGTGCTGGATGCTGGCACGACGGAATTTTTGCATCCCGAGTCTTTGGGCATGGAGGCGAAGGCGGCTTCAATTCAAGGCATCCAAGAGCCCCTGGCATCTCCGGCTTCCGGAGTTTTTTCTTCAAGACCGAGTTCTAAAACGCCGGAAACTGTTCACCGAAGCGATCCTAAAGTCGGGCGCAACGATCCGTGTCCTTGTGGGAGCGGAAAGAAATTTAAAAAGTGCCACGGCGCCTAGCAATGTTATTGGAAATTCCAAACTCCAAATTCCAAATACCAAACAAAAAATGATTTTTTTGGAATTTGAAAATTATCATTTGTAAGTTGTTTGGAGTTTGGTATTTGGAACTTGGGATTTACGTCTTATGAAAAAGTGTCTTTTATCGGGATTCTTGCTCGTCCTTGCATTCCCTAATTTTTCCTTTGGATTCCTCGCATGGTTTGCACTAGTTCCCTGGATTCTATCTTCGCAAAAGGCCACAAACCGCACTCAAGCTTTTCTCGGCGGGTTCTCAGGCGGCATTCTTTTTTTTGCGCTTTCCATGTCCTGGATTATCCATGTGGTTTGGTTCGGCTGGATTTTTGTCGCGTGCTTTGAGGCGCTCTTCTGGGGAGTTTTTTCCTTACTGGTCTATGAAGGTCGCATGATTCGTCCCGTATTTTTACGCATGTTCTGGATCGCTTGTTCTTGGTCCCTCCTGGAATTTTTCCGCTCTGAAATCCCGATCCTCGGCCTTCCGTGGAATCTTTTGGCCGCATCGCAAACGGCAAATCTCTCCATCCTGCAAAGTGTGAATCTTTTTGGCGCTTATGGGCTTGGATTTGTCATCGCGCTTGTGAACGCGGGTCTTGCCGAATTGATCTTGAACTGGAGAATAACAAAATCCATGGCCCGGCCGCTTGGATTTGGAGCGCTTTTCCTCGGATTTATTTTCATCGCTTTGTTTGCTTACGGAAAAAAATCTCTGAATGCCTACGAAACCTCGGGCACAGTACGGACTGCAGTTTTACAGGGGAATATTGCGCAGGAGATTAAATGGTCTCCGGAGGCTAAAGCAAAAATTCTTCAAATTTATTTGAAGATGACGGAGCTGGCGGCTGGGACTCAGCCGGATTTAATTGTTTGGCCCGAGGCATCTTTCCCGGGCTATTTAAATGTGGATCCGGATGTGGTTCAGGTGATTGAGACGGTGCGCCGCATCAAGGTCCCGGCTTTGATCGGCAGTCCGCACTTGGAAACTCAGGCGATTGCTTATAACAGTGCTTACCTTTTTGATTCGGAGGGAAATTTATCTGCACGGTATGACAAGCAGCATCTGGTTCCTTTTGGAGAATATGTGCCTTTTTCTTCAATTTTTAAGTGGCTTCAGCCGATTGCATATGCCTTGGGGGTCAGTGATTTTTCCGCGGGAAAAACGCCGCTGGTTTTTAGACTGCCGAGGGTTGGCTTTCCCTTTTCCACGCTCATCTGTTTTGAAGACGTATTTCCTGATCTTGCACGTCAGTTTGTCAAAGACGGCGCACGATTTTTAGTAGTGATTACCAATGACGCTTGGTTTGGCGAGTCGCAGGCTCCGTATCAGCATCTTCAATGCTCGATTTTGCGGGCTGTGGAGAATGGAGTTCCGGTGGTTCGTGCGGCCAATACTGGAATTTCCGGGATGATTGATGCCAAAGGTCGTGAGATCAATCGTGTGCGGAATGAAAAGGGGCGGGATATTTTTTCTTTTGGATGGGTGACGGAGTCACTTCGAATTTCTGTAAGCCCAACACTCTTTCAGCGCGGCGGGTTCATCTTTCCTTATCTGAATCTTGTTTTTTGGGGGATTCTCTTGGTATTTTATTGGATTCAAAAACGCAGTATTTCAGGGCAGGAGAGTGTCGCGTGAAGAAAAAAAATTTTATTAAAATATTCGTCGTGGTTTTGACGGGATTTTTTCTTGCTGGATGTATCCGCTTAGTCGGCGGGGCAGGCGTGTCGTATCAAGGGCCGAAGGATGAAGCGCCTAAAACGCGCTCGGTCTCTTTGGATACTCAAAATTTAATTCCCGGCTCTGCACCTTCCGATGCCAAAATCGAGATGTAGCGAACTAAATCAGTGAAAGCCCGCCATCCACAAGCAGGGTTTGCCCGCAGATCCAGGATGCGTCCGGAGTGGTAAGAAACGCGGCCACGCGCGCCAGATCATCCGCAGTTCCGATTCTCCCGCCCGGTGTACGCTTGAGAACCTCCGCCTTAAGATCTTCATACTGAGGAAAAGATTTGAGTGCGTCCGTATCCACGAGTCCTCCGGAAACACAATTGACATGAATGCCTTTAGGCATGAGCTCAACTGCCAAATATCGCACCAAAGATTCTAGGGCAGCTTTGGAAGGCCCGATGGCTCCATAATTGGGAATAAACCGATGCGACCCCAGACTGGAGAGTGTCAAAATATTTCCATATTTCTTTTGCTCCATGCCAGGAAGAACTTCTTGGACAAGAAGGAGAAAGGCCTTGGTGTTGATCTCAAAAGAAAGATCCCATTGATTCATGCGGAGTTTGTGAACGGGTTTGAAGGCGCCGAGTGCGGCGTTATGAACCAAGATGTCAATGGTTCCAAGGTTTTGCTCAACATTTTTTATCAAGGATTTGATTGCGGCAGGATCTCCGACATTCGCTTGAAAGGCCTGGGCTTTGACTCCGGATTTTTTCAAAAGTTCAACGGTCGACTTTGCGGCCGCTTCATTTTGGACGTAATTAACGGCAATGGAGGCTCCGAGGTCTGCTAGGCGAAGGGCAATGGCCCGTCCGATTCCGCGGGATGATCCGGTGATAAGTGCAATTTTTCCAGTGTGAATTTTCTGCATGGATCGATAAGAATATTCGTGAACAACCTAAAATGCAAGATTAAAGTCACTTTTGGATGAGAGCGCGGCTCTGTAAATCTTTTCGGGACTCGTTTAAATCACTATCAATTTATAACAGCAAGAGTACGCCCCGCGGCTTGCCGCGGGGATACCTTGCAGTCCCTGAATCCCGCCTCCGGCGGGATGAAGGATGTGAGATCCCGCCAATCACCGCCTCTGGCGGGATCCCGTCCAACGGCGGGGAAAACGGCGGGATCAAATTGGCACGGCAAGTTGCGTTCCGCAATGTTGCGTGCTCATTTGACAATTAGAAATTTAAATGCCTGTAACTGAAGTGCCCGCCTGAGGATGGAGATGAGGTGTTTTGGCAAGATAGGGCTTGGCACCCCGAGGGCCTATGATATAATGACGCGCCTTCAAGTGATGATCCAGAAAAGAGTTGCGACTGATTTAGGGTCCTTGATTTTCCTTCAGCGCAACGATCTTTTTTTCTGATTTTTGCGGTAATAGGACTTATACAATCATGAGATAGGATCCGATGGTGGATCTACGAAATTTACAGAGAAACGTACTTGATGGCATGGTTCGGCTTAGCGCGGCATCTTCTCTTGCCAAAAGAGCTGAGCAGTTTGTATCTGTTTTTGAACCTTTTTTACCCCGCCAGTCCCATGTACTTGATATTGGCGGAGGATGGGGGTTTTATGCCGAGCCCCTGGCAAAAAAAGAGCATTATGTAACGGTCTTGGACGTGGTGCGTCCTGGGTTTCAAAAAGCACCGGTAGTAGTTTACGATCCGGCCAAATCTTTTCCATTTCCGGACAAAAGTTTTGATGCCAGTATGCTGATCACGGTTTTGCATCATATTCCGGATCCTGAAGCGGTTTTACGCGAAGCGGTTCGCGTGACACGCGGTCAAGTGATTGTAATCGAAGATCTCTACCGCCACTCTTGGGGGCGCCAGTGGACGATCCTTCGCGACCGAATTTATAATTTCGAATTCTTCGGCCATCCCTGCCAATTTCATACGGCAAAGGAATGGCAGACGATTTTTCAAAGAGCGGGGCTTAAAGTCCGGGGATTTACTGAAAAATATACCTGGCTTTGCGGGCTCAGGATTTTAAACGGAATTTTTATTTTGGATGTCCAATGATCCAAACGCTTGGAATTCAAAAAGTGCTGTGGGTCAAGGCCCGGGAAGGGGTGGCGGCTTCAGGAAAAATTCCCGAGGATGCCGAATTTTTTAAGGACCATTTTCCAGGGTTTCCAGTCCTGCCGGGAGTTTTGGCGCTTGAAATGCTGCGCCAAAGCGCGGAATTTTATTTCCGTAATCTTGGGATTGAAGACGCGGTTCTTAGGATTCGCAAAATGACTTCGGTTCGTTTTGCCCGGTATTTAAGGCCCGGCGACTTATGGGAGAGTGAACTCTCTTGGAAAAGCGAATCCGGAAATGAATCCGTTTGGCTTGCAAAGCTTTATCATCAGGGCGAGGTGGCGGTATCTGCCCGCCTGGTGCTTGAAATGACCCGTATTCCGGGTCAAATTATTATTTAATCGTATCAACGGAGGGTGAGTCTGTGGAAGAAGAAATCTTTCGCAAGGTTTGTGAAACGTTATCAGCAGCATTAGGGATTGAGTCGGACGATATCCGTTTAGAATCTTCGCTCGTTCGTGACCTTGGAGCCGAGTCGATTGATTTTATTGATATTCTTTTCCGTTTGGAAAAGGTATTTGATCTTAAAATTCCGGCCCAGGAGCTTTTCCCCGGCGCTTTATTAAGCGATGAACGCTATGTCCAAAATGGAAAAGTCACAGATGCGGGAATTAAAGAGCTGCGCGCTAAAGTTCCTTATTTGGATGTGGACGGCTTTTCCAAGAATCCGCAGGTCGCTCGGATTGGCGATTACTTTACGGTTCAGATGATTGTCCATTACTTACGTGATCGAGTTGTCAACAAATCCAACGCGTAATCGCAGGGAATCTTCCCGCCGGCATGAAAGAATTTCCTCGCCGGATCAATTTGCCGGTATGGGCATAGACCTTTTACGGGTTGGCCGCGTTCGGCGTTTCCTTCGTCAGTATGGTCCGCAAGTTTTTGAAAAAATCCTGACTCCATTGGAGCGAACATGGGTCCAAGGCCGGCGCTCGAATGCCGTGGAATTTGCCCGCCGTTTTTGCGCCAAAGAAGCGTATTTTAAAACTCTCGATGCTCCTTGGCTTGGAGTGGAGGGGCTCCAAAAAATCCATATTGAGGCTATGACGAAGCATACCTTCAAGGCGCTTTGGCTGGATGAAAAAGGGGAGGCAAGCCGCGAGGCCTCCGGTTGCTTTTTTCAAGGACCTCGTTGGGTTGCGGCCCAAGTGATTCGCTGGCAATAAAATAGTTGTGGGTAGAGGGTCTTGAGTAGCGAGCTGCATAAAAATATCAATGCAACTTAGATTCAAGACCTAAGACTCAGGACTCGGGACTAAATCATGCGATGGTTACTTTTGGATCAAATTGAGCGAATTGAGAAGGGAAAGCGAGCCTTTGCCAAGAGCCGCATTCCCCAGACAGAATGCAGCCCTGAGCCTCTCCTCATGGAAATGATGGCCCAGACGGGGGCAGTGCTTTTAGGGGCAGAATCAGATTACCAAAAGGATCTGATTTTTGCTAAAATCGAGGCCGCTGATTTTACTCCTCCTTATACCTCCGGTGAACCGGTTTGGATTGAAACCTTTGCGGACGCTTTTCGTCCGGAAGGTGCCTGGATGGATGGTGTGGTGAGGACGAAAACTCATGAGATCGTGCGCAGCCGTTTTCTCTTGATGCATGTCGAGGGACTCAATTCCCAAAGCAAGGAACCGATTACGTTTCATCCGGCATTTATGAATTACTTTAACGTGCGAGAAAAAATCCAATGAGCCGCCGCCGCGTTGTCATTACCGGCATCGGTCTTATGACTCCTTGCGGAGAAGGCTGGCAGCCTTATTGGGCCTCGGTCTTGGCGGGTAAATCGCATATTCGTCCGCTTTCCATCCTTAATCTCAATGGTTTTCCGAGCCGCTTTGCAGGAGAAATTCCTGATTTTGATCCGACAAAATCCATTAAGAATCGCAAGAGCCTCAAGGTGATGTCCAAAACCATCATGCTGGCTGTGATGGCGAGTGATCTTGCGATGCGGGATGCGGATCTTAAGATGGATCAGATTAATCCGACGCGTTTCGGAGTGTCGCTCGGTACTGGCATTATTAATAATGATCTGGACGAACTTGCACAGGGACTTCGCGAAGGATTTAAAGAAGACGGAACCTTTGACATGCAGAAGTTTGGTCAGACCGGAATCCGTTCTCTTTTTCCTCTTTGGCTTCTGAAATATCTTCCCAACATGCCGGCGTGCCATATCTCGATTGTGCACGGACTCAAAGGACCTAATAACACGGTGACGACGTCCTCTGCGGCCGGAGCTCAGGCCATTGGCGAGGCGCTGCGCGTGATTGAACGCGGAGATGCGGATCTTATGATTGCGGGCAGTGCGGATTCGAAGCTCAATGCCATGGGGCTTTCGCGCTTTCATCTTCTCGGACTTTTATCCAAGCGAAATCACGTGGCTGAAGAGGCTTATTGTCCTTTTGATGAAAGGCACGACGGGATGATTCCCGGGGAGGGCGCCGGACTTTTGATTCTTGAAGAATATAAACATGCCAAAGCCCGCGGCGCGCGAATTTATGGAGAACTCAAGGGCTACGGATCCTGCTCAGATTTTATTCATGATCCGCGCACCTCGCAAGATTTTACGGGCAAATGTCTGGCCATGGAGCGCGCGCTCGATCATGCCCAGATGCTTCCGGAAGAAATTGATGTGGTGTTTGCCAATGGAAGCGGCATTCCTCATGAAGATATCCATGAAACGCAGGCCATGCACATTGTTTTTCAAAATGCAGTGAATCAAATTGTGGTGACCGGAGTCAAACCTATTACGGGGCACTTGATCTACGGATCTGCGGGAGTGGAAATCGCAGCCGGGCTTTTATCTCTCCGGGATCAAGTGGTTCCTCATTTGGTGAATTTAAATAAACCCGATGCGGCCTGCGACCTTCCTTTTGTTTCCAAAAAACCGTTGCCTCGAAAATTAAAATCCATCCTTTTTAACTCCTTTGGGTTTGGCGGACAAAATGCAACGTTGGTGGTAAGTCATCATGAGTAGCCGACGGAGGGTTGTGATTACGGGCATGGGTATTGTTTCTCCCATTGCAAGTAATCTGCATACTTTTTGGTCGCGATTGATTCAGGGAACCTCGGGGATCGGCCCCATCAGTCTTTTTGATTCCAGTTGCTTCCCCGTACGAATTGCAGGAGAGGTCAGAGATTTTGATTTTGACCGCTGGATTCGAAAAGATCCGGCCTTAAAAAATGCATTTCGCGGAAGTTTTTTTGCACTTCAAGCTGCAGAAGAAGCCTTTCTTGATTCTCATCTTCGTCCGTTCTCGATTGACCGGAGACGGTTTGGGATTTATTTTGGCGCCGGCGACAGCGGCATTGATTTTGACGCTTTTCTTCAAACCATGCAGCGTTCAGTTTCAACGGGTACAGGCCCTCTCATTGATAAAGGACGATATCTTGAAGAGTCGAGCCAGCATATGAATGCCATTGCGGAACTGGAATCACAGCCGTTTATGACGGTCACGCATCTGGCGAGGCGTTTTGATATTCGGGGGCCTGTTTCAAACTGTTTGACGGCCTGTGCCGCATCCTCGCAGGCAATTGGTGAAGCCTCGCAGCTCATTGCCAATGATGAAGCGGATCTGGTTCTTTCCGGCGGCGCTCATTCCATGATTTATCCGCTGGGGCTGGCGGGTTTTAGCCTGCTGACCGCGCTCTCCACTCAAAATGCAGAACCGCAAAAAGCCTCGCGCCCTTTTGATCTTCACCGGGACGGATTTGTTTTGGGTGAAGGCGCGGGCGTGGTCATTTTGGAAGAACTGGGTCACGCGAAAAAGCGAAAAGCTCGAATTTATGGAGAGCTGGTGGGATACGGTTCCACCTCCGATGCTTATCGGCTTACGGATATGGATCCGCTGGGCGAAGGTGCGTCGAGGGCCATGGAAATTGCCATGAAAAAAGCCTCGGTGCATCCCAAGGATGTGGATTACATTAATGCGCACGGGACATCGACTCAGGTGAATGATAAAATGGAAACCTTAGCCATTAAAAAAGTCATGGGCAAGGACGCGTATCGGATTCCGGTTAGTTCGATCAAGTCCATGCTGGGGCACATGATTGCAGCGGCCGGTGTGACTGAGGTGATTGCTTGTATGCTGACCATGCGGGATTCCATGATTCCGCCGACCATCAATTATCAGGAACCGGATCCGGACTGTGATTTGGATTACGTGCCCAATGTTGCCAGGAACCAAAAGGTGGATGTTGCGCTTTCGAATTCTTTTGGATTTGGCGGCCAAAACATTTGCTTAGCCATGAGGAAATATGAATAACGAACCCCGAAATATTTTTATGACTGGAGCCACTGGCGTCCTGGGTCGTGGGCTGATTCGCGAGATTTTAACCACCAGCTCTGATTCTCTTTATCTTTTGGTCCGCCGTCAAAGAACCCGTTCTCATTGGGCCCGCATACGAAAAATTCTGGCTGAGTCGGATCTTGAGATTTACTTGGGCACTCGTGTCCATGTCATTGAAGGAGATGTGACCTTCCCGAATCTGGGTATCCCCGAAGGGGACCGCGAAATTTTGCTGAAAAAGGTCACGCATGTTTTTCATGTGGCAGCTCTCACGACTCTGAATGCCAGTCAAGCGGACTGCGAACGGATTAATCTTGGTGGGACGGTGGAGGTTTTGAAGTTTGCGTGGGACCTGAAAAAACGCGGACGTCTGGAACGTTTTTTTTATTTTAGTACGGCTTATGTTGCGGGAAGCCGTCAAACGTACTGTTCGCAGGAAGATGAGCTGCCTGCCAAACCGGCGTTTGCCAATTTTTATGAATCCAGCAAATATGCGGCCGAGACCTGCGTGCGACGCGCCCTGGACGAAGGACTTCCGGTCACGATCTTCCGGCCCAGTATTGTGGTGGGGGATTCCCGGACCGGAGAGGTTGGAGAATTTAATGTGATTTATCCCTTTATCAAAATGTATGCCCATGGAATTCTAAAAAAGATTCCTTCTCATCCTGAAAATTCTTTCAACATTGTTCCCATTGATTTTGTGATTCAGGCTTCGCTTTATTTATCCAATCATCCGTCTTCCCTGGGGAAGACGTTTCATCTTGTAACACAAGATGCTCCGACTATTGGAATGTTTTTGGATATGACCCGAAAAGAATATCCGGCCATTCCCTCGATCGAATTTGTGCCGCCGGAATCATTTGATGTCCTGCAATTTTCTTCCAATGAGCAAAGTGTCTACCAAATGCTGGAACCCTATATGGGTTATTTGAATGATCATCTGACCTTTGATACGGCAAATACCGCGGCCTTGCTTGAAGGGAGCGGGATTGAGTTCCCGCGTACAGATTCTTCTTTCCTCAAAGTCCTCACTCAGTACGCGGTGGATCAGGGATATCTTCTGCTTCGATAAAGCTTAGAGGCATCTTCTCGGGGTCATTTGCCTCTTGATGGCGCTATTCATAAGTCAATCTATTCGAACACGTTATGTCATAAGCCGCTATAATTTTATAGTTAAAGAGCCTCAGAATTTGTCATTGCTACTTCGACATGTTATCTTTATTATGGAAAGCACCCATAAGATAAAGGACTAAACTCATGCCACAGTGTCCTAAGTGCGGCGGAGTGGTTGAAGATCTAAAAACGATTTGCCCTAAGTGCGGAGCTTCGGGCGGCGTTTCTCCGTCCGACTGGGAAAACTTAACGGCTTCCGAACCCATGGCTTACAAAGAAGCTCCTCAGTCTGATTCTCCGAATGTTGAGACCCGGGAAGAATCGGGCGCGGTCTATGAACTGCTTCGTGGACGGATTTTTTTCTGGATCATCCTCATGATCCTCTGCGGAATTTTGAGTGCCACGGCTCTTTTTTATTCGATCCGCCAGCAATGGGTTTTAAATGAACGTGCGGATCGAAACATTGCGGATCGCTTTCAGGATGAAAAAATAAAAACCGCACTCCAAACAACTGCAGAAAAATACGGCCAAGATATTTTAAAAGCTCAAATGGACCCTGCGCTCCAGGAGATCCAGAAAAAAATATCAGACACCGACCGTTATCTGGATGAGATGAAAATCAAACTTGAAGATCGATATAAAGATCTGGCGCGCCAATCGGCAATTCTTGAGGAAAGAAAAACGGTGGTTAAACTCGCCGAGCAGGCGATGCGGGGCTACCGGCGTTCTTTTGATCAGTTGAGCGCTTACCGGGAGAGGAAGGAGCCGGAAGGACTTTCAAAATTTGCCGGTGAAGAAGTGGAAAGGGTAGAGAGTTATTTCCATTTTGCAAATCGTTTGGAGGGAACTTCTGTAAATTTTGTGGATGAAAATGGGCGCGGATGGATTAATGAGCGGGTTCCCACAGCGGATCTTTTGCGGGAACTCCGGGAATCTCCGAACTGGCGGATCCGGGCCAAGGCAGCAGAGCTCCTTCATAATCGTCCGGAGCCGGGAGTGGCAGAGGCCCTTCTTGAAGCCGCGGATACGGATCCTTATCTTGATGTTGTGAAGTGGTCTCTGGAATCATTCTCGGCAGTCACTGGCTATGATGGTATCGAAGTATTTGGAGTTAAAAAAGCCCGCGAGTGGTGGGCTGAATATGGAAGAAAACCCAAGAAGCTTTCTTCCGGAGCCATTAAAGTTTCGCCTGTGGACACTCAGCCCGCGGGATGGAAAACACCTGAGGCCGCAGATTCCAGGAAGGTGTCCTATGGACAGTCGTGATGCCCCCAAAAGAAAATTAAAACTGGGAGAGATCCTGGTGCGAAATGGCTGGGTCACCTGGGAAAATTTAGAAAAGGCGCTGAGTCTTCAAAAAGAATTAGAACATAAGCAGAGTGACTCTGCCCCGGATATTATGATGATGTCCTATCCCACACAAATGCTTTCGATTGGTGAAATTCTTGTTCGAAACGGATGGCTGAATTGGGTGCAGCTGGATCTTGCATTAGACTTTCAGAAGCAGAGCGGGGAGTTGATTGGAAAAATTTTGGTGGACCGGAAATTCATCACCTGGAAAGAATTTTACCGGGCCATGGCGATCCAGCTGGACATGGTTTTTATTGACTTTGATAAAATCCGCGTGGATCCTGAGGCTGTGAAATTAGTCCCGCAGGATTTTGCCGAACACTACAATATTATTCCGGTGGTTCGAAAGGAACAAGAGCTGTTGATTGCGGTCTCAAATCCATCGAGTGTAGATGCAGAATCCGAACTTAAAAGTCTGATTCCTGATTTTAAAGTCCACGCCGGACTTTCCAGCCCCGATGATATCACCAAAGCTATCCGGCAATATTACGGTTAAAGCTACCGCCATTTGGTTTTTTGTCCCGTAGCGGCGATCCAAGACGCATGAATGAGGATACCGCAGAGTGTCAGGGCGGCCAGAGGTAGAAAAATAACATAACGCCTGCGGGCTTTGACAATGCCGTAGGTTTTCCAGGCAACTCCCCAAATCAAACCGGCCATAAGAAGGGCGCTTATCCAAAGTAAAAAAGTACCGCCAGAGAGAAGGGAAGGGGACTGGACGAGTGTGCAGAGAATCCCAAAAGGAAGGACCGCAGTCATAAAAACATCCAGCACCTTTACAATCAGGAATCGGGTATTTTTTCGGAAGGCGTGAAGAAAAATTCTTCGCCAGCCCCGCCAAAGCGAGGAAAATTTTTCATACATTCGCGTTCCGTAAATGGACATTCCCAGCGCGCACTCAGCCCTTTCTCCCAAGGCTTTGGATTCCCGCATCAGTGCAAAATCTTCCAGGTATTGATCAAAGACTTTTTCATGGCCGCCAATCCGGTGATAAAGATCGGATTCAATCAACAGGTATTGGCCATTGGCAAAATGGATGGGCGAGGCCGGGTCATTGATTTTATTTAAAGGAAACCAGAGGCCGATGAATCCCATCATGGCCGGCTGAAAAATATTTTCCATGGCTCCGTCGGTGAGGCATTCGGGAAGCAAGGTGAGAAAACTAAGTTTTCTCGTGCGAGCATGAGCGAGTGATACGGAAATAGAAGACGGGCAGTGGCGAGTATCAGCATCGGTAAATAAATACCATTCGCCAGTGGCGTGGCTGAGTGCGCTGTGGACCGCAAAATTTTTTCCTGTCCATCCCTTCGGAGTGGGGGAAACATTCACCGTTTGGATCTTGCTGCCGTAGGATTTTAAAATATCCGCGGTGCGGTCTTTTGAACTGTCATTGGCCACAATCACTTCGTAGTTCGGATAATCTTGCTCCAAAAAACGATCAAGGCACTCCCCAATATTTCGTTCTTCATTTTTGGCCGGAATAATGACTGAGACTTTAGGGCAGTCAGGAAAGGGATAGTGCTCCTCCGGGTTGACTACGGGAGCTTCATAAAGTGCATGGAGGGCAAGGGAGCTTCGCCGGATCCAGATCCCGGCAATCAAGATAAAAAACCAAAGTCGTGCATCCATGAAAACGGGTGACATGAAGGCGAATCATACCATAGTTTTCTTAGCTTCGAAACTGAAGAAGCAAGAGGGAGAAGACGTTACATTAAGGAAAATCAAAGGAATCCCAAGGTGAATCAGTATGATTTTTAGGTCCTATGCTGTTTTTTTGCTCCGTTTCAGGTGGTTGATTTTAGCCCTGATCATCGGAGGGACGGTCTTTTTAGGATCTGCGCTTCCCCATCTCTCTATTGACCCTTCCATGGAATGTTTTTTTGAAAAGAAATCCGAGGATTACCGCCGCTATCAAGACTACCGGGCCAAATTTGGAAGCGATCAGATGATCTCCGTGGCCATGTCCACAGAAGATATCTTCACGTTAGCGCAATTGGAACATTTGGAAAAAGTGACGCGCGATCTTCAAAAAATCGAAGGAGTGGACCGGGTAGTCAGTCTCGCCAATGTTCAGGATTTTAAACGTAAATTATTCGGCATCAAATTGGTGCAGCCTTTGGAAGATTTTCGAAGGGTTTCCCTGACGGAGCTCCGGCAGACGATTTTGGGCAATGAACTTTTCCGGCAGAATCTCATCTCTGAAGACGGAAAGGTTGCGAATATTCTGATTTTTTTAAAACCAGGCATGGCCCGTAGTGATACGGTGGGAGATCTCCGGAGAATTTTGGATCAGGAAAAAAAGGGGGCGCAGTTTTATATGGCGGGCTCTCCCGTGGAGCAATATGATTTCATCCGTTTGATCCGCCGCGATCAAATGGTGTTTGTCCCGCTCATTACCATTTTTCTGATCGCATCCACTTGGTGGATTTATCGGAGCTTTGTCTGCATGCTTGCTTCCATGGCTGTTGTGGCGATTACGCTGGTCTGGACTTTGGGCAGCATGGCCGTGTGGGGAGACGCCTTGAATCTGATGACATCCCTCCTTCCGCCGGTGATTATGATTATTACAGTCGTGAATTCCATTCACATTCTCAATGTTTTTTATGAGCTCCGGACTCGCAACCGGAATATTCCAATTTGTATCCAGAGGACTCTCGAGCACTTGGGCGCGCCCTGTTTTCTGGCGCAGTTTACGATTGTTCTTGGATTTTGTTCTTTGATGAGCAGCCCGGTGCCTGCCATCCGAAGTTTTGGCGCCTATGCCGCCTTGGGTACGGTTTATGCCTTTTTTGTGGTACTGACATTGATACCTATCCTGCTGCCTTTTCTTCCGGTCAAACGCCTGGGAGAAAGTTCCGTGGCCCGCTACTTTTTAAACTATTGGGTGGTGATGTTTCTGGAGCATTTGGAATTCAAATGGAAATGGCCGATTGTGTTTCTGACGGTGGGGTTTTTGGGATATTTTGGTGTGGGGATGCAAAAGATTGTGGTGGATAGCAATCTGGTTAAACAGATGAAGCCGGAGCTTCCGCTGGCAATTTCCACAACATTTATCGATGATCACTTGACCGGAGTCTATTCCATAGGATTTGTACTGTCGCGTAAAGATGGGCGCGCCATTGCGGATCCGAAAAGTCTTCGCCAGATCGATGATTTTAAATTGTATCTTGAGTCGCTTCCTAATGTGACAAAAGTCAACTCCTTAACCTCGGTGGTCAAACGCATCGATCAAGTGCTGGAAGATCAGCCGGCTTCCAAGCAATTTCCATCGGATGTAAAACATTTGCGGCGGATCTTTGACGGTCTTGCGAAGTCTGATAGTCCTGAGCTTTGGAGTCTGGTTTCTCATGATTTTCGGGATGTTCGTTTAGACACCCGCATTAAGGCTGTGGGGACTGAGGCGGGGACCTTGATTGATGAACGAGCCAAAGCGTATGCGGATGAACATCTCTCAAAGGATTTTAAAGTCATGCAGACCGGGAATGTGGTGCTTTTGGGGCGTATGGCAAAGGGGCTTGTTGAGCAGCAGGTCAAAAGTTTTGGAACGGCCTTTTTATCGATTTTAATTTTGATTTGTATTATTTTTAAATCGGTTCGAATGGGGATTTTTGCGGCGGTTCCCAATCTTTTTCCCGTGGTCGTAGTTTACGGTGTGATGGGATATTTAGGAATCGAACTTTCGACGACGACGGCCATGATCTCCAGCATCGTGATCGGGCTTGTCGTGGACGCGTCCATTCATTTTCTGTATCGCTTTCGAATTGAATTTCATAGCCGCCGGCATTATTTAGGAGCTCTGCATAATACTTTTCGGACCGTGAGTCCTGCGCTTATTTTGTCGACCTCGATTTTAGGTGTTGGATTTCTTACAAGCGCCTTTGGAAATTTTCTTCCCACACTTTATTTTGGACTTCTGACCAGTCTGAGTTTGGGGCTTTCACTTATTTCGGCGCTCGTGATTCTTCCGGTCCTGCTCGTAATTTTTAAACCCTTCGGTAAACAAAAATTATTCGTTCCCTCCAAGGATCGTTACCGCGCCGCAGTGCACCGCCCCTCGGATGAGGGGACAGGAGACAGTGTTTCTGTCGGTTCGGCTGGTGAATGGACTTAGGAATCTTAGAACGCCTAGTGACATAGCTCCATGAATTTGTTACACTTACCGCTCCCCAAAGGAAGGATTCAGGTCTTTCCTTGTAGTAAAAATCGATGGTTCACTTAAGCTGAATGTCCGCCCTCACACCGATGTGCGAGGGCGATGCCGTGACAGCTTAAAGTAAACTGTCTACGGCATCGGGGTGTAGCGTAGCCTGGCTAGCGCGCACGCTTGGGGTGCGTGAGGTCGAGAGTTCAAATCTCTCCACCCCGAT
>CAYWRU010000066.1:0-17570 GCA_964460795.1 uncultured bacterium | reverse complement strand
AGGCGCAGCGCCGCCAGCTCGCCGCGCTCTGGCGGGTCCGCCTGGAGCGGCTGCGCCGGGAGCTGGCCGCCCTCCCGCCGGCCGAGCGGGGCTTCCTCCAGGGCGCGGTGGGGGCCCCCGGCGAGAAGGGGCAGGCGTGAAGCCCGCCCTCATCCCCGGCCTCGTCACCCCGAAGAGCGAGGGGGATCTCCAGTCGCAGGTCCTCGCGTACCTCGCGCTCGTCCCCGGCCTCACCGCGGCGCGCACGAACTCCGGCCTCGTGCAGACGAAGGCCGGCCGCTGGGTCCACCTCTGCCCGAAAGGCTGGCCAGACATCACCGGGCACATGCCCGACGGGCGCGCGCTGTACATCGAACTGAAGGACCCGAAGGCCGGCCGCGGCAACGCTCGCCGCCGGGAGACCATCGCCCTGCAGGAAGCCTTCATCGCCGCCGCCTCCGCGCGCGGGTGCGTGGCCTTCACCGCGCGCTCTCTCGAAGAAGTTGCCGACCGGATCGGAAAGGAGATTGCACGCCGTGCCTGAGATCGCCGCGCTTCGCCGCGCCCTGTTTATCGCCGCCGTCGCCTGCCTGGCGTTGGCCTTCGCGCTGGCCCTCATGAGTGGGTGCTGATGCCTCGCGGCCAGTTCTTCGACCCCCTCCTCGCCGCAAACGTGCTCGCCTGCGCCGCCATCGAAGGCGACAAAGCCGCCGCGCAGACCTACAACGTCGCGCAGCGCAGCATCACCCGATGGCGCGAACGCATGAAGTCCGACGGATCACTGGCTAATCATGTCGCTTCGCTTGTCAATGAACGTCGCCCACAGTGGCATCTGAAGTTGCCCCAGGCGATGGCGGAGTTCGTTGACTGCCTCGTGCGCGAAGCGAAGCGCCCTCGACTGGAGGCCGACCAGTTGCGGGCCATCGGCGAACAGTTCGAGCGCCTCGCCCGCATCCAGATCGCCATGAGGATCGTCGATGCGCGGCTCACTCTTGCAGCAGGTGGAGAGGGATCTCAGGTACCTCGATCCGTTCCTCGGCTCGTCGAGCCTCTCCCCGACGCTGGCGACCCCGACCCTCCCGACTCCGAATAGGCCGCAGCGCACCGCGCTCACCGCCGACGCGCGCTTCATCGTGAACAACTGGGGCCGCCGCACCGGCAAGAGTCTCGGCGGCCTGATGAAGCTTTACCGCTCCGCGCAGAAGAAGCCCGGCGGTCTCTTCTGGTGGGTGTGGCCGACGCTCAAGTCGGGCCGCGCATTCGGGTGGCGGCAGTTCGTCGTGCCGCTCCTCTCCGCGCACACCACCATCCGCGAGGGCGAGATGACCGCCGTTCTTCCGAACGGCGCGCGCATCGTCGTCGTGGGTGGCGACCGCGAGCACGCGCAGCAGCTCCGCGGCGCCGCCGTGGACGGGGCCGTCCTCGAAGAGTGCCGCAACATGCTGCGCTTCGTGTGGGCCGAAGTCGTGCGCCCCGCCCTTCTCACCACGCGCGGCTGGTGCTGGTTCAACTCTACGCCCCGCGGCCGGGACTGGTTCTACAAGCTCTCCGCCTTTGCAAAGACCACCGCCGCCCGCGAGCGCGGCTGGCTCTACCTCCACTTCACGAGCTACGACAACGACCGCAACGACCCGCGCGAGATCGACGATCTCAAGGCCGACCTCACCCCGCGCGAGGTGGACCAGGAGATCTACGCCAAGTTCCTGACTGACGGCGGCACGGTCTTCGACAACGTGGAGAAGCTCTGCACCGCCGCACCGCAGTCGCCGAACGGCGGGCGCTACGTGATGGGGATCGACTTCGGCCGGCAGGCCGACGCGACCGTGGTCTCCGTGGTGGACCAGAAGACGCGCACGCAGGTCTTCCTCGACTCGTGGACGCGCACGGATTTCGAGACGCAGGAGGCGAAGATCCTGGCCCTCGTCGAAGAGTGGCGCCCGATGATCGTCGTCCCCGAGTACAACTCCTTCGGCGGCCCCCTCTGCGAGCGGTTCGAGTACCAGCACGGTGTCGCCCTCTTCCCGAATCACGACGACCGCCCCTCCGGCTTCTACACCACGAACGAGAGCAAGGCCGAACTGGTGCGCACGCTGATGCTGGCGATGAGCCGGAAGACGTGGACGCTGCTCAACGATGACACGCTAAAGGGGGAACTGGTGTCGTTCGAGGAATCGCGCACGAAGGCCGGCGGCCGCCGCTTCGCCGCCCCGGAGGGCCTGCACGACGATCACGCGATGGCGACCATGCTGTCGGTGTGGGGTGCGGAGAACTACGTCGAGGCGTTCGTATGCGGCTGATCGCCAGCCTCCTCAGTCGATGGTTCCTAACGCGCACCACGGTTGCTCTCGACTACATCCCGCGTGCCGAGGTGGTCTCTGGCTATCTCCCGCGCGCCGACGTTCAGTCCTACCTGGATGAGGCCATCGCGTTCTGGCGCGCGCGCCGCAAGGAAGAGGGCCGGACCCCCAGCGCCGCCCTGGCGCAGGGCTACGTTGACGCATTCCAGTCGGCGCGCGTCTCGCTCATTGGAGAAGCCCTACCCGAGGTGAAGCCGTGAGCCGCCTTTTCTTCGGCGCCGGAGAGCCCGAGTGGCGTGCGATACCGCAGCAGCTTCCACCGATGCAGATCGGCCAGCCGGTCTCCCTCGGTAGCGACGTTGAGGATCTGCGGGACGCGTTCCAGTTGGTAGCCACGGCATTCCGCGGGATCAACATCATCGCAGGCACGGCCGCCAGCCTGCCGATCACGGTGTTCCGCCGTCGCAAGGGGAACGACGAGCCGATTGCGGATCACCCCTTGGCCGCAATGCTCCATCCGCAGACGGGCAAGTTCAACGAGTGGCTCGACGCTTACCGCGGGCACTTCACCATTTTCGCGCACCAGCAGCTACTCGGGAACGCCTACATCCTCAAGGACCTCGTGCGCGCCGGCCAGCCCGGCGAGCTGCACACCCTGCGTCCCGACTGGGTGAATCCGATCCCGGGCCGAAAGCGACCCATCGACTCTTACGAATACGGCCCCTATGGCAGCCAGGTCAACTACAAGCCGGAAGAGGTGATCCCCTTCCCGCTGTTCAACCCGTTCCATCCCTTCATCGGACAGTCGCCTCTTCTCCCTGCGCGCAAGGCCATGCTGCTCGAGCTGTACATGGTTTCGCTTAACACGGCCTTCTTCAAGAACGGCGCAACTCTGGGCGGCGTGATCACCTTCGACCGTAGCCAGAAGCAGGAAAACGTGCAGGCGATCATGGATCGGTACAACGAGATCCATCGGGGTGCCGACAAGGCCTACAAGTGGCGCGGAGTCTCTGGGGCGCAGGAGATCAAGGAGCTGGGACTCAACAACAAGGATCTCCAGTACGACCAGGGGCTCAAGTGGACCGAAAGCCAGGTGGCGAAGTCGCTGGGCATCCCCAAGGTCTTCCTTTCGGATGTGGAGGGGCTGACCTACGCCAACGCCCGCGAACTCAAGGGCGTGATGATGGAGACCACCATCCGGCCGATCACCACGTTCCGCGATGCGGCGCTGAACCTGCACCTGGCATCGGCGTGGGGGAAGGACATCTACGTCGCCACCGACTACAGCGGCGTCGACGCACTCCTGCCGGAGATGAAGAACGTGAGCGAGGCGGCCGACAAGGCGCTGCGCAACGGGTCGATCACCTACGGCGAGTACCGGCAGTGGCTTAAGACCAGGCTCATCCCGGAGCTGGGGGTTACCGACCGGGATGACCTGATCTACTTCGATGTGGCGCCGTCGGGTCCGCTTGCGGCGCCGGGGGATAGCACGGGGGGGGGCGGCGCCGATCCTGCGCCCGCAGACAGCGCACCGCGCCGCGCCCCCCGCGCCGCCATCGACCCCATTGACGCATTCCTGGCCGAGCACGAACAACGCCGGCTGAAGGAGCGGCGCGAGGCGATCAAAGACAAATTCGCCCGCCGCGGCACCCGCGTCGACAAGGTGCGCCCCATCTACGAGAAGGCGCTGGGGAAGGTGTTCAACGCGCAGGAGACGCACGTCCTGGAGAACGCCGCGAAGCTGGCGCAAAATAACATGGCGCCACTCGACGACTTGCTCCATGCGCTCCGTGGCGAGAACCAGGCCGCCCTTGACGAGGCGCTGACGAAGCAGATCCACGCGCTGGGACACCAGGTTGCCAGCGACCTGGGAGAGGATGGCGTCACATTCGACGTGGTACACGAGCGGGTCTTGCGCTACACGGCGCGTGAGTCCTCACGGTTGATTCAACTGTACGACCAGACGACGGCCGGGACGATCCGGGAAGAGGTCCGGAAGGGGCTGATCAAGGCGCAACTGGATGGACTGAACATCGTCGACACGGCGGGCGAGATCATGAAGGCCGGCATTCGCTCCGGATTTGACATCCGCCGGGAGCGGGCCAACGCGATCGCCCAGACGGAGACGACGGCAGCCTACAACTTCGCCGACCTGGAGGCGTGGCGCCAGTCCGGCGTGGTTGCTGAGAAGGACTGGGAGGACTCGGGTGATGACAATGTCCGCCCGGCCCACCGATCTAGCAACGTAAGTAGCGTGCCCGTGGACGAGCCGTTCACGGTTGGCAATAGCCAGATGATGCACCCCGGCGACGGTTCACTGGGGGCAGCGGCTGAGGATGTCGTCGAGTGTCGCTGCGTGATGATGCCCCGCCTGGATCCTGCGCTGAGAATCCTGAAAGCCAGACAGGCCCTCGCCCTTCTGAAGGCTCCCGCTTCAGATCCGCACCGGAACGGAACAGGAGCCCACTCATGAAGAACGATCCCAAGCTCTTGGAAATGCTGCTCGACCATGAGCGCGGCCGCCCGGCGTGCCAGCTGCGCGATGAGGACGGCCACCTGACGCTGCGCGGCCTGACCGCCGGGCTCACCCGCGCCAACTCGTACAACGACGACCGCTACACCAGCGAGGCCATGGTGTCGCGCTCCGGGCTCGACCGCTACGACACCATTCTGGAACCAGATGGCTGGCAGCTCGACAACTTCCGGAAGGTTCCCGGTGTCTACTTCAACCACGCCGATTGGGACTTGCCGATCGGGCAGAGTCTCGACATCGCCAAGCAGTCGGATGGCCTGCGCGCCCTCACGCAGTTCGCCGTCGTGGAGTCTCCGGATCGAGTCGGCGAGGTATGGCGACTGCACCGCGGCGGATACCTGCGCGCCTGGTCGGTGTCGTTCTGGCCTCTGGAATGGGAAGAGTTCAAGACCGACCAGGGCGACGGCAACATCATCCGCGGGGTGCGGTTCATCCGCAACGAGCTGCTCGAGTACTCGCTTGTCGGCATCCCCGGCCACCCCGACACGCTGACCCTCTCGCTGGCGCGCGTGGCGGTGGCCACGGCCCGCTCACTGGGTCGGAAGATCCCCGAATCGAAGCTCACCGGCGATCTGGGGCTCCTGTCCAGAGCCCAGATGATCGCGGGTGACACCACGCTTACAGAGGAGTTGGAAGACGCATCGCAGTCCACGATGCGGGCTATTGAGCGCCTTCGGGCGCAGTTGAACGAGCACAGGCTTGCTCCCGGGCCTGACGCCTCGGCGGCCATCGAGGCCGCACGCAAGGCGCTGGAGACCTTCCGGTCTCTCAACGCTGAGGTGGGTGCGACTCGCGCATAGCGGGTCAAACAAGGGCGGACGCCCGGGAGAAAGCAATGAAGGAAGACGAGAAGCCCTACGCTCAGCTCATCACGCTGAACGAGGACATGCTGCGCGAGTTCACGGCGTTCAAGAAGAACGCGGAAGCTCTGACGGCCCGCATCGGTGACATCGAGTCCGGCGGGAAGACGCAGTCCGAGCGTCTGGAAGAAATGGCGCGCTCGCTGGAGGCGTTCCAGAAGGAATACGAGAAGGCTGACCGCAAGGTGCACTACCCCGAGTTCGACCCGGCCTTCCTTCGCTGGGATGGCTCGCAGCACTCCTTCAACCGGATGCTGCAGTCCAGGCCGGCCAACGACTCCCCGGCGCGCGCGCTGGTGGATGCGATCCAGGAAGCCAACGACGAGGTCTTCCTCGTCCGCATGTTTGCCGAGGCCCATGCCAAGCGCCAGCTCAGCATGGAGGAGATGGGCGAACTGAAGTGCGTGAAGAAGTTCCGGAGCCTCTGCGGGTCCCTGAAGAAGGAGGTCCGCGCGCTGGACAACGCGACGACGGGCGAGGGTCTGGAGTGGCGCTCCGAGGTGCTGTCGTCCCGCGTGCTGGCGAAGTTCGCGCTGGCGCTGCGTGCGGCCGCGCTGTTCGAGACGATCCCGCTCCCGTCGGGCATCTGGAAGTTCCCCTTCGAGGCGAGCTTCCCGGATGCGCAGCGGGTGACGGAGACGACCACGATGCAGGCCAATCCCTGGTCGACGTCTGGCGTGACGGAAGCCTACGGGTCCGGCAACCCCACCGCCCGCGCCGTCTTTGACCCGAAGAAGGTGCGCGCCATCAACTTCACGTCCTACGAGTTCATCGAGGACAGCGTGGTCGCGCTGATCCCGTGGCTCGTGGAGCGGATGGGCTATGCGCTGGCCCGCTGCCGGGAGAAGGGCCTGCTCAACGGCGATGCGAACGCGGCGGCCGCGCACATCGACAACGACCTGGCGTCGCCGTTCTCCAGCGGCACGGGCCCGGAGTCGGTGATCAACGGCCTGCGGAAGTTCTACCTGTCGAAGGGCACGGTGCCGTCCGTCGACGCGGGAGCCGCGACGCCGTCGTCGGCGACGCTGCGCAGTGCGCGCCTCATGAAGATGGGCGCTGAGTTCTCCACCGACACCGAAAACCTCGTGTGGTTCTGCAGCCCCCTGGGCTCCGGCCACATGATGAGCAACAGCGACGTGCGCACGCTGGAGAAGTACGGCGCCGGCGCCACCGTGGTGGCGGGCGAGATCGCCAAGTTCGAGAACAGCCCTGTCGTGGTGTCCGGCTTCTACAAGGACAACCTCGCCTCCACCGGCAAGAACACGGTGGGCGGTCCGAACACCTTCACCTCGCTTCTGTGCGTGCACCGCTCGAACTTCAAGTGGGGCCAGATGCCGCCGCGTCAGGTCGAGGTGGAGCGCCTGCCGATCCCGGACCAGACGGTCGTCGTGGTGTTCGACCGCTTCGACTTCCAGTACGTCGGGGCTTCGGCGGACAACCCGGTCGCGGCCGTGCACAACATCCCGGGCGCGGGTAACGCCACGCTCATCACCAACTCGTAAGCCAGGGCGCGCCGTAGGACGGGAGCCCAGCGGCGCGCTCCATCCGGCCCGGGGGTGGGTCGCCGGACAACGACCCATCCCCGGCCGGGGCTTCTCAGCAACATGGCGTTTTTCACCGGAAACGACGAGCCTTCGGAAGTCGAGCAGATGAAGCGCGAGGCTGCCGAGGCGGAAAAGGGACGGAAGCGCATGAAGATCCGAGTTCACACCGCCTTCGACGCGGGATGGGCCAAGGGGCAGGTCGGCGACATCTTCGAGATGGAGCCCGAGCGCGCCGCGACGCTCAAGCAGTGGTGCGAGCCGCTGGAGGACGAGAAGCCGAAGGCGTCCGCGCCTCAGAACCGCGTGGTGTCCGGGCAGGGCCAGGTCGGCCCGGGGAAGAAGTAGGCCATGCAGAACCTCTACCTCGTGACCACCCGGTTTCGCATCGGCGACCGGGTCTACCTGGAAGGCGAGCGCATCGAGCTGACCGAGGCCGAGGCCGAGCAGTTCGCCGCGTTCGTCGAACCTGTTCCGGCCGAACCGAAGGACGAGGAGTAGCTCTATGGCCCTGATCGCCACCGCCATCGTGACGCTCGACGAAGCGAAGCGCGCCGCCAAGTCCGGGGCCGCGCTCACGTCGGATGAAACGGCCGTGCTCGAAAGCATCGTGAACGGCGTGACGGTGGCGTTCGAATCCGAGACCCATCGGAGCATCAAGTCGCGGGAGAAGACGGTAGTCGTCACGGGGCAGGGCGGGAGGAAACTCTATCTAGACGACTTCCCGGCCATCAGCGTCACCACCCTGCAGGTGCTCGCCTTTGATGGGTCGGTCTACAAGACCTACGCCGCGCAGGACTACTACCTGGACGGCGCGCGCGGGGCCATCTATCTGCGCACCGACAGGTTTCCGGGGCCGCCGTGCGACGGCGGGACGGAGTTCAACGTGAGCGTCACCTACGTGGCCGGATGGGCCACCGTACCCCACGATCTGAAGCTGGCGGCGCTCTGGTGGATCTCCCGTCTCTTCCGTGACTACACCACCGGGCGCGAGGACATCGACAGCATTTCGCTCAACGGGCAGACGACCACTTACCCGGTCGAGGACATCCCGAAGAAGGTGAAGGCGCGGCTCGCACCCTACATCCTGGACGGGAGCGCCGGCTGATGGGCGAGCGGATGATCTATATCGCGCGCGGCGGGGAGTTGGCGCAGGACCTGGTCAACCTGGAGGCCGGGATCACGAAGCGCACGACGCAGCGCCTCTATGCGGCCAGCCTCGTTCTCGCCACGGCGATCCGCAAGGAAGCGCACGGCGGCACGCTCAAGGCCGGCCGGGGAAAGCTGGCGCAGTCGTGGAAGCCGTTTCCCGTGCGAGTGCGCGGCAGGTACATCGAGGGGGGCGCCGGATCGGATCAGCCCTACGCGGCCATCCAGGAGTTCGGAGGCGAAATTCGGCCGAAGGTAGCCGGCGCCCTGACGATTCCGCTGACAGACGAAGCGCGGCGCAAGCGTGCCGCCGACTTCCCGGATCTGTTCGTCTACAAGAGTCCCCGCGGGAAGGTGTTCCTCGCGCGGCAGAAAGTGCGGTCCCGTGGTCGCAGCACTCTGGAGATGGTGTATCAGCTCGTGCGCTCCGTCTCACTGCCGGCAACGCGTTACATCTCTAAGGCACAGGCGGCTGCTGAGCCGAAGATCGTGGAGCTGATGGACGAGGCCGTCATGGGTGAGTTGCGCGCGTTCGAGCAGAGGCAGCGATGAGCCAGCCTGCTCTCGTGATCGACATGATTATTCAGGCTCTCACGGCGAAGCTGGCAGCCGTGAACGGAGCACCGGAGTGGCGCACCAATATCCAGGCCAACGGCGTGCATCCGCAACTGAAGACGGTTGCTGAGGTGGCAACGAAAGAGTGCCCGCATGTCGCCATTGTCCCCGGGGACTTTGAAAGAAACCCGCGCGTCAGCCTTCGGATCGAGGGAACGCAAGACATTGTGATCTGGGGTGTGATGAAGCCGGACGCGTCGCGCATGGGGCAGACGTCGGTGCGCGATCTGACAAAGTGGCTGGCGCAGGATATCGAGAAGGCCATCGAACAAGTTCCGAACATCCCTGGCGGGTGCGCCATGTGGTCCGGAACAAGAGGCACCATCTCGATCGACCCATTTGGAAAGTACGGATTTATCGAGATCGTCGCGAGCTACACGACGAGAACCAGCCTGGGCGCGTAGGCGCGGAGGGAAGGCACGATGGCAATTCGTTCGGCTCTGAACAGCTTCGTCGGGATCGCCGACGAGACGACCTACGGCACGCCCGTGGCTGTGGCCTCCGGGAACTACAACCGGCTGGTGAGCGAGGGCATCATCGGCGACTCGGACTTCACCGACGGCTCTCGCGCGAAGGGCAGGGCCATCGTCACCGGCCGGCGCCAGCTCCGGAAGCGCGCTTCCGGCCCCATCGTTTTCGACCACCGCTACCAGGGGTTCGAGCGGTGGCTGCGCCAGTTCTTCGGCAGCGGGCAGTCGGCGCCGCAGCTCGTGGACACGACGGCCTACATCCACAGCTTCCGGCCGAAGACCGTGCGCTACCCCGGCGCCTCGATCGAGCTGCACCTGGACACGGACAAGTACGTGATCCCCGGGTCGAAGCTCACGAAGTGGGGGCTGCGGATCGACGAGAACATCCCGCAGCACACCTTCGATGCCATCGGGAAGCCGCCCACGGGCCCCACGACGCCGGCGGCGAGCCCGACGTTCCTCGAAGACGCGTCCGGGTCCCTGGACACGACGGCCGTGGAGTCCTCGCCCGCGGTCGGGTTCACCTGCCAGATCGGCGCCGCCTCGACGTTCTCGGGGCCCGTCACGATCGACGGCCTCACGGCCGCGAGCGTGGATGCCTCCTGGCCCTTCACCTCGCCGCGCTCCTACGTGGGCAACGCGGCGGCCGCGGAACCGGTGGTGACCGGCCCGATCGACGTGCAGGGGTCGATCTCGCGGGAGTACCTGGGCACGGAGATCGTGGCCTACTGGCAGGCCGGGAACGCCGTCTACATCCGGTTCAAGTTCACGGGCCAGATCGCCGGCGCCACCACGACCCTCTACACCTTTCAGGTCGACATCCCCGAGGCCCGCATCCAGAAGACGCTCCCGAACGTCTCCGACGGGCCGCTTACGGAGGAGATCCCCTTCATCGCTGACGCGTCGATCGGAACGGACCTGATCGTCGTCACGCTGATCAACCAGAGGAACACCTACTGATGGAGTGGCCGGGCAATAGCATGCAGCCGCCGCCGGCGCCGATGTCGGCGGCGGCCCGCCTCCGGGCGGACCGGGAGATCGTCCTCACGTGCGCCTCGGGGGTCACGTACCGCCTCATGCGGCCGAGCCTCGAGGACATGGCCATCTCCGGTCTCTCGACGCTCCCCCTGATCGACCTGGCCGCGCAGGTCGGGTTCTACCAGCGCGCCGGGAAGCCGGTGCCCCGCGAGCTGCAGGAGAAGCTGGCGGCCGCGGAGAAGGAGGCGAACGCCGATCCGGCCGCGCTGAGGGCGCTGGTCGAGGGTCACGATCGTCTCCTCGAGCGGATCCTGATCGAGCCGCGCTACTTCGCCGGGCACCCGGCGGACTGCCCGCCCGACCGGATCACCCGCGGGCACCTCGGGCCGGACAAGGACGAGATCCTCGACGCGATCAGCCGGACGCCGGGGGGCGAGCGGGGAGGGGAGGCGGCCGCGGCCGTCGAGCGATTTCGCGAAGACGCCGGAGGGGCGGGCGCTGGCGAGGGTGGCGAGGTTCTACCGGGTGAGGGCGTCCGAGATCCTGAAGGGTGACGCCTGGGACTACCACGTCGACGCGATCTTCGCCGCCCAGGCGATGGGTGAGTCCGTCGATGAGCTGAAGATGTTCCTCAAGAAGGCGGACGGGCTGAGCGCGGGAGTCGCCCAGGCGGCCCGCGTCGGCATGCAGGCGGTGCCCTGATGGCAGATTTCAAGCGGACGATCGAGGTCCTGATCACCTCCCGGAACCAGTCCGGGCCGGGCTTCAAGAGCGCGTCGGAGGAGGCGAAGGCCTTCTCTTCGATCGTGTCGAAGCTCAGCGCCGGGCTCGTGGGCGGTGGCGTGGGCCTACTGTCGTCTCTGGCCTCCGTAACCATCGGGGCGGCCCGGTCGGCGGACGAGATCCGAGACCTGGGGCAGCGGTCCGGCCTCACGGCGACGGAGGTCTCGCGGCTCAAGTACGTGGCCGAGCAGTCGGGCACTTCCGTCGAGAGCCTGGCCGACGCCGCGCGCTACCTGAACCGCACGGCCTACGAGGCGCGCACCGGTTCGAAGGAGGCCGCCGCCGGGTTCAAGGACCTGGGTGTCAAAGTGACCGACGCATCCGGGAAGCTGAAGCCCGCGAATCAGCTCTTCCTCGAGACGGTGGATGCGCTCTCGCAGGTGCAGGAGGAGCAGCGCCGGGCCAGCCTGTCGGCCCAGCTCCTCGGCCGCGGCTCCGGCGACATGGCCGAGTTCCTGAAGCTCGGCCGGGACCAGATCGTGGCGATGTCCGAGGAGGCGGATCGACTGAGCGCCACGCTCGACCCGCTCGCGGCCGACGCGGCCGACCTGTTCGGGGACCGGGTGTCCAGCGCCAAGTCGGCGGCCGGCGGGCTGGCCCAGACGGTCAGCTCGGCCCTCCTGCCACGCCTCAGCGACCTGGTGGGCGGCCTGACGGACGTCGTGGCGAAGACCACGGAGTTCGTGAAGAAAAACCCGGAGCTGGTCCAGACGGCCACCGATGTCGGCGCGGCCGCGGTCGGCGTTGGCGCAGCGCTGGGGGTCGTCTCGAACCTGGCGACGATCACGTCAGGCATTATCGACACTCTGAAGGACGGCAAGGCGGCGATCACCGGCTTCTTCGGGTTCATCACCAGTGGAGCTGGCATAGCAACCCTGGCTGTCGTTGCGCTTGCCGCCACCGTTGGGGCGCTACTTCTGGCAATCAAGGCAGCCAAAGAAGAAGCAAAGATCGGTGACAAGGCTACCCAACGCCTGAAGAGTGACCCTGATGCGGCGCGTCTACAGGCTGTCATCGACAACCCTAAGAGCTCCTACGAGGCCAAGCTTGACGCGGCTCAGAAGTTGAAGGCCATCGTCGACCGGATCGACAAGGATATCCGGTACGGGGACCTGCCGACGTCACTGGACCGCGCTCTCGAAGTCAAGAAGCGAGGATCTCTTGGGCGAGTCGGTTACGGCGGGGAGCCCGCGGAACCCTTGTCCGGAAGCGGTGGATCCGGCACTCCGCTTTCTGAAGAAGCCCTGAAGCTGCAGCAGGAGATCGAGCTATATGGCCGGCTCGGCCGCGCGCGCCGCGATGCGGAGCGGGCGGACGCCGAGTTCTCCAAATTGTCGAGCATCGCCACGGATGCCGCGCGGCTGGGGGCGTTCCCGGGCGAGCCCGGACCTTCTGGCACTTCGCCAGAGCGCACCTCTGGTCCCCCATTCACGCAGGGCGCCCCGGACCAGGTGCCCACCTTCGCCGAGCGCCTGGCTGGCTCGGCGACCACCGCGCTCGAGCAGGTGAGCCCGCTGGCCGACCAGATCATCGGCAAGATGATGTCCCTCGGCGACGTCATCGGGAACAGCCTCGTGAACGGCTTCAAGGACCTCGGGGCGGCGATCGGCCAGTGGATGAAGCAGACCCTGGCCAGCTTCGCGGCGGTGACCGTGAAGGCTCTGTTTCTGGCTGGCATCCTGTCCCTGTTGGGGCTCGGGGGCGGGAAGTCGTTCGGCACGCTGTTCAAGGGCGGACTCGGCCTGCCGCACATGGCGTCGGGCGGCATCGTCCGGGGTGGCATCGCCGGACAGGACTCGGTCCTCACCGCCCTGATGCCGGGGGAGGCCGTTATCCCGGCCCCGCTCACGGCCCAGCTGCAGAACGCCCTCATCTCGCGCACGGCGGCGCCCGCGGCGACCCACGTGACCCAGATCACCATGCCGGTCCAGTACTACTTCGGCCGCGACACCGATGCCCGCGAGGCCGCCCTCCAGATCAAGCGGCGCCTCGACGAGCTGAACCGGGGGACGACCCTGTGAACGAGCTTCAGATCAGCCTCCGCAATCAGCCGAGCTTCCTGACCTCCGGGGACTGGATTGCCCAGACGGCCGGCGCCTTCGGCGACAACAACACGAACGCCGGGATCACCGTGCCCATGGCCAGCATCGAGATCGTGCCGGACACCCCGAATTCGATCCGGCGCGTCCTGCAGGATGGGACCTCCCGGCAGACGCACGTCGGCCGCCCGAAGCGGAACCTCCGCATCGAGACCGACCTGACCCTGGCGCAGGTCGAGGCCCTGAACCGGATGATGGACTCGGGCCGCCCGTGGGCCGTGGGCGCCTGGTTCGACGATTCCACGCACTGGATGTCGCACTTCGGCGGGTCGGGGTTCGAGGGGGCGGCCTTCAACGGGCTGGGGGAGATCGGCGACACGGACTCCGACACCTGCCTCCGGCGTGACCAGACGGACTACGCTCCTGACCCCTTCGTGGGGGACCAGAGGCTCTCCCAGCGGCCGCAGACGTCCTACGGCCGGAACACCCCGAAGATCATCCCCGGCATGATCGGGGGCGCCATCCTCCTGGAGTCGGCCCGGGCGAACCTCGCCGTCCGCCGGAAGGCGAGCGGTGCAAACGGCGTCTGGACGGCGGTCAGCAGCGCCACCGTCCAGCGATCGGTGGTTGGCACGATCCTGGAGCCTCAGTCGGGCCAGACCGAGTACGCCATCCTCCCGGCGGACGGTGGCACCTCCTACATCAAGAGCGGCACGCAGACGGTCACGAACGGGCTGCCCTACTGCATCTCGGTCTGGGTGCGAGGGACCGGGCAGATCCTCCTGGGCGCCTACGAGGCCGGCAGCCCGAAGGTGGCCATCGGATCCACCGCCCTTGACCATCGCTGGCGCCGCCTGACGCTGACGGGCTACTCCGCCACCGCCGCCAGCATGGAGGTGCGGATCCGGGCCGAGGTCGCCGGCGGGGGTATCCCGGCAGCCGTCGAGCTGTTCGGTCTCCAGATCGAGCAGGGGAACGGGCCCTGCGCCTCCTTCATGGACTACGCCACCGTACCCTCGCTTCTCGTCGACGGGGTCCAGACGTCGGACCAACTGGCCTGGACGGGCTACACCTTCGTCTTCTGGCTGAAGTGGCGGAATGACAACGACGTGAAGATCCTCTACTCCGTGGGCAACGCAGGGACCGACCACTACGCCTACATCCAGGGCAGCGCCATCGCGCTCGTGTACAAGACGGGGTCGCAGAAGACGTTCTTCCCGTCGGCGCCGGCGGACAACAGCTGGGCCCAGATCGGCATCACCTACCGGAGCGGCCTCACGGGCTCCAACAAGGCCACCGTGGCGCTGTTCATCAACGGCGCGCAGATCGGGGAGCAGGAGATCTCCGACGCCGTCGGCCTGAACGGGAACGCGCCGAACAACAACATCTTCTACGTCGGGTGCGACATGGGCCTGGCCACGCCCACCTACAAGGCCCTGATGCTGCCGCTCGACTCCGGGCGCCTGGACGAGCGCGTCTGGTCCGCACAGGAGTTCGCGGACGACTACGAGCTCCGGACGAACGCCGGCTACCAGCGCCTGATGAACCTCGTCGAGGGGCGCTACTTCGACGCCCGCGTGTCCCTTTCCGATCGCGGGAACAACCTCGATCAGTGGCATGCCGTGATCGACCTGGCCGAGGTCGACATCCGGAGGCAGAGCGTCCGGTGATCCTGATCAGCGCCTACGCGTCCCGCGCCCTGGCGGCGCACAGCGAGACCCGGCTCTGGGTCGAGGTCGCGGTGACGGCTCTCACCGGCAGCGTGGTGCGCTTCGCCGGCGACCTGCAGGCGCTGGCCGACGGCGGGTGCGGCGTCATCCGCCGAAGCGTGCGGCCGCTCACGCGGGAGTTCGAGATGAGCCTGTCCGGGCTGAACCTCGACAATGCCTACGGGCGGCTCACCTGGCGCAGCGCCGCGTCCGACATCTACGGCATCAAGCTGATCGGCGGGGAGGCGACCGTCGACCTGATGATCCCGCTCGGCGCGATGCCGACGGAGTCCATCCGGCTCTATACGGGCATCCTGGCCAGCCTCTCGATCGGCCGGGACGGCAGCTTCACGATGAAGCTCACCGACCCCCAGGAGAAGATCCGGCAGTCCTCCACCGGGAGCAAAGCCGGCACCACCATGGCTGACGACTCGCCGGCGGGGCTGATCTACACCTTGCTCGGCTCAGGCTATGCCGGCATCGACGCCGCCTACATTGACACCGCGACCTTCACCGGCGTCGCCCTCGAGGAGCGCCTCGACCGTCATGTCGTCCGCGGATTTGAAATCGGCACTGGCAGCTGGCTGGACCAGATCAACGCCATCCTCGCCTACAGCTCCGCGGTGCTGGCTCTCGATCGCTACGGGAAGATCACCTACAGACGGATGGTGCCTGACGTCACCGTGGCCAACTCCATGGAGATCACCGAGACCGACGGGCTGGTCTCCATCCGGCTCTCGAAGGACCTGGCCACCGTGCGGAATCAGGCGCACGTGGAGCGGTGGAACGGCAGCGCGTTCGTGAAGACGACCGCGAGCCCGCTGGGCGACGCAGCCTCGGTCTCCGACTACGGCGAACGATGGGACCGCGCCCGCCAGTTCCGGTACTTCGATGACGACGCGTCCGCAAACCTCACGGCCGGGCAGGATGTCTTCTACCAGTCCCAGCCAATCGAGGTCGTGGAGCTGGAAGCGGACCTTCCGTATCTCGTTCTGGATGTCCTCGACGGCATCCTCATGAACATGCCATCGCTGGGCCTCTCGGACACCTTCCGGATCTTCGAGACCGTCCTCGATCTCTCAACTCAGACCGTGAAGCTCACGGCCATGAACACAAAGATCGAGAACCAGTCCTGGCTGGTGACCGACTCCGGCCACCTGCTGGACGGTTCGAAGAGGGTGTTCTGATGAGCAACAAGACGCGCCTCCAGTTCGGTGCCGTCCAGGTGGTCCGAGGGGATCGCCTCTGGGGAATCAACTACGCCATGGGTCAGTCCTTCGCCTACGGCGGGACGCGCCCCGGTGAGCAGATCACGGCAACGGGCACCTACAAGCTCGTGCTTTCGAAGGTGCGGGCGCGGTACATCGGGGTCCGGTTTCGTGGGGAGCGGAGCGCCTCCAACATCGTTTTCGAGCTCTGGTTCAACCACACGAAGCGGAAGACCTTCACCCTGACGGCCGGCGAGATCCACGACTACCTCTACATCCACGACGTGGAGCGGGACATCGGAGACCCCACGAACCCTGCCGACGTCGGGTTCGTGAACTACCCCGTGGAAGTGATCATCACGTCGATCGGCGGGGGCTCGTTCCTCCGGGACATCCTCGTTCTGGCCATGCGGGACAACGCGTTTCCGCTGCGCTTCGCCTCCGACATCTTCCTGGACCCGGACTGATGGCGCTCACGAACTTCGACAGCACGACCCCGGTCACGGCGGGATACCTGAACGACCTGGTGAACCGGCTTCCCCGCACGGCGGTGCTGGCGCGCTCCTCGAAGGAGTCGGAGGGGTCGGCGAACTCCACGGCGTTCGTGGAAATCGCCCGCCTCAAGATGCGCCCCGTGCAGGGGGACTACCTCCACATCGACTACGAGGCGAAGAGCGAGCCGCTCGGGGGCACGGTCCGGACTGTGTTCGAGTACCTCGGCGGCCAGCTGGGAGCCCAGGACGACGTCTTCACGTCGACGTCGTACGCCCGGGCCTCGCGCAGCGTGAACCTCTCCTCCGTGAGCGGGAACGACCTGACCTGTCAGGACGTCGACCTGGTCTTCTACGGGAAGAAGCCGTCGCCGCTCTCTCCGGCCACCTACATCCGCTCGATCCTGGTGATCTCCAGCGACCAGGCGAGCGCCGCGAGCGTGGGGCAGTAGATGGCGCTGAAGACGATTCTCACCGGCACGCCGGCGACGGACACCGACTTCGATGCGATCGTGGCGGACTACCCCACGACGGCGCTGGTGTGCCTGCGGTCGGACCGCGACACGATCAGCCGCACGGCGAACAGCTATCCGGGGACGCCGAACGCGACGGTGAAGCTGGAGCCGTGCGCCGGGACGCACGTGCACGTGAAGGTGGGCCTGAAGGCGCCGGTGACGGGGACGGCCTACGTGAAGATCGCGATCAAGTCCGGGGCGAACCCCGAGGATCAGCTGCTGGAGCTCACGACGGCATCGAACACCACGGTGACGCTGAAGGGCACGGCGGCCGTGAACGCCCTCACGAACAACGGAAATTTGCAGGGGGCGACCTGCGACATCAATATCTACCTGAAGAACTCTGGCAACAACACGACCACGCTGGAAGGCCTGGTCATCATGGTCGGAACGTCGTCGGCGG
>CAYWRU010000065.1:0-18301 GCA_964460795.1 uncultured bacterium | reverse complement strand
ATGAGTGAGACAGCCTTCAAAAAAAACAAAGTATGTCTTCACTCCCATATTGACCCACGCAACAAGAGAGATAAGGTCTTCGATCCACGCCGGATATGTTCTTGAGAATTTCATGGCTGTATTCTAGTTTGAGGGATAAAAAATGCAACTCTTCTTCTTGGATTTTTTTATTGGTTTCGATCGTTGACCCAACACCGGACAATGTTTAAAATGCGCCATGATCACCAAAGATCAAGTCATCCAATCGCTGCGCACGATCAAAGATTCAGAGGTTCCGGTAAATATTTGGGATCTTGGGCTTATTTATGATCTAACCATCGATCCCGAAAAAGACTCCCTTCATCTCCAAATGACTTTTACCCGGATCGACTCGCCCAGCAAAGAAACGATCCCTGCCGCGATCAAAGAAACTCTCCAGCATGATTTAAAAGCAAAAAATGTTGAAATTGCGATAACTTTTGAACCTGAGTGGACGCCGGAAAGAATCACTGAAGAAGGCAAACGGCGCCTTGGAATTGAAGCCTAATCATAATCTGTATTTTTGTGACAGCAAGAGTACACCCCGCGGCTTGCCGCGGGGATACCTTGCAGTCCCTGAATCCCGCCTCCGGCGGGATGAAGGATGTGAGATCCCGCCAAAAAACGGCGGGATCAAATTCGCACAGCAAGTTGCGTTCCGCAACATTGCGGCTCATTTGACCTACTCAAAGATCTCATCATCGGCCGGAAGTCGCTGCAAATCTTCAGCCGGTACATCTAAGTCATCAATATCATAATAACTTTCTGAATCCGAAACACGCATCACTTCCGGTTTGCCATCGAATAATTCAGACGGAATTTCCATTAAGAACCGCGAAGGTAAATTCCGCTGCTGAGATCCGTAAAGCCGGCGCTCCCGCGCATAACTCATAAATAATTTATCCTGAGCCCGGGTCATTCCGACATAACAAAGCCGGCGCTCTTCCTCCAAATCCTCCAAGCTGTCGGTCATGCTGTTGATATTGGGAAAAATCCCCTCTTCAAGGCCGATCATGTGCACGATCGGGAATTCCAATCCTTTTGCGGTATGAAGCGACATTAAAGTTAAAACATTGGTTCCATCCTGCATACGATCTAAATCGGTAAGCAGCGTGATGGATTCCAGAAAAGCGGCAAGCGGACTGGAAGGCTCCTCTTCTTTCGGGGCCCGTTCCTGCATATCTTCAAAGTCCTGGATCACACTGAAAAATTCTTGAATATTTTCCAACCGAGCCTTCGCCTCGATGGTTTTTTCTTCCCTTAAGGCCTCTAGATAGCCGGAGCGCTCCAAAATACCTTCTGTAATTTCTGCAACCGCCGTATTCGAAACTCGTTTTCGAAGCGACTCCATCATTTGGATAAACCCCTGGACCGCACGCTGAGCCTTGGAAGTTAATTTTGCTTGCATCGAATATTTAGCGACCGCTTCATAAAGACTGACGGCATTCTGGACTGCCAAATCTTCCAATTCCTGAAGCGCCTTTTTACCGAGACCTCGTGCCGGGACATTTAAAATGCGTTTTAAACTCAAATCATCGGAAGGATTCACCAGGACTCTCAAATACGCCACAAGATCTTTGATTTCCTTCCGGTCGTAAAATCGGACCCCTCCAATAATTTTATAAGGAATGTTAGCGCGGCGAAGCGAGTCTTCAAGAATTCGAGACTGGGCATGGACGCGGTAAAAGACAACTTGTTCAGCCATTTTTCGGCCCTGGCTCGCATGCGACAGCACTTTACTGACAACAAACTCGGCCTCCTGTTTTTCATCCCAAGCTTCAAAAAGTGTGATCTTTTCCCCGTCTCCCCGCTCCGTCCAAAGATTTTTGGGTTTTCGGAGCGTGTTATGTCGAATCAATTCATTGGCCGCATCCAAGATCGTTGCCGTTGAGCGATAATTTCTTTCGAGTTTGATAATCCCGCAATCAGGATAATCATTTTCAAACCGCAGAATGTTTTGAATGTCCGCACCCCGCCAGGAATAAATGGATTGATCCGGATCCCCCACCACCGTAATTTGTTTTTTGGCTTCAGCCCATTGGCGAACCAAACGATACTGTGCGTGGTTGGTGTCCTGATATTCATCAATCAGGATATGCTGGAACCTGTTTTGCCAGCTGGAAAGCACCGCGGGAACCGAGTCAAATAGTTTGACGGTTTTCATAATCAGATCGCCGAAGTCCAGAGCCTTCAAATGGGCAAGCTTTTTCTCATAGAGTTCATAAACCTTACCCACCGCTTCATCATAGAGATCCTGAGATTTTTCTAAGTATTGAGCACTGGTGAGGAGCGCATCCTTGGCGCGTGAAATCCGTTCCAAAATCCCCTTGGGATGCAGTTGCTTTTCATTCATTTTAAGGTCGGACAAACATTCTTTGATCAAAACGAGCTGATCGGAATCATCGTAGATGGTAAAATTGCGGTCAAGACCGATGTGAGCGCCGTCCAAACGCAGGATTTTTAAACATGTGGAGTGAAAAGTGCTGACCCAAACCTCTTGCTGAACCAGGCGCTGGACGCGCTGACGCATCTCGGCCGCGGCTTTATTAGTAAAGGTTACGCCTAAAATATGAAACCCCGGAACACCTTGGGAAATAAGATGCGCAATCCGGTGAACCAAAATCCTGGTTTTCCCGCTTCCCGCACCGGCAATAATTAAAAGCGGAGAGTCTTTCCAAATAACGGCCTCACGCTGGGACGGATTCAGGCCCTCGAGAAGTAGCGACGCTGGATTCATTTTTCTTCCTTTTCCTGACTCTTTGATGCCTCACGCAAACAAGTCTCAAGGTTCCAATCCAAATCAAAATCCCGAAGGTTGTCGTCCGGCTGCTTAGCCAAAAGTTCAGCGTTCACCAAATCAAAAACAATATTTCCAAAATCTTTTGCCGCCAAAATTCCCCAGTATTTCCAAACCGAATAAGCCATAGGGCCGTATTCCTGTACGGCAAACTGAAATGAACCACGCAGAAGTTCCTGGGCGGTAATGTGGCGTCGTTTGGGCAAAGCCGCGATGACGAATTCAACAGCTTGAAGCACAAACCAATAGCCTTCCAGAGCATAAAGAGATTCCGGCCTCTCAAAATGCATCTTGGACACAAGCGATTCCAATTTATTCATCCGCTTCAGATTCTCCCAAGCCGCGGCCGGCATTTTTTACAAATTCTGGATTCGCATATTTCTGAACACGAAGTTTTTCCGCCTCACGAAGCAAAGCGGGATTCAATACCGCGGATTCAAATCTCCATCCACAAATAGTTTCCAAACCTTTGAGGCAGGCTTTTTTGATTTCTGTTCGCATGAGTGGCACTTGTTCAAGCTGGATAGACTCCTGATGTAAGAAAGATCCTTCACTTCGTTTTTGCGCTCCTCCCGCAATTTTCTTATTGCCTCGCTTTAAGTCGGACTGAATCGGACTTAAAAAACACTGGATGCCCCTGGCATGACCGGTTTCATCAGGATAAAGATCGGTTTGAATGTTTTTAGATTTAAAACCAAACGAAAGCGAATCATGGATTTTGCGGTAACTTTCCAACACCGAACCAAAAGAAATATCGTGCGCTCGGTGAGCAATCAGGGAGAAAACCAGATCGCTTCCATGATCCACCCAGCCTCCTCCCGTGATGCGGCGGCAAATTTTATCTTTTGAATTCAGCGCCGCTGTCAGGGGCATGGTATAGCCCAGCGTTTTCCAAGATTCACAGGTATCAAAAAAACGCATCAAAGGAGCAGGGTTGTGTCCGAGATTTCTAGATAATTTAAAGGATTGCAGAAGGACTTCATCTAAAGCCATTTGATAGTCCATGGGCCCGGTAAGATCCGGCAGTAACCGGACAGTGATCATGACTATCTCGCGGCAACCGGCTGAGTTTTAAGCGAAGTTTCGCGCTGGAGATCGCGGTAGGTCAAGATTGGTTTCCGGGCGGCCAAGACTTCATCCGGACGACGAATGGGCAAATTGAGCGGAGAATTTTTGATGCGATCGGGATCTTCTTTGATTTCGCGGGCGATTTGGACCATAGCGTCAATAAACTGATCCAGCGTTTCTTTGGATTCGGTTTCCGTAGGCTCAATCATGAGAGCTTCTTCGACCACCATAGGGAAATGTACGGTCGGCGAATGAAATCCCATATCCAAAAGCCGTTTTCCAATATCGCCGGCATGAATCCCCTGCGCTTTTGCATGATTGATGCTGAGTACAAATTCATGCATGCAAGGCTCATCAACAGGAAGCGGAAAATGCTGCTTTAATTTTGATCTTAAATAATTGGCATTGATGATCGCCGATTCAGCGCAGTCAAAAATCCCCTGACGCCCAAGCGTACGGATATAAACATAGGCACGGATCAGCATGCCTGCGTTCCCGTAAAAGGCTTTAACTCGCCCCACAGATTGGCTGCCTTCAGAATTAAGAAAATAAGATCCGTCCGGACGCTGATCTACCAAGGGACGAGGCAAAAAAGGCACAAGATGTTTCTTTACTCCCACCGGACCCGATCCCGGACCGCCGCCGCCATGCGGCGTGGAGAAAGTTTTGTGGAGATTAATGTGCACAATATCAAACCCCATGTCTCCGGGCCGCGCAATTCCCAAAAGAGGATTTAAATTAGCGCCGTCATAATAAAGCAGTCCGCCTTTGGCATGGACACGCTTGGCAATCTCTAAAATATCTTCCTCAAAAAGCCCCAGCGTATTGGGATTCGTCAGCATGAGACAAGCCGTTTCATCACTCAGATTCTCTTCAAGAACCTGAAGATTCACTCGGCCGCGCACATTGGTTTTAAGCTCCACCACCTGATAACCAAAAAGGGCCGCACTTGCCGGATTGGTTCCATGGCTTGAATCCGGAACCAATACTTTTCTCCGCTTCGTATCTTTTCGAGCATCATGATACGCCTTGACCATCATAATCCCCGTGAGTTCGCCATGAGCTCCTGCGGCGGGCTGAAGCGTAAAGCGGTCCATTCCGGACATCTCAATTAGAAATTTTTCCAAATCAAATAAAATAGAAAGGATCCCTTGCAGCGTAGACTCATTTTGAAAAGGATGGAGCTCACTAAAACCCGGAAGAGCCGCGGCCGCCTCATTCACCTTGGGATTATATTTCATAGTGCAGCTCCCCAAGGGGTAGAACTGAGTATCAATTGAAAAATTCTTCCGTGATAAATTAACAAAATGCCGGACAATCTCAGGCTCGGTAAGTTCCGGAAATTGAACTTCCTGACGGCGGAGCAGATTGGAATGCTTAGCCCAAGGCTCAGCCGAACACAGCTTATCATTCGGCAGCATAACGCCAAGCCTTCCCTTCTTTGATTTTTCAAAACTCAACCGGCTGTCTTGATTTATTAACATGCCTTAAGCGCCTCCACGTAGCGGTCCAAATCTTCGCGGGATTTTGTTTCCGTGGCACAGACTAAAAACTCTTGCTTACACCTTGGATAATATTTTTCCAAATCAAGTCCCGGAAAAATATTTCGAGCCATCATTGCCTTTTCGATATCCGCAAATGGTTTTTTGGAGCGCACCACAAACTCATTAAAAATCGGAGTTTCAAGATCCACGGAATAATCTTTTAATTTTGAAATTTGGTCCCGTAAGTAGGAGGCACGGTCGATATTCAGCTCCGCCACTTTCCGAATTCCCTGGCGCCCGAGTAACGTCATATACACACAGGCTATAAGAGCGCAGAGCCCTTGATTTGTACAAATGTTAGATGAGGCTTTTTCCCTGCGGATGTGCTGTTCACGTGCCGTCAAAGTCAGCACATAAGCCCGTTTGCCTTCTGAATCCTGCGTTACACCCACAAGGCGGCCCGGGAGTTTTCTCATTAAGGCGCGGCTCGCTACCATATATCCAAGATAAGGTCCTCCAAACTGGCGGCGAATTCCTAAAGGCTGCCCTTCGCCAACTGCCAAATCCGCCCCCCATTCAGCAGGAGATCGATAAATTCCCAGAGACAATGGATTAGAAACCAGGATCAACTGTGCACCCACTTCATGAAGCGCATCTGCAATACCGGCAAGATCTTCTACTACGCCCAAGAAATTAGGTGTCTGGAAAATCGCGCCTGCAATTCTCTCATTTAGATGGGATTTAAAAGATTCCGAGGAAAATCGCCCTTGAGCATCTGCGCTAAATTCCTCAATGACAAAAGATGTCCCCTTAAAATAGGTCTGCAGAGTTTCCCGGTAATGCGGATGTAATGTACTAGACACAAGAATCGTATTTCTTTCGGTATGACGCAAAACCATCAAGGCCGCTTCGCTAAGCGCCGTGGCTCCGTCATAATGCGACGCATTCGATACATCAAGCCCCGTTAATTCTGCTAACAAACTCTGATACTCAAAAATAGCCTGCAAAGTCCCCTGAGATGCCTCTGCCTGATACGGGGTATACGCCGTATAAAATTCGTTGCGCATCACAATCTGTGAAACAGCAGCTGGGACAAAATGCTCGTAACTTCCTCCGCCCAAAAACGAGAGCGCATGTGAAGGATCCTGAGATCCTCCCAAGCGAGAGAAGACTTCCCTCATAATCTGAAACTCAGAAGCAGCAGGTGGCAAATCTATTTTTGGATTCTGAAGCTGGAGAGGAATTCCGCGAAGGAGATCCTGAAAGGATTCCACACCCATTTCCGCAAGCATAGCGGCTCGATCATTTTGGGTGAGAGGAAGAAAATGCTGAGACATATCAAACCATTCTAAATATTATTTCGCACCCTGCTTCAAATGATCTTCATACTGTTCAGGGCTAAGCAGTAAATTCCACGATGCGCTGTCCTCGACCGACATTTTAAAAAGCCATCCCCGGCCGTAACAATCTTCATTCACCATCGCCGGATCTGATTCAAGGCCGGGATTCACTTCCGTAATTTTTCCCGAAAGAGGCGCATAGATATCAAATGCAGCCTTGACTGATTCAATCACTGTAACTGACTTTGCCTGTTGAACAACAGTCCCTACTTTAGGAAGTTCGACAAACACAATATCTGAGATTTCATGCTGCGCATAATCCGTAATCCCCACACAAATACCCTGCTCGGTTTTCTGGGCCCACTCATGGGACTTGGTGTAGCGCAATTCTTTCGGGATCTTCATGGAAACTCCTTAAATCTTTTTCGGCCGTTTATAAAAAGGAAGCGGAACAATATGGGCTAAATAGGATTGGCCCCGTACGATGATATGAATTTTAGATCCGGGCTGCGCATAAGCACTTGAAACATAAGCCATTCCGATATTTTGATTCAAAGTCGGAGAAACACCACCGCTCGTGACTTCTCCTGTCGTTTCGCCATCCACTTTAACCTCATGCCCATGACGGGGAATGGCGCGCTCATCCATCACAAAACCCACAAGGCGCTTAGTAGGACCCTCCGTACGTTTTTGTTTTAAGCGCGAAAGACCTAAAAAATTTTTCTTTTCAAAATCAATAGACCAATTCAGGCCTGCTTCCAAAGGATCCAAGTTCACGGAAAGCTCTTGGCCATAAAGCGGCATGCCCGCTTCAAGGCGGAGTGTATCACGCGCCCCGAATCCAACGGGCGAAACACCGGGCTGATGCATCAATGCATTCCAGATATTTTTTAATTCTGTTCGCGGTGCCAAAATCTCAAATCCATCTTCTCCGGTATACCCCGTGCGCGCTAGAATAACTGATCCCACCTCTAGAAATCCATAATAAGGAACATCCTGCAATTTAGCCTGTGGATAAATCGCTGAAACAGCCTTCACTGAACCGGGGCCCTGCACTGCTAGAATACCTATCGACGGGCTGTAGTTTTCAACTTTGATATCTTTTGGAGCATGCGATGAGATCCATTCAAAGTCTTTTTCCACATTGTCAGCATTCACAATAATAAAATAATTTGATGGATTATGTTTATAAATAATAATGTCATCCAAAAATCCCGCATCCTCATTTAGAAGAAAAGAGTAGGCCGCCTTGCCTGGCTTCACAACAGAAATATTTCGAGGCACCAAACCATCCAAAAACTCTGTGGCTTTAGCTCCCCCCACGCCCAAGATCCCCATGTGAGAGATATCAAAAACACCAACAGCATTTCGAACCGCGCGATGCTCCTCCATAATTGATTTGTAATAGAGCGGCACCACCCAATCACCAAACTGCCCCATGCGAGCCCCGGCCCGGAGATGCTCGTCATGGAGCGTAAGATGGCGTTCTTTGGACACAGCAGTAGAAATCATGGGGGTTCATTATAGGGACAGGAGATCAAAATTCAATGAAAAACCTGCCAGATTTTATCAAAAATAGGAAACGAACCAATCGCGAACGCGGTCAATCAATCCACCGACAGTGCCGGAGCGTCTAGCCAGGAGTTTGTCTTCTTGATAATGGGTCGCTAGCCAACGAAATGATGCCACTGCCGAGGTCATGGAGAGATCCACAAGGAGCTCCTGAGGAGCCTCAATTTTATGAACATAACCTAATCGCACACTACCCCCGATTTCTTTCGCTAGCGCATCGGCCAAGCCTTCAAGCGCCGCTCCTCCGCCCGTAAGAACAAGCCGAGGATGCTTACAGCCAACATCTTTTGCAAAGTCACGAATCTTCTGATTCAAAGTTTGCATCCAGGTTGCAGCGCAATCGCCAAACAAAACAAGAAAATCTTGCTTTTTAATTTGATGCAAAGTCTTTCCATCCCGCTCCACCATGGGAATGAGCCCCTCGGCCGCATCTGTCGAAAGACTTAGTGAAGCATATTTCTCTTTGATTTTATCCGCGTCTTTAAAATCCAACTGAAGCGCATTGGCAAGCGCAGTGGTCAAGGCATCAGTCCCTAAAGAGACCTCCTGCATATCCACCCATTGACCTTCATTCCAATACACAAAAAGAGAATGGTCTGATGAGAGATCTACCAAAATCACGCCCTCTTTTTTTTCTTCTTCCGACAGGACCGAAAAAGATAACGCAACCGATTTAGGAATAAACCCCTCCGCCCCCACATCCGCCGCCTCAAGCGCTTTTGCAATATTTTTAAAATCATGATAAGGCATGGTGAAAAGTTTCAGTTTAACGCCTAAGCGCCGAGCCTCTAACCCCAGAGGATTTCGAACTCCTTGGATGTCGTCAACCAAAAATGTTTCGGGGCGAACTTGCAAAATTTGCTGATCGAGGGGCAGCGTGGCCACACTGCGAGTCTGAGCAATAACAGAACGAACATCCAGCGCGCTTACTGGATGTGATTCTGATCCATAATATTTTGAACTTTCAAAAGAAAACCATCGTTGACGGACTTGTCCCATACCGATCCAGGCAATGACTTCTTGCGAATTGGATTTCTCATCCAAACTCTGTGGCAGTTGAGACACAAGCGTCTGCGTGGCATCGCCCAAGCTTTTAACAAACCCCTTTTCAAAACCAGCGGGCTGAAAAAGCGTTTTAAAGGAATGAATGCGTACATTCGCTCCCTGAAGCTCCCCCTGCATAACAACCATTTTCCGCGATCCGAGATAAACAACAGTTTCTTTTCGGGACTCTGCTCCGTCCGGCATATCAAACCTTCTTCTTTACAATAACGTTGTCAAATTGAATATCAATATAAGTAATTTTGCGACTCTCCGGATCGGCCAAAAGATGAAAAACTTTCTCCAAAGCGGGCATGCGCTCCAAAGGTTCTCGGCCCATCCGAATTTCAGGAGCATTGAGAAAGTATAAACTGATATTTCCCAAGGCGTCAAAAGCGACTTTTTCAAGCGGATAGGTTTTTGCCCCTTCAGTCAGAGCATAGTTCTCAATAAACTCTGCAGCCTTTTTAAATCCTTTTGCCTGGATATAGAATCCAACTTTCATTTGGGCTGTGTCCAGATATGGGGCCTCAAGAAGCACGAATCCCTTGACAGCCTCCGGAAGCACCTGAAGAACCATGCCATCCTTTGAGATGATCCCAATCTTTCCTTTGGGATGAAATCGAATCATGGCCAAAGGCTCGCGACGCACCACATGGATTTCTAAAACAGCGGGAAATCGTCGGATCGCCTCCACCGATTGAATTTCCGGATCTTTTTCAAGATTTGCAGCAACTTTCTTCAGATCCACTTTCAAAATGTGCTTACCGATATTTTCTGCTTCAAGTCGCGTGCGCTGCTCCGGAGTCAAGGCAATCGGAGGCAAGACCACAATCGATTTAATTTTGAGACGGGAGTCTCGAGAGATTGCAACTCCGGCAAAATAAAGAAGACTGCCGCATAATCCCAAAAGCAGCAACCAAGGCATCATGCGAAATAAAATAAAACGAAAAAGGAAACCCATCCATTTGATGATAGGCCACCCCTTGCCCTTTTTTGATCTTTTCTTGGCTGCCATAATTTAACCCAAATTCTTTCTTTGATACGCCATACGAACAAGGCTTTCACACAACTCGGGAAAAGAAATGCCCTTAGAGCGCGCTGCCTTAGGAAGAAGACTGAATTCCGTGAATCCGGGAATCGAATTAGCCTCGAGAACAAAGGCTCGTCCGGATTTTGCATCTACTTTAAAATCGATTCGAGAAAGATCCCGAAGTCCAAGCGCCCGGTGGACCCGGAGCGCCAAACGCTGGAGCTTTGCACTGAGGGCGGAACGGATCGGTGCAGGCACGAGATACTCCGTCATGCCGCTGGTATATTTTGAGTGATAATCATAAAAGGCACCGCGAGGCCTTAGCTCAACCACAGGAAGCGCCTCTTTTCCCAGCACTCCGACGGTATATTCCGGCCCCATGATTGAGCGCTCAATCATGACCTCGCCGTACTTTTGCAAGGACTTTTGAATCAGCTTCCACTGCGAATCAAGATTCGTGACCTCATAGACCCCGATACTGGAACCCTCCTGAAGAGGTTTTACAAAAAAAGGCGTTTTGAATTTGCGAGCATCTAAATAAGCCTTGGCACCTTTTAGGATTTTCCAGTCCGCAGTTGAAATCTTTTTTTGATTTAAAATCTTTTTTGTCTGCAATTTATCAAAAGCCAAATAACTGGCCCGAGGATCCGCTCCGGTATAGGGTTTTTTCTTTTGCTCAAAATATCTTTGAATGGTGCCGTCTTCACCCCCGAGACCATGAAGCGCAATGAAGGCTACATCAATTCGGGATAATTGAGTCCGCCATGAAGATCTGCGGGCAGGATCCATGAAAAGAACGCAGAGCCCGGCATCTTTCAATGCCTTGCTCACCGCACGCCCTGATTTTAAAGAAATCCTGCGTTCCGAAGAAGTGCCACCGCAGACAACGCCCACACGGAGCTGTTTAGAGAAGGATAACTTCGGTTTCGAGTTGAATACCTGTTGCATCCAATACCGCTTTTCTCACCTGATTAATTAATTCTGCAAAATCTGAACCTCGAGCATTTCCAACATTGATCATATAATTCGCATGTTCTGGGGAAATCATCGCATCCCCAACGCGCGAGCCTTTCAGCCCCAAACTATCAATAAGTTTTCCAGCAGTCATATCAGGCGATGGATTTTTAAAAATAGAGCCTGAACTCGGATAGCGCACATTTTGAACTTTTGCACGGTAATCGAAATTCGCTTGGATCTCATGGTGAATCTCCTCTTCAGACCTTCGCCAAAGACGCAAATGAGCCTCCAAAACAATTTGTCCTTTTAAATTCGACTGGCGGTATGAAAAAGAAAGCTTTGAGCGATCCCAAACCTCACGCTCTCCCTGTGAATTTAAAATAGCCACCCATTCAACCAAATCTCCGATCTGATTCTTTTGACCGGGAAAGCGGCTGAACCCTGCGTTCATCACCAGTGCGCCACCCACTGAGCCCGGGATACTGCACAAAAACTCACTTCCTCCAAGGCGATGATCTTTACAGAAAAGACAAAATTTATAGAGCGATATTCCCGAAGACACGGTTGCCCCTGGAGGATCCAATTGCGGCACCATATGGTCGGAGGAAAAACGAGCCATAGAAATGACAACCCCAGGATATCCGTCATCCGAGAAAATAATATTAGAGCCTTTCCCCAGGAGAAGGTAACGAAGATTGCGCTGGCGAGCAAACTGAAGCGCCTGGAGAAGTTCGTCTTCAGTCGAAGGCTCGACAAAATACTCCGCAGGTCCTCCGACATGCATGGTCGAGTGACGGCTGAGATCAATATTAGACTGAAATAAAAGTCCCGAATCGGTCCGCAAACTCATTGGCAATCTCTCCAATATCGCCGGCCCCTAAAAAGGCAATCACACCTTCCGGGCGAATTCTGTGCGATAAATAATTCACAATTTCATTTTTAGGAACATAATGCGCTTCCAGATGCCCCAATCGAATAACCTCATCCAAAATATCCTGCGTCGTAATTCCGGATTCGCTGATCTCCCCCGCTCCGTAGATATCTGTCAAAATTAATTCTGAACAATTCAAAAGCGAATGGGCAAATTCCCGGTAAAATCTAGCCGTTCTAGTAAAACGATGCGGCTGAAAAATTACGGTCACGGGTTTTTCAAAAACCTTTAGCGCCTTAACGGCAGCCATCACTTTAGTAGGGTTATGCGCATAATCATTAATCACAATATGATGGTCTGATCTATATTTGATTTCGAGGCGTCGTTTGGCTCCATGAAAGCGCGAAAGCGACTGCGCAATCGCTTCCGGACTCAGCCCCATCTGAATCAGGAGAGTCATACAAGCGAGCGCGTTGGATACATTATGCAATCCGATCTGAGCCAAATGAACTTGCGTTACAAAAATCCCGCACTCAAAAAGATCAAAGGTACATCCGTCAGCACGAAGCTCAATATTTTGCGCGGAAAAATCTGCCTTTGAGGTAAGGCCAAAGCTAAGACACGGGCGTCCTGATTCATGAACCAAACGACTTAGCACCGGATCCTCAGCAGAATAAACCACAAAACCGGGATCATGGAGGTTGGATAGAAAACGCTCAAACGAAGCCTCTAGCTCCTGGGCCGAGTGATAGCGATCCACATGCTCTTCTTCAAGATTCGTGATGATCGCATAATTGGGCGTAAAAAGTTCATGGGTCTGATCACTTTCATCGACCTCAGAAACATAAATACCGGAATGTCCGATCAAAGCATTGGTTTGATAATCCATAATCTCGCCGCCAATCATGCACGTAGGATCGCGGCCTAAATCTTTTAGAACAAACGCCACCATCGAAGAGGTTGTGGTCTTGCCATGGGTCCCCGTCACAGCAACCGAGGTGGGAGCAGAATTAAAAAGAGAGGAAAGCAAAACAGCCCGGTGCGCCATGGGAAGCCCGAATCTTCGAGCTGCCTGAAATTCAATGTGGCTTTCAGAAATAGCCGAAGAATAAACAACCAAATCAATGGTGGGATCCAGGCGAGCCTCTTTTTGTCCAATAAATACAGGGATACCGGAAGAAACAAGCTGACGTGTCGTTCGTGTTTCTTTAAGATCCGAGCCTGCGACTTCGACGCCCGACGTATGCAGGAGCCGGGCCAAGGCACTCATGCCCGAACCGCCGATTCCGATAAAATAGGCTCGCCGCGCATCGCGGATAACTTTATCACTCTCAAGGCTCATGATTGGCATGTCTCCAAATATTTTTCTACTGCAACCACCATATCTTGCCCTGCGTGAGGACGAGACAACTTCTTCATCGACGCCCTCATCACTTGAAGCTGAGCGGGATTCTTCAATAAATCACGAACCAAGTTTCGAATCCAATCCGCGGTCAGTTCAAATTCGACTTTGGTCACACACGCTTTTTGCGCCGCAAAAAAATCCGCATTATCTTTTTGATGATGTCCCGCGTACGGGTACGGAACCACCAGGGCCGGAAGCCCAAAAAAAGCCAACTCAAAAAGGGTATTAGCACCCGCACGCGTAATTGCAAATTGTGCACTCGTGTAAAGATCTTCCATTCTATCAAAAAACGCGAACGTCTGAGCAGAGATTTTCATTTTTTTGTACGCCTCGTTCACCCGCTCAGCATCCTGTTTTCCCGTGATATGATTAACGACCAAGCGACTTTTTTCTTCATCAGAGAATTCGGAAAAAACCTCAATCATCAGCTGATTTAATCGGTGAGAACCCTGGGATCCCCCCAAAACCAAGAGATGAAAGACAGAATTCGTCTTTTCCGTGTTCCCTCCAAGGGATTTTTGAGGAATCATGGTGCGCCGAAGCGGTAAACCCACAGTTTTTTCGCCGTCACCGCTCGAAGAAAAGGTCTGTGGAAAGGAACTAAGCTTCAATCCGGCAAAAGGTGTAAGAAACTGCGTCGCCTTTCCCAGAGTGCGATTTTGCTCATGGATGACGCTGGGGATGCCAAAAAGACGGCTTAAGAAAATACCGGGGAACGAAATGTAGCTTCCAAAACCAATTGAAACATGCGGTTTAAAACCGATCAGTAATCGGAAGGTTCGGACAAAGGCTAGGAGCATAAGCCCCAAACTTCGGAGCGTGGCCCAACTTAAGAGTCCAGAAAAAGGAAAAGAGTCCCAATATTGGACTTCATTAAAAACCGAATCCCATCGATTTTGAATGAACTGTTCAGCCCGCCGGCTACTCACCAAAAGAATCTGAGCGTCCGAATTATAGAGGCGATACTCTTCGGCAAAAGAAATGGCGGGAAACAAATGCCCCCCAGTAGCGCCGGCAAAAATAAGGATTCGACGTTTTATTTTTTTAGGGAGTGGATGGGAAGAGGAAGCTGATTCGCCTGCCATGACAGTTAGGATTTTTGAAGCGACCGGGTGGCGCTTAAGATCAGCCCAAAAGCCATGAAATTGAAAAGGAGCGACGTCCCTCCGAAACTCACAAACGGAAGCGGCAGACCCTTGGTGGGAACCAGCCCTGTAGTCACCAGCATGTGGATGAGCGCTTGAAGAACAATCATGAGCGTTAGCGCAATCACCAGAAGACGCTGGAAAGGATCCTGGAGTTTGCGCGAAAGGCTGAAACCACATAGAAAAATGACAACATAAATAGCAATAACAAAAAGACAGCCCATCAGTCCCAACTCTTCAGCAATTACAGAAAAGATGAAGTCGTTGTAACTTGATGGAAGATAAAAAAGTTTCTGCATGCTTTGCCCTAATCCTACTCCGCGAACTCCCCCCATGCCATAAGCCAGAAAAGATTGAATGATTTGAAATCCACTTCCCTGCGGATCATTCCAGGGATTCAGATAAGCACTCAAACGGCTCATTCGATAAGGAACTTTGGCAACAAGAAAATAGAACGCAGGCATAAAAACCGTAGCCGCATATCCGACATAGCGAATCTTAAGGCCGGTAAGAAAAACCATGATGGCCACTAAAATAAACATAAAGGCCGTGGATCCCAAATCTGGCTGAACCAATGTCAAACCACAAATAAGTCCCACTAAAAGCATCGGAGGAAGATAAACTTTAATCCCCCCTTCTTGAATGACCTTTCTTTTTCTTGTCAAATAATCCGACATGTAAAGGCAAACCACCACCTTCGCAAATTCCGCCGGTTGAAAATGCACGATTCCCAAATTAATCCAGCGCTGCGCTCCTCCCGCCGTGCTTCCAATGCCGGGCAAATAGACCAGAATCAAAAATAAAATAGCCAGCAAAGCCAATAGCCGCGATTTGTCCTGCCAGAACTTGATTTTGACCGAAGCTGTCAGGATCATGAGCGCAGATCCTAAAAGCGCATAAAATATCTGACGAACTAAAAAATGCTGGGGATTGGAATAGACATATTCTGCATAGACCGCACTCGCGCTATAGGTCATGACAATCCCCATCGCCACCAAGGCATAAACCGAAGCAAAAAGAACCCTCACCGGATGAAAGACTTTTTTCATGTTTGCTCCGACAACGCCGCTTCCGGCCACATTTCTCTCACCTTCTCCTTAAAAAAGCGTCCCCGTTCTTCATAATTTTTAAATTGATCAAAACTCGCACAGCCAGGAGATAAGAGGACAACCTCCCCGGATCGCAAATCTAAGCGCAGCCTTTCAAGAGATTCCGCGATATCAGAAGCTCGGTAAACCTCACAGCTATCTGCCCAACATTTCTCCAGCATGGACGCGGCCTCCCCGTAAACATATGCCCGGCGAACTTTGCGGCGCAGCACATCATTAATCTCATCAAAATTTTTTGATTTGGCTCGGCCGCCCGCCAAAAGAATCACCCGCCCATTGTCTTGACGCTCCAACGCGTAACTTAAGGAAAGTGGAGTAGTTGATTTTGAATCATTGACAAAGGTCACACCCCCCTTTTGACTCACCACCTCAAGACGATGCTCAATCCCTCGAAATTCGTGAAATACGGCATCCACCGTTGTCTGAGGAACGTTCATTAGTTTCGCAACGGCTTCCACTAAATGGCGTGTGGAGTTTGGACTGTGGGATTCTGCAAAAAAAACTTTTTTAGATGCGAAATGAGTTTCAGGGAAATATTTGTCCTGATCCGCTTTGCAAAACACAGCGTAGTCGTCCGCCCCTTGATTCGTAAACATTTTTAATTTGGACTTAATATAATGGGCCATGGTTCCGTGCCAATCAAGATGGTTAGGACTAACATTTAACAAAACCCCGATCCAGGGACGAAATAACTGAGTATAAAAAAGCTGAAAAGAACTAAGCTCCATCACCACCGCATCTTCTTCACCAATCCGCTCTACCTCGCCAATCCACGGATTTCCAATATTTCCGCAACAGACAGCTTTATAACCCTGCTTTTGGAGACATCGATATATTAAAGTGGTTACCGTGGTTTTTCCTGCTGTGCCTGTGATCGCAATGATCTTTTTTGATTTACAAAAATAGGAGGCCACTTCGATCTCACTTAAAACAGGGATTTTTTTTTGGAACAAACTTTGAAGAAGTGGATTTGTAAATGGAATTCCCGGAGATGTTACAACCCAATTTGAATTTAAAATCCGGGCCGTGTCATGCGAGCCAAGCTCAAAATCGACTTGAGCGTCTCGAAGCTTTAAAGAGGCCTGAATTGCAGCCTCCGTTTTTTGTTTTTCCGAGACAAAAACCTCAAAACCCTGCCGCTTTAAAAAAAGAGCGCTTTCAAGTCCGCTGATGCCAAGACCGAGGATGGAAACACGTTTCCCTAAAGAAGGCTTCATTTATCGAACCTTCAAGGTACTAAGACCGATCACAGCCAGAATCATTGAAATAATCCAAAGGCGAACCGTCACTTTGGATTCCGGCCAACCCTTTAATTGAAGGTGATGATGAAAGGGCGACATCAAAAAAATCCGCTTCCGGGTCATTTTAAAACTGGCGACTTGAAGCATCACCGATAAGGCTTCCCAAACGAAAACCCCCCCGATAATAACCAAAACTAATTCTTTTTTGATTAAAATAGCAATCGTCCCAATAACCCCGCCGAGTGAGAGTGATCCGGTATCTCCCATCATCACTTCCGCCGGGTAGCTATTAAACCACAAAAATCCGGCACTAGCTCCGATTAAGGCCGCACAGAACACAGCAATCTCTCCGCCCTCGGGTATATAGGGAAGCGTGAGGTATTGAGAGAAATCAGCGCGGCCCGCCACATACGATAAAATAGCCAAGGAAATCGTGGTGAAAAGAGTACATCCAATGGCCAAACCATCTAAACCATCCGTCAGATTAAGTGCATTGGACGAGCCTGTCAGGACAATAATAATAAAAGGAATATAGACCCAGCCGAGATACATCACTGAATTTTTAAGAAAAGGGAAATAAAGCCACTTATTGAAATCATGATCAAAATATAAATAGAGACCCATGGTCAAACCCATCAAGATCTGCCCCGCCATTTTGGTCGTGGAACTAATCCCCCGGGAACTCTTAGATCGAAGCTTAAGCCAATCATCCAAAAAGCCAATCCCCCCGAACCAAAGAATAGTGCCGATCAAAACCCAAATATAACGGTTTGTTAAATTTCCCCACACTAAAACTGAACCTACCACACTGGCAACAATTAAAATCCCCCCCATGGTAGGAGTATTCTTTTTTGACTTATAAAATTCATGGATTTTTTCGGCATGTTCGCGCTGGGTATTATTCATCACTTTGATGCGCGTCAACCACGAAATAATGGAAGGACCAAGCCACAGACACAAAAGAAAGGAAAAAATGCTGGCTCCTGCCGCACGAAAGGTAATGTAGCGGAACAAATTAAACGCAATGAAAGAATCACTTAACGGATGTAGAAAATAAAGCATGGATTTAACCGGTTGTCAAATGAGCACGCAACGTTGCGGAACGCAACTTGCCGTGCGAATTTGATCCCGCCGTTTTTTGGCGGGATCTCACATCCTTCACGCGGGGCACGTGCTTCGCACGCCCCGCGTTCAGGGACTGCAAGGTATCCCCGCGGCAA
>CAYWRU010000064.1:0-18830 GCA_964460795.1 uncultured bacterium | reverse complement strand
CGATTAACCTTACCACTCCGAAGACGTTCACGACTCAATCAGGGTTGTCTTTTGTCAAGGGAATGTGGATAACGATAACAGAAAACACAGCGGCCACAACATCCAACAATAATATGGTTGCTCGCGTGCAGTCATACAGCGGCACATCGCTTGTTTGCGATATTGTGGCAGCTAACGGGTCAGCAACCATAGCAAATTGGCGTATCGCTATATCGCCACCTATGAATGCAGTAACTAAGTCAGAAATGAGGCTGGAAAACGGCGCTGGATATGGTTCTGTTAATACTTTCATCCGTAATTTCGCAAATGCTACGATTAACACAGGGAGCGCAATCACAGGCGGCGTTAGCACAACAAATGGGGCGAGCTTTACAATAGGAGTTTCTGGAGTATATGCTGTAACATACCACGAGACAGCTGGCGCGGTAACTATGCACATATCAAAAAATGCAGCGTCATTAATTGCTGCGCCTGCGAATGCTGAAAAACTGGCAAGTTCTCAAGCTAGTGCAGTTAATACTATAAATTATATAGGCACTTTAAACGCTGGCGATATAATACGCGCACATCCAGGTACTACAGGCTTGACAGCAACGTTAGGCTCGTACTTCCACATCGTAAAACTAGGCATAGGCTAATACAATGGCAAATTACAACATCATAGTAAACAAGGTAAGCGGCGAGCAAGTTGTTTACGTGTTAGAAGAGAGCGGATCATATACACTTGGAAGTGATACATTAGTATGGGATGAGCTTGTTGACGGTGAGGCTATTAACGCTAGCGCTGTAGCATGGACTGATGCGCAAATACAAGCGAATATTGGGAAATTTACTAGAGAGACTAGCCCGTCGTTGCATCTAGCTAGTGGAAGCTATATAACCGGGCACTTAGCAGCTATTGAGGCAGCATACAACAAGATCATAAAACTATGGCAATTAAAATTTGAACTTGATAATCAGAGCTTATTGACAAGCATCGACGCTGCTATTGTTGCTACTTATGCCACCACGCCATTAAATGAGATAAGATGGGAGCAGAAAAAGAATGTGAAAGCCAGGGGGCAGATATGGGATATTATAAAAGATGAACTCACATACACTGACGCTCAAATGATAGCTCTATGGGACGCTGCTGATGCATGGGATGAGAGCGAGGGTGTATAATGAATGAGGACATTATAATATTTAATACGCCAGAGGGCAGGCAAGATTATTTGTATTTTGGAACGGGCGCGGATAGAGTTTACAGTCTGCCAAATGGCAGTACGGTAGTTTGGAACTCAATAAACATGGGAGAACCAAGGTTTACAGATGATGCCATGTTTGATGACTATGGAATATACGAGTATATTTTTTACGGATGGCCCGACGTATTCACGGTATTAGTCGGCCAAATAGGAATGTGGGTTAGGGAATACGGCCCCAATGCAGCGGGGCAACCTGGTACAATACCATTTATTAATGGTTATGTGCGAAGCTCTTTTGACTATGTACCGGCGCATCAGCAATGGTTGTTAGATCATCATAGAGCGCTTGTGGAGGTTTATGCTTTTAAAATGTGGTTATATCAAACATCTACAACATTATTTGATGATGTAGACACTGCTGTAAAAGCTACTTATGCTACAGAACCACTTAACAAAATACGCTGGGAGCATAAAGAATTTATGCCATATGGTGGCGTGATATTTAATATTGCTTTACCATTTTTAACAGAAACAGATTTCGAGTTATTCCAACGGTTTGATAACTCACTCCAACGAGATTATAACGATGAAAATGAGGACGAGCTAACATAATATGCTAACTACTACACAATACCAAACGCTTAAAGCATTTATAGAAACAACAGCGCCTTATAACGCTATTCAAAATGATGAGGATGGTGACTTTGCAATAAGAGACTTACTTAACCAAATAGCATCGCCATCATTTAAAGTATGGAATACAGAAATGCCGGTTACTGAGATTGCAAACGCTGTGCTTTGGGATAGATACACGCCAAACCGCACAACTTACCCGATGCCACTATCCGAGCCTGACTTGAGTCAATGGCGTGGTAGGTTGGAGTTGGCTGTAGCAAAAAGGGACAACCTATGGGGCATTCTTGATGTTACTAATGGTTTTGTTAATGCGTCAAGGTCAAATATTAGACTTGCATTACAAGACGCCGTGAAAGATATACCGACTGGAGCTAATGGTGATTATGTATCAGCTGGCGGAACCAATGGCGCAAATGTTTTAAACGCATGTACGCGCGACGCGAAAGTAATTGAGCAAGTTTTGAATACTGGCAATCAAACAACCGGAACTGTTACGGCTGCAATAATGGGATATGTTGGCGATATAACTAAAGAAGATGTTGGGCTTGCGAGAAGGGGCTAATTATGGCGTTAACATATAGCAGTAATAATACGATAACCATTAACCTTTCCGGGCTTGCCAGCTCATCATCATTCTTGTCGGGGCGTGAATCTAATGAAATAGACAATACTACTAATAAGTATATTGAGGCTATTGTAAGCGGCTCGTTTATTGTGGGCACTACACCGGCTACAACAGGTGGGTTGAAAATATTCGCATGGGGTAGTGATGTGTCATTAGCCACAACTCCTCTTGATGTTTTAGATGGTGTTGATAGCGCTGAGACATTCACCAGTACATCTTTGGGGGCTACTGTCAAACCAGTATCTTTCACACCAGTGTTAGTTAATACATCAGACACAAAGTACATAGTGAGCAATTTTGCGGTTGCTGCCATGTTGGGACTTCCTGTATTGCCTAAATTTTGGGGGATATTCGTTGCTCATAACATGACAGCAGCATTGAAAACTGACGCTGGTAATACTGACGCATTCTCGTTTTATGGAATAACTTTGTAAATGTCAGTTGAGTTAGGCGCGAATTTCGGGGCTTCATCAGCGGGCCGTGTTGATATTGGCTCGTTTGCTATACCGTCGTTAGTTACACATTTTGTGTGGTTTATGCGTACTGGTGAAGGTGGCGGTAGTTTTGGAAGGATATTAGGGCGTAGCACGGGAACTCACGATCTAACCAATGATCACGGTTCATTTGCTAATAATTACGCATTCGGTGATCGTATTGGTGGACAATATCATAGATGGACGCGCCTTGAGAATATAGGAGAGTGGAGTTCCATTTTAGTATCTGGCGATACTTCAAATAATTCAGTCGCGCCAAGAATTTTACAGAACGGTAGACTGGTTGCTTTAACAAGGGTTGGCGCTGCGAATTACTGGGCCGGACTTTCGTCTACAGCTACGGTAATCGGAAATCGTCAATCTGATAATATCAGAATTTGGGATGGATACATCGCGCATTATTGCATGTGGGATGATATTCTAAGTGAATATGAAGAAAAGCAACTAGCTAACGGTGTGCCGCCTTATCTGGTAAGACCAAATAATTTAGTAAAATACTACCCGCTTGATTCTGACTATTCGCCAATTAGTCAAAACGCTAATGCAATCAGCGCGCGTTACACAAAAGTAAATCCGCCTGTTTATCATAAAAATAACGTTGTTTATTTATTCCCAAGGGCTGTTAATGACATATTAATAAGTGCGACACCTGCTACATTAACTCTAACTGGGTTACAAGCAGGAGTCAGTCTAGGTTATACAATAAGCGCTACACCTGCATCATTAACGTTAACGGGCCTGCAGGCAGGGATAACGCAGGGAAGCAATATATCGATAGCTGCAACACCGGCGTCCTTATCTTTATCTGGATTGCAAGCTGGGGTGTCAATGGGCCATGGAATAACAACTATTCCATCTGCATTGTCGCTGACTGGGCTAACAGCTGGCGTAAGCATTGGAAATACAATAAGCGCATCAATCGGCACAATGACATTAAGCGGGTTGCAAGCCGGTGTATCTATTGCCACTGGAATGCAAATAGGTTGCTCTATTGCTCAACTATCACTAACAGGATTACAGGCTGGAGTAAGTTTAGGCAATACAATTGCAACTATACCAGCGGCATTATCTTTATCTGGATTGCAAGCTGGTGTTGGCATAACTCAGTCTATAAGCTGCAACGTTGCACAAATGACGTTATCGAGTGCTCAGGCCTCGGTCAAACTTGACACATCAATAAGCACTACACCAGCACTATTGCAACTAACTGGACTCACAGCGCAAATAACAAGCGGCGGAATAGTACCATTAAAATCATCACAATCCATTGATATGACAGCTTATTATGCTAATATAGCGATGAATAATTATGCAAGCGAAATAAAAATGGATTCAACAGGCGAAAGCATAGGCACATTACAATGACATGCGCAGGCAAGCTGTACACAGCAACAGATATAGATATTCCGTTAACTATTACAAGCGGGTTTACTGCTAGCGACATCCAGGATTTAGAGGTTACTCTAACTAATAAAGATGACGCATCAATATTTCGGACTTATAAGAAATCATTAAATGAGATAACAGTCGTGGGAAGCGTAATAACATTGCTTGTACTCAAGACGCATATTACAACGGCTGGTAAATACGCTATAAAAATAAGATTAACTGACACATCAAGCAAGGTGAGAGGGATAACTCCATGCGTTGATGGTACATTAGATTATTTAAAATTTTACTAATAGGAGCATGACAAATGGCTACAGGTGACGTTACTTTCTTTCATCAATTCAAGATTGATCTTGGTAATAAGATACATGATTTAGATGGAGAAACATACAAAATCGGATTGATAACCAGTGCTGTTACTCCGGCAGCAAGCGATGCAGCTCCGCATTGGGGAGGAACTGGAACAACAAACTACTCTACCAATCAAGTTACTCCAGGCGGTAACTATGCAACAGGCGGCCCAGCACTTACTACAATATCATGGACAAATTCATCTGGTACTATATCATTCAAGGCCGACAAGGTAGCAATCGCACAGCATGCCAGCAATCCCACAAATGCAAGATGGGGCATTATTTACAATAGCACTGACGCTAATAAGCGAGGGGTTGCTATTGTTGATCTTGGCTCTGTGAGAGACTTAACAACCGGCCTGTTTGAGCTAAAGTGGAACAATATTGATGGAAACGGAACGATTGGTACATTAGCTTAATAGTTAATTATGTCCAAAGAATGGAATGGAGTGGAGCGTAGGCAGCGATGGGGGGCGGGGTTGAGTGATAAAAATGGAGATTGTCACGTTGACCCTGAATGCTTTTACAGAACAAAACAGCAAGTGGAAATTAATACTAAACGTATAGAAAGTATTGATTTAGCAAACAATAAAAGAATAGAGATAATCGAAAAAGCTATTCGTGATTTTTTAGACGCTAAGCTTGTCGCAGAGGGCGCGGTTAAGGGAGGAAAGGCCACGCTTTGGGTTGCATCAGCTATACTACTGACATCAATGGTTATTGTTATTTCATTGTTTATAGCTGTCCTAAGCGGCAAACTATCTCTTGTGGAGTTTTTCAAAATTGTATTTTAAAAGCATAAATAAATTAATAGAGCTGGAAGGATTAAGACAAAAAGTCTATCTTGATAGTGCTACCAAAAAAACAATTGGGATAGGGCATTTGCTTACTGTTGATGAGCTGTTAACTAGTAAGATAAAAATACGCGGTAAATATTATGACTATTCTATGGGGCTTGATATTGATCTGTGCAAAAGGCTCTGTGAGCAAGATTTAGAGCGTTTTTGTGAGGCTGTTGATGAATTGGTAGGGGTTGACTTAACCCAAAATCAATTTGACGCTTTAGTGATATTTTGCTTTAACATTGGAATAAGAGCTTTTAGCGAGTCAACGCTTTTAAAACTATTAAACCAGGGCGATTATAAAGCAGTTCCAGGGCAGTTATTACGATGGAATAAATCAAATGGGAAAGTAATCTCTGGATTAATCAATAGACGTGATGCAGAAATAAAGCTATGGAATGCTTAAGCATGGATAGCGTATCATTCGAAAATATCGCTCCTAATATCTGGTTAGTACGTGGGCATAAAAAGAATGAGTCTTTTGGAGATGCTTACTCATGGGGTTTTGTGCTTATTGCGGAAAATGATAAATGCATAGCTAAAATGTTTTTGTCAACCGATGGCGGTGTAAGACCATCGCAGATAAAAATAATCAGGAAATTTTTAGAAATTAACGCGCTTAATCCTTTTGTAACATGGGAGCGCAGGCTTGATAATAGGCAGCATATTGTATGCTAACTGATTTATTACAGAATCATTTGCTATTTCGGCGCTGTATTATTATTTATGTGTGCATGATGACGTCATACGTCACGGCCCATTCTGTAGGGTTTGCTTATGTTAGCAGATACGATGGAATGGAAACTGTTGCGGTAATAACAGCTATGCAGGCCCCTATTATGGCTTTGCTTGGATATATGTACAAGTCATACAATGCAACTAGGGCTGATCAATAAGCGCAAATGGTCAGTATGTCATATTAATTATTTTTAACACCTAGCTGCTTTTTAGTGTATCATAACATTTAGCAACGCGCTATTTTTTTAGACTTGGGGAAGTTCTGGGAGATTAATGCAGCAATGCGGCGCGTTGCGTTAAATTGGGGTAATTATGAAAAAAATATTTAAATATGAATTAACCGCATCGATCGGTAAACAGACGATTACAGTTCCCGAAAATTTTGATTTGCTTAGCATCCAATCGCAGGGAATAAAAATATCATTATGGGCTTTGTGTGATACTCAATCTAGACCTATTGAAAAAGATTTTTTTATTTACGCAACTGACGACGCTGTAAATGATAAGCACAAGCATGTAGCAACGTGTAAGTTGTTTCATGATAGCTTGATCTACCATATTTTTAGCGAGTAATGAATGAATTACTTATTGATTATAAAGACATTTCTGACGGCAAAAGCAATCTGGCTAAAGATTGGCGCGGCTATTATTATGGCTGTATCTGTTATGCTGTATTGCTATAACGCTGGGAAAGATGTTGAGCGTGGCGTATGGCAAAAAAGAGAATCTAATTTATTAGCAGATATTGCAAAAGCAAATGAAGAAGCAGATAAAAGAGTTGAAGAGCAACACAAAAAACATGAAGAAATATTAATAAAAGTGATGGGTGAGCATAATGAAGCAGTTCAGAATCTTAATAGTGATATTGATAAGTTTAAGCGTGATGGGTTGCGCTACAAAGGAAAAGTTAGTCGTTGCGCCGTGCCCTCAGCCAGAGAAGCCAAAAGTACCAGCGTACTTGCTGAAGAAATCGAACATGAATTACCTGCAGGAATTACAGAACGCATTTCAAGAGTCGGAGAACATGCCCAGCTTAGGCAAGCAGAAAGAAACGAACTAATCGATATATGCTCTCAATATGTTGAGGTAATAGAGTGAGTATTTTAAAAAGTGTTGTGCAAGTGACGTTTTACAACGTTGTTTTTTATTTAAATGTAATTAAAAGGAGTATTAAAAGATGGCTTACGAATTAAAATTTTGTGGTGTAGAGATTACTAAAGATGGCGAACCATTCTTTAAGTCCGGCGAACAAGTTTATTCTAACCTTGATTATGCTGGTGTTGTATTGATCCAGGGCGTATTGCTAGAAGCGCAAGGCAAACTTGCAGACTATGCAAAAGAGCAAGTAAAGAAAGGCAAGAAGTAATAGAAAAGCCCCTCACGGGGCTTTGTTTTTTTCCATGTTTTGAAGTATAAATAAAGCGCAATCAACCGTTCCAGACTTATTTTTTTGTTTGTTAAGAAAATCTATAGATTGTTGATTAAGACTTAAGCATATTTTTATTTTGTCAAGCCGTTTCCGTCCTGATCCTTCGCGCTTTCCGCCTTTCTTTGACTCGATCATACTAATCTATTGAATTCTTCAGCTCTGTATTCAATAGATTCTACATATTCTATTGCTGCTTGCATCATAGATTTGTTTTCTGATCTATTAATGATTGCTTGTTCTACTGACCATTTGCATGATTCTGTGTCAATTGGCCATTCGTAGCCATTTTCTATCATTTGAGCTTGTCTATTTTTAATTAATAACATTGCTCTAGTAACGCAGCTTTTAGAATTATAAGAATCGAATGATTTGTCAAAGTTTATTAGTTCATTATTTTGTTCATTGAATGTTTTCATTTTTTACTCCCTTATTTATTTAATTGATGAAACCATTTTACACTATTAATTGATTTTGTCAATACTTTTTCAAATAAATATTTTACTAACATTGATTTAATAAAATGGTGTAAAATATTATTAATATAATAATATCTCTTAGAATGAACAACAATCTACTACAAACAATAAGAGCATCTTTACAGCTATTATCTAATGTTAGACAAGTAGCAAAAGCCTGCAATCTTAGTTATCCAACCGTTTTAAATATAAAAAACGGCAAAAACAATAGTCCGAACTGGAAAACTTTGAACAAACTTGCAAGGTATTACAATATTGATTAAAAAATAATTATAAAAATATGTTGACAGTGTAAAAAGTTTTTTATATAGTGATCGCATAAGTCAAAAAAACATGATGATTTTAAAATATGGGATATCAAAAAAAATGACAGATAAAAAGGGTAGATTAGTTACATCAAGTAAAACTTTTGATAATACAGTATCAGAACTTAGTGTGGAAAATACAGCGCTAAAAGAAAAAAACGCAGCTTTAGTAAAAGAAATAGACTACTTAAATATGGTAGTTGAAGATAGAGAAAGGGCTGTTGAGTATAAAGATCAAGAATGCAAGCAATATATTGCAAGGCTTAGGGATGTATCAATGATTATTGATCTATTAGAAGATGATAGAAAAGAACTTAGTAAAAATATAGAGTACAGAACAAATCCAACGTTAAGACTTGCAGCATGGGCACTTAAGAATAGAGTGGTTGGAGACAATTATGAATAAAGCATTATTTGTTTTGATAGTTGGTTTACCATTCTGGATTGAGTTATTAATAATTTATTTTAGGTAATAAAATGGATATAATCACAGAGCATAAAAAAGAACCGATTATATGTACTATATTCGGGGAGCCTGGGCTTGGAAAAACAACGCTTGCAGCAACATTCCCAAATCCCATATTTGTAATAGCGGAGGATGGTCTAAAGTCAATCAATACGCGCCCTCATTCGTTTCCGCTCATTAAAAATGCTAATGAAATATTCGAGCAGCTCAAATATTTAAGATCAGAGAATCACGATTATAAAACGCTTGTAATTGATAGTATTAGTCAGTTGGATTCAATATTTGCCGCAAAAATATTAGCTGACGACCCTAACGCTAAAAGCTTTAACTCATCCCATGGTGGATATGGAGCGGCCCCTAGTATGCTGGCAGCAAAGCATGGGAATGTTAGAAAGTTCTGTGAAGCGCTGAGAAAAGAAAAGGGCATGAATGTGGTATTTATTGGGCATTGCGAAATAGATACTATAAGCCCGCCAGACAGCGAGCCATACTCGAAATATGAATTAAAAATAAGCAAAAAATCATATTCTCACTATGTTGACAACGTTGATTTAGTCGGAATGATTAAACTAGATATTTTTGTAAATAAAGAAAGGGGGATTGATAGAGGTGAGCGGGTATTAATTTGTCATGCGATGGCGGCAAATATAAGCAAAAATAGATTTGCAATTGATAATCCGATAACAATAGAGAAAGGCAAGAATCCATTGGAGTTTTTATTAAAATGAAGATAAAACAATTTCAAGTTATAAATGAGGAAGGTAATGAAATAGTAGTTTTAGCAGAAGATGGCAATTTGTACCATTGCTTACTAGATGGCGAGGAATGGGTAAATGGTAATCAAATAAATGCAATTTTAATAAATATAAATTTCGAAAGGAGTATTTAAATGACATTTTTTAGAACATCAGATAATCAGAATATAGAGGCGACAAAAGAGTTTGAATTGGGGGCAGCAGTGTTCCCAGATGGTACAGAATGCGAAGCGTATATCACATCTATCGAATGGAGAGAGCCAAAAAACGAATTTGAAGGCGATCCATCGATAGCTATCGAATGGACTATTGTTAGCCCCGCTATCTATAGCAAAAAGAAAATAGTTCAAAATCTTAAAATATGTGATAAGGATGACAAGAAAAAAGACAATGCTGTACGCATGTTGGCGGCTATCTATACGATAAATGGTAAGGTAAACATTGCAGACGTAAAAACAAAACCTACTAACGCTGATTTATCAAGCGCAGCTCTTAGCACAAAAGCAGTTATTAAAATTGGCTTGATTACTACTAAAAAACAAGATTCAGAAGGTAATGAAGTTGTTTATAAGAATAATTTTATAAGGGCGGTGTCAGCGAAAAATAAAGTAAATGAAACAAACACGCAACAAACTAAAGACGACGACGGCGATGACATAGGATTTTAAAAAATGACAATCACATATTTTGATATAGAACAAAGAAGTAAAGAGTGGTTTGACTTAAGAAAAAAGTACAATATCACAGCGTCAAAAGCTGGTAATTTTTTAGGGTTAAGTAAATATATTACAGCCGATGAAGCTATTGATAACGCTAGATTTGATATTGATGAAAAAGTTAATGAGTATCATACAAATCGAGGAGTAACGCTTGAAGATGAGGCTATATTATCGCTAGAAATAGAGATTAATAAAAGTGTTAATCGATGCGGTATCTATGTATATGATGACTGGCTAGCTGGAAGCCCTGACGGGCTTACAGATGATGAGGTAATAGAAATAAAATGCCCTATGGTATTGCCTAGTGAGCCAGACCCTGTGCATGCAGTGCAGTGTAAAGTTAATATGTTTTTGGCAAGTAAGACTGGAGCATATTTATACTATTACACTGACAATGGTACAAAACTATTTTATATAGTCAGGAATTTTGAAATAGAAGAAATAATAGAAAGTTTAAAAAAAATCAACGATATGATAAATAAAGAGCCGTCGGCAGATGAACAAGAATTAATTACTTTGATAGATCGCTACAAAATTGCGAAAAGAACTATTGATGAATTGCAATCTGTAGCGGATGAATTAAAAAAATCAATAGATGATAAAACCATTGGAATATCTAAAATGCACATTGCGGGTCATTGCGTGCATAGAATAGAGCGTTTTGGCGGATATGATTATAAAAAATATTTTATAGACAATGATATAAAAATAAGTGATGATTATAAAAAGCCATCTATTACATACTTAACTATCAAATAAAAATATGAAAAATACATTTAACCGTGAGCAAATGAACGGAATCAGAATTAATCAAGAGACTGAGGAGCTTTTGCAAGAATCAACGGAAGAGGTTGAAAGAGAACTAGAATCTCTTGAGAAAAAAAAATATGATGAATCTGAACTGGATGACGAAAAGAATAAAATGGATTTACCTCCAGATCAGTTAGCATTACGTACCATGACACGGGGCGTGTATGATTTGCAAAAACTGAGAATTATGACAGGCAACAGAATCGTTACACAATTTAAGGACAGGTTAGGACTTGCTCCGAGTCAGAAGGAAAAAGAACTTGACGAGAAAGAAAAGAAAGTGCTTGACGAGCTTAGAAGTCAATACAAAAAGATTACCGATGGTATCGCAATACTTAGTTCTGAGAAGGCAATGGATAGAGTTAGAGATAACAAAATAATCTCTAGCTTTACAGAACTGGTACTGCTGGAAAATTATTTTTCGCTGGAAGCTAGGGAAGATAAATCATTCAGACAAATTGCAACAGCATTAAGCGAGTTTGAGATTTACAATAAATTTTTAAAAGGTGTCCGTGGTGTTGGCCCCGCCATGGCTGGAGTATTGGTATCTGAGATTGATATAAGAAAGGCTACATATGTATCTAGCTTATGGGCATACACTGGCCTTGATGTTGCGCCAGATGGCAAGGGTCGATCCATGCGGAAAGAGCACATGATCGAGGTGGAGTATAAAGACTCAAAAGGTGAGATTAAAACCAAAATGTCAATTACATTTAAGCCGCATTTAAAGGCCAAAATGATAGGTGTTCTTGCCCCATCGTTTCTACGGAGCGCTTCGCCATATGCTTCTTGCTATTATAATTATAAAAACAGGATTACTAATCATCCAAATCATAAAGATAAGTCAAAAGGACATATTCATAATATGTCATTAAGATATATGATAAAAAGGTTTTATGTTGATTTATACGTCAATTGGCGTGAGTGCGCAGGGTTAGAAGTTCATCCAGAGTACTCAGAGTCAAAACTAGGAATGGTACATCACAAAGGTGATTAACTTACTCCCCGCCCTAAAGGACGGGGATTCTTGATTCAACGAGAACTACCTACTTACACCTTTTCAGATGCAAACAGGATTTACACTCTCTCTGCAAGCTAACCCCGCCAGCCCGGCGGTTAGTATGTTTTTGGCGGCGTTAATGTCCCGGTCATGCTCAGTTTTGCATTCCGGGCAAGTCCAAGAGCGTATATCTAACGGTAATTTGTCAGATACAAAGCCGCAACAATGCGAGGCAAAATTATGAGATTGTACGATATAGCTAGTGATATCGCTAGGATGGCCTTTGCAGAATGGTACACAATAAAGGGGAATAAAATGATTTATAATGAGGAAAATAAGTATATTTATGCCTCGCTAATAGAATCTGATTATAATTTATATAAAGGTGAATTTAAGATTAATTCATTTAATCATATCTATTGCGGGAATATTACTAATATTTTATTTAATGATATTTATTTATATGAAAAAAGAACACTATCAACAGATATTTACAGTGGAATATTAAGTTACTCTTATGTATTGCGAGTCGTTGATGTTGATCATGTCGTAAAAGATGTAAAAGAAAAATTTCATGAAATAACTAGACTGCTAAGTGAGGCTAAAAAATGATAATATTATTAACAATGATTTATTTATTTATCGGTTTATTTTTACATGTGCATATTAAGACAGTTGAGGAAATAGATAAATTTATGAGATTGTACGATATAGCTAGCGATATGATCGGATGGCCTGTGCTAGTAGCTATTAAGATATTGAAATTATAGGTTTGATTTTTAATCAAATGTCCTAAAAAAATCAACAAGCGCTAGTTAATCACAGCCTCTGATAAAAACAAAGGCTTCTAGTGAATCATTTAAGAGAATAAAAGCATTGAGGCGAAGTTAATCTTAAAAAGAGATAAACACGCAAGCAAGGAGTTAATCAGATTGGAAAATTATTACAAACGAATGGAGTTGATCAAGCAGTTATATTAGACCAAGGGTAGAGAAGTAGTTAATCATAAAATGGAATAAAATCATTATTAAGATAGTGAATCATGTGCGATAGAAAATAAAATCGGAGGTGTAAAGTTGATCATTAATAAGAATTAGTACAAACGTATAAAGTCAATCATAGAAGTTAATAAAAACGTAGCTTGTTAGTTAATCAAATAATGCAATAAACATAAAGGTGAAAAAGTTGATCGTTGAAATTAAGGGTATCCGTATTCCGTGATTGATCTCAATCGGAAACATTGCGCATTAAAACCGTATTTCGTGATTGATATTATTGGTGTGCATGTTAATATGAAACCGTATTTCATGATTGATATGGCGGATGCTTATGCGTAAAATTGCTTGGTTTAGCGCGGGTGCAGCGAGTGCTGTTGCAGCAAAACTTTCTGCTGCGGATGTTGTTGCGTACTGTCATACAGGCGCTGAAGATAAGGACAACCAACGTTTTCTGCTGGATTGCCAATCTTGGTTTGGCAAGACCATTGAAGTCCTAAAGTCTGATAAGTACGACTCGACATGGGATGTATGGGAAGATCGAAAATATATTGCCGGTCCACGTGGAGCGCCCTGCACCGGCGCTTTGAAGCGGCTTCCGCGAGAGGCATTTCAGCGGCCTGACGATATTCATGTTTTTGGTTATACGGCAGACAAAGCAGATGCCAAACGCGCAATTCAATTTGCTGAAAATTGGCCAGAATTAAAATTAGAGTTCCCGTTAATCGATTTGGGTTTAACTAAGCAAGCAGTTTTACATATAGTTAAAGATGCGGGGATTGCACTACCAATCACATATGATCTTGGATACGAGCACGCGAACTGCATGCCATGCCCAAAGTCGTCCAGTCCAGATTATTGGGCACTGGTCAGAAAAACCCATCCAGCCGAGTTTTGGCGCATGGCTAAACTATCTCGCCGATTTGGAGCTCGGCTAGTTGTAATTAATGGCCAACGAATGTTTATCGATGAAATACCAAACGACTGGCCTACACGCAATCCAGTGCAGCCAGCATGCGATTTCCTTTGTCAGATCGTAGAAAAAGACCTTTTGGGGTATGAATAATGACTGATATACAAATACGTAGCGGCACACTTATGCAAATAGTCGAGTAATGAACCGACTTGGCCGTGGCTATTCGTTTGAAGCGCTGCGAGCAAAAATTTTGTTTGCGGAAGGCGCTCACAAAGTGGGCGGCCAGCGCCCAAAGTTTCAACGCCAGCGAACAACGCGGATGCCAGAATTATCAAGAGTAGCAAGCCTTGAGCCCAGCAATGAATATTTGGATGTGCCGGAGTTTTTAAGGAGGGATTGTAGCGATAGTGACTTGGGTGAAAACACAATATCAACCTGGTACAACAAAAACTATGGAGTGGACATATCAACATTAGCCACGATGATTGAACAGGGGCAGCTTTAACCCCTAATCAATCACGGAATACGGATACCCTTAATCAAATAATGCAATAAACATAAAGGTGAAAAAGTTGATCGTTGAAATTAATAAACACAAGGCAGATTAAATTAACCACAATCATCAACGTATCAAATAAATACAGTGAGTCTTAAATTAATCATTTAAAATAATTAAATCAATACGCTGTTGTGAATCAGATTTAATATATTAAAACTTAAAACGTAAATTAACCAGTGTGCTCTATGAAACCAATGGATTGCAGTGAGCCTGATGCAAAGACTAAACACAAAAGGCTTGAGTTGATCGCGGGACTCTATAAATACAAATGACTTTTGTTAATCAAATCTATTGATAAAACCAGTTTGCAGAAGTTAATCGGTGGCAGAAATTATCACATTGGAATCAAGTTAATCAAACGACTGAATCAAATCAAACTATCTAAATTTAATCAATTGGCTAGATAAGAACACATGATAAAAGTTAATCGTATGCAAATATCATAACAATACTTGCAAGTTAGACATTACTGAAATTTAACACTATGGTAAGAATCGTATCGACTGCGGATACAAAACCAAAAATAGTAAATTAATCTTAGTATCGGAGTAGCCCATGCTATGCAATATAAAAGTAGAATGTAAAAATGACAGCTATATAAAAATACAGGTAAACGAAGAAAACAAAGCAAGAATAATAGTAAAAAGTCAAGAAAATAAAACTATATTATTATGCAGTGTCGACGATATACTAAAACTTAGAGATATGATCGATAATTTCGAATCAATAAGTGAAATATTTTCTTGACAGTGTAAAAAGTTTTTTATATAGTGATCTTACTAATTAAATAAAAAAGGAATTAAAAATGAGTACACCGAAAAATAGTTATTTTAAAGCAATATTATCTGCCAGCGCTAATATGAGATTACCAAACTACGCTGATGATTGGCGATTATTTCATACTCGTGTAAGCCTGCAAGATCAAGAAACTAAAAAATATCAAAAAACAGGGAGTAATTACTAAAATGAGAAATTTATTTTTAGAAGCTGTGTTTTTGATCGCCATGGTGAGCCTTGTATCGTGGGGAATTTATGAAGTTTTTATTGCAATGTATCATTTTGTGATTATGTAATTATGAAAATATTAATACAGTGCGAGTATACGCTAGATCAGTCCGAAGTCGAAGAAATGTTGATATTTGGATTTGAAAAGAAAGAAGAAGTAATTAAATTTATAAGAAATAATTTAGATATTGGCGTTTTTGATAACGATATATCACATATGGCTATTTTAAATGTTTCTTATACAAAATCTGAAGAGGTATTGTTTAAATGAAATATGAGATTGAGATTGATGAAAAAGTATTAAATGGGCATATTCCAGTTGCAAAACAGAAAGGGAAAGCAAACAATGTATAAAAAATACTTTACAGTAATATTAATTGCTTCTCTATCTGGATGCGCTCATACGTGGGCACCACGCGTGGCAAATCCAGATCAATCTTATACCAGTCATCTTGATGGATGTATCCAAAAAATAGGAGGTAGGCCAGACCATGCCCAAAATATGGGTGTTGGCGCCGGATTAGGGGCGCTTGCTGGCGTTGCTGTTGGTGCAGCATTAGGAGCTGATTTAGGAACTACCGCAATGGTTGGCGGGATGATGGGAGCTGGTTCTAATATTGGCGGAGAAGAAGCAACATTTAGAGATAATTTGATTAGATGTTTGCGTAGCAGAGGGTACGAGGTTTATCCGTGAATCTTAGACCATACCAGGGTGAGGCTCATGATAATGTAATAAAACACATTAGCAAAAGCCTTGATCCATGTTTAGTAAATGCTCCAACTGGTAGCGGTAAATCTCACATTATCGCAGCAATTGCCAACACGTTAACGGAAAAAAGCAACAAAAAGATACTGTGTATTGCGCCATCGCGTGAGCTGGTTTTACAGAACCATGCGAAATACATAGCCACTGGTAACGATGCCTCAATTTATTCAGCTAGCATAAACAAGTCATTACGGCATAAAGTAGTTTTCGGGACTCCGCTTACTATAGTTAACGATCTAAAACATTTTAAGATGGACTTTTGCGCGGTCGTTATTGACGAATGCCATAAAACCACAAAATCAATACTAGAAATTATTGATAAGTTACGGTTTATTAATCCTAACTTAAGAGTGATCGGGCTTACCGCTACACCGTTTAGAATGAATGATGGCTGTATATATGGGGATGGAAAAATGTACACGTGTGTATATTCCATAGACCCTTATAAGCTTATAGAAGATGGATATCTATGTGACACTAAAGTCATTTATCCAACTGATGGAAATTACTACGAGACTATTGGATTTGTAGTGCAAAAAAACGGCTCTTTTAGATCGTCCGATCTTATGACAATCGAATCAGCTCATGAGAAAACCGCCAACATAATCCACGACGTTATGACGGTATCAAGTCAGCGAAAAGGGGCTACTATAATTTTTGCTTGTACTGTAAAACATGCCTATGAGTGCTTTGGTATGTTGCCAGCGGGACAAGCTGGGATAGTAACAGAAAAAACAAAAAAGAAAGAACGGGAAAAAACGATTGAAGATTTTAAAAACGGATTACTCAAATATATTGTAAATGTTGACGCACTGACAACAGGATTTGACGCAAGCAATATCGACACAATAGCTTTTCTAAGAGCTACAGAAAGCAAGTCATTGTTGCAGCAAATGATTGGTCGAGGATTGAGAATTCATCCTGATAAAACAGAATGTTTAATTCTAGATTATGCTGAAAACATAAAAAGACACTGCGAGGATGATCGTGACATTTGGACGATTATGAGCGAAGAAGAACGCAAAAAGAACGAAGATAACAACACAATAGAAGTAAGGTGTCCAAAATGTTCATCTATTAATTTTTTCGCGGCTGCATATAATCCGAACAATCTTAAAAGTAATTTGCACGGATATTTTGAGCTACCCAATGGTGTAGAGTTACCAGTCCCATCGCATATGGGTAGGCGCTGCGGTTATGTAGATGATGACGGGGAAAGATGCGATTATAGATGGGTATTTAAAGAATGTACTAAGTGCAAATATGAAAACGATATAACTGCGTCGCATTGCGAGATATGCGGCCATGAGCTTATAAGCCCCGACAAAAATCTAAAATACATAAATTCAGAGTATGAGATGAAGGTTAACGATTGGGAAATAAGGACTACAAAAAGTAAAAAAAATCGTGATCTTGTTATAGTTGATTTAATAGATGATCATGACAAAAAACTAACTTTGTTTTTTATATCAGACAGCAATCCAAGGCTAGAGCCATGGCTACATAATAGGTTTGTGTCATTTCGTAATGCAACGGAAAATTTTAGTGTTAAACCATCAATGATAAAATATGGAATAAGTAAAGGATTTGTAAACGTTAAAGAGGTGATACTGTGAAAATACCAACTGGAATTGATATCTGGGGAGATGCCGACTATAGGGGCAAGTGCCCGCATGAAGATGTTGAGTTGATGATGTTCGTAGATTATGTCAATAAAAATTATTCATATTTAATATTATTGCATCCCAAAAATGAGGGCAAGAGAACATATAGGCAGGCTATGATTGACAGGGCAAAAGGTGCGCTAAATAAAGGCGTAAGCGATTTGGTTATCATCAGAAATGATGGAATATTAAGCGAAAGTTTATTTATCGAAATGAAGAGAAAAGATCACACTAAATCTTCTATCGAAGATAGCCAGATTGATTTTTTAAAAAATGCAAGCATTGGTAATTACGCTTGCATAGCTCTCGGGCATGAAGCAGCAATTAATGCATTGAATGATTGGCTAATATGATCTCATTGTTTGATTTAATCAGTGGCGCACAAAATCACCAGGATTGGAAGCCTACAAAAAAACATATAGAAGAAAAAAATAAAGTAGTTAGTAAGTTAATGACTGACGAAGAACTTTTCATTCTGTTTATGAATAAAAAAGATCATGAGCCGATTAGGTTGATTTATTTGCAATATAAAGATAGATTATATAATAAAAAATCTTTTACATGCCTTAGGGGGGAGTATTATGAATGGTTATCGAGAGAAGAAAATATTGAAAAATCAATGAAAAATGAAATAAAAAAAATATTTATGTAGACGCGCCAGGTACTTTATTTTTAATGTTAGGAGGGTTGTATGTCATTTA
>CAYWRU010000063.1:0-19052 GCA_964460795.1 uncultured bacterium | reverse complement strand
AGGGACTGCAAGGTATCCCCGCGGCAAGCCGCGGGGCGTACTCTTGCTGTTAAACGACAGGACTTCCGAATCGCGCCTCAAACATCGGAATAACTTGATCGACCTTCATTCCTCGCGATCCCTTGATCAAAACACTGTCTTCCGCTGTAATTTGACCCATTAGATATTCGGCAGCCTCGTTAAAATTCTCAAAATATTTTATACGGGAAGGCTCTCGGGTCTCTTTTTGCAGCGTGCCCAAGGTCCAACGCGTCCGCGTCCCATATCCAATAACCTGATCGTAATGTTCCCGCGCAATCCGACGACCCAATTGATCATGAAAAACCTGTTCCATGGGCCCTAGCTCCAACATATCCGAAATGAATAAAACCTTGCGGGATCCTGGAAGCGAGGAAAATGCTTCGATCGCGCGGTCAAAAGAAACTGGACTGGCATTATAACTGTCATCAATCAAGCGAATGTCCTGGGAATATATTCGTTCTTGAAAACGCCCTGCAGGGATTTTAAATCCTTCCCACTCCTCGGGAAGATCTTCAAAAGCGATACCGAGCGATGAGCAAGCGGCAAGTGCAAGCGCTGCATTTTTTACGAGAAAAGCCGCTTGACCCGGAAATCGAAAGGAATATTTTCCATTCAGTGTGAATCGGATATATTTCGAATCGCTAGCAACCTTTGAAATCGAGTAATCCGCTTCGCTCGAATATCCCACCCGCTTCACTTTTAGCCCAAGACGATGCGCGCGCTGAATCAAAAGATTATCATGTTCCGGAAGAACCGCCGCCCCTCCACTCATAATCCCTTGAAGAAGCTCACATTTTGTATCGTAGACATCCTGGAGACGACCAAATCCCGCCAAGTGAGCGGGAGACACCTGCGTCACAATCCCGATTTTTGGACGAATCACCTGGGCCAATTTTAGAATTTCGCCGCGCGCACTCGCCCCCAGTTCAAGCACAGCATATCGATGAAGTACCTGCATTTGAAAAATTGAAAGCGGAACACCAAGATGATTATTTAAATTTCCCACGCTAGAATATGTGGGCGCTTGTGTTTTAAGTAAATAGGTAAGAAACTCTTTGGTGCTGGTCTTTCCTACGCTGCCTGTCACCCCTACGCATTCCAAATTTAAATGGTCGCGATATCCTTGCGAAAGCTTTAAAAAAGCATCAGCAGTATGCTCCACGGGAATGAGGTTTTGAAACGAAGAGGATTTTTTATCGAGGCTCTTGAATGTTGTCTCAAAATAATCTTTTGAAACTAGGGCGCCGGACGCGCCTTTAAGAAAGGCCTCATCAAGATACCGATGGCCATCATTGCGCTCGGTTTTTAGAGCTACAAATAAATTTCCCGGCTCTATTTTTCGGCTGTCAATCGACGCGCCCTGGATCCCGATGGAGGGATTGAGGGCTTCGCAGTTTGATTTAAGAATCGAGGCGGCTTCACGATAGGAAAACACGCTGGTTCCTTCGCAAATAATCCTGCGCAACTTTTCGGTCATCAAAGGCAATTTTAGTACTGCCGATAATTTGATAGTCCTCATGGCCTTTACCCAGGAGCAGCACGACATCATTGGGTTGCGCTACGGATAAAGCCTTTTCAATCGCTTCGCGGCGGTCCAAAACAGTTTGAACCAATCCCCCTTCAGATCCTTTTCTTATACCTCTCTGAATATCATGAACAATAATATCCGGATCTTCAGAACGCGGATTATCTGACGTTAAAATAAGGATATCTGAATAATGGGCCGCAATCTTTCCCATAAGCGGTCGTTTACCGCGGTCCCGGTCTCCACCGCACCCAAAAACCGTAATGATTCTGGAAGGATTCATTTTACGGGTCTGCGACAGAACATTTTCAAAAGCATCCGGCGTATGCGCATAATCTACAAAAACTTGAAACCCGTCTGTGCCCGATACACGCTCCATGCGGCCAGGAATTCCAGGAACCTCTTGCAACAGACCTCGAAAATCTTCGGGATCGTACCCCATCAGATCAAGCCCCGCAAGAACCTCGGCCACGTTATAAATATTGTGGGCAAAAGGCAGGCGGATCTGAAACGAAACCTCACGTCCGCGGAAAGCCAGCACAAATCGACTACCATGAAAGCCGCTTTCAATATTCTTGACCTGATAATCCGCCGGACCTTTGAGACTAATCGATTTAGCATTTGGATGAGCCTCATATAATCGGCGGCCGTAGGGACAATCAATATTAATGACCATGTTTCGAGGTGCAGGGACTTGCTCAAAGAGAAGCCTCTTGGCTTTGAAATACTCTTCTAAATTTTCATGATAATCCAAATGATCCTGAGTCAATTGAGTAAAAATCGCAAGCTCATACTGAAGACCATAGACTCGCTTTTGACTTAAGGCATGGGAGGAGACTTCCATAATACACGTACTGACCCGCTCTTGAACCATGCTCTGCAGTAAAGGAATTAAAACTTCAGAACCGGGCGTGGTATTAACGGCAGGCATTTTTTGCTGCGGCAGATCATACCAGAGCGTTCCGATATAGGCCGTCCGGGTATGCTCGCGAAGGAGGAGGTGGAGCAAATAGGAAATCGTTGTTTTTCCGTTCGTTCCCGTCACTCCGACTAATTTAATCTTTTGATCAGGATATCCGTGTGCAGCCCTCAAAAGAAGCGCCAAAGCCTGATGGGTATTTTCAACTTGAACACCTACCACATGGGACGGGAAAACAACATCGCCAGAATCCTCAAAGACCACGCAAGCAGCTTTGGCCTGAATCGCCTGCGCAAGAAAATCATGGCCATCCATGCGCGCACCGCGGCAAGCCACAAACACATCTCCAGCACTTACCATCCGCGAATCGGAGGTCACTTTTCCGACCTTTACAAGCGGATGCCAATTTATTTTATGGAGAGCGGCCACATCGTCAAAAAGAGCCCCGAGCCTGATCATTTAAGACTCCTACTTAGGTGACGCCGAAGGCGGCGCCAGCTGAAAACTAAAATCTTTTGTCTTTACGATCACTGAATGGATCCCTTTAATCCCATCTTGATTGATGGACATATCCGTATAAAACTTTTCTACTTTAGTCTGTTCAAACGGATAATTTTTAAACCATTTCCCCTCAAGAAAAATGACGGCGTTTTCGCTCGCGACCTGAACCCTGAATTTAGGACTCGGAAACACCCCTAAAATCTGATAGCGGACCAAAATATCCCCGTCCTCAACACGAATCTTGTCCACGATTCGAAATTTTGCGCCATGAATCTGAAATTGAAACAGAAAAGGATGCGGCTCAAAAGTTCCTTCGACCTTGGTTTTTAAACAATCTTGGATCTTATGATAAGCCCAGTACTTTGAAAAATACCCCAAGAGTCCAAGCACCAAAAGGGTGATGATCAAAACTGACCATTGCCGAATTTCACGAACGAGCGTTTCCAAAGCGCGCAAGATCATACGATCAAAATCTCCACGCGCCGATTCCTGGCCTTTTCTTCAGCAGTCATCATTTCACTCACCGGCTGAAACTCTCCGTAACCTGTGGCGGCTAAAAGCCGTGGATCTAAGCCGGCATCTTCAGAAAGAAAATGTAAAACCTCGAGTGCTCGGGCGCTCGACAATTCCCAGTTCGACCGCCACTTGGAAAGCCGGATCGGATCCGAATCCGTATGACCTTCAATATAAAAACGCCGCCCTTTTGCCGAATTTCCCAAAATCTGAGCAATTCTCCCAAGAGTCGAACGCGCAGCCGGCTTCAATACCGCTTCCCCCGGCTGAAAAAGAGTACGATCCGGCAACATCACGACCAAACCACGCGGAGCAAGCTGAACAGACAAATCATGGCGCTCCATCTCGCGGCGCATCTCCTGATTAAGCTGGTCCTGAATTTTTATCAAGACATCGCGCCCTTTGACCAAACGATCCAATTCTTCATTCAAACGCTTCACTTCCAAATTCAGCGCTCGGATGGTTGCGTCTTGCTGCTGGGTCACTTCTAAATTTCGCGCCTCCCCGGCACATCCTGCAAAAATTGCAGCACCAAAAAATAAAAAAATAATTTTCTTTATTCGAATGCAATTCATAATTTCTGCCCTGAACGCGGCGGCATTGTTTTTAAGCAAAGCACTTTTAACTTCGCCCAAATTTCAGGCCGTTTAATGATCCCCAAAAAGCAATCCACAACATGGGGATCAAATTGAGTTCCGCGATTGGCCTTTATCTCTTTCACCGCTTCATCCAATGTCAAAGAGACCCGGTAAGAACGATGGGAAATCATCGCCACAAAAGAATCTACCACAGATACAATGCGCGCTCCAATGGGAATCTCCTCGCCTTTCAATTTTTCCGGATAACCTTTTCCATCAAACCGCTCGCGATAATGCAGGATGACTGGAATAAAGGGTTTTAATGACGTCATGGACCGCAGCAGTTTTGCACCACGCATAGGGATTTGCTTAATATGCCCAAACTCTCTTTTTGTTAACTTGCCCTTCTTGTGCCACACCTTCTCCGGGGAGACCAAGACTCCTGCGTCAATCAACATGACCGCTCTCTCCAAGTAAGTTAGGTCGCGATGAGAAAGTCCAAGATCACGGCCAACTTCGAGGATCAACTCCAACATAATGGGTAATTCTGATTTCTGCCGGCTTAAATTGAGCGCAAGAAGCTCATTGATTGTTTTGATGCTCCCTAAAGTAAGTTGCTCGGTTTCTTCATATAACTGTGCATTTTTAATGGCAACCACAGCCTGCTCAGACAGAGATTTTAAAATCTCGAGATCTGTCCGCGTAAATTTCTGTCCCTCTAATTTCTCCCAAAGCACCATCACACCAACTACGTCATCTTCAATAAAAGGGACACCGATTGACTTTCCTGTACAATGAAAATCCCCTGTTTTGGCAATACCCCCCAAGATTCCGCGGCCGATTTTCACCTTTTTCTTTGGAGCCAGGTGCGGATGATCACTCAGAGAAAATTGAGGAAGCAGGTAGTGGTGCTCGGCATCGCAAAGAAGAATCGAGCAGCCGCGGGCCTTCAGGACCTGGGCACTCAAACGGGCAATACGAGGAAGCAGCTCATGAAGCCGCAAGGATGCGCTGATGACCCGGTGCACGGAATGCATGGTCGAAAGCGCCAAAGCGCGCGGATGAACCGTCTCATAAAAATTATCCAATTCAAAAGAGCGATAGGCAAGATCCACATGAGTGGCCAAAAAATTCTCAAAGGGTTTCAGAAACTTTTCGAGACGATTCTGCGGCAGTGAAAAAGCTGTTAAAAGGACAAACCCTCGCAAGGTCCCCAAATGCAACATGGCAAAGATAGCACCCGTCATGCCGGCTGAATCCCTAAAAAAACAAGGAAACTTTTCGAGATTCTTTTCATCCTGAGCATATAGCTCACAGTATTTATTTAAAAAGCTGTCATAACTTTTCGCGTTGTCAGCTGACGAGGAATAAAACGTACTGAAATCTTTGCGGTCGAGCCGAATGAGCCGATTCGATTTCTTCTCATCAATAATAAAAACAAATCCCAGCGGCTTTCCGAACAAGTCATTAAACGAGCGGTAACCCTCCTGCCAAAGCGGATTGGGCAAAAGAAAACGCTCTAAAACCGTATCGGATTTAGGAAGTTTATTAGCCATCAGACTCTTTCATAAGGTTCAAAAAAGCGCTTGTACTCATCGAGAGCAAACCGATCAGTCATCCCCGCTAAATAATCGCAAATGGCCCGGTGGATACCATCACGCTTACCCCGCTGGATCACATCCGGAGGCAATTGGGCTGGTTTATTGATGTAAACACCAAAAAGTTCTTTCAGAAAGCGTTGCCCCTTATCCGTCATGCGAATAACGCGGTAATGCTGATACAAGTTTTTGTGGAGAAATCTGGTAAGCTCAAGAACTTGCTTTTTCATTTCTGGAGAATATTGAATTATTTTCGCCGAGTTTTTTTGAAGATCAGAAAGAGAATTAATTTTAAAACGTTCAAGATTCCGAGCGGAGCACTCAATCACATCCATAACCAGTTTATTGACAATCAAGCGAATCGCGGTTCGCTTGCGCTGATTATCCGTAAGCTCTTTTTTGAGCCGGCCCACGTAGCGTACCGCCTCACGCCACAGAGTAATCTCTTCCGCTTGTTTTTCCTGGATCAATTCTGAGCGGAGCCCATCATCCAAATCATGGCAGGAGTAGGCTATTTGGTCTGACAAATCCACCACCGCGGCTTCCAGGGATTTAAATTTGGGCTTTTTATCCGCATAAAAATGTTCGGGGTGTTTTTTTAAACCTTCCAGCGTTTCAAAGGAGAGGTTCAGCCCGGAAAAATCAGGAAAACTTTCTTCTAAATGCTCAACGATCCGGAGGCACTGCTGATTGTGTTCAAATCCTCCATGGGATTTCATCAGTTCCCGAAGGGCCCACTCCCCTGCATGCCCAAAAGGACCGTGGCCAATGTCATGAGCCAAAGCAATTGCCTCTCCTAGATCTTCATTAAGACGGAGCGCGCGGCAAATGGTTCGGGCAATTTGAGAGGTTTCAAGCGAGTGCGTAAGACGTGTGCGGTAGTGATCACCTTCATGGTTCACAAAGACTTGTGTTTTATATTCCAAGCGGCGAAAGGCTGTGGAGTGAACGATCCGATCCCGATCCCGCTGAAATGCTGTTCTAAGGTCGTGTTCTTTTTCAGGATGTTTACGCCCGCGGCTTTCGGAGCTGCGCACTGCATATGGAGCCAAAACCTGAGACTCAATATGTTGAAATTCGGCGCGGTTCATCATTTCTTTTTCCCCCGAAGATCTCGGGCCAGTTGTTTTTTTAAGAGAGAAAAAGCCGACTGCAAAGATTCTGAAATCACTTTGGTACCGCCAATGACGGGAAGAAAATTATGATCACCTTGCCAGCGCGGAACCACATGCAGATGCAAATGCTTAGGAATGCCCGCTCCCGCCATTCTTCCTAAATTAACCCCCACATTAAAACCTTGCGCTTTCATCGTTACACTTAGCGCGGCCATCACGCGCTCAGCAAGACTCAGCCAATCTAATTTTTCATCCGGAGTTAAGTCGCTTAGGCGCGCAACATGCCGATTAGGCACAATCATGACATGCCCATTATTGTAAGGATAGAGATTGAGGATAGCGAAGCAACTGCCGCAGCGATCCACAACGAGATTTTTCTCGTCTTTTCGCTCGCGGCTCACGCGGCAGAACAAACAAGTTTTATCACTGCGCCTTTTAGGCCGAATATACGCTTTCCGCCAAGGCGCCCACAATCGTTTCATGAATTTCCTCATCCGGACGTATCACAGCTTCGGGTAATCGTCCGAGACGAACCAGTGCATTATATTCCGGAAGACTCCATATTTGAATTTTCAACTCTTGTGCCAACAATCGCGCATGGTGCTCCATACCGCCGAGCGCCACAATAATCTTTTTTGAAATTGGCCGTGATTGACTTTTGGCTCGCACTAAAAAAGCGGTGATGTCTTTATCTTCAACAGACTGTGTAAAAATCTGAAAAGCCCAGCGAACATCCCGCGAACGGGCTACCAGCATGACGGATTCAGCTGAGATTGACACGCGCGTAAATTCAGAAAAAGGAGGAAGACAAAACTTTTTACCGCCCAAATCCAACCGGTCATGATGAAATTTCTTAAGCAAATGCTCCAATTGGACATCTAGCGGATACCCTGTGTGGGATTGGTATTTTTGATACGCTATTTCCAGGGACGATTGAAATCTCTTTTCATCCAACTCGGGTTGCGGCATTTCGATCTCAAAACGTTTGCGATAAATTTCCCGAAGCCAGAAGGAGAATAAGATGTCCTGAAAATAATAAAGCGTCCCATTCTGGGAAAGAAGCCCCTGCTCAACCAGACGAACCAGGATTTTTTTTGCATCTGCCACTTTGATATCCATTACCAGCGCCACTTCAGAGGCCTTAGCATAACCTTCACTAACCGCAAGCGCCGCCTTGCGGATCATTGGACGGTCCTTGAGGGGTAAAAAACTCGCCTCAAGACGCTTCTCGAAAATGAGCGACAACGGCCCCATAGGATGAAAGAGTTCATCCGCCACAGCTTTAAGAATCAAATTTTGAGACTGCGCCAGCAAGCTCTCCGCATGCGAAAAAGGAGCCTTCGAAGCATTTTCAAATCGACTTTTCATACGATCCGTAATCCGATCCAAATAAAAAGGATGTGCCCCGGTAAGATGGACTAAAAACCTTCTTTGCGGCCACGTCAACGGAAGAGCGTCAATTTTTTCACTCAAAAACTTCACCCCTCCCTCAAAGGTCATGGAATCAATAGGAAGGATTTCAAAGTTACTGAAGAGAAGCGCCAGCTTCTCCCGGAAAATCTCAATTGCATGCCGCGTTTCTGAACTTGAAAAAAGAAAAAGCGTATTTTTTTCAATCATAATTTCTTTACCCAAAATCCCAAACACGTCTCCCTCCAAAACTTGCGTGAGGGCATGAACCTCGTCCAGAATGAGCAGCACACGTTTTCCTGTATCCTCCGCCAAAAGTCCAGTCAGATGAAAGAGATCACGCGTTGAAAGATGGCGCTCACGGCCGAGGGATCTACGGAGCTGACGAATCTTTTCTACGGTTTTGGGTGCAATGGGATCTGCGGCTTCAAGAAGCGACTCTAAACTTGCAGGAGCAATCACTTGTTGACTAAGAAAAATTCCACGGAGTATTTGAGTGGACCACTTATCTAAAAGCGACTCGGCAGTAATCGATGCAGAGGAAATAAAAACAGGAATTAAGTGGGCTTGACCAATGCAACCTTGAAAAATCTCTAAAAGCAATCGGGTTTTGCCAACACCCAAGGGACCAATCAGTCCTATATTCTGGCGGTAGCCTTCTTGAAATGAATCAATACGCTTCAGAATTTTTGACTTAATTTCGTCACGCATGCTCAAGCACTAGGGTTGACTGATCTTGATTGCGCTCTGGCGGGTCATTAAAAATTAGGAAGACGCTGTTATTTACCCCGCCTAAGCTGATTTATCATACGGCTTTAGAATACAAACGCAACAAGTTTAATATAGCAATCCTGGAAATGGTTACGCGTTAGGATTCAAGAATGGACTTCAGCGTGGTGGCAAGCTTGATACTGTCATGACGAACCAGCTGATCTTCCGATGCAACATTCGCAAGAATCACTTTGGCCTTGGTACATTCCCGAATCTGCTCGATCGACGGAGCCACCACCGGATATTGATTCTGATCTGCGTATTGCGAGAGAGCCTGGGGAGAATATTGGGTTGAGGACGCAATCACATAATCAAGCGCATCGCATCCAAGATAACGGATGATTTCCTTGACGTGATCTCCCCCATCATACCCTTCAGTTTCACCGGGCTTGGTCATCACATTGCAGATGTATATTTTTTTTGCCTTACTCGAAACAATAGCTTCCCGAATCCCGTCTACCACCAAATTAGCAATAACACTCGTATAAAGATCGCCGGGACCTAACAAAATCCATTTTGCATTCAAGATAGCTTCAAGCGCATCCGGATTTGCCAGAGCTCTCGGCTCCTGCCAAAGCCGTTTGATTCTCGAATGGACGCGCCGCTCTTCAAAAAGTCCAATATGACTTTCCCCCACAATCACATCTCCGCTTTCAAGTTCAGCGTGCAGCGTATTCGCAGTTTCCGTAACGGGAATCACCTCTCCTTGGGTATTTAAAATCTCGGCAAGTGCCTTAACCGCCTCAACCATAGATCCGCGCATATGATTCAAAGCCGTCAAAAGTAAGTTTCCTAAATTATGTCCTTCGAGTCCATCCCCGCTGTCAAAACGATATTGCATGAGCTCATTTAACAAATCCGGTGCCGTGGAAAGAGCCACAAGACTGCGCCGCACATCGCCAGGAGGAAGAATTCCGAACATATCGCGCAATCTCCCCGTGGATCCTCCGTCATCACTCATGCTAACGATTGAAAAAAGAGACATATTCGCTAACGTTTTCAAACCTGAAAGCAGAGTATACAAACCGGTTCCTCCGCCTAGGCAAGCGACTCGCACATTCTGATTTAAAGATTGCTGAACGCTTGCCACAAAACGCCGAATCGCAAACGGCCGAGAGATAACTAGGGTTCGAGGAAAGTGATCGCACTCGATGATGTGTCTTTCTTTTTCCGTGGAAGTCAAAACCAAAGTGGGCGGCTGCCTAAAATTTTCAATCGAAGAACATCGCTTCATAATCTCCGAGGCATTCATGCGCGGAAGGTCATAAGTTAAAATGACAAGATCAAATCGAGATGTGATGAGCTTTTGGAAGGCGTCAAAACCATTATTAACGCAAACCCACTCGTAATTAAACCGGGATAAGGTCCGCTGAATAAGACTTGATAGATCCGAACTCTGAGAGGCTAATAAAATCTGCATGGCATATGTGTCGGCCATTCAAAGAAAAAGTATAGGAGCTACAAAGGGCGTCTAAAAAGCCTCCAGGCCGGGATATCAACCTAGAATTCTTCGGCTTGAGAATAAAGACTCAGCTGTCCTACGCTATTTTTTCTGAGAATTCGATTGAGAGGAACATTGGCAGCAAAAACTTCATCGCCTTGAACTTTCTTTTGAATTTTACCAAGGTCAGCTCGTAGGGCATTGAGGATCCGGAATAAATCGCGGCTATACATGGAGTTTTGCACTCCGTACAAAGGATCGAGAGAAAGGATCATTCCATCAATCTGACGAAGCCTTCGAGTAATTTCACGATCCAAAGATAGAATCTGAACGCGGTCCTGATCCTGGAGCTGCTGATAAAGTGCCGTTGTCTTTTCTCTGATCTCACGGAGCGACTGGAGAAGAAACCCATCCGATGGAACTCGCATAGGTGCACCTCTCATTTTTTTGAAAGAGTTGCTTGACGCTAAAAGATACCTGTCGCTTCCACCATTTGCAAGGCCAACCCACCTAGTAAATCCACCTAACAAGATTCTATTGATAACACCTTATAACCCTAACTCAGCGCAAATATTATCCAGCCGCCGACACCTCATACGAGGGCTCAATACTCAACAAATCCAATAGCTCCTGACGATTCGAACAGATCCGAATACGCTCCTGCAAGAATCTCCCCTCGAATAATTGACACAACGCAATTTGAAGATGATTAAAAACCTCCTCGGAAGAATCATTAGGTAAGACGAGCAAGATGAGAACACTCGCATCTTCAGTTCCAAGAGGTGATAAGATTTTATTCGGACACACCACCAGAGATAGCAGCGGAAATTTAACGCCTCCAAACCTGACCGGAATCAAAATTACTCCACTTGAAATCTTTATCCACGAATCATGAGACACCTGCAGGCAGGACTCCAGCAGCCCCCTCCGGTGGCGATCGGTAAACCTCCAGGATGGCAGCTCATCAATGGAAAATTTCAAGGCATTCTTTAACGAGTTTGAATCCTGAAGAACATGCACGCTATCCCGAGTTAGCAAATGGTTTAACATGAAAACACCTTATATTATATGTTTATTAAGCTTTTATTTAGTTATTAGTATTAACAAATTGAACAATCTTTGCAAGCATATTTTTTATGAGGCGGGAAAGGCGATGCTAACGGTGGTTCCGCTTTGAGGAGTACTTTGAATATCAATCTTTGCCCGATGGGCATCCGATATAGCTTTAACGATGTTTAGCCCCAAGCCCGATCCTTCAAATTTTCGCGCAGCATCGGTGCGATAAAAGCGGGAGAAAACCTTACTGAGCTTCTCAGGCTCAATCCCCATTCCCGTATCGGTAATAGAAACCACGATTCGCTTCCCCTGACTTTCTGCCCGCGCCACAATCTTTCCCTTCTCGGGTGTAAATTTAAGAGCATTATCGATCAAGTTAGTAAAGACTCGCTTCAAATAAACAGGGTCTCCCTTAATGAATAAGGAAGGCTCAATCGACGGATTTAAATGAATCTTTTTTTCGTGCGCACGATCCTTGAAATGCGCAACCACATAATTCAAAATTTCAGAAATTGACACATCGGACATCTCATAGCGCAACTGTCGCGCATCGGTACGCACAAGAAAAATCAAATCATCCACCATTCGGATCATTTCTATCGTCTCCCCTTCAATCACGCGCAAGGATTTGACCAGATCTTCAGCCGGACGATTTCGCCGCGTCGCAACATCAATCTCCCCGCGAATAATGGCAAGCGGCGTTTTAAGTTCATGGGTGATATTTGAACTAAATTCCTGAATAACGCGCTTGGAAGCATCGATGCGGTCCATCATCTCATTCAAAGTTTCCGCCAAGCGATCCAATTCATCGCCCGTATGCGTACGCGGTAGTTTTTGCTTTAAATCAGTGCCGGAAATCTTGTTGGCCTCACGGATCATAAGATCGAGCGGCCGAAAGGCCCGACTGGCCATGTAGCGGCCGGCGAAAAAACTAGCCAATACCGCAAGCGGAATTGAAATAAAAATAACAAGTTTAAACCGAGTCAAGGTAGCTTCCGTCTCGGCAAGTGAATTTCCGCACTCAATCACAAGAAGCGGAACATCCCGGTAATGAACCAATCGATAATAAAGCCGTACGGGCGTTTGTCTGAAATGAATTGTCTGAAAGGATTCGCCTGTTTCCATAAAAATGGCGTCCCGTTCAAAATCAGGGAAAATCACTTCTTTTTCCCACGGCTTCAGATTCATCACAAGAGGTGTATGGTCAAGACCCATGACGCGAATCATCATCCGGCTCCGAGTCACTTTTTTGGTGTCCTCTTCCCACTTCCGGATGCGAAGAATAAGCTTGGCCTTGACCTCAGGATCAAAATAGAGAGACGTTGAAAATATCTGATACTGCGGAATGATTTTTTTATTGGAAACAACTCGCGCTAATTCCCGGCCAAGACTCTCTTCAAGAGAGCGTGATTCGTTAAGGAGATAACTATCAGTATCGCGGTAAAGGGCTTCCGCAAAAATCCACAACATGACACCAGAAAAAACAATGAGGAAAAAAGCAAGAATGCAGGAATACCATAAGGTGAGGCGGGTTTTGACCGAACGAAAGGAAATCATTCCACGCTGAGACGGTAGCCCGATCCACGAACCGTTTCAATGCGGCTGGGACGATCCTGCACATCAATTTTTTTTCTCAAAAAATTAATGTACACATCAATGGTATTGCTCATAGGATCAAAGCTCTGATCCCAAACTTCGTCCGCAATCTGTGTCCGGGTCACGACTTCACCTTTGCGGCGCATCAAAAATTCAAGCAATGCGAACTCTTTTTGCGAGAGCTCGACTTCTTTATCCTGGATACGAACTTCACGCGCCAAGAGATCCATCGCAAGATCGCCCTGTTCGAGGCGCGTTTCTTTTTTAAGATCCCCCGGCCTGCGGAGAAGGGCGCGCATCCGAGCAAGAAGCTCTTCGAACGAAAAAGGTTTGGTCAAATAATCATCGGCACCTTGATCGAGTCCATGAATTTTATCATCCACAGAATCCTTGGCCGTCAAAATCAGAATCGGCGTTTTCTTTTTTGACTGACGAATCTTCTGACAAACTTCAATTCCGTCCATTTTGGGAAGCATCCAGTCGAGAATAATGAGATCATATAAATGACTGGAAGCTAAAACCAAGCCGCTTTCGCCGTCTTCAGCGGTCTCTACTTCATAGCCCTCTTCCTTTAGACCGCGCTCAATAAAGCTCGCCATCTTTTTTTCATCTTCAACGATTAGTACTTTCATAGGATGCCTCGCAATGCGGTTACTATACCCTTCGTCTCTCAGACGTCCGAATTAAAATGTTTGGATGAAAACTATTTTATAGACTTTGCCTCCATAGCTCAATAGAATCCTTTTCTGATCATCAAGCTAATTCTTTGGCAGCCGATATTTAAACCATGAAAAAAACCTTATCCGCTATAGCCGTAATAACACTTCTTTCAGGCTGTGTTGGCTTCGATTTGCCCCCACGGGCCTTTGACTGGAAACTCTTTAGAATGCTGAGAGGAAGCGAGCAAATCGGACGAGATCAGATTACGAATCGCTACCTTGCCGCCAAGCACGTGCTACCCTTGAAAGATCTGGCTTCCAATGAAGTCCTCTCACTCCTGGGTCAGCCGCAGGAAATCGTGGTTCGGGAGCCCAATATTTCCGAGGATTGGCTCTACGTCTATTACAACTTGCAACCCAAAGAACGCCTCGACTCCACTCAGTCCTCCTTTATTGTCCAGATCTACCACGATAAAGTTATGGATGTTATCCACAGCTGATCGTTTTCTCCTCTCTATATCTTCCTCCAAAAGTATGAGAAAATACCTTTGGCGCTACATCGATTGAAGTAACCGCACTTTCACCATGATAAAAAAAAAACCAAATATTGCTGTACTCGGTGCCGGTATTACCGGACTAACAGCCGCCTGGAAATTAAGCCAGTCTGGTGCCTCTGTTGATCTCTTTGAATCAGCCCCACAAGTCGGCGGACTCGCCGCGACCTACTGGAAATCGGGCCATGGAATCGATATCGGCCCCCACACTTTTTTTACCGAAGACCAGGAAGTTCATGATTTTGTACAACAATTATTTCCCGAAGGTCTTGCGCCCCTACATCGCAAAGTACACCTTAACTTTCAATCGCGACATCTAGACTACCCCCTTAATATCATCAATCTCCTCACCAACCTTAAACCAAGCGCCGTTTTTTATATACTTCGCGATTTAATTTTTCGTTTTTTTTCACTCACTTCCAAAATAGCACTAAATCCTACGCTCGAGGAAACCCTTCGCAATAACTACGGCGACTATCTTTTCTCTCATTTTTTTAAACCCTACACCGAACAATTCTGGAAAATTCCGTGCAATGAACTGTCCCCGGATGCCGTTCCCTATAATATCCGCAAAGGACTCTTTAAAACTCTGCAAACGTTTGGGGCTAGGCCCAAAGGCACCTCAAGCCTCGAACGAGAAAAATTACCCATGCAGTATCCCCGCAAAGGTTTTGGCGAAATCGCGGATCGCCTTGCAATTCAATGCAAAACTTTAGGAGTAAAAATCCACCTCCCCATTCACTTAGAAGACTTAGAGCACACAAAAGAAAACCAATGGTTACTAACTTGGAATCACGGCACATCATTGCAAAATCAAAAATATGACGCAGTCGTATCGACCATCCCTATCCCGGAATTTTTTGCGATTTGGAAAGAAAAGATTCCTGATGAAATAGGGAAGACTGCTACGAAACTTAAATATCGTCCGTTACAGCTCATGGCCATCGCCACCACTCAAAGCAACATTCTAAAAGGCCGGCAGTATGTTTATTTTTTGGATCGGCCGTATAATCGACTCTTTGAGACTTCGCAGTTTTCACCTGATCTAAATCCGCAAGGCGAAAATCTCTTAGCGCTCGAATTATCCCCGCCATCTCCGCAAGATCATTCCCTGCAAACCTCGGAGAAAATCTCAGACGATATCTTACGCAGTTTAAGAACCGATATTGATCTCGATTTGAATAAAATTAAAAATTGTTTTACTTTTGAGATCCCGTACGCCTATCCTATCTATGATTACACGTATCAAAAACATCTGCAAAAAATAAAGGATTTTGTGGCACAATATCCCTCCTTAGAAATCCTAGGCCGCAGCGGTGAATTCCGCTACATGGACAGCGACCGCTGCATTCGGCGCGCCTTTGACCGCATCCCCATACTTCTGGAACGCCTATCCAAATCATCATGAATACCCTCGCACCCATGCCTCCAACATCAAAATGGACCGCTTATTGGAACCAGTCAAAAGTTTGGCCAAGTCCTCGAATTTATGAACTCAACGCTCAATTATTTTATGATGGGATTCAAAAAGAAATACCCCTAAACAGCACCCACCGAATTCTCAATATTGGGTGCGGACCCGGATATCTGGAGCGTCTTTTGTCGCCTCAGATTGAATCAATGACTGGAGTCGACCCATCCTTTAACATGATTCAAGCGGCTCAAGAAAACTGCAAAGAATTAACGAATGTCCAATTCACCCGATCTTCAAGCGGAAACTTTAATTATGCCTTTCTGCGTCCCAAAAAATTTCATTATTTCTTCTGCATCAGCGTGGCTCAATATTTTAATCATCATCAGGATTTAATTGAATTGATCAATAACCTTCGCGAAAGAGCTGTTTTAGGCGCAAAACTTATTTTGGCGGACCTGCCGCAATCTACCAGTCCGCTTCATTGCATGCTGGAAATAGGCCGTTCCTTTATCCAATCCTTTCAAAAAAGATACACCTACACTCTTCTCAGAGAAGGCGTGATGCATACGCCTCAGTACCTGACCTATCAACGCCAGTTAAGGAAATGCGGACAGCAAGTCTGGACTCCGGCGATTTTTTCAGATCTCTTTCTTGGAAAATCCATAACCTGGCGGCCCCTCACACAAATACTCTCCATTTGTCCAACACGCTTGAACGTTATTATTGATCTATGAATGCCTCATGCCGTCACTGCACTCACCCGCTCAGTCCTTTTCTAGATTTAGGTCAAATGCCTTTGGCCAACGGCTTTCTAAAGGCAGAAGAATTTAGCCAGGAATATTTTTATCCTCTTATCTGCGGAGTCTGCCTAAACTGCAACCTTGTTCAGCTTATGACCCAGCCGGCTCCGGAGAAACTTTTTCATCACCACTACCCTTTTCTCACGCAAAGCTCAAAAGCAATGACGCATCACTTTAAAGCTCTGGCAAATTCTCTCCTACCAGAAATAAAATCCCTTCCCGATCCATTCGTCGTTGAAATTGGCTCCAATGATGGGACTTTACTGCGTCCATTTTCTGAAAATAAAATCCGGCATGTGGGAGTGGAGCCATCTCTCGATCCTGCAAAAATATCAAAAGAGCGAGGCGTCTCAACGCTTAACACTTTTTTTAATGTTAAAACCGCTCATGACATTCTTCAAAAGGAAGGTAAGGCAGATCTCATCCTGGCGGCCAATGCCTTTTGCCACATTGCAGATCTCTCAGGACTTTTTGAAGGACTAAAGATTTTATTAAAACCTGATGGATGGGTTATTTTTGAAGACCCTTATTTTCCTGATGTCCTTACAAAAAACTCCTATGATCAGATTTATGATGAGCATGTCTTTCTCTTTTCCTTACTCTCCATACAAAAGATTGCTTCATCCCATGGCTTAACTCTCGTAGACGGTGAACCCCTATCCACACATGGCGGCTCCATGCGCTATACGCTTTGTCACGTCCAGGAAACCCAACCCACTCCAAGACTTCGCTCTCTAATGGATCAGGAATTAAAACTTAAATTGAGCACCTTCGCCCCCTACCAATCATTTGCAGATCAAGTTCACTCCTCGAAGGACAAACTCCGCGACCTGCTCATAAAATTACGCTCTCAGGGACATCGAATTTGTGCCTATGCAGCAACTTCGAAAAGCACAACCGTTCTTAATTTTTGCCGGATCGGACCGGAGCTGATTGATTTTATTTGTGATTCGACACCGTCTAAGCAAGGAAAATTCTCTCCCGGCATGCATATCCCCGTAGTCGCACCAAACTATTTTGAAAATCCGGATTTAAAATATGCATTACTGTTGGGATGGAATCATCAGGAAGAAATCCTAGCTAAAGAAACAGTCTTTCGCTCCCGAGGCGGACAGTGGATTACTTACATTCCGGAAGTCAGGTTCTTATGAACGCCTTGCCTTTTACCAGCTCTGCTTTGAAAAATTATTCCGGCAAAACGATTCTCATTACCGGAGCCTCCGGATTTCTCGGCTATTCACTCATAAAAGCACTTTCGCAAGTTTCCTGCAAAGTTCGGGCCATGACCCGAAACGCTTCGCAGCTTACTGGGCTGTCAGGACCTGCAGAAATAAGTGCCATCCCCTGGGATGCCCTAACAGCAACGTCATGGACTGAACATCTTCGAGATTGTGACATCCTTTTTCATTTTGCGGCACAAACAAGTATGCGAGTCGCGATTCAGCAGCCGGATCTCGATGCCAAGATCAATCTGCATCCCGTAATTGAAATTATTGAAGCCGCTCGACAATCAAAGAAAAATCTTTCCGTTGTTTTCGCCAGCACCGCTTCCATCTTTGGCTGTCCGAATCAACTTCCCGTGAATGAGGATTTTCCTGATCATCCCCTCACTCCTTATTGCCTCCACAAACAATTAGCCGAAAATTATTTAAAGCAAGCTGCAAAAGACGGCCATCTTCATGCTCTATCCCTGAGATTGCCCAATATCTACGGACCTGGGAAGGAAAGCTCAAGCAAAGATCGAGGCATTTTAAATCGCCTCCTTGAAAAAGCGCTGCGCGGCGAATCTTTGACGGTTTACGGGAAAGGCCTGGAAAGACGCGACTATCTTTTTATTTCCGATGCCCTTGATGCTTTTTTGCAGGCCGGGCTGTTTGTCCCGCAAGCAGGAGAAAATTTTTACGTGATAGGATCCGGTAAATCGGAGACTATTCTGGAATCCATCAAAACAGTGCAAAGGATTGCCAACAAACTGACCGGGATATCCTCACCCTTGGTGAGCGCAGAAGCTCCTGATCTTCTGCCGATAGATTCCAGAAATTACGAAGCCGATTTTTCTCGCTTTCAGAAACTGACCGGCTGGAAGCCCTCAACGGATTTTGAGTCCGGCATTCGCATCACAGCAAACCACTTGCTAAATTCCCTCCAGCCATGAAGCGAATAGTCATCACCGGAGCTCTCGGATATGTTGGATCATTTCTCATCCAGAAACTTTGCAAGGATTATCCTCAAATGAATCTCTGCCTGATCGATGACCTTTCGACCGGCTCTTTGAGGGCTTTGCCAGAAAGCGCATCTATTGAATTGCATAAAAAAAACATTCTAAACCTTCGCATCGAGTCCCTTTTAAAGGATGCGGACGCCGTAATTCACTTAGCCGCTCAAGTGGATGCCGAAAAAAGTCACCTTTACGCCAAAGATCTTGAAGAGCGAAACATTGAATGCACGCGGCAAATTGCTGAGTCCTGCAAAAGACTCAACCTCCCTCTTTTTTTTCCCTCCACCACGAGCGTTTACGGTCAAAACGGGATTGAATTAAAAGAGGACATGGCTTGGGATCATTTAAATCCGCAAACTGCCT
>CAYWRU010000062.1:0-19081 GCA_964460795.1 uncultured bacterium | reverse complement strand
ATGGATATTGATAAATTATTAAATAAATTACTGGAGAACACAGAATGCAAGTAGATAGGGTTGACTTACTCCCCGTCCTTTAGGGCGGGGAGTAAGTTAAGTGAGTTTTCTCACATCATTACAAAGCCCTTAATTGGGCTTTTTTTGTCTATAAAGGAAATTTATGTTTAGAGATTTTTGGAATAATGACTTTGTAATATTCGGCTTGCATGGCATCCATGAAGATGGAACTTGTGAATGCGGGAATCCTGATTGTCAAGCTGTTGGTAAACATCCAATAACTAAGCAATGGCAATATACCGAGCATTTCTCGGAAGATCAGTTAGAAGAAATGGAGCAAGATGGATTGTTCGATTCGGGCTATGGAATACTTATTCAGAATGGATTGCTTGTTGTTGATGTGGATGCCAGGAACGGTGGCGTAGAATCTTATGCTAGGCTTATTGAGCAAATACCAGAAATTGCAGGGGCGGGGCTGATTGTAGAGACTGGTTCAGGCAACGGTTCCAAGCATTTATTTTTCAAATATAGCAACACATCCCAGGCTCTATCAACTAAGCTTAACAACTACCCAGGGATTGATTTTAAACATTCTGGGTTTGTTGTAGGGGCTGGGTCTAACCATAAATCTGGCAATAAGTATAAAGTTCTTTTAGGGTCTCCCGAAGATATTGGAGATGCCCCTAAAGCATTACTAGAGTTACTCACAAGGCCCCGTGTCGTGGCTATTAGTACAGATAGCGATATGGGGTTGGATGATTATATTAAAGCAGTTAATCATATCCCTAGCGACTGTGATTATGACACATGGGTGACTGTAGGAATGGCTATACATCACGCCACAAGCGGTAGCGATGAGGGACTTGTAGTATTCGATACATGGTCAGCAAAGGGTGGGGAAAAGTACAAAGGTATAACAGAAATAGATGAGAAATGGCACTCGTTTGGAAAAGATAATGACAGACCTGTAACTGCTGGAACGCTCATATTTATTGCTAAAAAGTATGGCTATGAAAAAACATTTGAGAAGATAGAAATCCCCTGGGAACGATCAGAAATCATTCCAGGGGTAGTTAAACCAATCCTGCAATGGGACTATAGCCATGTTGATATAAAACGCCCACCTGGGTTTGTGGGAGAGCTTACAGAGTACATTAATTCACAATGTATTTACCCGCGCGAAAATCTCGCAACCATGGCGGCTTTATATGTGACCGGATGTATGCTTTCAATGCGTTATCAGTTTCAAGGTAGCGCTTTAAACCTTTACTGCTTCGGTGTTGCTGCGTCATCAAGTGGTAAAGAGTCAATATTTAAATGTGTAATGGATATATTAAAAAAGGCAGGTCTTATAAGCGCTGCTTATGGCTCCATAAAATCAGAACAGGAAATAATCCGCAATCTAATTACGCATCAAGCCAGCTATTACGTAATGGATGAGGTAGCCCTTTTGTTTAAAAAAATAAAGAATTCATCAAAAGGCGGGTCGTCTTATTTAGAGGGCATCCCAAGGCAGTTACTACAGATTTACTCAAAAGGATGTGGACTGTTACCAATCGGGGGGGATGATAAAGCAATATTTAAAGATAAAATTGATAAAAGAATAAAAGATTTAATCAAAATGGAAGACAAGGGAGAAGACCATAAAGACGCTATAAAAGAACTTGTGAAGCGCAAGCAGGAAATAGATAGTGGTATCGTTAACCCATTTTTATCAATGTTTGGGCTTTCCACGTTTTCAGAGTTTGATTCCATTGTCAGTTATGACAGTGTAGTAAATGGGTTCGTTGGTCGCTGCTTGATACAGCAAGAGAAAAACGATAACCCTCGACCTCGTAAGGGTGTTACCTACGCAACCATTCCCAAGATACACCAAGGCTTACTTGGTAAAATAATGACTATGTACTACGGTGGCACTACAACAGAAAAACGAATACAGCAAGACGGGGAGCGGGCGGAAGTTCCATGCTCTAAAGATGCCACTGAAATGCTTGAATCATTCAAAGAGTATGTTTTCGATTTAGCGGATCATCACGGTATATCAGGCGAAGGCTATCAGGAAGTCACCAGGCGATCAATAGAGCTGCTAAATAAGTTAGTCGGTATCATGGGTGCGGCTGATGGAGAAATCACTACAAATCACGTTTTATTCGCTTCCAAGTACATTGCTAAGGATATGGAGGAAAAAGTCAGGCTTGTTGCAGCAAGTGAAAAGAACGGATTCGAGGCACTCTGTAGTCGCGTAATGGGCTATATAGATCAAGATAGATGGCAGTACCAGAGCTATATTTGTAATAAACTCAAAAAAAAATACAAACCAGAAGATGTAATCAAATGCATTAATTACCTAGAATCTAATGGTACCATCGTTAGGAATGATTTGCTATTGCAGAAAAAGTAATAGTATGTTATGGTGTAAATTGCCAAAAAATTGTTACTTATGGCGCTAGTGCACGGGACTAGGTAAGGCGTAAGGAATTACGGTTTACCCAATATCCTACCCCATTTTGGAAACAATCTAAGGGATGGTTAACTCGGCGTTAGGTTGGATCAAAACACAATTATTAGTTTGATTCGTAACCTTCGTAGGCATTAGCAGTTTGTTCCATTTTTAATAATTCCTTGCTGGATGGGCTTTGGCTTACCATTTGGCGAATAAAAGTACCAGCCAATCAGGCGGCAAGCGATGGTACATGGGTCTAAAGCCTCTCCATATAAGGTTTTTCCCAATTTTTCCCGGTTTTTCCCGGTTTTTTCCCAGCTAGAACGAGACCTGATGCGGTTTTCCCCGTTTTTCCCAATTTTTCATACCTCTATAAATATACTATAATTATATTGAGGTGTAATAAATATATAATATAAAAATAAGTTACCCATTGAGGTGTAACGCGCGCGAGCTATTTTTTTTATTTATATATTAAAGTGTGGGAAAACGGGGAAATCGGCATGGATAAACAATCTAAGCGGGAAAAACCTGGGAAAAATTGGGAAAAACCTGGGAAAAACCTAGATGAGTCGGCATCCTATAGTAAAAAACATACTCAAACCTCCTGTAAATAAGCACTCACGACATTAAACAATACTGGATTGCCTTATGTATGGGCATTCCAGCCTATTGTAAAAAAATACTTGACATATTTATACAAGATGGTACGATGCCAATTACATTTGGAGCATAACAAATGAATATTTACGTAAATATTGATGTCAGAAAACTTATTATTAAAGGCGATAACATGGCAAAATTAAGCGAATTAGGCGCAGTATTAGATGAAATTAAAGCTAAACAAGATGAGGCTAACGTTGAGTTATCTGGATTGATTGCGCAGCAACAAGCTACCATCCAATCATTGACTGACCAACTGGCATCAGCGCTGGCTAATGACCCAGAACTTGGCGCATCAGTAGAAGAAAAGCTCGCTGCGTTGCGTGGCGTAGCTGAACAAATGGCAAACGTAGTACAGTAAGAAAAATTCCCTCTTAGGCTGGTTACTTAACAATAGCCAGCCTTCTTTTTTATGCCAGTCACATTAAAAGATTGCGAGCGTATCACAAACAGGCGCAAAACCCGTTTGAGTAACAATGGCATCTATTCGCCGGAAATGTGCGAAGAAGTGCACAATCTAGCACTTTTAGGCTTGTCTCTAAACCAAATAGCTGGTGTTATAGGCGTTGATGACAAAACAATATCAGTTTGGATGCGCACTTATCCAGAGTTTGGCGCAGCAATAACAGAGGGCAGGGATGTTGCAGATGGTGAGGTTGTTAGATCGCTTTGGGAACGTGCGACAGGCTCAAAAGTTATAGAGCAACATGTGTTTTACGATGAGAAGCGTGGAACTACAATAATAGAACAAACAATCAAAGAATACCCTCCTGACAGTGGTGCATGTATGCAATGGCTCAAAAACAGACAGCCGAAACTATGGCGTGATCGTCAGCATGATGCACTTACAGAAGATGGTATTAATATCAATATCATTGAGCTGAAAGGCAAAGATCAATCCTAAACATCAATCTAGAGCTAACGAGTCCACAGAGACAGTTAGCGTTTTCTAAGTCAAAATACCCAGCCATCATAGGCGGACTGGGAAGCGGCAAGACACAAGCAGGAATAGTTAGGTTACTACTGAAGATGATGGAACGCAAGGGGGTAGATGGCGCATATTATATGCCGTCTTATGACTTGCTTACATTGCGCGCTATGGCAGGCATGGAAGAGTTTCTAACAGAATATAATCTCCCGTTTAGCATAAATAAATCACATTACAAGATTTATCTACCGTTTCTAAACAGTAAAATAATATTTAGATCGTATAATCACCCTGAGCGTATTGTTGCGTACGAGGTCGGGCACAGTGTGGTAGATGAGATAGACACACTGCCAAAAGACAAGGCCGCTCTCATATGGCGCAAGATAATAGAGCGTAATAGGCAGAATATAGGCTCTCCTAATACTGTTGCAGTGGTAACAACGCCCGATCAAGGTACTAGCGGATTTGTTTATAGTTTATGGGGCAATCCTAAATCTTATGACTATGAGCTTATAAAAGCTAGTACATACTCAAACCCATATCTTCCAGATGATTATGTTGATCAGATAAGAGCGAATTACGACCCAGTACTCGCTGAGATGTATATTAATGGGGATTTTGTGTCATTAACACAAAATAAGGTCTATCATTGTTATGACGAACGCAAGAATGGAACAGATAGAACTTTACAATCAAATGACATTGTGATAAATGTGTCGATTGATTTTAATATCGGCGGGTGTTGTAGTGTTGTCTTTGTTAATGACAGCGATGGTATATGTTATGCTGTTGATGAGTTCGTATCTTATGACACGCGGGATTTTATTTTGAGATTACAGAATAACTACAGCAAGCACAGAATAGTGGTATATCCTGATGCTAGCGGCTCCAGCAGGCATACAAACGCAAGTCAATCTGACATTGATCTAATAAGTAAAGCTGGTTATTACGTTGATGCGCCTGCTAGTAATCCAGCGATAAGGGATAGGATAAATTATTTTAATGGCATGTTAGCGCATGAACGGCTCAAGATAAACGAAGATCGTTGCAAATCCCTTTGTAGTAGTTTGAGACAGCAAGGATATGACGCAAACGGGCAGCCAGAGAAGGTTTCAGAACATCCCGGGATAGACGACTGGGTTGACAGCGCTGGTTATTACATAGCTAGAGCGTTCCCGATTTTGAGAAATAATAGCAGCATAAAGATAGGCGGTGGACTATGAGAAATACAGATTATAACAACATGGCAGATCGTTGGAAGCGTTGCAGAGCTGCCGCAGCTGGTGAAGACGAAGTGCATAATGGCGGCGAGTCATGGCTCCCTAAGCTTGCCGAGGAAAAAGAAGATGAATATAGGAAGCGTTTAAAAATGACACCGTTCTATAATGCAACCTGGCGTACTATTATAGGATTGCGTGGCTTGATGTTTAGGAAAGACCCTATTTTATCGGATGAGAAATACAATGATTTGCTGCGAGATGTCGATGGGCTTGGACTCAATTATACTGAATTATGCAAACTTGTTGCATTGGAATGCCTCACTGTTGGCCGTTGCGGTGTGCTTGTCGATTATAGTAATGACAAGCCTGTTATTGCCGTCTATGTGGCTGAGAATATACTAGACTGGAATAAAAATAAGACTTATGTGCGCCTATATGATGGTAAAACTGAGGATGGTTTGGGGGAAGTGCATCGTGTTTTACAGATTGATGATTCTGGCTTTTATTTACAAAGAATAGTTCATGTAAAAGATAATCAAGAAACGCTTGTTGATGAGATATATCCTCAGATAAATAGCAAAAAGTTTGATTATTTACCTTTCACGATAATAGGAGTCGACTCGCTGGATTATGATGTTGAAATACCGCCATTGATCGACCTGGTCAATGTAAATATGCATCACTATATAATGTCTTCAGCATATGAGCGCGGATGCTTCCTGTCTGGGCTTCCTAGCATGTTCATTTATGGTAATAGAGATGATACTAAAAAGATTTATATCGGTTCTACAGTCGCTAATTCCTTCCCTGACCCACAAGCCAGGGCTGAAATACTCGAGGTTAAGGGCAATTTCGGAGCGCTTAAGGAAAACTTACTAAGCAAGGAGGCGCAAATGGCAACGCTTGGGGCTAAGATGCTCGAGCCACAAAAATCAGGTGTAGAGGCTGAGGGCGCATTGGAGCGTAGAATGTCAGGTGATGAAAGCATTCTTGCCGATATGGCAAGTACATTATCATCAGGCCTTACTAATGTGTTTTATATTTATTTGGCATGGTTAGGTAATGACGATGCTGATTTTACTATATCAATCAATCGCGAGTTCTTACCTTCTAGACTGACAGCGCAAGAGATAAGCTCATTGTTCATGGCATGGCAGGGCGGGGCAATATCTCACAACACGCTATTCTACAATTACAAGCGAGCTGGGCTTGTGCAGGAAGGCGTGGAGCTAGAAGAGGAACAAGGGCGTATCAGTGATCTCCCAATCTAAACTATTAATTAAGCTTTTAAAGTATCAGCTAGGCTTGCGGAGGTATGAGGCAGGACAGGTTAAAGAGATATTAAAGCTTATTGATAAGGTAGAGAAAGCAGCGCTAAAAAATATCGATGATGCTGTTGACATTGTTAAAGAAAAAATGCCAGCGCTTCCAGCTTATACAGAATTCACGCAGCATAGTATTGATGTAGCAATGCAGGATTTTAATAAAATGCCCTCTCTTGCTGTTATTGATAGATTATACCGTCCAACGTTTGAGGGCAACTTTATGGCAGACCATTGGCGCAATATGTCAAATGATTTGCAATTTAAGGTTAAAGGTGTTATAAGGCAGGGTATAATAGAGGGCGCTGACAAGTCACAAATGACAGCGTTATTAAAAAGCGCGTTCGATGGTTCTAGGCGTCATGCTGCTGCAATAGTACAAACGACTATTCACACGATAGCAAATGATGCTAGGCTGGCGGTGTACGAAAAAAACAGCGACATAATACGTGGTTATTTTTGGCTATCTACTTTGGATAGTAGAACCACTATAACATGCGTTGGGCGTTCTGGGTTACGTTGGGATATAGATAAAAACCCAATAGGGCATACGATACCGTTTGCAAATCCCCCTATCCACTGGAATTGCAGAAGTATTATGATGCCTGAATTGATAGACTTTAGAGATGTTGGCTTAAATGTAGATGAGCCAAGTGGAACCAGGTCATCAAAACTAGGACAGATAAATAAAGACATTAGTTTTGATAGCTTTTTAAAGATGTTGAGCAGGAAAGAGCAGGAGGAGCAGCTTGGGGTCGGTAGGGCCGATCTTTGGCGTAGGGGTGTGATAACTACTAAGCAGTTGCTTAGCGGTGATGGGCGAGAATTAACTCTAGCGGAGCTAAAAGCGAAATATGTCAATTAAAACGATGGTAACTAGCAAGGAAGATATTCCAGAAGCATTAACAGAATATTATGAAGAAAAAGACGGGAAATACTTTCTTAAAGTAGAAGAAAATACAGGACTAAAAACAGCGCTTGAGTCTGAGAAAGCAAGCAATAAAAAACTAAAAGAATTACTTGCTAGATTTGATGGGATAGACCCTGACAAGGTGCGTGAGGCTATGAATAAGGCCGCAAATGATGAGGAAAAGAAAAAATTAGAGTCTGGCGATATTGACAGCGTCATTAATGCGAGACTAGAAAAGCATAAAAAAGATTTTGAAGCAAAACTATCTGCTGAGACGGCAGCAAAAAACAATCTCATGACAAGAGCATTGCAAGCGGAGCTTAGAAGCTCAGCGCTTAAAGCTGGCGTGTTACCACACGCGGTCGATGATGCTGTACTGAGAGGCATGACGTTATTTTCTGTTAGCAATGACGGTGGGATAGTGTCATTAAAGGATGGCGAGCCAGTGATAGGAAAAGACGGTAAGACACCGTACGGGGTTAACGAGTGGCTAGACGAAATTAAGCCCAATGTCCCACACTGGTTCGGTAATAACAACACCGGGGGCGCTGCATCAGGCAATAGAAAGCCTAATGATAACGCTAAAGTGTTGAGTAGAAAGAATTTTGACGCGCTTTCCTCAGCTGACAAGGTTAAGTTCGCTAAGGAAGGCGGCTCAGTTAAAGATTAATTTATTTATAAAGGATATTTAAAATGGCAAATGTATTAAATAATTTAGCTGCTGATATTTACCGCGCGGCTGATGTTGTAGGGCGTGAAGCGGTAGGTTTTATCCCATCTGCAACAGTAAACAGCGTGGAAGGTGTACGTGCTGCCAAGGGTGATTCTGTACGTTCATTTTTTACTCGTACGCCGACAGTTAGCAGCACTTATTCGCCTAGTATGACAGTACCAGAGGGTACAGATCAAACGGTTGATAGTAAAACTCTAACCGTTAATCAATACGCATCGGTACAAGTCCCGTGGACTGGTGAGGACATTAAACACGTCAACAATGGTAGCGGATATGAGACTATTTATGGTGATCAAATCGCGCAAGCAATGCGAGCAATCACTAATACGATTGAAGCTTATGTGGCGGGGATTGCAAAAGCAGGTTCATCACGCGCGTTTGGTACGGCGGGAACTACTCCGTTCGGCTCAAACTTTAACGAGGTTGCAGAAATCCGTCAAATCTTGGTTGATAATGGATGTCCGATGGATAACCAAGTAACGTTGGTTATTAATACATTGGCTGGTACTAAATTACGTAATCTTGCTCAATTGCAAAAAGTAAGCGAAGCAGGCGGCAGTGATTTATTGCGTCAGGGCACTCTGCTTGACTTACAGCAAATCATGATTAAGGAATCCGGTGGTATTGTTACTCATACCAAAGGTACAGGCTCTGGTTATTTGGTTAACAGTGCCGCTATCACAGCTGGAACTACCACAATCCCAGCGGACACGGGCACGGGTACGGTTTTGGCCGGTGACGTTGTTACATTTGCTGCTGATACGACAAATAAATACGTTGTAAACACAGCGCTTGCGGGCGGTTCTTTAGCGTTGGGCGCCCCTGGTACTAGGGTAGCAATCGCAGACAATAACGCGATCACGGTTGGTAATAACTACACACCTAACATTGCTTTCCATAAGTCAGCGATTGAGGTTGTTTGTAGAGCTCCTCAGCTTCCTAGCGTTGAGCTTGCTGCTGATGTTATGGACGTTACAGACCCACGCAGCGGGCTAACATTCCAAATCGCTGTTTACCCTGGGTTCCAGAAAGCAATAATCGATATCCGTTGCTTGTATGACGCCGTGGTATGGAAACCAAATCACGTTGCTACATTGTTAGGATAATAATTAAATGGCATTAATCGTTGAGGATGGGACGATAGTCGCGGGGGCTGAGTCTTACGCCTCCGTGACTTATGCCAATAATTACAATGTGCTAATAGGCAATGAGGCATGGAGTGATCTAGACTTGTCTGTAAAGGAGCAATGCTTGCGTAAAGCTACTCAATACATGCAAAGTAAATATTATGCAAATTGGTTGGGTAGCAAACGAGCAAGTACGCAAGCGCTAGACTGGCCGCGTGATGGCGTTGTAATATTTGGGACTGAGTACATACAGCCTAATAGCATAATACCAAACGAGGTTAAAAATGCTTGCTGTATACTTGCTGGCAAGGCTTCAACAAGTGCATTGTTTACTGATAAAGAGCGTGCTGTGAAGCGTGAAAAAGTTGATGTGCTAGAAACTGAATACTCGGAATATGACACAACTGAGAAAACCTATCGGGAGGTGGAAAGTATGCTGGGTCGATATATGACGGGAGGTGGTTCTAGGGGGTTGCAAGTTGTACGAATCTAATATTCAGACAGCGTACAATCTTATAAGCTCTAAAGGGCTGGCTGTTACTATTAACTATAAGACAGCAACATCTTATGATGTTGATACGGGAGCAATGACAGTATCATCTACATCAATGATCGGTTATGCTGTTGTAGTTAAAAATAGCATTGATAAGTTAGAGCACGAGAACTTTATTGTTATACTACTGGCTGCAAATGGTATAAACAAACCAGCGATAGGCGATATTGTGACGTTATCATCACTAAATTATGTTATTGGCAAGATAGAAGCAATAGCTCCTAATTTTGATGAGCCTATTATCTATAAGATAGAGCTACGTAAATGACATTTAGTGGCGATATTAACAAGTTTAAGCGTAAAGTAACCGGCAACGCTGAAAAGGTTGTCAAGCTTACTGTTGCCAAGCTTGGGGAGTCATTAACGCTTAAAACACCTGTGGGAGACCCTTCCAGGTGGCAAGTCCCAAGAGCTCCGGCGGGATATGTTGGAGGAACTGCAAGGGCTAATTGGCAGTATGGAAACGGCTCAATACCGGTGTCATTTTTAGATGGCATTGACAAAACTGGTCAACGTACGATAGCTAATATAATTAAATCCGTCAGTGTTCAAGACCCTTTCACTGTGCATTATATTACTAATAATACGCCATATATTACGGCGCTCGAAGATGGGCACTCAGGGCAGGCCCCTCAAGGGATGCTTAAACTTACTATTTTAGAGTTTGGGCAAATAGTGAAAAGTGTTTCGAGTTTCGCATGACAATAACAAATATACAAATAGCATTAGAAAAAAGCTTAAATGCTATTACACCGGCATTGTCTACTAGATGGCCAAATACTAGGCTTATTAAGACGTTGCCATATCAAGAGGTTTATTTTTTACATGCACCTCCTGTGCATGATGAACTAGGAACTGGGGTGCATAGAATAGATGGGTTGCTACAGGTTAGCTTGTTTTACGAATTATTAAATGGCAAATCTGACATGATGGCCAGGGCTGAACTTATTCGTTCAGCGTTTCCGCGCGGTTCTAGCCATTCGCACGGGGGAACTGATGTCATTATCATAAGATCGCCGCATTTAAAGCAAATCCAGGAAGATGAGGACAGCGTTCTGCTTCCAATCGATATCGAATTTTTTAGTTATATAACATAAAAGGATTAAAATCATGGCTATAGGCTCAGGTGTAGAGAAGCAAGTAATTTACAAAAAACAGTCAGCACTAGGAACCAAAGCGACAGCATCAAGTGCCCAAATATTACGCAGAACCACAAGTGGAATTGAACTAAAAAAGAACACATTCCAATCGAATGAAATTCGTACAGATTATCAAATTGCGGATTTTAGACATGGCTCTAAATTTGTTGAAGGCCCGTTAAATTGTGAAATAAGCCCTGGAACTTATAAAGATTTTATGGCTGCGGCAGTAAGAAAGGACTTTGCAGCTGGCGCTAGTATTGCATCACTGACGCTAACAACAGCAGGCTCAGGGCCTACGTACACTATTACGCGTTCCGCTGGCTCATGGATTACAGATGGGGTTAAGGTTGGTGATGTTGTTAGGGTTACAGCAGGGCTTGCGGCTGGCAATCTAAATAAGAACTATTTAGTCACATTGCTAACAGCTACAGTAATGACCGTTTACGTGCTAAATGGCACTAGCATATCTGCACAGTCTGGTATATCTGCATGCACGCTTTCAGTCACTGGCAAAAAGACATTAGTCCCTCAATCATCACATACAACCGATTATTTTACCATCGAGCAATGGTACGGCTCTGGCGTTGCATTGAGTGAACAGTTTTATGACTGTAAAGTAAATACCATGGACGTTACCATCTCTGCATCAGGCATGGCAACTTGTGCATTTAACTTTTTGGGCCGCAACGTTGACCTGGGAACTGCTGCATACTTTACCTCTCCAACAGCCGCGACATCATCTGGTGTCATGGCCGGAGCTAATGGTTTGTTGATTGTTGGTGGTTCGGCTGTTGGTAATGTTACCGGCATGAATTTCACCATTAACGGTAACATGACTCAAGAGGCTGTGGTAGGGGCGAATTCTACTCCTGATATTTTCGCTGGTTCTGTCTTGGTGTCTGGACAAATGACAATCCTGTTGGAAAGTGATACTTATGTTCAAATGTTTGAGGATGAAACTGAGGCATCGGTAACTATGGCTCTAACAGCATCAACAGCGGCAAATTCTGATTTTATTGGGTTTACGATGCCTCGTATTAAAGTAGGCGGGAATAGTAAAGATGATGGCCAAAAAGGTATTGTGCAAACTGTACCATTTACCGCATTACTAAATCCCGGTACAAATAATGGTGATGTAACCACTATCATGATTCAGGATTCATTAGCTTAATTTTTTCAACACAACAAAAGGGCACATAAAAATATGTCAGTGACATCATTTGGTAAATTAAACATTACGAACGTATGCGACACTCCAGTGGAGTTCGAGTACATGGGCGAGGATGGGGTAACAAATACGGGTTTTTATGTGTCCGTATTAGGCCAATACAGCAAGCGCGTGCAAGATTTTATTCTGCAATTAGAGAATAAAGACCGCATGCGTGAGTTTGAGAGCCGTAAACGTGGTAAGGGTGAAACGTTCAAAAAAGCTGAGCAAGATATGAGCGACACTATCGAAGCTGTAGCGGTTCGTGTTGTGGGATGGCGTGGCAAGGTCTTGGGCCAAGAGGTGCCGGAGTACTCAGAAGAAAATGCTATTGAGTTAATTAAAGTAAATCCAATTATAAGAACTAAAGTAATTGAAATTAGTAATGATATTGGAAATTTTACGTCGAGCAAGTAGATATTCTGCTTGCTTATGCTAAAAGAGAGTTTGAGCTAGAAAAAAGAGAAAAAGATGGTGAGACTTTGCGCTCCCATCTTACAGCTTACTATAGACAAACCGGAAAGAAGCATGATATGCTGATAGAATTACCTATCGGCATATTTAACTACATTTGGTTATGGTTTTGTGAGTTAGATAATTCCAGGCAGGTTTCAGAATTCGGATTAAGCCCTTTGTCATATCAAGAGATAGACGCTTGGAAAAGGTTGACTGATAAAAGCTTATCTAGTCATGACGTTAACATCATAAAAAGATTGGATTCGTTAAGAATCAAGATGATTAAACAATGACAGATTTTGCAGCTTTAACATTATCAATCGACGCAACACAAGCCAGGTCAGCCGTTAATGAGCTGGACAAGCTTAGCGACGCAGGATCGCGCGTTGAGCGTGATGTTACTAAGTCAACCAGCATAATAAGCGGATCATTTGATTCTTTAAAAACAGCGGCTCTAGGGCTTGCTAGCGCATATGGCGCAGTTAGTGCAGTAAAAGGCTTGACTGACGCCGCTGTTGATATTCAAAAGTTTGAAAGCACTTTCAGAGCCGCAACAGGTTCGATAAGTGAAGCTTCGAAGGAGCTGGATTTCGTCAGAAAAATTTCTAACGACTTGGGGCTTGATTTAAGAACAACAGCTGAACAATACTCAAAGCTTGCGGCAGCTGCACGAGATACAAAGCTAGAGGGCAAGGACACTAGAGACATATTTGTTGGTGTGTCGCAAGCCGCTGTAGCATTGGGGGCGAGAGCTGACGAGACAGCCGGGGCGCTAAACGCTATTCAGCAAATAATATCAAAAAATGTTGTAAGTATGGAGGAGTTGCGCGGCCAGCTTGGTGAAAGGCTACCAGGCGCGATGCGTATAGCTCAGCAAGCTGTCGGGTTGACTAGTGAAGAGTTTAATAAGCTAGTGTCAAACGGTAATCTTACCGCAGATGTCTTACTGCCGAAAATGGCGGCGCAATTTCAAAAAACGTTCGGGAATGAATCTCAAGCCGCAGCACAAGGGCTTTCAGCACAAGTAAATAGATTTAATAATGCTTTATTTGAATTGCAGGTTGCGATTGGAAGAACTGGAATAATTGAATTTTTCACAAACGCCACTCAATCGGCAGCTGGATTTGTTGCAAAAAGCGCTGATATTGTTAAGTTGTATTCTAATGACATAAAAATAGCCTTTGCCGCACTTATAGATGTGGGGCGCGGCGTTATAAATACATTTCATGCTGCAGGCCTTGGAATTGCTGCAATAGTTGAGCAAGTAAAAGCTCTATTGCAGCTTGACATAAAGAAAGCGATCTCAATAAATCCGGTTGACATAATAAAAAAACCGTTTCAAGATTCTCTAACAAAAACGTATGATGAAACTATAAAAAGCATTGCAAATAAGCCGATAGAGCTTCCAGAAGCTAAAGTTTCATTCCAAGCGGATGTAAAAATCCCTTCGGTATTACCTGCACTTAAGCAAGTAACGTCAAAATCTAAAGAGATATCAGAATCTGAGCGCTTTATTCAATCTCTTAAAAGAGAAGCTGAAGAAGCAAATAAAACAGAAATAGAGCTATTACAGTTAAGAGCCAGCAAATTAGGGGTATCAAGTGCTGCGGCTCCATTGATTGCTATCATAGATGCTAATACAAAAGCATTTAACGCGCAGCAAGATGCGGCAAGCAAATTAACAGCCGATCTAAATGATGTAGCTAGGGTAACGGAGTCGGTAAAAACAGCCGAGGAAAAACTAGCTGACGAGACAGCAAGGCTTAATAAGCTGCTTAACTTGCCTAATAACGCTGGCATATCCCTGGAAACATACAATAGAGCCATAAAGAAGGCCAATGATGAATTTGTCAAGCTGTCAACGCAAAGCAAAAAAACATTTGATGAAATGTCTCAGTTTGCAGTGCAGGCAGAGCGTAACATTCAAACGGCATTTGGCGATGCATTAAGACAAGGATTTGAGGGGAATCTGGGCGGAATGGTTTCAAGCTTTAAATCTGCATTGGCCCAAATGGTAGCGCAGGCTATTAGCGCTGATGTGCTGGGAGCTATATTCGGTAGGTCGCAAGGATTCGGGCAGACTAAAGCCTTGTTTGATAGTCTTAAATCTGTTATATCTGGCGGCGGCTCGTCGGTAGGTGGAGATAGTACAGCGTCATTGCTGAATGGTATAACAGGCCTAGGAACCACATTCAAAGATGGGTTCAGCTCATTCGGTAAAACGCTATCAAGCGGATTCAGTGGATTATCCAGAATATTTACAAGCGGCAATGTAGCGTTAGGTACTGGCGTCGGAGGCCTAGGTGGAGCTGGTTCAGCCTTGGCTAACGGTGTAGGCGCTGGAACATCGGCTGGCGGATTCTTATCCGGCGGATTAGGCGGGGCTGTTGGTACGTTGGGAGCTGGAGCTGTTGGAGTTGGTATAGGCTCAATGCTGGGCGGTGATAAGAAACTATTTGGCCTGGGCTCTGGAACCACTAGCACAATAGGGGCGGCACTAGGAGCGTTTGGCGGGCCTATAGGTGCTGCGCTTGGTGGCATTATTGGTGGTGGATTAAATGCTTTATTTGGCCGTGGGCCGTTAAAACAAAAAGAAACCAACCTAATTGGAACCGCCACAGCCAGCGGATTTGAGGGTATAACATCAACAAAATTAAAAGCCGAAGGCGGCCTGCTAGTAGGCGATAAGGTCATAAGAATACAAGCTGACGCAAACACAGGTAAGCTGCTAGGTGAGTTTAACGGTAAGCTTAAAGACACAGCGCAGAAAGCCAGTGAAGCGGCTAAGGCTGTGGGCTTGTTTGTTAATGAAGGCATTACCCAAATATCATCTAGCATAAAAGATGCCGCCGCTGTTATGGGGATTGGTACTGATGCTATAAAGGCATTTTCTCAATCGATTAATATTGCGTCTGAGAAAGGGAAAGGCATAACCGAGGAACAACTTGGTAAGGTTGTAACTGAATTTGGTGACGCTATGGCCAAGCAGTTAATACCAAATATTGAGGAGTTCAGCAAGCGCGGGGAGTCCGCAGCTGGAACGTTCTTGAGGCTAAGTAATGAGTTCCAGGTGTTGACAGATGTGTTGGAAGTGATGGGGCAGTCTACGCAGCAAGCTGCAGAGTTTTTAAAAGGTGTTCCAATCGCTGCGCGTGAGTCATTCCTGTCGGTTGTTGGCGGGGCAGATAAGCTATCAAGTCAATTGTTGACGTTTGCTGATAACTTTTTGACTGTAGAAGAAAGACTTAAGCCAGTCGGGGAGCTTGTTAGTAAGACATTTAAAGAGCTGGGGATAAGCGGAGTTACTACTAACAAGCAGTTTGCAGACCTTGTTAAGTCTCAAGACTTGACAACAGAGGCAGGACAAAAGATGTTTGCATCATTGCTTGATATCCAGGATGAATTCCTTGCAATGACAAAAGCATTTGGAGTTTTTGGCGGTACTGTAGAAAATACCACGGAAATAATCAAGAAGGCTACCGAAGAACAAGAGCGCGCGGCGTCTAGACGCGTAGAGATAGCAAGACGTGATAAAGCAAGACTAGCGCAAGAAGAAGAAACTAAAAAACTAGCAGAGGCCAGAGCTAAGGAAGTGGATAGTGCTAGACTGCTACGCGCGGAGCTATTGCGTGCAGGTGATGCAATGGCGCTAGTTGCTAATGAGTTTAAAGCGCAGGATATTAAATTTAACAAAGATGCAGACTTTAACGCTCAATTTGCAGATGCACAAGCTAAGCTATCAATCGATCTAATAGATGCTGCAAGCAGTGCGGCAATAGAGATAAATAACGTTGAGTCTTTACTGCAAAAACTCTACAGAAATGTCATAAGCACACAAGTTGTTGAGCCTATATACAAAGGCATAAAGGAATCTGTGCTTAGTGGAGTTGAAGAATTTGGGAAGGTGTTGGGCAATGTTTCCGAAAAAGATAGAAGGGCTAACTCATCAAGCATAAACTCAATTAGTAGAGCAATAGATGGATTTGCTAGAGTAATGGCACAACAGCAAGCATCGCGCGGCGCCGACAGGCTTGGGCAAGGGATTGCTAGCGTATTAGGAGCCAGGCGTGAACTCAGCAGGGCCACAGCCACGGAGTCAGTAGGCGGAAGGCTACAGTTTGGAACTGATGTGATAGCTTATGCCAAAGCTATAGATCAGCTTAATAAGGAATTCGATAGCGGGAAAATAAGCGCTAATCAACACAAGCAAGCAATAGAGGGGCTTAATAAAGTATCATCTAGCTCGGCTAGGCTGTTTAATGATACAGCGGCGCAAATGGAGCGCATAAGACGGGCGTCGCTTGATCTTGGCAAGGCCGGACTTGATGGTATAGGTTTTTATTTTAATAACATAGCGAAAAGTGTTAGAGAGCTTGATAGGCAAGCAGCACAACTGGATGAGCCATTAAGCAAAGTGTCACAAGCCGTCGGACGCATGAAGTCTATTGCTTTTGTGTTTAAAGAATCAGCTGAGGCAGTGCGTGATGGGTTTAAAGATTTTGCGCCAAATATTTTAAGAGGGCTTGAGAAAGCTGGAACATCACTGTCCAAAGCTGACATCGTTGGGAAAGCTGCACAGCTTGCCAGCGGCATATTAAACACGCAAAGCGGAAAAGAAAAAGAACAAGCGATTAAAGCCGACCCGTTATTTAGCGGCAAGGATGCAAGAGACTTAAGTCTATTAATTGAGGGAGTTGCAGCGTTTGACCCAGAATCGTTTGAGCGTTCTTTTTTACGCATAAGCGATGCTCTCAGAAAAAACCAAATTAATGAAGCTCAATTTGCTAAGCTGTTTAACATAGCACTAGACAGCTTTGAAGGTCTTGCTAGCGGAGCCGGAAGGGCCGCTGGTGGTTTGAGCGAGATAGGCAAAGCCGCAAAAAGTGCAGCAGACAACATAAGACTAGATCGTAAGTTAACACTGCTTAACCCTCAGCAGCAGTTGCAGGAAGCGCAGAAACAATTTATAGATGTCATAAACCGCGCAAAAGGCGGCGATAAGCAAGCGGCTGGACAATTAGAGGGAGCTGCCAGATCGTTGCTAGAAACGGGTCAAATATCACTGTCAAATCAATCCGATCTATTTACTTTTGTGCAGGCCAAGCTCAGGGAAGTCGAGGGCGCTGGTACTCTGCAATCGCTTGAAGTAAATCAAAACATATTGAAGCAAATTGAAGCAATGAATAAGCGCATAGATGAGAACCAGAAAAACAATACTCTCATATCAGCCCAAATAGCCGGAATAAATATGAGAACGGCTGACACGCTTGACCGCTGGGAGAAGAACGGAATGCCTCCAGTAAGGACTTAATGACATGCACATATTAAATCCAATTACACTTACACCGGCGATGGTTACATCAAACAATGTTCCAGTTAATGATTTTGCAGTTTGGAATGCGGCAACAAACTACACAGCTGGTACTAAAGTAATAAGAACCACAACCAATAAAATATATAGAAGCATAACTGGCGGTATCAATGCAACAATTCCAGAGGCAAACCCTACAGGATGGGCGGATGAGGGGTATGTTAACGCATTCAAACTGTTAGATGGGCAATCATCAACGCAAACAACAAATCCCAACGCAATAATACAAACCTATACGCCAGGGCAGAGAATTAATTCAATGTCATTTATCAACCTGGTTGGGGAGGAGCTTAGAATACAAGCTACCAATGGTGGCGTTGAGACAATATATGATAAAACCATATCTTTATCAGTAACGAGTATTACAAGCTTTTATGAGTGGTTTTTTGAGCCTTTTGTACAAAAAACAGATCATGTAGAAGTTGATTTTCCAGAGGTATACACCAATCCAGTAATAACTATTACGCTGTCAACAAGCTCAGGGAATGCGGCAATAGGGAGGTTTGCGCCATCAAAAGCTTATGAAATTGGTACTTTGCAGTATGGCTCAGCGCTTGGAATTAAAGATTACTCTGTCAAGTTTACTGATGCAAATAACGTAACATCATTAACTAAAAAAGATAATGTTAAGCTGTTGTCATTTAAATTAATAATAAATCAAAATGAGACTGACAGAATAAACAGATTATTAAGACAATTGTTATCTATCCCTTGTGTTTTTGTTGGATATTCCGGCGATGGCTACGGCTACACGGTCGCCCATGGGTTTTATCAAAATTTTAGAATAGTATTACAGCTACCAGAAATTAATTATTGCGAAATTGACATTGAGGAACTAATTTAAATGGCATTAACTGACATTGGAAATATCCCTGCAAGGACTGATCCAGGCTTTCCGGCTTGGGTTGATGATTTTTTTGAGAATAAATTCCCTAATTTGATTAATGAATTAAATCTATCGATAGAAGGATTTAATAACGGGTCTTTTTCCGGTACTAGCACAACA
>CAYWRU010000061.1:0-19619 GCA_964460795.1 uncultured bacterium | reverse complement strand
CATGCACCCCATTTCTGTCCTCTCGAAGATGCTCTCCGAAGAAAACAAGGCCGTGACGGTGGTTAGCATTGCCAATCAAGATGAGCGCGCGAAATTCATAGTCGCGTATCCCAATTACAAGGCGTATAGCGTCAACGACACGGATGGCGCGTGGCGCAAGCTGATGGATTGCATCCCGCAGGACGGCATCGTCGGCGTCGGCGGTTCGATCGTGATGATCCATGCGAAGGAAGGCGCCAACCCGGTTTACCACGAAGTCATCGTTGCTGGCCCAGCGAAGTAAAATTAAATTTTTATTCATTCTTTTATTTTGCATCATGCTGGTCTCCAAGATTAAGAACCATCTCATAAACCACGGCGTGAATGCCGTGGTGTCCAACATTGCGCGTTCCGCGCAACGCGACGCGTTCCTGCGGAGGCACGTCGACCACAAGATGTATTTGGTGGCGGATACCCCCGCCTCGTGGAAGACGTTTGCGGCGTCCCTCCCTGGCCCCTGCTTCGTCGGCGTCGGATCGCCGATGGTCTCTGTCAACGACGATCGGATCACCGGGCCGATCTACCAGCTGCTCGTCGCGCACTGATGCTTAAATAAATGATTCATTTATATAATCACGCTTCGTCCTTTCGCCTCTTTTTCCGAAGCGGGTGTTGATCCGCAAACGCCGCGTTCTCCGCCAGAAACATCTCGTGCATCCGCGCCGCGACCCCTCTTGTTGTGCACTCCGTGCTCAGCGGATACACCCTCAGCCGCTCCGAGTTCACGTGCCACACCTGCACCTCGACTGGCGCAACGAGGTCGGCGCAGTGCAGCCGCAGCGCGATCGCGGGGAGGTAGGCCTGCGCCAGCGCGCGGTTGAGCGGCGATGCGTGCGCGAAAAGAAGGTCGAGTGGCGCGCGCACCTCGCCCGACGGCTGCTCGAACACGCGGTCGTAGCCCGTCTTCAGCTCCACCACCACCACGCGCTGCGCCGCCGCGTCAAAAAAGATCGCGTCGATCGTCGTCGCGTAGCCGAGCACGAGGTCGCACACCGCGTACTCGCTGAACAGCGGCGTCAGGCGCAGCGCGGTTACGTGCGCGTGGAAGTTGCGGAACTTGGCGTCGCGCGCCGCAAACACCGCACCGATCGCGCCGCGGTGCCCGTCCGCCTCCATGTAGTACTGGCACATGGTGTGGAAGTCCGCGCCGCCGGCCGCGCCGGTCTTCGCCATTCCCTGTATGTGCGCGTGCCAGTCGGCGACGGTCGTGCGCGCGTCTGGATTGCGCTTGCGGTAGCGCACCTTGAAGCCGGGGAAGTAGCGCCCGAGGAACGCGTGGATGCCGCCATACGCGTAGCTAGCGGTTTTGCTGGACTCGGCGGACACGCGCATGACGACGCGGAAGCCCTGTGTGTTCGGGTCAAAATAGGTGATGCGGTGGTCGCGGAACGCCTCGAGGGCGTGTTTTGCGGCGCGCGCCGAAGCGCACTCCCCTTCAGTCATGATTTGCTTTATTTATAGCGCAGGAAAGGTGGGCGAAGATTCTGATCTTTTTCGGAGGAGGCTTTGCGTCGTCGTCCTTCTTTTTCTCGCGGCTTGAGTTGTCAAACCTGTCGAAGATGCTGATCATCTTTTTGGGCAGGGCGGGGGCGGTGCTAGGCGCGGCTTCCTCGCCCTTCCCTTTTCGCTTCTTGGGCTTCCACTCCTGCAGGCCGGCCGAAAGCGCGCTCGCGACGTCGATCTTCTGCGGCGTCATCAGCACGACGAAGCGCTCGAGCGCGGCCTCGAACGGCTCATGCAGGTTGTCCTGCTCGATCGTATATGGCGCCGGAAACATCGCTGCCAGGAACCGCAGCGGCTCGATCTCGATTTCCTCGAACGCGAAGTTGTCGCGCAGCCGCATCTTCTGGAACTCGGGCATGCCGACCGTCAGGAACGTCTCGGCGCTGCGCGCGTAGACCTTCTCGATGACGATGTTCAGCGCGATGCGCGCCTCGCGTCCGCACACAATCACGGCGCGGGGCCGCGTGATCTGCAGCAGCGTGCGCAGGTAGAAGACGGCGAACCGCAGCACCTGGAACGGCACGACCGCGCGCCCGAACTGGTCGACGGTCTCCGTCTGCGGGAACCACTCGCACCACACGGGCAGCGGCTTGACGGGCAGCGCAAATGCGACGCACAGGTGGAACCGCGACATGCCGTCCCACCACTGCGCAAACTCGTTGGCGAGCGTGGCCATCTGCGCGGGGCGCTTCTCGTGTATGCTCGCCCATGCGCCGTGCTGGATGTCGGTCGCAGTCGGGCGCGATCCGAGGAACAGCACGGTGCCGCGGCGCTGCTCCTCGGGGCACGGCGCTATCACGAAGGCCGGCGGCACATACGTGCCCGAGCCGAACATGTCCTTCATCTGCTGGTTGAGCGTCGCGAAGTTACTACCGCGGTTCTTCGGCGCCGCGGGGCTCTTCTGCCACACTTTGATGTGCTCGTCGAGCAGGCGCGTCGCCGCCGCGGTGTGCAACTGCACGCCTCCCATCTCCATTTTCAAATAACTCAATTCGAAATATTTTGGTATGTGGGGAACGGAGAACGTCGTTGCGGTGCTCGGGATCGACGATCTTGCCTTTTTCTTTATTTTTCTGCTACTTCTGGGAAATTGTGTGTATTCCTACATCAAGAAGCCGTCGCGAATGCCGGACTTTGTGGATGGCGGACGGCCTTTTGTTTTCTTTATGGACATCCCTGATATAGGTCGAGTTCGCATGCGAATCCAACTGATCGATGTCGATTGGAACATGATGGAGAAGTGGAACCGTGGGGAAACTGTCGAAATTAATCGTGTGCAGTTTGAGCATGAGTATCCCAAAGAGACCATCCAAGAGTTGTGCAGCGCGAAACGCGACTCATTAATTTTGGTGCCGGGCCAAGTGGAGGCTCCTACGTCGTCAATAAAAGTCTTCTGATTATTTTATTTCTGCAAACCAAAGCGAATGCGCCACCAGATTCGAGCCACGCACTCGCGCCGTTCCGATGAAGCCTACGGCGCACTTTGCGGGGAGCTTGGCGACGAAGCAGTCCCACGCCGCACCCGACTCGGACTCGTAGACGGCCGCATACCGCGCGTCCTCATACTTGCTCTGGAACGCCTCGCGCTGCTCGTCGCTTGAGATGTCGACGACCGTAGCGTCGACTTGATACTCGTCAAGAATCTTCTTCACTTCCTTCACGCCAACCATCGCACAACTAATTTTATTTATGGGAACGCGTTCCCGAATGAAAAAAATTCAACATCCCTAACATTTTCAAGGATATTGAAAATTTGGAGTTGGGAACGCGTTCCCACTTATATCAATAATTATAAAAATTATTTTTCGATGAAGAATCCGCGGGCACTGGAGAACAAGTTCAAAGAAATTGTCGTGCTTGCCGGAACGTTCGTCCGCTTCGGTATGCTCGAGGAAGAGCAGTGGGAGACGATCACCAACTGGGTGCGCATGATGCACGGCACATACTGTGTTGACGACGCGCCGAAATCCGACCTGTTCTGCGTCGAGGGCGACTACGCCAGCATCGAGATGCGCGCCGATTTTGTCTGCAAGCAGCTAGTCAATGCAGCCGAGTGCCGCGTATTTCTGACAGGAACGATGGCGCTGTCGCCATTTGCGCTCGCATTTGTGTGGCTCGCGATGGGCCACCCGAATCTAGTCGTGTCCAACAACGCGCCGAGCGTCGACTTTGGCATCGAAAACATTAAAATCACGTTGCTAGCGTATTTATTCGACACGCAGATCGTAGCACTTGCCGTTCAGACAGTGGTGCCCCTCGTCGCACGTGCCGCACGACAGCACCTCGCCGCACGGCCCGACGTAGCTGCCGCACTTGTAGCGCAGCGACTCGCACGTCTTGAACTCCGGCGCAAGCACGCTGCACACCACGCGCCCCTCGTCGCACACATACGTGCCGACGTTCGAGCACTCGCCCAGCGTGCGCCGGCACGGCCTGCCGAGCATCGGGTCGCCCGCACAGCCAGCCGCGCACCACGCCTCGCCGTCCTCGCACACCATGCGCCCGTTCGGGCACGCGGCCCCGTATGCACCCTCGGTGTCGCCGCAGCCGCAGCCCGCGCAGCCTCCTTCTGGTAGACGCGCGTAGTGGCGGCTGTGGGAGAACATGCCGAAATACTCGTCGTCGACGTCGACGTCGATGTGCACGGGCTGCGTGCGGTCGAGCTGCAGCACGTAGGCCGGGCCGGGCACAATTGCGCGCTGGCCGGCATGGCTGATAGTGATTGTGACGCTGTTGACCGTGGTGCTGTTGGGCAGCACCCAGATTTCAGCGAGGTTCTCGGAGGCCATGTTGTAGACGACATCGACGCGCCTCGAGGATGGCGGGCACGGGCAGCGCGCCCAGCACGACTTCGGGTATATGTAGAGATGGTCCTGCGCGCTTTCGTGCGTGGTCGAGAGCTGCTTCCACTCACCGTCCGCCTTCTGGTAGCACACATTCGTGGTTTGCGCCGCGATCAGGTGCAGAATGGGAACCAAAAACAAAAAAAGGGGGAGCATTTTTTGGGAACTGGAACGCCCTATAAATATTATTAAAATAACTTATGGCGGGTGAAGTTATTGAAGTTACAATTAAGATTATTTTATACTTTTCATTGGGATGCTTCGTTCTATTTCCATTTGTTTTTCGAAAAATGGCTACACATGGCACCATTCGAACTATCCCCAAAATCTGGATTCTGCTATACTCATTAAGTGTCGGTTTTGCGATGTTTTTCATGATTATGTTGATTGTGTTTGATTTTGGTAAATATTTTCCCATACCAGAATCCCTTTTATGGCGATTTGCAATTTTCTTCATAATTTTGGGTGTCATTTTACAAACTACTTGTTCGTTTGACGCATATAACAAAATGCTTATACGTTTTGAGAACTCATCAAAAGTTCCAGTTCACAAAGGTGATACAACATGCCCGTTTTGTCTAACAAAAAAGTGTGAGAAAATTACTATCTTTCATTGTGGGCATTTTTTTACTTGCGAAGACTGCTTTTTGGAGGTCATAAGGACGGACTTATCAACTTGTCCTCGCTGCCGATCAAAAAGAATATATTAATAAAAAATTTTATTGTTATAATATATATCATGGGGGATCTTATTTTTGATATGTCCTACGTTTCTATATTTATCGCGGGCGCGGCGATGGGCTGGATCACGCTTTTGTCCGGGCTCCGGTCCGGCGCCAGAGAGCGCACGGAGAGAAACTCGCGCGACTTCTCTTTCTACCTATTTATGGCGGTCATTAGCGCGGGGATATTGTGCTTGTATATGGTGCTGCTGGCGTTCGATTTGTTCAGATCGATCGAACTGCTTGCCTTTGTCTACCTCGTTCTCTCCGGCTTCGGCGTAGTGTTATTCGTGTCGCTCCTGATGGTGTTCGCGCACACCGATTTGAACCCCGTGGTGTGCTTCACGTGCGAATCGAACAAAACTTTTTTAAAAAATTAAAAAAATAAAGCAGCCTAACACAATTCATTATTATTCGATGGGGGATCTGTGTTTGCACGTTTTAGTGTCCGGCGTCATCGCCGGAATGCTGTCGCTTTGGATGCGAGGCGTCATGGAGGTCGACAAACGAGATTGCCGGTTTAAGAGGCAATGCCCGGCGTATGTTTTGGTTGCGCTGCTTGTCGCGGTTGAAACGTGCATTTGCATTCTCATGCAGTGCAATTTCGCGCAAAATCCTTACGTAGACGCAAAATTGTGCTATTACACGTTCGTTGGCCAGTTCGTATTGTTGATGGTTCTGACCGTTTTCTTCAAAATCTGCCGGTTTGCAAACCCTTTCCGATGCGTGAAGTGTGAGACAAGCACGCTTTGCGCGCAAAACTCCAAAAATTAATATATTGGTAGAAACTTTATAAACTACATGGTCATGTCAATCCATACAATCAATTTCAATCACATGAAATTTGGATGATGTTGCAGGAAAACTTTTATTTTGCATGGATAGTTTATCAACCTTTTTATTTACTTCTTTCAATCTCGACCGATTGTCCATGGTGCACCCAGCAGAAATTCGGTATTTCAAGAGAGTCGAGCGTCTTGCGCGGGGCCAGTGCGTGCTCGGCCGAAGCGAGTTGGAACGTCCCGTGGTGCATCGCCACGGACTGGCGCGCCCGGATGTCATGGTGCACGCGCGCGGCGTCGTGTGCGTCGAGGTGGTGCCCCGCCATGAATTCGCGCGGCTCGCACGCGCCAATCGGCAGCATTGCTAGGTCAATCTTGAACCGCGCCCCAATCTCTTGAAAAACCTGACAGTATCCGGTGTCGCCCGCATGGTATGCGCACATCCCGTCGCGCTCCCATACCCAACCTCCCCACAGGCTGCGGTTCCGGTCCAGCAGTCCCCGCCCGCTCCAGTGCTGCGCAGGCACAAAGGTGGCGCGCGCGCCGGGAAGATCGACGCTCTCCCACCACTCGCATGCGCGAATACGTTCGGCCGGCACGCCGGCGCTTTTCATCAGCTCCTCGGTTCCAGCGGGCACGAGCCACTCGATGTTCGGCTGCTGACAGATTAGGTCGTGTATGTCGGCTGGGTTGAGGTGATCAAAGTGGTTATGTGAGATGCACACTGCGCGGACGGGCGGAAGCGAGGCCACTGCGCACGGGGCGGGACGGTAGCGATGGATGCGCCAGAACCGCGGGCCGATGGGGTGGTCAAACACGGGGTCGGTAAGGATGGTGTAGTCGCCGATCTGGACGAGGAACGTGGCATGGCCAAGCCAGGTGGCGCGGATGCCTGTCGTTGGCTCGAACTGCGGAACGTAAATAGGAAGGCATTCGTCGAGTCGGTCGGGCAGTGGAGGAGTGACAGATCTCAGCCAGTAGCGCGCAAAGTCCCACATGCTCTTTTCTTCGGTTTTCCATGGGTGAGAACGCTGCATCCCCAGAATAATTATTGGTATGAAATAATATAAAAAGATTTTTTATTGATGAAATAGACACCGCCATAATATTAGGATTTATATGTTTGGATTAACCATGCACATCAAAGTTTAGATCACACCTCGTGTTGAAACTACATAATTCAAATTATGAAGACACGCCGTTGTAGAGATACCATTAGAAATTCCTTTAAAGTTTATATTTTTACCGCGTGCCGTAATGTTTTCGATTTTTGAATCCATCCCAACAGTGAACGCGTAATCAGACGCAATCGCATTTTTTATAACCGCACCATCGGTGCAAGCATTGATAAATAGTCTCTTTACAGTGTTTTGATTCATATCTAAGATTATCGGCACCAATACCGTTACCGAAAAATCCTTTTCGGAGTCCAAGGCATTTTCACCGATAATGATACTACACGTTCCATAAATCTCAATACTCGACACATACTTGTCTTGGTGGATATAATAGACAGATTTACTGTCAGGTGAGTTTTCCCCGTTCATAATTAAAATGTCATTTGATTGTTCTGGTAAATAAATAGTGGCGCCATAAGTAAATATCTCCTTCTTGGTAATCCCAATAGTATGATGAGTAGCATATATTTTTAACGTAATCCCCGTTTTTTGCATTTTATTATAATTAAAATAAACAAGGTTTTAAAAATATCAAGGATGATGAAAAGTTTGGAGTCGGGAACGCATTCCCATACAAAATATAAGGAAAAGTTGTGAAATTTTCATATCGTTCCCAACTTTTCGTCGCCTCTGAAATTTTTAGAACCTCTTCCATATTTTCTAGAAATGTGTGATTGGGCGAATGTTTCACTGCCAAACGATTATAAGAAGATTGTGGAGAAACTGGAAAAAGATTTATACAACTGGGTGAACAATGGCGATTATAAGCGCATGGACTTTGAAATTGACGATCTCAATATGTTCGTTCAGTTAATTATGAAGATTAATGGACAGAACCCCCAACTTGTGCATCATCTTTTTGTATACGGAGTGAACAGTGGGGTGCCTGGGGCAAAAAACCTAGATGCTGTTAAGTGGCGGTGTTCGACGACAAAGAATGGGCAATCCCTTGATTGTGTTCAAAAAAGGAAAGAACTCAAAACAATGGTGTATGACATTATGAAAACATACATAGAACAAGAATTTCATAAAGATTTGGATAATTATCTCAACGGATAGCATTATTTCCTGTTATTTGAGGCGCGCGACCTCAAATCGAGGATTGTGACGTTCACAACGTCGGCGCCATGGCACGCGATGACAATACAAAATAAAATGCTCTGTTACCATATATTTCTTACAGTGATGGTGAAAGGAGGGACGATATGAAAATTTCATAGCATTTCATTTTATGGGAACGCGTTCCCAACCCAAATTCGACATCCCTGAGATTTGTCAGAACTGTAATAATAAATTCAAATATGCGACGGAGGGTCAAGATCATTTCCGGGGGGCAGACCGGCGCCGACATTGCCGCGCTGCGCGCCGCCTCCAAGCTGGGTCTCCCGACGGGCGGATACTCGACACCGACCCTGATCAAGAACTTCAACCTGGGCCAATACGGGGTTGTCCCGTTTGCGATCAGCGGCCGTGCCGTGTCGCACGCGGAGCTGCTGGTGGGCCGCAGCAAGAAGAACGTCGACGTGTGCGACGCCGTGGTGGCGTTCCGGCCCGGGCCGAGCACCGGCACCGACCGCACCATCGCCTACGCGCTGTCGAAGAGGTGGAAGGAGTTCGTGCCGCCAAAGATGGACAAGAACTTCACGCTTTCGACGTCATACAAGCCAGTGTTCCTCGTCACCCACCTGAACGACGTGGACGTCTGCGCGGACGGCATTGCGGAGTTCATCAAGACAACAAAGGCCACTACTGTCAACGTGTGCGGCCCGCGCGAGTTTCCCAGCATTCCGGACTACGAGCAGCGCGTCGAGACCATTCTGCGCATCGCGTTCGCGGCGTGCGCGTGATTGCCTACCGTGAAATCTATTGTTAATTAATAAACAAGGATGCCTAACTTTTCAGTAAAATCGGTCGACAAATCTTTTTTCTCATACAAATTTACTGAAAAGTTGTGAAAATTTCAGTGAGATTTGAACTTTTCATCAACCCTAGAAATTTTCATATCGTTCCCAACTTTTCATCATCCCTGTTAATTTCATTTCTAATTCGTAAATACTCGGTTCATATGGACGGGGATACTTTATATTTGGTAAATCGCTTATTGGAGATGAATATTGTGTGCAAGGTCGATGATATAGTATCAATAGATTATAATACCTTTATGGCTGATGTTGTAATCACGTTATCGAATACTCACGTGATCAAAAGGCACAAAGTAGAAGACCCCATCAAAATTCTTGATGCATTCGCTAATATTCTTTATGGGAATGCTGATCGAAAAATGAACAAACAACAGGATTTCGACATTCCCAATCTGGTGTCATTGATAACCGATGACGATGTAAAATAAAATAAAAATAATTTTGTATTATATAAAAATTGGTAATTGCTTCAATCCATGTAAATAAAATAATTTATTGCTTTGGCTTCGTCAGGTCGATCAGGCGCAGCGGCACGATGCTCGCTACAAGAAAAATGCAAACTTGCTCGACCCCCGGCACGTCGCGCAGAATATGAAGCAAGTTCTCCTGATCACGGCGGATGATGCGCTGCATAATGAAGGTCTGCCCGTGCCACCATTTGCCATGCGGCGCGGGCGTGTTCTCGGTGGTCGAGAATACGCAAGGGACATTGCCTTCGCATATACAAACCGGCCCACCATACCTGCGCTGCACGAGTGTTAAGTCCTGACTCATTTGGTCTACGATTCTCCAGTCCGATGAGACGTCGATGAACGGGATTGCCCCGGCAGCACGGATAAGATAGACCCCGCCGTTCTGCCACAAAGGGAACTCGTCATCAACCTCATTCAACTCGCGGTAGTGCGTTCCAATACCATAGTCTAGCGTTCCAATGACGTCGTAGTCGTGGATTGTGCAACCAGTCGGGCCCATGCGCGATCTTCTTGCGATTGCGGCGCGGTCTTCCTTCGGAATTTTATAGGGGTATCCCGAAGAATCATCGTAGGATGATTCCTCCGAGCTAGATCCGCTTGAACTAGAACGAATACGCTTCATTCAATTCAATTTTAATTTCTTAAATTAATATTTTCAAAAGGGATGATAAAATGGATTTGGGAATGCATTCCCATAAATATGGAAAAGTTGTGAATTTTTCACTCGTTCCCAACTTTCAGCATGCTTGTAATTAAGAAAATTTTATTTGGGAATGATGCAAAATCCCAATTTTATTATATCTATGGGAACACTGTCCCAATTTTAATTTCAATCAACAAAAATAAGTGTCTATTATTTTACGATGGAAGTGCATGACGGATGCGAGTATTGCGGGGAAAGCGGCAGCAAAACATATGTAGATGGAGACGGAAAGTTCCATTCCATGTGCACCTCCTGCTCGAGCAAGAATTCCGAGCTTTCTGAGTGCAAAGCATGCAAAATCGGATGTCTGTTTGACAACTACCACATGCACGGCCTGTGCGAACAATGTTGCGAGCTTATCATAAACAGCAAACCGTACCAAGACCTTGTGCTCGCGACGATCAGGGAGAGGAAGGAGGAATACGACACGCTCATTCTCAAGGTCAACAAGGCGCTGGGCCTGCCTGCCAAAGAGGACACGTTTGAAACATTCGGCGAACAAGACGATGGTCTGTTCTTGGTATTCGCAGACAAAATGATGGCAGTTGAGTTGCAAAATTTCAAGTATCTGTATGCGCGCACATCCGCGTTTTATATGGACGTCATGAATCATGCCGTGGAGATGTGTCTCGACAAGAAGCCGAATTCCAGCGCGAGCGCAAAAAAGGAGGCGCCGAAGAGAAAGAGAAACCAGGGCGCCAAACCGCCGAAAAGAAGAAAATAAATAATTGATTATTCTAATATTCGAATGGGGCGTAGGGTGGTTGGAAACCTTATGCAGTTCTGGGACAAAGGCGTCCCGTATCTGCTCGAGTTGCTTTATGCCTCTGGGTATGTGTGGGGATATGTTACATATCTCGAGTCAAACCGCAATTCGAAAACCATCGTTCCAGACATCGAAGTTTGCGACGAAGAGCGGCGAGACATTTCCGAATTTTTGTGGGAAAAGGGGCTTCTTCGCAATCGTATTCGTAGAGAAAAAACAAATTGGTTTCTGCATAATCCGAGTAAACTGACGGAGCAATGTGTGCCGTTAAGTTGCGTGGATTTGAACATATTTCCATACAAACCGCCCATTTTATCACGCATCCTCGTGCCCAGCGAAGTGGCACAAAACATATTTGATCCGCTGGTCAGGAAGGTCGGGCTCAAAATAAATGCTGTCTTTGCGGAGGAAGTCACGGGAGACCCCGGCTTCGAGGTGTGGCTCGCCGGAATCGAGAACGACCAGCAAAATGGCATTGAGTATGAAGACACGATGCTCCCATATGACGACGAACGAATAAAGCTTTTGACAATTTACATTACAGCAGCTCGCGCATGTCCGAGGTCGTCTGCCCCGGCACGAAGATCGGGTCGTGCAGCAGGCCGTCGCTCCGCCCCGTCAGCACGTCAGCGAACCCGTGGAACGTCAGGGTCAGACTGTGGATCGCGGCGCGCATGTCGCCCGTGTTGATCACGCGCACCTTCCACGAGCCGGCCACGCGCTCGTTCCAGAACTTGACGCTCGAGAACACCCAGCGCATGTTCGTCTGGAAGTGCTTCGTCTCCGTCCACACCGCAGACGTCGTGCCGCCCGGCGACTCGACCTCGATGCGGATCGTCTTGATCTGCGCCGGGGCGTCCAGCGACACGTGCAGCTGCACGCGCTCCAGAAACACGAGCTCGCGCATCGCGGCCACGTCGACGTCGAAGATCAGCGTGTTCCCGGCCGGCAGCTGTCCGTCGCCAACGCGCACGGCCTTCGCGGCCGCGTGCTGCACTGGCAGGTTCTTCCAGTACATGTCGGTGCGCTTGGCCACGCGGATGGCGCGCGCCGCGTCGGGCACACCGAACCCGATCAGCGCCGAGTGCGCCAGTCCGCTCTTGCTGACGACCCACGGAAACTTGTCGCGGTTGTTTCCGAGAAAGAAGCCGCCGTCGTCGTGATCGCGGCTGTAGATGGCCTCGTCCTTCATGCGCTCCTGTGTCGACAGAATCAGCACGTGCTGCAGCTGGCGCGCGGTCAGCGTCGGGACGGCCGACAGCACGAGCGCGGCGAGGCCCGCCAGCTCCGGCGCCGCGGCCGACGTTCCGCCCATGCCGCCGAAGCACTCCATCTTCGAGCCCGTCGCAAACGCGCAGTAGATGCCGTTGGTGCCGCCGTTCGACGGGGCGGCAAACATGATGTTCTCACCGGGCTCGCTGTAGTAGGCAACCGTGCGCGCGTCGTTCACGGCGCCGACCGCGTTCACGTAGATCGAGTTGGCGTAGCCGTCGCCGTTCGCCGTGTCCATGTTGTAGGAGTCGCCGCCGTTGCCGCCGGCCCAGAAGATCGACACACCGAGCCCGCGCCGCGCCTCCGTTGCCATGCGATACAGCGCGTACTGCGCCGACTGCCCGGGCGCGACGAGCTGGTGCGCGGTGTCGTCCGGCCCGTAGGACACCGACATGACGTCGCAGCTGGCGCAGTCGAACGCAAGCGCCTCCTTCGAGTCGACGACCTCGTGCCGGCCGTCGAGAATCTTGCGCACGCACAGCTTCGACTCGAACGCCACGCCGACGCCGCAGTACTGCTCGCTGTCGTTGCGCCCCGCGATGATGCTCGCGCACGCCGTGCCGTGCCACTCGTCGATCCGGCCGCGCGCGTCGACCGCGGGCTGGAAGTCGTCGGGGTCGGGCGCGTCTGGGATCATGCTGCCGCTGCATGACGCGATCACGGCCCCGTCGATGTCCTTGTGGTCGGCCTGCACGCCGTCGTCGACGAGCAGCACCTTGACGCCGCGGCCGGTGTAGCCCATCTGCCACGCCTCGCGCGCGTTGATGTGGATTCGGTGCGGGCCGTAGAAGCTGTCGTGGTGCAGATTCCACTGGCGCTCCTCGCCGGTGACCTCGCGGCGGAAGTGGGCGGATTCGGGATCAGAAATGCCGCGCGGGAAGCGCCGCACGACCGGCTCCATCTCGAGCGGCTCGCCGGCCTCGGAGCGCATCGCGGAGTGCTCGTGCACGTGGAACACGTAGAACGGCGAGCCGGGGTGCGCGGGGCCGTCGTACGTCAGGCCGCGCAGCCGGGCGAACTCCTGCGCGGTCTCGGCGGACGCAAACCGCCGGACGACGCGGTTCGACGGCGCGCCCGTGCCGCGCTCCGCATCGACGTCGAGCGGGACGAACGGCGCGGCGAGTGCGTGCGCGACCAGAATTGCAAAAATGAGCCGGATAAACCGCATTTGACGGCAGCGGGCGCGCGCGATATGCGTTCGCGATTCAAAACATTTGGATATGGCTGCGATTTGCTGCCCATCCGCGTGTGAAAAATGGGCAGATGGGAATCGCTTGTGCGCTTTCTAGAGAGCATCTTCCAGGCGCACCACGTGCCGCACAACCTGCCGGGGTTCCTGCGGATGGTCGAGTTCGGGCTGCTGATGCGCAACACGGAGGTGGTGGCGCTCGAGGACTTCCTGCGCGACGCGCAAACGGGCGACATCCTGCTGATGACCTCCGACAACATCCCGTCGTTCATCCAGACTTTCAGCACGTGGAGCACGGCGTCGCACGTGGCGCTGCTCTACCGCGACGCGGCCGGGCCGGATGGGCTGTGGATATACGAGTCGACGCCGAAGGAGGAGGGTTTCGTCGACCGCATCACGGGGACGGTGAAGGGCGGGCCGATGTGCGTGCCGGCGCAGAAGCGCATCCGGCACTACCTCGACGAGGTGGGCTTCTCGATCCGCTGGCGGCGCAACAGCGCGGGCGGCATGCGCCACAACAGGACCGTCGAGCGCATCATGCACCGCTACAAAGACCACAAGTTCGACGCAGACCCGATCAGTCTGACGGAGGGCGCGTCGGAGTCGGCGGTGTGGCTGCTCCGGCTGCTTGGCATCGGCGGCAAGAAGCCGGAGACGACGTTCTGCTCGGAGCTGGTGTCGGTGTGTCTGATGGAGATGCATTGCCTGTCGCGCAACCGTCCCGCGTGCCACTATAGTCCGTCCGACTACACGGAGGCGGGGCATAACGTCACGCTGCTTCCCGGATGTGGGCTCAGCCCCGAAATACGCATACTCGTCTGGAATAGCATATAATGTAATTTATTGAACGAAAAGAAAGTGAACCTCGTATGCTTGTTTGATGGCGTTGCGCGCGAACTCGGCTGTCCACACAATTTCATCTGAAGACGGCGACGTCTCCTTCACACACTCGATGATCTTGGCGTTGATTTCCTCGGGGATCAGCTTCGTGTCTGCGATCAGAAACACATGCGCCAGATAGCACAAATCGACGATCGGAAATACGCGCTGCCCCGGGAGAAGACGCAGCCGGTGCATCTGCATTATCGCATAGAGCGCCCACGCGACCTTCGTGGTGTATGTGGACTTTTTGAACTCCTCGATCGCCACGTCGTGCTCGGCGTTCGTGTGGAAAATCTCGATTTCCAACATCTGTTTAATCACATACGCAGTCTCTTGACCAAACACGTCAAATACCCCCCTCAGCGTCAAGTTGCCAAGCAAAACACACGGAAACAGGATAGCAGATGCCATGATCAAGGGATCGTCCACTTCCATATCGATAGCGAACGATTTTATGACATCCGTGTATCCAGCCCAGACGGTAGCGCGTTGCCGCAGAACGCTGACACAGTTCTGACCAATCAATTCCGCGCATTCGAGGGTCTTTTTTAAAGCAGCATTCTCATTCCCTTCGCTCATGATTTATATTTTATGATAAATTCTATAATTTTAACGATTGATATGAAATGCTGGCAAATTATGGGAACGTTCCATTTAAGTTTTGAAGTGCCAAATGTATTGGGAACGCGTTCCCACAAAAAGAAATTGTGAAATTTTCAATTCGTTCCCAACTTTGGCATTCTACATTGAAATTATTATTTGAATAATGTCTGAAACTGGGGGAGTAACACCGCAAGTTCCGAACCGCGCTCCACGCTCGAGAAGCAATGCCATGAAGAGACAGACACCGGTCCCGGGTCCAAACGCCGTCATTTGCGCGGCATTGCCTTGTGTCACTGTGATTGTTGCATCTATTCTCATGTCCATGATGTGTTGGGTGGTGTATTATGGTGTATCGAATGCGGACAAGGTTGATAAAGTGAAGTACGACCTTTTGATCGCGGGATACGTTTCGCTCGAGAAAGATAATGCGCAATTCAACTCCATGTTCGTGAGCCCGATGTGCTGGACCAGCGAGTATTCCGGTCACCAAGTGGTGTCGACGAACAGAACGATTCTGCAAGGAGGCCCGATCGTGTGCAAACAAAGCGCGGGCAGCATGTGCTTCGCCGATCAACTCGTCGATGTAACTTTCCCGTCCCCACTGCAGTCGGGCAGCTTTTGTGCAAACTCCGCGTGGAAAGTAGGAGGCATCCCGTATTACAACGTCTCAGATGTGGTTTCGGACAAGACGTTCATCCGTTGCTTTCTGCACACAGATGGGCGCATCCTCCGCGATTCGTGCGTTCTCCATATTCAAGAAACCCCCGAACCGCTCGCGCCGCCCAAAAACAACGAATGGGATTTTATAGTCCTTTTCTCGTTGGGTTGGCCTGTCCTTGTTTTAATTTCTATATGGATTCCTGTTTTAGCAGAAGCATTCCGTCAGATGCGATCCATGGATGCTAAATCTGTATGCAAAAGGGCTTTTGGTGCGCTGAAGGCCCTTCGTAATTTACTGCCGGAGTCTACTAACTGGGCAGACAGGTATGAGCTATGGATTCGCGCATACAATCTCGAAACTAAGAAGATGGTCAAAATTAAGTGGCGCGACTTGTCTCCTTCCATCCGCGATGAGGTGATATACTGGAAAAAGGATTACGTTCAGTTTATTTATGACCCATCCAATGGGGGATCGGTGATTTCCAAACAGTTCGACCTCGCAGAGTGTCGGGATATCTCATTGTGTGGGTATTTCGTCCAAAATCTGCGCGGTAAGGTTTTTAAGCACGAAGCTTCGACCATTCTCGCTTTGAACATGGAAACGCTGACGACGGTGACAATTCCGATCAGTCCTTTGGCAAAAGTATTGGGCTCCGATCCGCGCGACGATGACAAAACCCATGTCCGTGTGCGCTGCTACACGTTCGCAGGCGGCTTTCTTGTCGCTTTGCAAACTTTGGACGAGTCAAAGGTTCCCACGGAGCACGACGGGACGTACTACAGCATTGAGGACTTGCGCTCGAGGTTGGCCCTCCAGTAAGTTTGTCAGCGCCACAAACTGCAAACAATAAACATCCGAAGTTAATCATTTATTCGCCAGAATACCAACGATGCTACTCCGTCTTTATTTTTGCCTGAATCATCGCGCGGAAGCGCTCGGCGGCCGCGCGCGTCTCGAAGCGGTGGAACCCGCGCAGTATGCGCACTGTCTCCGCCGTTTGGTTGCAGTCGCTGTTCCACACAAACGGGTTGTCGCACACCGCGACCTGCCAGTCCGTGCCGTCCGGCGCGCTGTCGATCGCCACGTAGAACTGGCCGGGCCGCCGCTCGAGCATGCCGAACAGCACGACGCCGGGGTCGACGCGATGCATTGCCGAGAACCACCGGCAAAATGTGCGCCGGTGCACCGCGGTCGCGGACGGGGCGCGCGCCTCGGCGTGCCTGCGCAGCTCCTCCACCATCTGCTCCGTCGTCTTGGCGCGCGCGCGCGACTTACTCGTCTTCCTCTCCCTCGTCGAACTCGGCGGGTCCTTCATCAGACTCCGAAACAGACTCCGATCGCTCGGCGTCGCCCACGTCCTCTGGCAGCTCGTTGCCATCGCACCGGCTATGGATACTATACATCGCCTCGCGCAGGTCAAAATACGCGTCCGCTTTAAATTTCCCGACGAGATCGTCGAGCATGCGCTGCAGAATCTCGCACCCCGCGCTGTAGTTCGACGTCTCGATGCGGATCTCCGGCGTCGACAGGTGCGAGATCGCCTTGATCCACTCCATCGGCACGCCGCACCGCGCCGCGTCGGGGTGCACGGGCACGAGCACGTCCTTCCGCCCGTCCAGCACGTACTCGACCGGCTGCCCCGCCGCCGCCCGGAACACCACAAACACGCAGAACGAGTGGAACTCCGAGATGGCGTTGACGGACACGCGCCGCCGCTCGAGGAAGTCCCACATCTTCGCGACCGTCATCACCAGCCAGCTCTCCGCGCGCCGCCGCGCATCCGCGTCGCAACCAAGCGGGCGCAGCACCTCGATCGGCTGCGGCCACGGATACACGCCGCACACGGGATCGAGTGGCTCGAGCACCGCGTGCAGCATCTCGCGCACCTCGTCCTCGCTAGGAAGCCGGCACATGTCCGCCGCGACCGTGATCTGCCCGTCCTTCTTTCGGCGCACGCGCACTTCGGTCGCCTTTTGCATCTTCTGCAGACGCGCGCGGAAGTTGCTGGTGGCGCGCTCGGACAGCTTCTCGATGATGGCGCGGCGGCCGTCGTCATTGCCGAAGAAGCACGCGACGATGCCGTAGAGCACGGCACGCGTGTTCGATAGCTTGCGGTGTCCCACGGGGTCGCCGCGCATCTTCTTGCGGCGGTGCTTCGCCGCGTGCGCCGCGCGGTCGGCAACGCGGTTGTGCTCGATCGGGTCGTGCAGCGTGAACCCGTTCATGTGCACAAAGTCGTGCGACAGCGGCTGGCGCGACATGACGCAGATCGTGACGCCGTTGATGTCGGTGAACTGCACGTCGCAGTTGCTCTTCGTGCACACGTGCATGTAGCCGTGGTGCGTGCAGCACCACAGCCCGGCCGCCGCGTCCGCCTCGATGATCCAGCCCTGCTGGCGGCACGCCATGCTGCACCAGCGCCCCTCGCAGCTCGCAGCTGACTTGCCCTGCTGGAAGATGGCGCATAGCAGTGGATCGATCTTTGGCGGCGCGTCCGGCGGCTTCTCGCGGTGCTGGAAGCGGCGGAACTCGGCCCACAGTGAATCCTCCGACGCGCCCATTCGACAAGATGGATTATTTATGGCGGGCGGCGCGCGCTTGGAAAACGCTCGTCCTTTTTTTCGTCTACGACATCCCGGCCGCGGTGATCGGCGCCATCTACCGCCGCGCAAAAGGCCTGCTGCAGCGCGCGCTGGACATGTTACTTCTGGTACTAGTGATGCTGGTCATGCTGCTCTTCTTCGCACTTATCATTCTGGCGCTGCTCGCTATCATCATCATGCCGAGTGAGACAGTGGACGCATCTGCCGCATACCTATATGCTGCGTGGGAATGGCTCGGATCGCGCACGATCGACGACGTGTATCGCATGTTTGACTGGGCGCTGTGGGCGTCAACCCGCGTCTACACGCTTGGCTGGACGGGCGTCGTATTCGTGGCCCGCGCGGCGCTGTCCACCGCAAGCCTGGCATACGAGAGCGCGCTCGCGGCGGCTGAAAATAAATCGAACGGCGTTTAATTCTTTTGATCGCGCACCAGACCGAGCCGGCGCACCACCTCGAAGAACGCAAAGCCCTGCACGCGCGCGTCCGCAACGGGGTTGTGCGCCGCGGGGTTCTCGAAGCCCAGGCTTTCCGGCGACGGCTTCTTGTCCATCCCCGCGCTGATTCTCAGCGCGTTGGCCATCGAAGACACGCACTCCGCCTTGAACCCGATCGCTGCCGGCGTCCCGCCCGGAAGGTGCGCGTCGAGAAATGCGACAAGCCGCGACCAGTCGTACGCCGCAGGCCAGCCGAGCCACACCACCTCGCCGAACCGGGCCTGCATGTCCGCGTGGAACGCAACGATCTCGCCCGCAACCTGCTCGGCGGGCTTCGCGTTCTTCACCGTCCACTCGAGCGCCTCGGGGTTCTTGTCCCAGAACTTCTGCGTGTCCTCGTCAAACGTCTGTCCTTCCGCGGCCGCAATCCCGCTCCCATACGCCCCTACCTCCTCGCCGCTTTTGCTAAAGGCCACGATCCCGACCGCGTTCACGCCGTGCAGCCGCATCGACGGGCCACGCGCCTCAAAATCTATCATAAAAAAGCACCCGCCCTTCTCCGTCTCCCCCTCCATACTATCTGTTTTCAAAAATAAAATCCACTGAAATAAACAATTTCAGGCTCTTAAACCTCATAATAAATTTCGATTTCGAAGTTACATCAAATCAAGAATAACCATAGCTAGAACCTTCACAGGCTTCTGGAGCCGAGATAGAGTTTCAGACTAACCCCACTCAAAATGTATGGAGGGGGTACGGAAAGTCATCTAGAGAAATCCACCCCCAAAAAAGTCCAAATTTTTTTTTTGGAAAGTGAGTGTATCGCCAAACCCAAATACACTCACTTTTAAAAAACACGAATTAATCTGCAGAGAAAGTTATATGGAACTTTTCCAAAACCAAATTTTAATTTTGAAGTTTTTCCGATGCGTTCCCACTCCAAAAATAGGTGGGAACGTCGAAATCGAATTCTTATGGTTTCAGTCTAAAATAATTCGTGTTTTTTAAAAGTGAGTGTATTTGGGTTTGTCGATACACTCA
>CAYWRU010000060.1:1454-19674 GCA_964460795.1 uncultured bacterium | reverse complement strand
GCAAAAGAGCGTACTGAATGCCAAGCAGATGATGTGAATTTCTTATTTGGTTGGCATAGTGAAGAGTTCCAGCGCCCATGGAGCCATTAATGATAACTCCAGGAGGGTATTGAAGGCGCTTATAATCATCCAAATAGACTGGTAATCGGCATTGACCAGAAAGATGACGAAAAAAATTTAAAGGTGCCTGGTAAGAATCAATCACCACGATATCGGAATCTTTAATCATGCTTTTTGTTTTCGATTTAGTTTTGAGCCAGTCCGATACGAGGTCTAATTTGCCTTTAAAGAGATGCTTGAGGGATGGATCTCCCCTTACCCAAATTGTTGATTGGATGTCTTCCTCTTTAAATGCCTGATGCAGGGCAAGAGAACGGGTGATGTGTCCAAAACCCATTTCTCGACCGCCTTCAGTCAGGATGAGAGCGCGTATTTTATGCATAATTCTTGAGATGTGAAAGATTTGATAGGATTTTTTTAATGGCGCTTATGGCGTCATCCATATCCTGTTGAGTATGAGGATGCCGGCAAATAGGCAGCAGACATAACTCTTTGAAATGCATTCTTTCGGCAACTGGACAGTGCGCATTAGGACAAAGTTTTTTGAAAATAGGCTCATAATAGATGGGACGAACATATCCGCCAGCGCATGGAATTCCTTCAGCAAGCAAGGCTTTTAAGAAAGTAGCGCGATCAATTCCGAGTAATTTTTCATCAAGTTTGAAAGGGTAAGTAAAGTAAACATGTTTGCAGTCTTTTATCGCTCCTGGAACCATAAGACCTTCAATGCTGGAAAGTTTTGACGACAGATAATCAGCCAGATGGATCCGCTGTTGGGTTAAGGAATCTAGGCGAGCAAATTGAGGAATACCAATTGCGGCTTCGAGTTCCGTCATGCGGTAATTCCAGCCGATAATGTCATCATGGATAACTTCCATTTTTCCCGTGACCACTTCCCCATGATTACGAACTAGTTGCATGCGTAGCGCGAGTGTTTCATTTTGGGTGATGGCAACTCCGCCCTCTCCGGTGGTAATAATTTTATGCTGGTTGAAACTGAAAATGCCGACATCTCCCAGTGTTCCGACCCTTTTTCCCTTGTAAATAGCTCCGGGAGACTGAGCGCAATCTTCCACCACGGCTAGCTTAAATTTTTTTGCGAGGGCCAGAATGGGATCCATGTCCGCAGGCGCGCCAAAGAGATGAACAACCATCAGGGCTTTTGTTTTGGGCGTGATTTTCTTTTCGATGTCCTTGGGGTCGATGCAAAAGGTGATCGGATCGATATCTGCGAAAATAGGCTTTGCGCGCTGCATCAGGATCGCGGCTGCGGTGGCGGACATCGTGTACGGCGGAACAATAACCTCATCCCCTTCCCGGATCCCAAGCGCTGCCAGTGCGGCATGAAGTCCTGCGGTTGCCGAATTGACGGCTACGGCAAAACGCGCACCAAAATAATCGACAAACATTTGTTCGAGTTGGCGAACCTTGGTGCCCCCAAGGAAAGCCGCCCCGGGCTGAGCCACAAACCCGGAAAGTTGCCCTTGATTCAAAACCTCAAGGACAAGATCTTTTTCTTCCTGGCCGATAAATGGATGCACGGCAAAAGGCTGAGTTCTTGTTTTTTCGCCGCCCAGTAATGCGAGTGCAGAGTTCATTGTCAGTTCTCGATGGAATTGGATTAAAGATTGCGGTTGTTGACCGGCAATTCAACAATTTTCCCATGATTTCGTAAGGATTCACGGATGCCGCAGATAGCTTCCAGGGCCTGACGACCGTCTTCAGCAGTCGAGCGAAGATCTGCCTTACCCTGAGAAGCTTTGAGAATATTATCGAGTGCATTCGCTAAAACATTTTGGTAGCCGGCGCCCAAGGAATGTTTTACGGGCATCAGATGTCGATAGCCAGAGAATTGTTTATGGGGTACGCTTTGCCATAACTGGACATCGAACCCGCTTTGGGTGATCCGGAGGCGGCCTTTGGAGCCGTAGACATCTATTTCAAACATCAGAAACGATTCGGTGCGAAGTCCGTGAAGGAAACACTGATAACCTCCGCTCATACGCAAACAAACATCCGGAGTGGGATCTTGGGCGGTGGTTAGGCCATTATCGAAGGCTTGGACAGAGAGGATCCTGTCTCCGGTGATCATGCGAAGAAGATCGATTAAATGAGAGCCGGTGTTGGCAATGCCTGCGGTGTAATAACCGTCGATGGTTTGAATTTTACCGATTTTTCCGCTGTGGATCATTCGAAAAATTTTTTGCTCTAAAAGGTCCCAGCGCCGGGAATGATTGACTGCAAAACAGACTTTTTTGCGGGCGGCAAGTCGCACAAGTTCATCGGCTTCGCTGAGTTTCGCCGCAACAGGTTTTTCACAGAAAATAATTTTGACACCGTGGAGGATCGCGGCTTGCGCTAATTGGAAATGAGAGGACGGCGGCGTTGCGATTGTGACCATGTCGGGGTTCTGCTCCCGGAGCATGTCTCTGAAATCGGTGTAGGTGTGTTTCACGCCCCAACGTTTGGAAAAGTCATCTAGCCGAGCGGCGTCCAGATCGCAGGCGGCGACCAAGTTCACGTCTTTGCGAGCGAGATAGGCCTGGGCGTGGGTAACGATCCCCTTGCGTTTTTGGTCAGCCGCAAAGAGGCTTGCGATTCTGCCGCATCCGACAAGGGCAGCCCTAATTTTTTTTGCCATAAAATTCCTTACGAAGAATACTCATCCGAACGGCATCGTAGTACTGGCCATTGCGGTAAATTTCTTGACGCAATATTCCTTCCTCGGCGAATCCAGATTTTTTGTAAGAGGCAGCACCTGCTTTATTGGACGCATTGACGCCGAGCCAGATTTTATTGAGGTTCAGCTTATCAAAACCATATTTCAAAATGAGCGCAGCCGTTTCTTGTGCATAGCCTTTATTCCAATACTTTTTTTCACCGATAATGATCCGGTATTCGGCGCTGCGGGAGATCCAGTTGATGGCATAGAGCCCAGCATTACCGATGTGACGATCGGTTTTCTTGTCGATGATGGCGAAAACGAAATCTTTGTCACTTTTACTTAAGGATTCATAATCAGCTTCAAGATTTTCAAGCGTGTTGGGCTTAATACCCATGAACATAAAATGAGTGACTTCGGGGTCGTTGGCCCATTGGAACATGTTGCCTGAGAGGTCATTTCTTTCAAGTCCCCGGAGATAGATTTTTTTTCCAATGATAAAGGGGTGTATCATGAACGGCCTCCTCGTTTTGCGATTTCACTGGTGTAGCTTTCATGCCGGTCTTGCATTCGACACGCTTCCATAAGTTCAGGTTTTTTTTCGAGTAACGACAAAATTTCTTTGAGCCGGAATACTTGGCCTTCGCGGTAAAGTTCGCTAAAGATTTTTCGCGCAAGATCCAAGTCGCTTTGATAATCCACCGTTAATCGGATATGCGATAGGTCTTCGGGGGCCATCAATGTTTTGATTTTATAAAGTTCAGGATGTTCAAAAAAATTAGTAGTAAGCCACTCTCTTCGAAATGGGTCTGTAATTTCTTGATGGGCGCGATAAAGGGCTTGTACGGTGAAAAGCTCCACATCGAGACCGTGCGGGTAAGTCGACTTGGGTCTCGAATTGGAAATATAATCCAATGGGGTTCTTGATTCTTTGAAGGCCAGGATCAAATCATCGATAAGATCGGGATCAACCATGGGGCAATCGGCTGTAACACGCAGGATGACATCCGCCTTAAATTTTAGCGCTGCGTCATGATAACGCTGAAGTAGATCGGATTCACTACCAGCAAAATATGGAATGTTGTTTTCCTCTGCAAACTTTGTGATTCGTTCGTTCCCGGATTGAGATGAGGTCACGATGATTGTTTGGTCTAAATAGCGCGAGGCAGATGTTCTTTTCCAGGCATGCCAAACCATAGGTCTGCCGCCAATATCCAGCATAACTTTTCCCGGGAGACGCGTTGAGCCGATGCGGGCTTGAACGAAACCAATAAATCTCATGATTTGATCATTGATTTTAGCTGTTTAACAGTAAGCCATTTTTTGTTTGTATTACTTGCATACTCAAAATCAGAATTTACTTGTTTTCCGCCCTTGTGCCGGCCCTCTTCGAAAGACTCCTTGCTGGGTTCGACAATGAACATATTCTTAAATTCTAAGGCCCGGCATGCTTCACCTTTAGGGAGTAAGACTTCGTGGAGTTTTTCGCCCGGTCGAATACCCGTATGCTTAAATTTGCAATGCGCAGTGATAGCCTTAGCAAGATCCATAATATTCATACTGGGAATCTTTGGTATGAATAGCTCTCCTCCGTGCATGATATTGAGGCAGTCAAGAACAAAGCGGACACCTTGATCGAGAGTAATCCAGAAACGAGTCATCTTCGGATCAGTAATAGTTAAAACGCCATTTTTTGCTTGTTCTTGAAATACCGGAATTACACTACCGCGTGAGCCAATGACATTCCCGTAGCGTACGATACTGAATTTAGTCGGGCTGTCCCCTGCGTAAGCATTGCCGGCAATAAAAAGTTTGTCAGAACATAGCTTAGTAGCGCCGTAAAGATTGATGGGATTTGCAGCTTTATCAGTGCTGAGGGCAATGACCTTTTTGACTCCATGATCAATTGCGGCATTGATAATATTTTGGGCGCCTAAAATATTGGTTTTAACGGCCTCAATCGGATTGTACTCGCAGGTTGGCACTTGTTTCAGCGCGGCGGCATGAACAACAATGTCAACTCCGTAAAAGGCTCGATGAAGCCGTTCAGGATCACGTACATCTCCAATAAAGAAGCGTATTCGAGGATCCGATATTACTTTTTGCATTTCAAATTGCTTGAGTTCATCTCGGCTGAAAACAATGAGTTTTTTAAATGCATGTTGCTGGAGCGCGGTTTGGATAAAGTGCTTGCCGAATGATCCTGTTCCTCCGGTTACTAAAATAGTTTTTCCATTTAAGAAGTCAGTCTCTTTTGTCATGATAGTCTCTCCTGGGGATGGGGTGGCAGTGTTGGATAACAGATTTTACGGCGTTAATCACTGATCGGATCTGCTCATTTTTCATGGCAGGATACATGGGTATGGAAATAGCACAGCGATAATAAGTTTGAGCTTTAGGTAAATTCGACCCTTTGTATCCCAACTGACGATAAAATGGCTGATCGGGAATGGGAATATAATGGACTTGAACACCTAGACCAATCTTACGAAGTCTTTCAAAAATGTCTTTTCGGCAATTCATCAGCTTTCCGGTCAAGCGAATCACAAATAGATGATAAGCGTGTTTTATTTTCTGGCGTTCTACAGGGAGAAGAATGAGCTGCCCCAAATTTTTAAAAGCCTGTTGGTAAAGCTTTGCGATGCTGCGGCGTCTCGCCAAAAAGAGGTCTAGTTTATTAAGTTGCTCAAGACCGATAGCGGCTTGAATATCCGTAAGTCGATAATTAAAACCAAGGGTCTGCATTTCGTAATACCACGGGCCGACATTTTTTTTAATCAGCTTTCTTGGATCACGGGTTATTCCGTGGCTTCTCAGTTCGCAAAGACGGTCATATAGCTTTCGGTTGTTTGTTGTGATCGCACCCCCTTCTCCGCTTGTAACATGCTTCACGGGGTGAAAGCTAAAAATGCTCATGTCCGCATAGCGGCAAGAACCAACCTTTGAGCCATAATAAACTGCACCCAGGGCATGGGCTGCATCTTCGACAATTTTTAGCTTATACTTGTGAGCAATTTTGCGGATCTTCCTCAGTTCAGCGGGATGACCTGCAAAATCTGTAAAGAAAATAGCCCGAGTTTTTGGCGTGATTTTTTTTTCAATTTCAAGCGGGTCAATGCACTGTGTTTCAAGGTCAATATCAGCAAAAACTGGTTTCGCTCCCACATAATGAGCTGCATTAGCTGTTGCTACAAAACTTATGGGGGAAGTAATCACTTCATCATTCGGGCCAAGATTTAAAGCCAAAGCGGCAAGATGCAGGGCCGCCGTGCCGCTGGAAACAGCTACCGCATATTTCGCATCAACTTTTGTTGCAAGGGAGCGCTCAAATTTGGCTACCAAGGGACCTTGGGTCAAAAAATCAGAACGGAGTGTGCTCTCCACAGCCCGGATTTCTTCGTTTCCAATCCACTGTTTTCCATAAGGAATAGTTTTATTTTTTATCATCATTGGATCGTCGTTGCTGGCTTGTGTGAGGTTCGTCCATGTCGCTGTGAAGCCATTTACGTGATTTGTTATAAGCTTTACCAACCTTGTCTTCCAGTTTAGGGGATATTAATCGAAGAATTTCTTTTCCAAGAATCCGATATTGCTTGCCAACCTTTGCAGCACGGATCAACCCTTTTTTAATTAACCGTGTCATGGTGCTGGAACTTACTCGTAGGTGCGCCTGGGCTTCCTTAGGGGTATAGAGCTCGTTAGATTTAATTTCCATGCGCAGAGTTTATCTAGCTGACTTTTGATTGTCAAGAGGTTCCACTAGTAGTCAAAATATAACATAATAGAGGGGTGGCTAAACAAGCTTGTGACGTGAAAAACGCAGACGCCAAACCATAATCAGGGCCTCGTAAACGATATGACGGGATATTTTTGAATCTCCGGCTTTGCGATCCGTAAACCAAATGGGTATTTCCGTGATGCGGAATTTTTTTTGGACGGCACGGTATTTCATTTCAATTTGAAAACAGTAGCCATCCGAATGGATTTGATCAAGGTTGATAGCTTCTAGAACCGTTCGGCGATATGCGGTATAGCCTCCGGTTAAATCAAAAATGGGAACATTTAATATAAAACGTGAATAGATGTTTGCAAATCGACTCAGCAAGACTCGATGGAACTGCCAATTCGCAATTCCCCCACCCTTCATCCACCGGGATCCAATAACCACGTCACAATTTTGAATGGATTCGATAAATTTAGGGAGATATCGAGGGCGATGGGATAAATCGGCATCCATTTCAATAAAAACATCAAAATTTCTTTCTAGCCCCCATTTAAATCCTGCAATGTATGCAGGGCCAATTCCATTTTTCTCCTTGCGCTCAAGTAAGTGGATTCTTGATTCGCGCTCGGCCATTTTTTTTACGACGGATGCTGTTCCATCTGGTGAGCCATCATCCACTACAAGAGCTTGGATATCAGTCCTCATGTTAATCAATCGCGCGAGCAGGCGTTCGATATTGGGCCGTTCATTGTAGGTAGGGATGACGATTAATAATTTCATATGAGATCACCAAGAATCTTTAACACCTAATGTCAGGTTAGCCTTTGAGGTGAAAATACGGTGCTGTCAGAAATGAGACCAGCCTTTAGAAGGTGTTTCGCGAAATCAAATAGCAATCCATCGTTGTAACGACGCGCAACAATCTGAAGTCCAAAAGGTAGTGCGGCCGGGCTTTTGAATAAAGGAATGCTCATCGCAGGAACGCCACAAAGAGTCCAAAGTAAGCAGCTGTCTTCTTTTTCTAGCACTTTGCGATCGGGAGCCGCTCCCGCTGTTGAAAGAGTAATTAATATATCGAATTCACTAAGATGCGAGTCTAAATTTGAGGCCAGTTCTTTTTGCTGGTTGAGCGCGTGCAGATAATCTGTTAAGGCTAATCTGTTTCCCCGTTGAATCATGTTACGCAGTATTTCGCTGATTAACTGATTTTGCTTAAACTCCTCCTTAAAATAGTACGCTAAGGTTTTTTCATAGATGACTGCATGGATATCATGCGCTGAATCGAATTTGCCATCGAGCGTAATTGGCTCAATGCTCAAATTGGGCATTCTTGACAATTTATTCACCCAATCAGTGAATTCTTTCTGGGCGTAATCCTCAGCGAACTCAGAAGTCCGTGTTGTTACCAGGCCGATTTTCCATGGTTGACCTTCCGATCGGTGGTGGGGATTCTGATCCATTCGCGAATAAATATACGGATAGTTGGAACCATGGACGCGAAGAACATCAAGAAGAATCTCGAGATCTTTAACGCAGCGAGCAAAAAAACCAATGGTATCTAACGTATCGGTTGTTTTCAGAGTGCCGGTTCGCGGAATCAAACCAAACGAAGGTTTGTATCCATAAATTCCACAAAAACTTGCCGGACGAATAATTGAGCCTGCGGTCTGGGATCCTAACGCAGCAGGGCACATTCCTGTTGCAACTGCTACGGCGGAACCCGAAGAAGATGTTCCTGGCGTTTTAGAGAAGTCGTATGGATTCAGCGTTTCGCTTAGAGCATGAACTGCAAACTCAGCAGTGGAGGTTTTTCCAAGGATTATGCCTAGATTTTCTCGCAAATAAAATACAATACGGGCATCATTGCCTGGGGTAAATCCAGCCCAAAGCGGACTGCCCATGCAGGTGGGCATATCGGTTGTATTAAAGATGTCTTTAATGCCTATGGGCGCTCCCCAAAGCTGCTGTTGCGCAGGTATTGATGAGGATAATGCTTGATCGATTAAAGAAGCTTGTTCCCTTGCTTTTTGAGGATCCAAATAGACCCAAGCTTTTAGTATTGGGTCGATTTCCGCGATACGAGCAAGGCATGAAGATACCCATTCTGTGACGCTCAGTTTGTGCGTGCGAATTTGCTCGGCGGCATCCTGAATGGATAAATGATAAGGCTGGGTCATGGCAATTCTAAGTCACGAGCATTGCCGGTTCGATGAGATTTTAGAACTCGTATAAACTCATCTTCGGTCATGCCCGTGATTTTAAGATAGTAATCAAGTGCCTCGGGGCGTGCGGTATCCGCTTGCTTGGCAAGTTCAAAGGCTTCCTCTCTTGTCAAAAGTCCCGAACGAACATCTGCGCTTGCATGATCAGTTCCGCGTCCGTACCCCCTTTTAATGAATTTAGAGTAATCATGAACTCCCGGCATAATGCATTCAACGCTTTTATAGCCTTTATATGTTCCCTCTACATGGCCCTCTTTCCATCCAAAATGATTTCGTACAAACTCCATTTGGCGTTCATCATCCCAAAATATATAGTCCCCCAAATGGATTCCGACTACGCCTATTTTCTCGATCTCTTCCGGCGTAGGAAGCTCAAAAGGAAGAAGATCCTTGCGCGTGAGTCCGTTTTTCCCAACGAGAGCTTGCGGGTATACCTTGGCAGAGACCTTGGTAAAATAATCGCGATCAAATCGAGTGATGGGGTTGAAATAACTGGCTCGTCCCGATGACTCACAGATCGACTCCCCCCAAACAATCAAAGGAATGTTGTATTTGACAGCAACTTGAAGTGGAAAAGCTCCGACTCCGGCGTGGCAATGCCAGCAAGAATCCCCGATGGCATAAAGCGAAGCTTTTGCAAGTCGGTTAACAAGGTCGCGGTTGGGAGTAAACATGACATGATCAACTTGAAATGTTTCGATCGCAGTTTTCAGATTATCTTTCCCCGTTTCACTAAACCAGTTATGAGAAAATGTGCATGCAAGAGGCTTCATTTTGTAGATTTGGGTTACAACATAAAGCTGAAAAGTGCTGTCTTTACCTCCGCTAATGGGGACAAGGCAATCATAGTTATCACCTGATTTATTACGATATGAATCGAATAAATCGCGCAGAGATTTCTCTCTTTCCTTCCAGTTAATGTGCATTTTTTGTTCAGCAGATTGACAGGCCTGGCAAATCCCCATTTCATCAAATTGTATTCCCTCGGTTGTCTCAGGCATGCAGCAACGAACACAGTAGTGCAATTTTCCCTCGTACAATGGTTTTCCGTAATCCTTCGACCGATTTTTGGCATCTGTTGAAGCATTAGACTTTTTCACATGTCACCAATGCAAAGCTTATGGGTTATTTTTAAAAAACGAGTTTGTAATCAATGAGGAATCATCAGATATTATATCATGATTAAGGAATTTTGAGATAATTGATTTTGAAGAATCCTGCCCGAACGGAAGCGTGCGGCGAAAAAGTGCTGGATCTTCTTTTATAAAATAATTGAAGTGAACCGGTATCTCTTCTAGATGATCAAAGCTGAGGAGACAAGGGCCGAAAAATTCCTTCATTTCAGGGAAGAGATGAGCCGCGCTGGGATATACCGAACAGGTAGGTATGCCCGCTGCTAAGCTCTCAAAAAATGGAGTCGATGGAAAATCGCAAAAACAAGCGTCAATTTTTGAAAAGTACGATCGTAATTTCCCCTTTACCATTTGGATATTGCTGTTCGGAATCATTTTTAAGAGCGGTCCAATGGAATCATCAAGCCAAGTAATGCCTCCGGGATGTTTTATTAAAAACTCAATTTCGGGATGATGCCGGCATGCTGAAATTAAGTTTTTCAATAATTCAAAATGCGTTGTAATAGGATACAAAAAACTATTCAGCTTCAATAATCCCTCAAATGATTTCATCGGTACAATTAAAATGCGCCTGTATTTTCTTCGGCTTTGATTTGGGCATTTTGCAATGTTGTGCAAGCTAGAAATTGATTCCGTGATAACAGGTTTGTTGGTGAATAAGGCGGAATGATTTTCGTAAAAACGGCTAAATGCATTCTTTGTTAAAGCGTCCATGGTGCCTAAATGATCAAAATAGGCAAGATCTGAAAAAATCCAGTCAGACATTGCCACGGGTCCACAGGCATGTTGAATGCAAGACCTGGGAATTCCTAGGGAGGCGGCCGCATTCAGTGCAACACAGTATGGGCGGCCGGAACTTGCTTTTGCGATAACCGCTTTGACTTTTGAATGAATGAGAAAATCGCGCATACTTATAAAATCTTGAAGTGTTCGCGGCATTTCCTTAGTCAGAAATTCTTCCAAAAAAAGTATAAATATTTTTGAAAGATGTAAAAAAGACTTTGGAACAGCTGGAATTACCCAATTCTCATTGCGTAACATTTTTTGAAAAAAACTATCAAGGCGCTTTTGAAATAATGGAGAAATAGTATTTTTATTCGATGATTGATAATAAGATCGTTGTTCTAAGTAATGCGTCAATTCGCGAATCATGCCCTGCGACATATAAAAAATGCGGATAGGCAAGCTCATTAACTGACGAACAAGATTGTCCATGGCATAATCTCCGATATCGAGAAAGAGAACGGACGATTTTGAACGGCTAACAACGAAATGAAAAAACTTATGGAATTTAAAGAAATGAAGAATAGTTTTAGCTACAACATGGATAGACTGAAAATAAACTTTTGAGGCTGGCTGAAAAGGTGGTGGGTTAGTTTTACTTACGCTGATAATAGTGCATTCGATATGATGGCGTTGGCACGCCGATATAAGGACATCTTTCCAAAACGGCGTTGTGTTTTCACGGAGCGAGTAAAGCGAATAATTAGATGCAGGATAAGAAGAAGCCTCATAGTATAAAATCTTATTTGGCTTGGTTCGCGTTATAAAATAGTCAAGGTGTGTTTCCCATAGAACAAAAATATCAAATAGGTATTTCCATTTCGACAAATGATGGAAAAAAGGCCGAAAAGCACCCTGTGCTTGCATGGGTGCAATTTCGTTGTTAACCATTTGATCCATGGTATTGCACCAGGTGATTTGATTTTCAAAATGACCTTCTTCGAAGGAACGAATCTCTTTTTCTGAAAAGTAATCCTGGAGTATGTGATAGGGAATATTACATTGATGAAGAAACTGCGAAACTTGGGGATGGAGTGAGATCAGACTACCTTCTGGTATTGTATGCGGCACATCGCGAATAAGATGGTAAGTTCCTCCTGACATATTTACCAGGCCAGCTTTCGAATGCTTTGGTTTTGGAGTCTTGAGTTATCTGTTTCGGTCAGTATGCACATGAAACGGTAATTTTAACTGCCGTGATGTGAAGTCCAAGTGCAAATGGAAGACGGGGAAGAAATTGTGTTTCATAATAACCGATGGCAAAAGCCAGGTTCCTGAGGAAAGAAGAAAAAGCATTGGAGTTTGTCTTCGAATGGCTGTCCCAAAGAGCGTGGTTGATCGATTGAACCTCCAGTAGTACATAAAAAATAACATCCAGTAACTGTTCAAACCAATAACCGCTAAATCGCGAATTCTTTACTGTGAGAGCTGCATTTTCCACCAAACGCTTGCAACTCTTGAGGCTAAACCGTTGAATGTGGCCTCGATGCTTTTTTTTAAGATCGTGGCCAATCTTGATTTTCCAAAGCAACCAATGAAGCGTACCTGGCTGTCCTTCGCAGGGTACGTAAGCATGTAAAACCCCATTATCCCGAAGCACGCGATGCACTTCCTTAAGAAATAGGGATGGCTCCTCCAGATGTTCCAGCAAATCGAAGATGACGACCATGTCAAAACATTTATCCTTGAAAGGCAAGGATAATGCCGATCCTGCCGAATAGGAAATATTTGCATCTTCTTGGCCATTGAGTTCCAAGGCCTGTGTGTTAATATCACAGCCAAATGCTTCGATGTCTGGCCGATATTGCTTGATGGATCGAATAAATTGTCCCCTCGCACAACCCACTTCGAGAACCTTTCCACCATGAGCAGGCAAGTTGGCGAGACAGTAGTCAAGTTTTCTTCCGGACAGAGATTTTTCCTGCTGCGAAATGGAGCCCGCGCCCCAAGTAACGGAATCGTATTTAAAAGGCATAGTTTGTGATTCTTTAAAAAAGTTAGCTTGCATTTTTTCGGGCGATCACAATCACCCGGTTATCAAGTTGTAATAAGCGCGCAATCCAGAAAGCTATGGAAATTGTAAATCGCCAAAATGTTGAAAAGTTGTAGCGTTTTAAATCGGTAGCGGTCTTATAGATTTTTACTACATTAAAGCCGCTGGCTTCTAGAAATTGCCGGAGGACTTTGGCGCTAAAGTAAGTTGTGTGCTCAAGAAAATAAAGCTGATTCATCGGAAACTTGCATTTTCCAAAACTGAGTTTGTAAATCCACTTCGCGGCCATAGACAGTAAATTGGGATAGTGCGGAGTCGCAATGACCAGAAGGCCATCGTCATTAAGTAACTCCCAGCTTTTTTGAATATATCTTGCTGGATCCGTCGGGTGTTCGATCAAATCCCATAAAACAACCACATCAAATTTGTTCGTTTGGCCATACTTTAAAAAATCCTCACAGAATCCTGGGATGCCATATTTTTGAATTTCCTTTATGTTGTCAGAGCTCGAATCGATTCCTAAAACCTCCCACCCTTTTTGCTTTGCCAGCCGAAGTAAACCGCCTCGACCGCATCCCACTTCTAGAAGTTTCCCTGAGTGCGTCAAAGAACTCAGCTCGTTCAGAGCCCTGTCATAATCTTGATAGGTTTTACCCTCAGGATCCAATCCGTCATAGTTATAATAATCCTTCAAGACTGGATTTGTCTTTTGAAGCACTTGCGTGGAACTATAAATAGATATCATTTCTTGCACTGTGAGGCAGGGGCTGATGAATTCTAAACCGCAGTGGCACCGATAAACATTAAAATGCTGCAAGATGTAAAGGGGAGGTTTTACCAAATTGAGGCCGCAAACTGGACATGCTGTCAGTTCTACAAGTGAATGCGGCGGAGGTGCTAGTTTCATGAATGTTCAACTCTTCGATAAAGGAGAATCAGGAGAAGTTAAATGGGTCATGCCTACCCGATGTATTCATTTCAAAACCAGTTTGTTCGGTTACAACATAGAAAGGTCTCGATTTACCTTGATCGGCGGCCCGCCAAAGGTACTCGCCTATCACTCCCAGCATGAGGGTCTGGATCCCAGATATTATGAGTATGGCACACATAAGAGACGCCCATCCCGGCTCTTGGATATTTATGCCGAATATGTAAAGAGCGATCATCGCGGCAGCGCAGAAGAAACCGATTAATGAGAGCACCATTCCAGTATAAGAAATCATCCGGACCGGGAGAAACGAAAATGAAATCACTGAGTCAAAGGCCAGCTTAAGGCGTTTAGATAAAGTCCATTTCGATCTGCCGGCGTTTCTTTTTTCCTTAACATAGGATATGCAAGTTTGGGGAAAGGCAAACCAAAAAATTTGGCAAAAAATAGATGTGTTTTTTTCACACGCTGCCAGAAGTGCATCCCGGACTCGGCGGGTCAAGAGGACAACATCCGCCCCATCGCCCGGCCATCCTTTAAAAATAAAGCGACGCATGAAACGATTGTATAACTGGGCGAAGAAAAGAACCCTTCTTGAGTCCTCGCGTTTCTCCCTAACGGCCCAGACCACATCGACTCCATTTTCTTGTGCAGTGACAAGCTTCAAGATCAGTTCGGGAGGATCCTGTAAGTCTGCGGCGATAATAATGAAACGTTGTCCCCTGCCCTGTGCAAGCCCGGCCAGGCAAGCACTATGGGAACCAAAATTGCGCGAAAGCCTCACGGCTTTGATGCGGTTGTCTTTGAGAGCAAGCTCCGCGAGCTTTTTATAAGATTGATCAGTCGAGCCGTCGTCCACAAAGATAAATTCGAAATGATCCGATGGTAAACTAGCCGCGACCTCTTTGAGTCGCTGGGCTAAAGCCGGTAGATTGTCCTCCTCATTCAGGACGGGAATCACCACGGATAATGAAGGAAGAAGCGTTGAATTTGTCATCCTCAACGGGCGGGTTGAGCGACTAATTCCAGAATGTTGGAGATCACGTAATTTTGTTCCTCCGGTTTCATTTCTGAGTAAAGAGGGATGATGAGAGTATCGCGGATCGCAGATTCCGTCGCAGACAAGGAAAGATCGGTGTATTCTTTGGCATAGAATGGCTCCTTGTGAATGGCCATGATCCCGCGGCGCGAGGCAATCCCTCTCTTGAGGAGTTGTGTCATCAGTTCATCACGTGAAATGGGCGCCTCAGGCAGAAGACGCAAAATGTAGGATTGGAAGGTGTGTGCTGCATACTCTGGCACGATGGGCGGACGAAGGTAGCTGATTTCACTAAAAGCTTTGCGGTAGGTTTCTGCAAGCACCCTTCTTTTCTTTATGATTTCATCCAGACGTTGAAGCTGGCTCAGACCCAAAGCGGCGTGGAGATCAGACATACGGTAGTTGTACCCGAGTTCCCGATATTCTTCTGACACCACGGTTTTGGATTGATGACGCGCCAAATCAGAAACAGACATGCCATGATGTCGAAGCTGCTTGAGTCTGACGGCAACGTCTTCGTCGTTGGTCGTAATCATTCCCCCTTCCCCGGTTGTCAAAATTTTTCGAGGATGAAAACTAAAGCATGCCAGAAAGCTGTGAGGTTTCCCAATGGGCTCTTGTTTATAGGTGGCACCGATAGCACAAGCTGCGTCTTCAATCACAGAGATACCATGCTTGGCGGCTATGGAATTGATGCGGTCCATGTCTGCAGGCAAGCCGACCTGGTGAACTACAAGAATGGCTTTTGTGCGTGAAGTGACTGCCCGTTGCAAAAGACTCGGGTCAAGATTGTATGTTTCAGGATCAATATCAATGAAAATGGGACGAGCCCCGCAATAAAGAATGGCATTTGCGGTTGCAATAAAAGTAAAACTCGGACAAATGACCTCGTCACCTGCTGAAACGCCTGCTGCAATGAGAGCCAGGTGAAGAGCCGTGGTGCAAGAGCTTGTCGCAACGGCATAGCGTGCCCCCACCTTGTTAGCAAATGCCTCTTCGAAGGCTTGAACCTTTGGTCCTTGTGTGACCCAGCCTGATCTTAAGGCGTCTAAAATACTTGCTTCGTCTTCTTGGGTGAAGTTAGGTTTAGTAATTGGGATCTTCATAGCTTGATGCGTTGCCCCCCTTTTCTTAGCGACATTTCAATAGCTTCGAGAATTCTCACCATTTTGAGTCCTTCGTAACCATCTGTAATGGGACGTGTTCCTTCTTGGATACATTGGATGAAATGCTCACACTCTTGCGCCAAGGCCTCTGTTTTTTCGATGGTGGGCGCATACATATCACCCATTCGATATTCAATGAGTGTCTTGTAGATGCCCCGTTTGTTCGTGTTTGAGATATCAACACCGCGGTCGTAAATTTTAATTTTTTCATCTGGCTCAAGATCATCGTAAATAAGCATTTTCTTGCTCCCCCCGATGATCGTGCGCCTCACTTTAACAGGGGCAAGCCAATTCACATGAATATGCGCAAGAATATTTCCTTCAAGCTCCATGGAAATATACGCCATATTTTCAATTTGATTATTAGAGTGAACCGCACCTGTGGCCACAAGCGATAAGGGCGTTTTTTCAAGGACAAACGCTAAGATGGATAAGTCATGGGGCGCCAAGTCCCAAACGACATTCAGATCTTGCTGGAAGAGGCCAAGATTGATTCGCACGGAGTCAAAGTAGTAGATGTTACCTAGGGTTCCTTCTTTTACAATTTCCTTCATTTTTCGTACAGCGTGCGTGTAAATAAAGGTGTGATCCACCATCAAGACCCGCTTTGAACGCTCAGCAAGGGAAATTAATTCCTCGGCTTCACGGACTGATGCGGCAATCGGTTTTGTTACCAATACATGTTTCCCGGCCTCGAGGGCTTCTTTAGCTAGAGCGAAGTGGGTTGACATGGGGGTTGCAAGGATTACTGCATCTATCGTCTCATCCTGAAATAAGGAGGTGGGATTATCACCCACATGAAGCCACGGGTATCTCTTACGGGCAAGTTGTAGCCGAGAGGGATCTTTTTCAATAAGGCAAACCAAATCTGCGCCTGGAACTTCAATGACATTTCGGGCAAGATTGGGTCCCCAATAACCGTAGCCCAAGAGACCAATGCGAACAGGCCGTTTGCTCGTCCCTTTAATAGAGTCAGTCTGCGGTTCGCCTTTTGTGGTTGTCATAAAAAAATCTAGCGAATTCTCGCTCCAGGAGTTGAAATTAAATTTCTCTGAGCGCGCCACCAAGAGATCAACCGCTTAAGGCCTTCTTCCAAAGTAGTTTGCGCTTTAAATCCGAGAAGTTGCTGGCTGCTGCTTATGTCTGCCAATCTGCGGGGTACAGGATTGACTTTTCTTTCAGGACGATATTCGGGCTGTAAATCAGATTTCATCAACCGTAAAATGAGTTGTGCGAGTTCGTTTAAACTAGTTTCAACGCCACTTCCCACATTAAAAATTTTGTCACTAAGTTGGGATTCCGCTGCCAAAATATTTGCATGAGCGACATCCTCCACAAAAATGAAATCCATCGTCTGACTGCCATCCCCAAACAATAAAGGTGCGGCACCCTCTGCGATTCGGTCAAGCCACCGGATCATCACTTCGGTATGCGCGCTATGGATGTCCATGCGCGGCCCGAAAATATTGAAATAACGCAGGGCAATATAGTCCAAACCATACATATCGTGGAAAGAGCGCAGCAGGCTCTCATTAAACGCTTTTGCCGCGCCGTAAAGGGTTCTATTGTTGTACGGGGGGCTATCTTCCGGGGTGGGAAATCGATCAGCAAATCCATAAACAGAAGCAGAAGAGGCAGCAACCACTTTTTTAACTTTAGCCTTCACGGCTGCTTCAAGGACATTGTAGGTTCCGTTGACCATTACATCCATGGCTAACTGGGGCTCTTCGGCGCATTGAGTAATACGGATAGCTGCTTGGTGAAAAAGAAGGTCGACATTCTCCATTATCTTGGATAAAAAGGCCTTGTCGGTTATGTCGCCTTGAATGATTCGAACATTACCGTGGGATGAAGCCCAAGATAAATTTTCAGGCTGCCCGCGTGATAGCTTATCAAGAACAATGATTTCGCTAGCCCCCTTTTGCACAAGCAAATCGGCAATGTAGGAACCCACGAAACCAGCCCCGCCTGTAATCAACGCACGCGCGTCCTTAATGATCATAGTCAAGCCTTCAAGTTGCTAGAAAATGGTTTTGATTTTGCCTGCGCTTCGTCAACTTGATAGCCTTTTCTCCAGTGCAAAAACCGGGCAGGGACTCCTGCGACGACTGCATAGGGAGGAACATCCTGTGTTACGACCGCACCCGCTCCGACGATACTATCCTTCCCGACATTTACTCCAGGTAAAATAACAGCATTTGTTCCAATATCCTCACCGCGTCCAATGCGGACCGGCTTAATTTCCAGATCCGTTTGGATGACCGGAACATCAATTGGCTGCCCGGTATGTGTGGATCCCAGGACTTTGGCGCCGGGACCCCAGCCTACATATTCTTCGATGACAAGGTCACGCGCATCAAAATAGCTCTGAGGGCCAATCCAGACATGATCCTGTATGACGCAGGTTCCATCGAAGCGACCTTGAATATAGGCATGATCTCCAATAAAAACCCCTGAACCTATCTCAAAAGTTTCGATATGCTTAAAACCCACGTTTGTGCCAATACGAA
>CAYWRU010000060.1:0-1444 GCA_964460795.1 uncultured bacterium | reverse complement strand
CCATAAAACCCTTCGCATGACAATATCTAAAGGATCCAACCCGAGCGTATATCTTTGATAAAGTTCTACGAGCTGCTGATGTGAGTATTTCGATCGCAAATAGTCGGTCAGTCCTATCTCAAAACTCGGGTCTGACTTTACGTCCGACAAGCTGTGCACCGCTTTCACGATCCGAGTTTTTAGAGCATCATGCTCAGACATGAGGACTCCTCTTGGAGCTTAAGCGTGCCGGGATACCTGTGACAACGGTGTCCTCTCCAACATCATGTGTGACGATAGCCCCTGCCCCGATTATGGCCCGCTCGCCCACGGTTACTCCGCATAAAATAATGGCCCCGCTTCCCAGGGACGCTCCTTTTTTAACAAGCGTGGGGATAACCTCCCAGTCCTTCGCGCCTTTCAGCCTACCCTCAACTGTTGCGCGAGGATAGCGGTCGTTGATAAAAATCACTCCATGTCCAACAAAGACCTCATCTTCGAGACAGACGCCCTCACAAATGAAAGAATGGGAAGAGATTTTGCATCGCGCTCCGATCTGCGCATTTTTTTGAATTTCAACGAAGGGACCGATGGTGGTATCTGGGCCTATTTTGCATCCATAAATATTCACCAGTTCGGGATGATGAATGGCTACGCCTGGACTCAAGACTACATCAGGCGCAATCATGTTTGTCTCCCCAGAAATATCGGTTGCAGTACACTCACAGGATCCCTTGCAAAATTGAGGCGCGATTATAAGTTTTCTCAGAGTAGAAAGCAATAAATTTCAATGGTCATGTGATTGAATCGACGCTCCGTGCTTATCTCCTAATCCGCTTCCGCCATTTGCATCCGATGAACCTGCATCAGAACCTCTTCAAGCTCCCTTACCGCTCATTCCTCAATCAAGAAATTCTCAAAAAGTTTCTTGTGATACGGACAGAAATGCATCGGATCGGCTCAAAATTACGAAACCCATCACCAGCCAAAAAATGGGATGGACTCTTCATTAGCCTACGACATTTCTGAAAAAAGGTTCTTGGCTTTCTCCCGACTCTTAGCTATTCTTAGCATGGAGAAAGTTTCTTTCTCCTTTTGGAGTTTTATTCAACGTGGATGATCCGCGTCGGGGCTGTTTTCTTCAACATTCAACTTCCAAGAAACTATGCGATACAGTAAAAAAATACCTTCAATGAAACCACATGCCATAGCGCTTGTGCTCGGTATTCTTGTGGGTATCATCATGAGTATTCCGCATATCATAATACCTCTTCAAACACATTCGCGGGCATCCTATATCCCCTTTCTTCGTGGTGCGATTACAGGAAATACCGAAGATGAAGTGTTTGGTATGGCTAATATTCAACGAGCTGTGCAAAATCAGTTTCCGCCGACAGAAGTGCATATCTATGAACATCGCAATACGCCTTCACCTCGCGAGATTCTTCCATACATCGTGTTAGGA
>CAYWRU010000059.1:0-19770 GCA_964460795.1 uncultured bacterium | reverse complement strand
CATTCTCAATAGTTATCGGATACCTTTATTGCCCCCTTCTTTGATGAAGAGCCGCATTGCGCTTGCAACTCCTTTTGTTTCTTGCCCAGAATTTCAAGGCTACTATGCTAGAATTATGCTAATTTTAACCCCAAGTAAATCCTATACAGAAAAAGCATAAAAGGGGTACCTGTAAGCCACCTTCCCTTGACTCCGGCGGGGTTGTTTCTGTTACCCTCTAGACGAACATATTTGTCCCATCCTATGCTTGAAATATCACTTATTTGTGATATTATTTTTTCAGGATGTCAGTCCCATGCAAACCCATATAAGCGCCCTACAATCTGTGAATGAAATTCCCAACTGGCTAAAACCTGTAGCTCTCGGGGTTCAAATTCGCCAAATAAGAGAAGCATTAGGCATGACACAGCTTCAGCTTGCCGAGCGGAGCAATCTCCGGCAGAGTATCATCGCAGAGATTGAAAGTGGCAAAAGAGCATCACTGTGTCTGACAACCCTAGCTAAAGTGGCAAAGGGATTGAATTGCCAATCCATCATTCGGATTGTGCCGCAAAAAATGATCCATGATTTGATGGATGAAAAGAGTACGGAGCTGGCTCAAAAAATAGTAGCGGCATCTTTGGGTTCCTCTGCGATTGAATTGCAAAAACCAAAGAGGAGTGTGATAAACGCTATGATCAAAGAAATAAAAAAAGACATCCTAGATAATCGCAAATCCAGCTTATGGCAAAAAATATAATAAGCGACAGCGAAGAAGGGCAAACGCCGCTTGAGGATATTTCTGGCCTGCGTGTGCGTGTAAAAAACAGACAGAAATTGAATGATTTGGAGTTTAAAAATAACACAGCAGCCGCTCGAAAATATCTGCTTAAGCCTCTTACGGACAAATCAGCCCCTTTCACCTATTCTTGGCTGCTTAAGGTTCATAAGGATATGTTCGGAAAAGTCTGGAAATGGGCAGGAGCTCCCCGGAAAGTTGATTTGAATATTGGTGTTCCGAAAGAAAAAATTGGAGCCGAAATCCATCAACTATTTTATGCCCTTGGACAATGGGAGTTTGAAAAAATACCCTCCCTGGAAATAGCTGTGCGGATTCACCACCGATTAGCTTTCATTCATCCGTTTCCTAATGGCAACGGACGTTGGGCCAGAATGGTTACCAATCTTTACCTTCATAAGAAAAAAATGCCTATCATCCAATGGCCGGAAGAGCAAAAGATTTTTAGACCCAAATATTTGGAGGCGCTAAAGAAAGCGGATAGTGGGAATTATTCCTTGTTCATAGCTCTTCATCAAGAGCACTGGAAACCTGCCTAATTTACTATGCTAGAATCGCGCTAATTCTGATACCTTCGGATGCAAGCGGTGCAGTCGGTGCAAGGCTTATTTTTTTTGAAGATAGGGCAGGATGGCTTCTGCAAGCGCGGTGTAGCCCCGCTGATTAAAATGACTCCCGTCAATGGTTCCGTGAACTCGCGCGTTCCGGGATGCCGCCCGAATGGCAGGGCGGGAATCAATAGACTGAATGTTAGTCCTCGCCGTTATTTCTTGAATCCTGGCTCCGATCATGTCACTCCAGGCAAATGCAGCATCTTGATGAAGCGGTTCCCTCTGACGGTGATCCTCTGAGGCTGTCTCATTTTCGGCCATGGCTTCGTAGGAGGCACTGATATCCGGGATATGAACCACAAAAAATTCAGTTTCGGGAAAATGACTTTTGAGATAAACCAGAGACTGCTCAAAAACATATAAACTCAAACGGAGCATTTCCTGCTGCGATTTTGATTCCGGGCTTCCCGCCTCGGGCCTTGAAAGGCCTTGAACGGCCGCGCGTATGGCCGCACTGTCCGGGATTTTCTCCTGCGCCTCTTTTTCATAGCGCGAGTAGGATAATTCGGCGTATTGACTTGAAATCTTTTGAAGAGCAAGGGCTTCAGGATCCTCGGTTTTTTTAAGCGCTGTCAGGCGTAAAAAAAGGCCTGAAACAAGTCCTTTTACAAAACGGGGGAGAATCCACTGATTGAGTCCTCGAGGGATTTTTTGTTTCACCATGTCATCAAGAAAGGCCCGGAAATAAACCGGATCGTAAATCCTATTCATATCATAGCGGCCTTCATAAAAAAGTTTGAGCGTGTTGATGGTCCGGTGCAGTCCTCCCTCATAAAAATAGACAAGGATGATTTTCGGAGCCTCGATGCGGTACAAGAGCGTGGATTGAAGGAATTTGAATTGCGCCACAGGCCGGATCGCTGTGTACCGAAGACAGTCGCCGCCCCCGATGCCTAAATTGACAACGTCTCGTTTTAATCGATCGTGCAGCACGTGCTGGGAGCAAAAAGGCGGATTGGTCCAGGGGTTGGCGGTGATTCTCCAGTCGCCGTCTCCCATGGCATAGGAATCTCCGACAATGGCGATATAGTTTCGAGGCATCACGCCTTGCTTGGAACTTTGTGTGAATGTGTAGGTGAAGGGCAGAAAAAAACCATGAAACCGCATGGGGATGCGGTGGGCATTCATCCTAAAAACACCCACTTCAAGAACCGGAATCAGGAGCAAGCAAACCGCCAGCGAAAGGGTGAGGTTTACGGCAAAACGGCGGAGGCGAGTTTTGTTTCTTAGAAAAATAAAAAAAACTCCGGCCAAAGCTAAAACGATTTGAAATAAATGAATGAGCCAAAGATCTGAAGGGGATGCGATGGCGCCGTCCTCCGTGCAAAACCGTGCAATCGCGGTTTCATTCAACAGGATGCTGGCTGCGATAAGTCCCGCTCCCCAAAACCATGGAAATAGTCCGCTCCAGGAAGAGGGTTGAAACCGATCCGACCGAAGAGGTTGATTCATTGGCTGCATAAAATAAATTCTCTCAAATAGACTCTGGGATGGCAATGCCTTATTCAGAGAGGCGTTCTCTTATGCCTGCATGGGCAATCCGGCTGGGGCGGCTTTAAAGGGCTTGCCTGGACCAAAACTATTTGGTATAATTACCAAATACTTGAGGCTTAAGATGACGTCCAAAACAAAAGATCAATTTGCCAAGCGGGCCAAAGTCATTAAGGCGCTGGCCCATCCGACGCGGCTTTTTCTGGTTGACCGACTTTCCAAAAAGGAACAGTGTGTCTGGGATTTAACGGACCAGGTCGGAGTCGATATCTCCACGATTTCCAAGCACCTTGCCATTTTAAAATCCGCGGGAATTGTGGAAGATGAAAAGCGGGGCCTCCAGGTTTGCTACAAAATCCGGATGAAATGTGCTGGTGATTTTCTCGCTTGTATTGATAAGCTTATTACCGCACATAAGAGATCCAGAAAGCGATAATGCCATGCGCTCTATGTTGACCCGAATAGCAGTCATCGGCGCTTTCCTCTTATTTATTATTCTATTTCCCGGCCATTTAAAGGGTGAGGCTGAGACCTCAGCGCTCCCTTCCTCAGCAGAGCTTTCTTTTATTGATGTGTATCAGAATGTCCTTGGATATTATCCCCGGCTTAAATCTCAGCATGCCAAAGTGGATGAGGCCATTGCCTCAAAATATGAAGCGTATGCGGCGCTTTTACCCACGGTGCAGGGACTGGCATCCGTGACGCATTCCGATGATCCGGTTGCGGTTTTTGGTTCTCTGCTGCGGCAGGAATCCTTTACGGCTAATAATTTTGAACTTCATAATCTGAATCAGCCGTCCGGCCGGACAAATTATAATTACACGCTGCAGGGTGAGATGCCGCTCTTTAACGCATTTCAGACCATGGCCCGTATTCGTTCCTCCAAATCCCTTGCCAAAGCCGCACAGTATCAGCAGGAATTTACTGAGATGGAGGCAGCGCTCCTGGGATTTGAGGGATATCTCAAGGAACTTCTCACCGGGGAAAATCTTCTGCGTACGGCCTCCTCCGAGGAAGCGGGTCTCAATGACTTAAAACAGGCGGAAGATTTAAAAAACAAGGGCATGGTGCTGGGCGCTGATTTTTATGGGGCCAAAATGATTTTTTCAGAGATTCGCCAGATCCATCAGCAAATGACGGCCCATCAGAAGACCGCTCAGATTCTTCTTAATATCTTGATGGGGAATGAACCTGAAAATGAGCATGACCTTAAGGGGAAATTTCCCGCGAAGCCGCACGGGGCAGAAACGCTGGATGTCTGGATGGCAAAGGCATTTCAATTCCGGCCGGACCTTAAGGCGTTTCAGGAAAAGGTGGAAGCGCAAAAAGCAGAAACCTTCCGTGAAAAAATGAGTGCGCTCCCGCGCGTGGGGGCATTTGCCAACTTAACCGAAGATACGCATGATCTCAGTACGGGCGGAGAAAATTACAGCATGGGTTTTCAGGGAAAGATGGACTTTATCGACGCAGGATACTGGGCGCGGCGGAAAAAAGCCAAGGCTTCCTATCAGGCCATCCAGGCTGAGTATCAATCCTTTAAGGATCAGGTGGCCAAGGATGTCAGCCAAGCTGTCAATGGATTGGAAGCTTTGTCTGCAAATATGCCTCTGGCCGAGGAGGCCTATCACGACGGAGAGGAAGCGGTCAAACAAACCGAGGTGCTTTACCGGGAAGGCCGGAAGTCCATTCTTGATCTTTTAGAGATGCGCCGCGCATTTCTTCTCACGGCGCTTCGCCGCAATGAAATCCTTTTTCAGTCCGAGATGGCCTATGCGAATCTATTATTTCTCACCGGACAAATGAAAGAGCCGGCGGTGCTGGAGCTGGCTGAAAAAATCGACGGTGCGAAGTGAAAAAACATTCCTCAGACTGGATGTCCGCCGTGGTCAGTTATTTTGCGGATTCCAAGCTCACGCCGCTCATTATCATCGCCTCCATTTTGATCGGCCTCTTTGCGGTGATAAACCTGGCGCGGGAAGAGGAACCTCAGATCTCGGTTCCCATTTTTGATATTTTTGTTTCCTACCCGGGAACGGATGTTCAGGAGGTCGAGCGGCGGATCGTGAACCTCGGAGAGCGTAAACTCTGGGAAATCCCGGGCGTGGAATATATTTATTCAACGGCGGAGACGAACGGTGCGCTTTTTATTGTCCGCTTCAAAGTCGGCGAAAATATTGAAAATAGTTTGATCAAGCTTTACACCAAGGTCCATTCGAATCTGGATTTTATGCCGCCGGGCGGGACCCCTCCTTTGATCAAAGTCCGTTCCATTGACGATGTCCCGACCTTATCGCTCACGTTTCATAGTGAAAGTAAAGATGCCGTAGCCTTGCGCGGCATTGTGGCGCATCTTAGGACCTTGATTTCCGCGATTCCCAATGTTTCGGAGACCACGATCCTGGGAGGACGCAAGCGCCAGTTCCAGGTGTTTTTTGATGAGAAGAAGATCCGTGAGCGCCTGATGAATCCGACGGAAATCGCCAACATCATTAAAACCACGAATATCAAAATGAGCGCCGGTCATTTAGAGTCCCATCCCGGTCTTTCCTCCGTGGAAGCCAGCTCCTTTTTCCGAACGGTTTCTGATTTAGAAAATTTGGTGCTGGGAGTAAGCGGCGGCAGTGTTGTGACGCTTCAAGATGTTGCCCGGATCAAGGATGGGCCGGATGAAGAGGACCACTTTGTAAAGATCCAGTTTGGATCCTCCTCTAAAATTTCAAATAAAGGACCGTTTGATGCCGTCACGCTGGCGGTTTCAAAACGTAAGGGAACCAATGCCAGCCGTTTGTGCGAAACCATCCTTGAAAAAGTTGAAGAATTGAAAGACAGTGTCATTCCCGAAGATGTCCACATGACCGTGACGCGTAATTACGGTGAAACGGCAAGCGAAAAATCGAATGAGCTGCTTTTTCACATGGCCATTGCTGTTTTTAGCGTCAGTTTGCTGATTGCCTTTTCCCTGGGCAAGCGCGAATCCGGCGTGGTGGCCATTGCGATTCCCATGACCCTGGCTTTGACCCTGGCCATGTTTTATTTTCTGGGATTTACCTTAAACCGGATCACGCTTTTTGCGCTGATTTTTTCCATCGGCATTCTCGTCGATGATCCGATTGTGGATGTGGAGAATATTGTGCGGCATCTCAGGATGCCTTCCAATAAAGGAAGGCCGATTTTGCAGGTAACGATTGAGGCCGTGAATGAAGTTCGGAGCCCTTTGATCTTAGCGACTTTGACGGTGATTGCGTCCATTCTTCCTATGGCCTTTGTGCGCGGCCTCATGGGGCCGTATATGCGTCCGATTCCGATTGGCGCAAGTTCGGCCATGGTTTTTTCCATGATCGTTGCCTTTATCGCCACCCCCTGGGCGGCGTACCGGATTTTGGGCCATGCTTTTGAAAAAGGAAAACTTCACGGTCACGGCGCAGGGGAGGAGGACGATTTCCTCACGCGCATGTACCGTTCTTATATGAAGCCGCTCATTTACGATTCTAAAATCCGGCGGCGGTTCTTTGTGTCGCTCTTGGGTCTTTTGTTTATCGCGATAGTTCTTGTGCCTCTGAAATTGGTGCGCGTCAAAATGCTTCCCTTTGATAATAAAAATGAATTTCAGGTGGTGTTGGATATGCCGGAAGGAACTCCGGTTGAAAAAACCTCGGAAGTGATTGGGGAGATTGCTGATTATTTGATCACAGTCCCGGAAGTAAAAGATATCGAAACCTATGTTGGGACCAGTGCGCCTTATAATTTTAATGGGTTGGTACGGCATTATTTCTTACGCGACAAGCCGTATCAGGCCGATCTGCAGGTGAATTTAGCGGGAAAACATGACCGGAAACGCCAGAGTCATGCCATTGCGAAAAATGTACGCCCCAAAATTCATGAAATTGTAAAAAAGGCGGGCGGGCATGTGCAGGTGGCTGAAGTGCCTCCCGGTCCTCCGGTGCTTTCCACGCTTGTCTTTGAAATCTACGGACCTTCGGAGGAAGGGCAGAGGGAACTTGCAAATAAGATCGAAGGGATTCTCTCCGAATCCAAGGGCGTCACGGATATTAGTACGTACGTCGCAGCGGAGGAAAAACTCGAACGCCTTAAGATTAATAATCAAAAGGCATCTTTGAACGGAATTTCCGTGAAGGCAATTGCAGAAACCATCCAGACGGCTCTGAACGGGCGTGTGGTAGATCTGGCGCATTTATCGGAAGAGGATGAACCGGTGGAGATTGTTCTGCGTCTTCCAAGGGCAAAACGGGAGTCCTTGGATTCGCTCCTCAATATAACGCTGCTTTCCCGGGTGGGTAATGCTATTCCCATTAAAGACCTTGTGGAGGTGGAGTCCAGAGTCAAAGACCGTCCCCTTTATCATAAAAATTTGATGCGTGTCTCTTATGTGATCGCAGATGTTGCGGGAAATCTTGAAAGCCCGGTGTATGCACTCCTTTCTTTGAAGAAGCAGATTGCCAAACTTGCACTTCCTGAGGATGCGCACCACCAAAAAGAAATTAAACAGCTTTATTCGGGCCAACCGGAAAACACCGAAGAGTATGCCGTCAAATGGGACGGGGAGTGGCAGATCACCTATGAGGTTTTCCGGGATTTGGGCATGGCCTTTGCTGCTGTTTTGATTCTCATTTATATTTTGGTGGTGGGATGGTTTAAATCCTTTAAAACGCCGTTGGTTATCATGCTTCCCATCCCCCTCACCTTAGTTGGAATTTTGCCCGCGCATTGGATGACCGGGATCTTTTTTACCGCTACATCCATGATTGGACTCATTGCCGGGGCCGGCATTGTGGTGCGAAATGCCATTATTTTGGTCGACTTCATTGAACTCAAACTTTCCGAAGGCGTGCCTCTGGAAGAGGCTGTAATCGATGCCGGGGCCACGCGGTTTCGTCCCATGCTGCTGACAGCTTCGGCGGTTGTGGTAGGTGCGGCGGTGATTTTATTTGATCCGATTTTTCAAGGGTTGGCGTTATCCTTAATGGCAGGGGAGATTGCTTCTACGATTCTTTCCCGTACCGCAGTGCCGGTCATTTATTATTGGATGAAATCCAAAGAAAAAGAAACAAGGGGGACTGTCCCCTTTCTGTTGAAGGAGGATATTGTATGAGCATGGAGCGCTGGATACGGTTGATTGCCGGGACGTTCGTGATGGCGAGTCTTGCCTTGGCCGTTTGGGTGGATAAGCGATGGTTGTATTTTACCGCCTTTGTGGGTATGAATTTATTTCAGTCGGCCTTGACACGTTGGTGTCTCATGGAGAAAATCCTTGCAAAATTAGGAGTCAAAGGCTGCTGTGAAAAAAAATAATATGCTAAAACGCCCGGCGCGCGAAGTGCTGAAGAACCCGAATTTTTGGGAAGCGCTTTACCGGAAGCAAGACGTGGAAATGATGCCATGGTTTTCATCCAGGCTGGATGCGGATGTGGTTAAGGCGCTTAAGATGCTCAAATTAAAATCCGGAAAAGTGCTGGACCTTGGGACCGGTCCCGGCACCCAAGCGGCTTTGCTTGCCAAACGGGGATTTAAGGTCACGGGTACAGATATTTCAAAATCTGCGATTCGAAAAGCCAAGCTGCGATTTCAAGATTTAAATCCGCAAATTGAATTTCTACAAGATGATATTCTGAAAACAAAGCTCAGGGCCTCTTTCAGCATTATTTTTGACCGCGGATGTTTTCATATCTTAAATCCGAGTGACCGGGACCGGTATGTCCGAAATCTTTTCCGGATGCTTCATGGCGGCGGGTATCTTTTCCTGAAATGTTTCAGCGCCAAAGAATCGGGAGAAGAAGGGCCTTACCGTTTCACAGCCACTGAGCTTAAAAAAATATTTTCGCGTAAATTTAAAATTATTTCGATTAAGCACACCTTTTTTAAAGGTCTCCGCCGCCCTCAGCCTCACGCACTCTTCGGCATTTTTCAAAAATAGAAAGCCTCTCTCTCATCTTGAATCACCTTGCGGGTCCGAGGGGTCCTGCCTATAATGGCGCATTCCAGGGGAGACGCATGCCAGAAAATCATTCAGACGATTCCAGCGAAATGCCGATTTGGGAACACCTTGAGGAATTCCGGCGCAGGATGCTGATTTCTTTGGGAATCATGGCGATATTTATGGCCTGTCTCTGGTCACAGGGACAGAATCTGATGAAATTGGTGCGTGCCCCCTTGGATCGCTACGCCGGACATCTCATTTATATTGATCCGGCGGAGGCTTTTAATGCCTATCTTAAAGTGGTAGTCGTCACAGCCTTTCTCATGGCCTTTCCGTTTCTTCTTTATCAAGTCTGGGCATTTTTAGCGCCGGCTTTTCCCAAGACCTCGCGCCGCCGCATTTTGATTTGGCTCAGCGCCATCTTTCTTTTTTTTATCGCCGGCATCCTCTTTGCCTATGAAGTGATGATTCCGGCGGCGCTAGGATTTTTACTTAATTTTGGATCCAATATGGCGAGCGCTATGATTACGCTGGAGCGCTATCTAGGGTTTTTCGTGGTCCTAATCCTGGCCGGGGGATTTGTATTTGAAATTCCGCTCGCTATTGCCTTTCTTGCGGACTTGGGACTCATCCAGGCAAAATTGCTTCGTAAACAGCGGCCCGCAGCCATTGTCTTGATTTTAATTGTGGCGGCTGTCATCACACCGACGCAGGATGCTTTTAACATGCTTCTTCTTGCGGTCCCGATCTTTCTTCTTTATGAATCAGGGATTGCGTTGGCTGCCATTTTAGAAAAAAAACACTACCGAAAAGAAAGTTGATCCAAGTATGAAAAAATCTCCGCTCTTAGCTATTTTCTTAATTATCCTTATTGATATCATGGGATTTACTATTATCCTGCCTCTTTTGCCGTTTTATGCGGAGAGTTTTGGTGCCTCTCCAGTGGTGGTGGGTTGGCTTTTGACCAGTTACGCGCTCTGCCAGCTGATCGCCGGCCCGATCCTGGGACGCATCTCGGATCGTGTGGGAAGAAAGCCTGTACTCATCGTCAGTCAAGGCGGGACCCTTGCGGGATTTTTGCTCCTGGCCTTTGCGCAGAGTCTTCCGCTGATCTTTTTAGCGCGTGTGATTGACGGTCTGACGGCCGGAAATATCTCCGTGGCGCAGGCCTATATTGCGGATGTCACAAAGCCTGAAAACCGCGCAAAATCTTTTGCCTTGATTGGGATTGCCTTTGGATGCGGCTACTTGGTTGGACCGGCGCTGGCTGGATTTTTATCACAGTACGGACATCAGGCGCCGATTTTTGCCGCGGCCGCCTTTTCGCTTTCCAGCGTCATCGCGACCACGGTTTTTTTGCCGGATTCCAGGAAAATTCGCGATGAAATTTCGCCGTCGGCCGAAAAAGCTTCCTCGGAACCCGTAGGCAGAACGCTGGACTGGAAAGTTTACCGTGAACTTTTTCAGGATAAAGAGATCAGCCCCTTACTTTGGCAATTTTCTGCTTTTATCGCAGCCTTTGCGCTTTTTTTCTCAGGATTTGCGCTTTTTGCTGAACGCCGGTTTACTCATGGGGGAATTTCTTTTGGTGCTCGCGAAGTGGGGTATGTCTTGGCCTATGGCGGAGTGCTTGGAATTTTTATTCAGGGCGGCTTAATCGGGCGCTTGGTAAAGAAGTATGGAGAGCTGAATTTAGTTGCAGCTGGATTTATTTTAATGGCTTTCGGATATTTTGTTTTAGGTTCAGCGGCACATTTAACAACTCTTTTGATTGCTATGACCACTGCCTTTGCCGGTATTTCCATTATCCGGCCGGCTTTAACCAGTCTCATCACTCAAAAAGCCGGGCGCGAGCGTCAGGGGACGGTCTTGGGACTCACGCAGTCGCTTATGTCGATCAGTCAAATCTCCGCCCCTTTTGTAAGCGGTTTATTGATTCAACACCGCTGGCTCACGGCCTGGGCCTGGACCGGCGCCCTCTGCTGTCTTGGCGGCTGGCGAATCCTCAAGCGCGCTAACGCTGTGGTATAGCGGCTTACGGCATACGTAGGCAGTAAGCGGTAGGCGGAAGGCAGTAAGCAGTGGCGGTAGCGCTAACGGTCGATGAATGGCAGAGTGATCCCACGGTTTTTTTCTTTAAAGGGCAAATTGATCGAGAGCCACAGCTATCTTGGGATAAGCGCGGAGGATTTTTTGGTCCTGAGTCACAAGAGGTGCACTCAGCAAGGACGCAAGCGCTACATATTCGCAGTCATACGTCGAACAGCCGGAGGTCCGGCTCAATTCCAATACAAGCCGCGAGGGGACGGGCCGGATCCGCTCACGAAAGGTGATCTCGACCCGTGCGGCTAAATCAGCAGCATCCTGGAGCATGATTTGCTTGCGGTGAATGTACCCTGAAAGAATACTGCGAAATTCTGAGAGCATCAGGGGCGGGACAAACCACGCGGGATCTTTTGCGAGTACAGCCTGGGCCGATACCTGCAAGGGCCCGGGAAGATAGTAGTAGGCAACAAGATTTGCGTCCGCGACAATCATGCCCGCCCTTGGCGTTTCAAGCGGTCCATTTCTTCAGGATGCGCTTCGCCTTTGAAGACGTTTTGAAAGGACCGGGCATCCTGAAGCATATGGGTTTCATTTAGGGCCGATATTCCGACGACGGCCTCGAGATTGGCAATGATCTCATTATTTAAACTCCGGCGGGACAAAGCCGCGCGGCGTTTCAGGATTTCGTGAAGTTTTTTCGGGATATTTTTTACCGTAATGTTAATCATAGCTTTCCTCCGGATGGAACCATAACACAACCATTATGGTTTGTCAAATGGGCGCGCGATGGCTTTTTTGCATCGCTGTGCCAATTTGATCCCGATCGGAGTCGAGGGATTCTTCCAAATGAACGCGCGGCGTTGCGGTGCGACCGCCGCGTGAATTTGATCCGCCAGGTTTTTGGCGGATATTTCTTCCTTCGCGCGCCGCGAAATCGGTACCCCTTCCGGATGGGCAGACTATCTCTCCTAATTTTCTTCAGAAATGAATGGATCATAGAAGGTCATAACGCATCTGGGGTATTTTGGGAATGTGGGGACTTGCCCTGTGATGTGGGAGATCAATTTTGATCATGATCGGTCAAATGAGAGAGAATGGCATCATCCTGAATCAGGCCCGATGATTTCCGGATTCATCCTTGAAATTCCAAAGGCTGTCAGCTATCTTTTGACAACGTTTTACATATCCTAAAAAAAGGAACTCACAAAAGAATGAAAAAAATCTTCCTCAAAATTCGCCGTTTGACCGCAGCGTGTCTTGCGATTTCCTTGCTCATACCTTCACCCGCCTATGCCGTACGTCCCGCGGATCTCAAAGCGGGGACTGCGGCTGGCTCTCAAAAAATTCTCGAAAAACTCCGCAGTGAACTCCGGCAGCTGGGGGTTGTCACTCAAAACAGTACAGGGTACACAGTACCGAGTGCGTCTGTGCCTGTAAATTCGCAAGCTGGTTCACTGGCTGACTCGCAAACCGGCAAACCGGCTCACTCAAACCGCTCCGAGGTGCGGGAGAAGGAAGACAAAGGAAGAGATTTGGCTTATGCGATTAATAGTCTCGGAATCGCAGAAAATCTTATTCCAACTCTAAAGGCTTTTGCTAAACGGGAAGGAGTCGAAAGAGCAGACGTTGAGAAATGGATTCCGCATTCGCTTGAGGTATTAAAGAATTTTTCATCGGCGGAAAATGTTACAGACGAATTATGGATGATCCAGGGCCAATTGGCGCGTGCGGCGCTTTGGGCACGGGCCGTCGGAGAGTATTCACTTAATTCGCATCTAGAAGCGGCGGCGCACGGATGGGGAAAATTTCTTTCTCAGTGCTTTAAGGGCTATTATGACAAGCATCCCGAGGATGTTCAGAAAACCCTCGGGGAGATCCTTATGGATCTTGAAGCGCTTCGAGTTTCTGTGGGTCAGACAGACTTATCTGAAGCTCAGAACCGATCCGGAGATCTTAAAAAAGATTTTGAAAAAATCATCCATAAAATCAATGACAGCCTCGATCCTTCAAGTTTTACAATGAGGGCATTCTCGGAAGTAATGAACAGCGGAGCGAACGCTAGCTATAGTCACTCGCTGTACCCAAGTATTTTCTTGGATGAAATAGCCTTGCAATTAGAACGAGGTCAATTTAACGCTGACTTCTATCGTATGGCAAAATTATCCCGGTCATTTTCCGGGCATCTTAAGACCTTGGATCAGATCCGCCAAAAATGGAATGCACTGTTAACGAAAGTATTGGAAGAAAATACTCTGCGTTCCGAGGCGCGGGCTGATCAGGAAGCTAAAATGGAAGTTAGACCTTTTAGTAACGTGCAAAGCGCGTTGCAACATTACCCCGATAGCGCATTTAAAGAATCGCTCTATGCTTCATTCCCGATGAGTGAAACTTATCGCGGAGAACCGGACAAAGAAAATCTCGATTCACAAAAAATCACAATTGAGATTTTGCCCGGAAAAAACAGTCGATTCAAAGCTGAAAGAATTGGAGGAGATTTATTTCAGATCGAGTGGGATCATTGGACGCCTACCTTATCGTCAGAAGATGAAGGACTTGTATTTTGGGTCTATTTGGACAAGGACGCCAGCGCGGTTGCAACCATAAGGTCTCCTTTTAGACAAATAAGCATTCGGTATCTCATCCTTCCTTCGGGCCAGCAGCCGCGCTCCGAGGTGCGTTCAACATCCACTGCGGCGGCGAAAACTCCTTTAGTCCGAGAAAACGATCGTGTACGCGTAGAAAGAAATGGAAATCAATTATCAATCGCGATCGATGGAGAGAGGCTGGATATTTATACCAATATTACTTCCAACACTGCTCCTACCCGCACGCCGGCTTATGAATTGTACCGTTGGCTTAAAGATCGCGGAATCCCTTCCGATACGCCTGCATTGGATCGGGAGGTGTATATGTATGCAGGGGGGATTTTAGTTGCGGGTAACCAACTTAATGTTGGCTCTGTGGACCGTGCAAAAGGAGATTACGTCTATTTAAGCCGCGATGATCGCTCTGAAGTTCAAATGCTATTTGATAGCATTAATAAATATTTACCACAGATGCTGGATTCGAAAAGGTTTATTGCGATGCTGAAAAGACAAGGATTCTCCTATACTCCGGAATTCCATGATGGTCATAGTGAAGAAGGGCCTGAATCAGTGCAGATAACGATTGACGATGAACTAACATTGCATGTTAGCCGGTACGACACAACACCGCACGGACTCCCGCCCATATTGCCAAGTAATTTTAAAATAAGTATCCATAATTCAAAAAATGATGTTTTGTTGGATCTCTTTCAAAACTCCAATATCTACGGCCTCTTTTTTAATCCTGAAGGTAAGGCAAAACCTCTGTGGTCAGAAAAAGTCCCTGGTAAAGACTCCGAGCTGCTTGCTGAGCAACCCTCCAGGATCGCGGATAATCCTGAGGCTGTTCTTGGCTTTGCATATCAAAAGCCTTCTCAGATAACAGTGTTTGTTACACCCGAAACGCTGCAAACCATCCAAGCAAAATATCGTAAGAATGAGTTTAAGATTTCTACATCCGGAGGGAAGGCCGCCATCACGATCAACTTTCTTCAAAGCCGTTCCGAGGTGCGGGGAAATGCAGTGCACGGTACAGAGTACACAGTACCGAGTGCGTCTGTGCCTGTAAATTCGCAAGCTGGTTCACTGGCTGACTCGCAAACCGGCAAACCGGCTCACTCAAACCACTCCGAAGTCCGGAGTAAGGAAACAAACGTACAATTTCCAAAATGGAAAGAACCGGTTTGGTTAATCCGCACCGAAGGCATGAAATTATTGGCAGGGCAATTAAATCGTTATCCTGAACAAAATAGGTTAAAACTTGCTGATTTAACAGCTTGGGAGAATAGTCCAAACCAGTTTGTTCTCATGTCTAAAGATGGTAAACAGCTTCTGTGGGTAGATGGACGTGGAAAGGAGCATGAATATCAAGTTGAATCGGATGATTTCTTTGTAATAGGAGCCGATGGAGTTTTGGCGCGCGTAGCTTATACGGGTCAAGAAGATAGGCTCCAAACAGCTATGCGAGCAAACTATAAAAAGGGAAAGCGCTTGGTAACTGCAGATGAAGTTCTCAGTCGCTCCGAGGTGCGGGAAACGAAGTTAGACAATAACCAGTTTGCCGGTACACCTGTTGCCAAGAATCCAGAGGTTGTGACGGATGCAGTGCATCTTCCGGAGATTCAAAGCCGCGATCAGTTTCTTGCAAGTCAGGTTTTGGAAATTGAAGCGCTTGATCAGCCGATTATTTTGACTCCTGAGATTGTCAGGCAGGGTTATGTCGCGGCATTCCGGGGGATGATGAAGGGAAAAATTGTTGCCATTGTAACGGACGCCAAAACGCGGGAAATTGTCCAGAGAATCAATAACGGCCTTCAGGATAAAGGACTTCAAATCGTGCCGGTTGAAAATGCGGAAGATGCTTTAAGAGAAGCTCGCAAAGACAAATCCGAGCAATTGGCCATCAAGGTTTTTGCTATGAAAAATGATCTTGAGCAGTATACTGAGCTTCTTCGTGAGCAATTGAAAAAAGATTTCAAAGTTTATCTTCCCAAAGAGCTGGATACCATGGTGAACCGCTTAGGTTCTGACGCCATGACGGAAATTGTGGCTCGCCTGCGCGCGGAAGTCCGGATGGCGGTTGCGGCGTAGTCAGACAGCAGATCACAGATGGCAGATAGCAGCAAGCAAAAGACGGTAGGCAGGAAGCAGTAGGCAGTAACAGTAACACAAAAGCCTACGGCTTTCGGCTTACCAGCCTTCCGCAGCAGCGATTGATCCCCGGAAGCAATTATGGTAAATTGTCTCCATTACTGAATCCCCCTTGAACTCAAGGAATCAATCGTTTTCATGAATATCCAGGATCTTACATCCGCCCGGCCAAGCCGTAGGCAGGTGGTTACCGCCAGTCTGACTGCAGTAGCAGCAGCCATGATTTCTCCGCTGAAGAAGTTTGTGAGGCCTGCCCGGAAAGCCTCTCAATCACTGATGGCTTTTGATGCCGGGAAGCCCGAGTCCTATGAGCTTCATAATGTCGATGCACGTTTCCGCGATTCTCAAGGGATTTGGATCGTCCGGCATTTGGACTCGCTTTATGCACTCTCCGTGAAAACTTCGGAAGGACAACTTACCGAATGGAATAAGCCCGGACAATATTTTTCAACTTCCGCGGGCCAGCGCTATTACAAATCCGGAATTTGCTACCAGGGATCCAAGCGAAAATCTCTGAAACGGGTGGCCGTGACTTTAAATAATCAGGGACATCTTGAACTTGACCCGGCAAAAACCTTCCGGCAGGAGCGGGGTGAGTGGGCTCATCCCCAAAGTTTTTTAAATCTTAAGGGGACAAACTATAAAGGGGCAGCAGTGCCTTTAATGCCAACGAAGGGGACTGTCCCCATCACAGCGGGGATAGTCCCCGGATACCCCGTAATGAGATAGACCATGGAAAAATCCTCCCGTTTAGCCTCTTACAGCATTTTTGTTGCGTTCATGACATGGGTTCTGATTGCAGCCGGCGGTCTTGTAACAAGCCATCAAGCCGGACTCTCCGTTCCGGATTGGCCCCTTTCCTACGGAAAGTTTTTTCCACACATGGCAGGACTTATGGTGTGGGAACACAGTCACCGGGTGATTGCAGGATTTGTGGCCATTTTCAGTTTAGTGCTCACGGTTTGGATGACCTTTCGAGAAAAACGAATGAAATTACTCGGACTCATGTGGCTTGGTTTTGGTCTCGTGCTGCTCCAGGCCTTACTGGGCGGGCTCACTGTGCTGCTTAATCTTCCACACGCGGTTTCCATGTCGCATGCCGTGATCGGACAGACTTTTTTTGCTATTTTGACGGCCATTGCTTTTTACCGGAGTTCCTATGGCATCGGGATCCAAAATTTTGCAGGAACCGGAGAAGCAAAACTCGCTAAGTTTGCTTTCTCGGGGATACTTTTAATTTGGATTCAGCTGGTCATTGGAGCCACGGTTCGTCATACACACCACGCTACGGTGGAACACGTGGTGTTTGCACTTCTGGTGGCGGGGCATCTTCTGGCTCTGGTGTTCAAAGTCCTTAGAAATACGAATTCGAATCCGCTGCAAATTGGTATGAGTGTGCGCTTGGCCGGTGTTCTGCTTTTTCAAATTTTCTTTGGTATTGGAGCGCTGGTTCTCAAAATGATGTATCCGCCGGAAGTGAAACCCTCGGACATGAAAGTGGCCTTCACGGTCCTGCATCAATCTACGGGAGCACTTTTATTGTGCGCTGCAGTTCTCCTCTGGCTTTTCCTTAAACATCCGCAGGCGTCTTCGGACAGCTCGAAAATATCCTAAGGTCTGATTCGTGAAATACTCTTTAGCAAATGCCATTCAAGAAGAACGGGCCAAGGTATCTTCATGGGAGCAATTTTCCATTTACTCCCGGCTGGTGAAATGGAGGCTGATCTTGCTTGTGATGGTCAGCGGCGCGGCTGGTTATTTACTAGGAAGCCGCGGGCCTCTAGATTTCATGCTTTTTCTGACCTGCATGACAGGAACCGGGCTCTTGGCCTCGGGATCACTGGCCTTAAATCAATGGATGGAACCCGAATATGACAGCAAGATGGCCCGGACCGCAGGCCGTCCGCTTCCGAGAGGAGAACTTGCCGGCAATCAGGCACTCTTTTTTGGACTGGGCCTCATCACAGCCGGGGCACTCATCCTTCTTTCGCAGGGATTTTTGACGACTTTATTTCTGGGAGTTCTCACGGTTTTGCTTTATCTCGTTTTCTATACTCCGATGAAACGTTCGACATCCTGGAGCGTTTATGCGGGAGCTGCCTCCGGATCACTTCCTCCGCTCATGGGCTGGGCCGCCATTAATCCCCGGATCACGCCGGAGGCCTGGAGTCTTTTTGCAGTTTTATTTGCGTGGCAGATTGTTCATTTTGCTGCTATTGCCTGGCTCTTTCGTGAAGATTACCGCCGGGCAGGATTTGTTTTTTCCGAACTTAAAGATGAAAGCGGAAAGCGAACCGCCCGCAAAGCATTTTATTGGTCCAGTGCGCTGGTATTTTTCAGCCTTGCGCCGGTCTGGATGCATCTATGCGGAAGGGTTTATCTTGTCGCTGCGGTGCTATTGGGCGGAGGACTTTTGTGGATGAGTATCCAGTCTCTGAGAAAGATGGCTCACGCTGAGGCCCGAAATCTGATGCTGGCCTCGATCCTGTATTTATTTGCGCTGCTCAGTTTCATGGTTTTTAACAAGATCTAATCCTGCTTGATCTGGCAAAGTAACCAGAAACCAGTAACCAGTTGCCAGATATCAAAAAAAGAGTTACAAACCTAGTTACTGGTTACTTCAACCCTATGGACTTCTCGTTCCTTCCGACGCTCAATGCTTTTTTCAATACGACAAGCGCATGTTTTTTAGCCTTGGGATATTTCGCCATTCGAAAGAAAAAAATTTCGCTGCACAGAATCTGCATGATCAGCGCCTTTTTTGCCTCCATTTTTTTTCTTACCGGATATCTTACGTATCATGCGGTTCACGGCACAACTCGGTATATGCATACCGGCTGGATCCGCGGCCTTTATTTTTCAATTCTGATCACGCATACGATTCTTGCCGCATTTGTGGCGCCGCTTGTCATGACCACGCTGACTTTTGCGCTTCGAGGAAAAATTGATCGCCACCGCGCCTGGGCAAAGTGGACGCTTCCGATTTGGTTTTATGTCTCGGTCACCGGTGTTGTGATCTATGGGATGCTTTATTTGTAAAGGGACAGCCCCCGGGAGGGACTGTCCCTTTACTTTACGAATGAAATTCGGGTTTACCTAAATTTTTAGGCACCAGGTAGTGACTGGCATCTTCCTGAATCCACGACGAATCCGTGTCCCGGTTATCGTAGTTCCGGGTCATATAATCACTCATTAAAATTCCCACCATCAGCACCAGCCATAAAAATCCCACGCCGGTAAACACTTTGGCTAGATGAATAGAGTGCCTTAAATGCATGAAGAAGAGCAGGATGAGAGCAGTTTTAAGTCCTGCAATAGCCAGGGTGATCACAATGTTCAGCATGCCGAAATCAATGTAGGCCATGATGACGGTGAGGGCCGTCAAAACGAGAAGTGAGCCAAAGATTTTCAAGTAAAGTGAAATGGGTTCAGGTTCGGCGCTCATCAGTGTCTCTCAATCAAGTAAAGTAAGGGGAAAAGGAAAATCCAGACAATATCCACGAAGTGCCAATAAAGTCCGGTCATATCAATCGGAGTATTATAGGCAGCTGTGAATTTTCCCTTCTGGTTTTGGATCAATAAAATGACCAAAATGACCATGCCGATTACCATGTGAATGGCGTGCAGCCCGGTCATGGCAAAGTAAAAAGAAAAAAAGAGCTGAGCCCCGGGTCCTTCATAGGCCGGAAAAGAAAAACTAGATCCGGGAACCAAATGCTCCACAAACTTTTCATGATATTCATAGGCCTTCACTCCCAAAAAGGCGAGACCCAGGAGGACCGTTAAAATAAGAAAAAGGGATGTCTTAGACTTATTTCCCGCGCGGGCTGAATTAACGGCCAGCACCATGGTAAGCGAACTTGAAATCAAAACTCCGGTATTTCCGGCTCCCCAAAGGACTTGAAGATGATTGCTTGCGGTTTGAAAAGCCAGAGGGTACAGGGTTCGGTAAACCGTGTAGCCGGCGAAAAGCCCGCCAAAGAAAAGAATTTCCGTGATCAAAAAAAGCCACATGCCTAGGACTGAGGCATCATACTGCTGTTTTAGATTGTTGAAGTGATGCTGTAAGGGACCGCTCGAATGACTCATGTCAAAACCTCGTTGCTTTCCGAGGGAGATTCTCGGCTCTCGCCTCGCCGAAGCTTCGGCGTAGCAAAAGCGAAGGCGGGCAAA
>CAYWRU010000058.1:19543-19798 GCA_964460795.1 uncultured bacterium | reverse complement strand
GGTATATGGCATCACGCGCGGGCTGACCGTCGCGTCGTTCGAGGAGTTCGTCGCGCAGGCTGGCATAACAAACACCACGGGCCCGCTCGACGAGTATGTCTGCAGCCGCACGCCGCGCGACGCCGCGATCGAGACCTTCGTGCTCAGGATGATCGTGCGCCCGCCGGTGGACACGTGCCCACCGCGGCAGGAGTACCGTCCCGCGACGCGCACGTGCGGCTTCGCGCTGGACGTCGTGCCGGTCGAGACGCAGCT
>CAYWRU010000058.1:0-19533 GCA_964460795.1 uncultured bacterium | reverse complement strand
GTTCTGCTTGGCATCATCGCGGTGCTTCTGCTTATTGTGATTGCGATCCAGCTGTTTGTGCGCCCGCAGCGCGCAGGCTACCAAAACAAGTAAACTATTTATTCTGCTTTTTTCCGCGCGGCGACAGCGACCCCAGAATGCGCCGCAGCGCGCCCCCAGAGTTGCTCTTGCGCGGCGACGGGCCCGGCGACTCGTCGTCGGAGAAGAACGAGCGGCCGCACAGCGACTCGTCGTCGTCGACAAAGCCGGTGCTTGTGTTGAACGTGTAGAGGTCGGGCATGAAGGTGTATTTGTTGGTGGCCTTGAACAGGTGCTCGCCCGTTTTGAACAGCTCGGTGCACATCAGGTCGTCGAACGACGCGCGCGTCGCGTGGTCGACCACAAAAATAGCACGCATCGCCTCCGTCATCTCGTCATCCGGCGCGGGCTCGCCGTCGGGGATCACTGGCAACTTGTTGCGGTCGTAGCGCGGCAGCGCGCCGTAGAACATCGCGAACATGCAGACGCCGACGCTCCACACGTCGGTCTTCTCGGGGTCGTGCGGCAGCCCAGTGAACTTTTCCGGCGCGCAGTACGACTTCGTTCCGGAGTTGTGCACGCGCTCCGTGCCCCGCGCGTACCGGAATGACAGGTCGAAATCGCCGACGGCAATGCGCACCGCCGACTCCAAAAAGATGTTCTCGAGCTTGACGTCGCCGTGCGCGATGCCGCTGCGGTGCAGACACGCGAGCGCGGTCACGATCTGGTAGAAGAACATCGCGAGCATCGGAACGCCAACCACCGGCCGCTGCGCAGACTGCTCGGACAGGCCGCGCACGTACGCGTGCAGGTCGCCGTTGGCGCAGCGGCGCGTGCAGCAGAACAGGTGCAAGTGGTTCTCCGTCACCTTGATGTCCGTCGGCACGTAGGACACCACAAACGGGAGGCTCGACGCCTGCGACGTGATCTGTATTTCGCGCAGGAAGTTTTGCACGCGAAAGTGGTGTTGGGCCTCTTTTGGCACTATAAGCGTCTTGACGAAGCACTCGACCCCGCGCACGGTTTTGACGCCGATGGCCGGCTTTTCGACGGAAATGTCCATTTTGTAGAGTTGCAATTTATTCATATTAGATTCGGTTCGCAATCGCGTAGTCGATCACGGGCTTGATGTAAGGGTACGGCGCGTCGGGGTTCGAGTGCATCTCGAACGTGTTGCCGACGCAGTGCAGCGCGGCGGAGCGCACCGAGTGCGAAGACAGATACATCTGCAGCATGTGCTTGGCGCTGGTCGAGAAGTCCGGGCTGATGAAGTCGAACACATGGCTGTTGCCGCTCCCCTGGCCAAGCCAATTGCTGGCCATCTCGCTTAGCGGCAGGATGTCGGGCACCGGGCTGCCGGCGGGGATCGGCACGATCGTCAGGTCCTTGTTGGTGTCGCCGCCGTTCTTGGCGTACGAGCGCGCGACCGCGCCGACCAGCATCGCCATGTACTTGTGCGCGTCCGGCGATGCCATGCCGCCGGTGCCGGTCTTGTAGTTCATGATGTTCGTCATGTTCGATGGGTCGCCGCCGACCGAGACGATCGGGCGCACGAGGCCAAGCGTGATGGGCGGCTCGGGCGCGGCGTTCTCGGCCGCCATCAGAACATACTCGTAGTCGTAGGTGAGCTTCGTGCGAATGCAGACAAAATCGATCGGCAAATCGACCTTATTATCAACCAGAGACGCGTAATCCTCCACAGCGTCGCTTTTGCCAACAAAGGCCGCAAAATCATGCAAGCTGGTCACCATCGTGTTATTCGCGATGATTGGAAGAAGTTTTTGCATGACTTTTTTCTCCACATTTTCACCTTCAGCGAGCTGGTTGGTGTAGACAAGGTTTTTGTTATTCGGACTCTGCTTCATCATCGCCGCAACCGCCTTTTTGAACAAATTGAACCCGCGGATGGCCGCCTGCATCGTCATGTCGGTCAACTTCACGCTGTTCTTGGCAAGAACCACGGTTTCCATGTAAGTCAGGAGATCGCCCGTGGTTTCTCCCGAGAACAACCGAACGTTCGATAAGAACGTCTCAAAGTCCTGGGAGTCGGCAAGATTTGCCGCAACCAGCTTGGCAGTGCCATAGTCGCGCTCCACGTCCGAATTTTCCATGAATCCCGGCACTTCGCTCCACGTTGTCTTGCCAGCTAGGAAATTGTTCGTCTTGCCCAGCGCCATCCTAACTGCTTCCTTCATCCGCGAGTCAAGGTAGATCTTCACCATCGACTGGATCTTGTGGTCGAACAGCAGCATCGCGCGCCGCCCGATGGATGTCCCGAACCGCGGGAACACGTTGTGCTCAGGAACGGTCTCGCGGTGTTGCAGGTTCGTCTGCAGCAGGTAGTTGCGCTTTGCGTTCTCCTGGTTGATGTACGGGCCGTTGGGGTGACCGAAGAAGCGGATGTGCGCGCCTGATGTGTATGCCGCGCTGAAGAACTCCGTGCCAAGCACGCCGGCGAGCTTGCTGAGCAGCACGTCTGCCTCCTCCGGCGTGCGCAGGTTCAGGCCCATCGTGTTGTGCACGGTCTTGAGGTAGTGCGCGGGGGTGGTCGTCAGCAAGCGCAGACGCGTGTTTTCGACCTGCAATGCGATCGAGAGCAGCATCTGCGTCTTCAGCTCCTCCACGCACGCAAGGATGTGGCGCGCGTAGCCGATGAAGCGCGTGGGCTCGCGCTGCAGCGCCTCCTTCGAGAAGAAGATGCCCGCGCCGCGCGGCGTGAAGTCGAACGCCTCGGTGGTGCGGTCCTCCATTACGCGGTTCATCGGGCCGAACTGCGGCGCCTCGCCCATTCTGCCCTCGAACTTGGTGTAGACGCGGATCAGACGGTCGCCAAACTCGACGATGCGGACGCGCGCGATCTTGGAGAGAACACCGGAGTTCTGCCAATCGTCCGTCATGATATTCAGCACGATTTCCATCGCGCCGGGGATGCGTTCGGGCGCAATGCCCGTGCCAATCGGATACCACGTCTTATCCAGGCCAGTCAGTGAGTAATCTGCCATGAGACTTATTTCACTTAGAAGGGCGCAACTGTAATGATTCGACATTTTTATTTTTCGTTCTCTCGCATCATGTTGACCCAGAACAGTCCCGACTGGTAGACGGCCTCCTCCACGCCCCCGCCGAGTGCGCGCTCGCGAGCCGCGTCCTGCGCTGCATTGAGATGGTCGCGCGTCAGGCGGATGATCTCGTCCTTGGCCCTTCGCAGCAGCGGCGCGGCGGGGTCGTCGGGGTGCTCCGCGAGCCACGCGGCGATGTCGGCGTTGACGGTGTTCGCGTCCTTCTGCGGCGCAGGCACAGGCGCGGCGCGCCTCTTGCGCTTGCGGTCCTGCGTCACCAGTCGTCTGATCTCGGTTGCCCCGCTCATTTGATTCGATTTGGCATTGGAGGCCGCCGTCCGCCCCACTTCTCGCGCACCGCTCGCATCTTGCTGACTTGCCAGATCACCGCAATCCCGAGCAGAAAAAATGACGTCGCAGCAAGCACCACGTACTTCCAGTACCAGCTGCCGTAGTCCGGCGCCGGCGGCTGCGACTCAAACACGACGGACAGCCCGTTGTGCGGCACATACATTTGATGCGCCCGTGTGGGCGTCAAATAAAAAAGAGACCCTATTTTATTACATGCTTGCGGAACACGCGCCCCAGTCGCTCGGCGTAGTAGTCCGCCCCCAAAACCAGCACCATGAGCAGCAGCAGAAACAAGATGGATTTCAGCGACACCACGGACTCCATCGTCCGGTGCAGCACAAGCCAGACGTCCGGCTCGCGCGCGGGCTGCTTGGCGCCTTCTTCGACCAGCTTGCGCCGCAGAAACGCCTTGAACTCGTCGTCGAACAGCGTCAGCCCAGCCACGGCCTCGGCCTGCGCCTCGATGTTCTTGTAGCCGCGCCACCCGCTGCTGCTGTCCGTGAAGGCAAACATGAAGTTCAGGAAAATGTACACGACGAACACGACCATTACAAGCGCCCCCGGCGAGAGAAACTTCATTTTATCCGCCGCGCCGCCTGATCTCAGACGCGCTGGACGACACCGAATACGAGCCGCTAAACTCGTCAAACGGATCGGGCTCCGCCGCGCACGGCCTGCCGCCCCCGCACGTCGTCGCGTAGTCCATCACGTCGTCGCACACCTTTGTGCGCGCGGGCTCGTCGAGGACGTAGAGCCGTGCAAAGTAGAGCAGTATGGCAACGAGCGCGACGACCGTGGCCATGCTTGCGAGCACCAGCAGAAATTGCGCGAGCCACATTATGCATATTTGTGCGCCGAAAGAATATGATTTCGCAAAAGAAAAAAACAGTAAGAATGGAGTTTTCGAATCGGCGCTATCCGAGCCCGCCGGGCCAGGGCCTGCAGATTGCCCAGATTATTCTCACGCTGGTTGCCATCGTCGGCATCGGCGCTTCCGCGATTGTGTTTGGCATTCTGTATGCGAACGCCAACGACGCCGTGAAGGACTTGCAGGCCGACCTCGACGCGCTCAAGCCCATCGTGACGCAGACCTTCTGCTTCGAGGGGTGCGACGCGGTGTTCTCCGTGTGCCAGAACGCCACCGACTGCACGGCGCCCGAGTTTGTCGCGGGCAGCACCGTCAGCCCCGCCACGTGCGACCTGGGCTTCTGCGCGGTGCAGGTAATTCCGCCCGCGTTTCCTGTCGCGATCGAGCTGGGCCAGAAGCTGTGCCGCGACGCGCTGGAGGATCCGAACGAGGCGTGCCTGACGGCTGCGGTGGTTCCGGGCGTCGGAACGGCCGACGGCTGTGTGTATTTCAACGGCTGCGCGCCGACCAACTTCTCGCTCGTTCCGTGATCAGCATGCAAGACGGGGGCGCACACGACAGCAAGCAAGATAAAGAAATTCTCAAGCGATTTTGTACAAAACACCTCGTCGAGCATCTGCCCGACGCCATGCCGCGCATCCACCCGGTGCCGAGCAACTTTGTGCTGCGTCTGCAGCTGCAGTGCACGTCGTTCAACGGCATGCCGATCGACGTCCAGACCGCGCCCGGATATATCCCGGGCACGTGCACCGACTACAAGCGCGAGTTTCAGGCAAACCGCACCCCGTACGACAAGGGCTCCGGCCTGTCGTTCGCAAAGGGCAGCAGCAGCACGACGGGCACGGACTCGAAGTGGTCGAGCCTGTTCATGTTCGTGCGCCACCGCGTCAACTACCAGCGGTTCGGGCTGCGCGTGTCGTGCGACACCACCAAGGTGCCGTTCACGTCCGACCTGATGGTGTGCAAGGCCGTGCTGCCGTTCGAGGTCGACATCGCGCGTCTGTGCGAGAACCCGCACATCAAGAACGTCGGCAAGCTGTTCCCGGGCAAGTTCATCCGCATGCGCTACGTGGACCGGAGCAACAAGAACAAGGTGTCGGTGATCGTGTATCCGCGCTGCATCATCATCTGCGGATGCAAGCAGCCCGACGTCGTGCACGCGGTGGGCTCGCTGGCCGTGGTGTTCCTTCAGCAATACGCGCGGGACGCGGAGTGACCCGATGTAAACGGCGGCAACATATGCAATCCGCTTGTTCGAAATAAACATGGAAGTGGAATTACCATATTTGTGGATTTCGGCCGTGATCGCCGGTGGATTTTTCGGCGTCGGTTTGCTCATCTACGCCGGACAGATTGTTGTCAAGATTCTCTCGGAAAAGTCGATCGACCGCATGGCCGACGGCTACTACTACGCATCAACGCCCTTGTCGTGGATCGCGTGGGGCTGCTTCCTCTTCTCTGCTACTGCGATCGTGAACCTCGCTGGCTTCCACAACGTGATCCAGATTTTCGACGAGACCAGCAACGGCGTCGTGGGCGGGTTCTCGCCGAACGACGTGTACTACATTGGCATCGGCCTGCTGACTTACTGCTTGTTCCGTGCGCTGATGTACTTTGTTGCGATGGGGCTGGAGGAGAGCAACCTGTACCAGTGGGGCATCATTGTGTGGAGCGTCTTTCTCTTTTTGCTGGTGCGCGCGACGAGCGTGTCGGTCGTGCTGTTCGCCTCGATCACCGGCTTCGGCATCGTTGTTGCTATCATTGTCAACACCATCCGCCTGAACCGATTCGAGTTGTTCCCCGTCGAGGGCAACAAGGGAAAGCAGTTCCAGCTGTTGCAATTCCTGCCCTTCGCGATTTTCACGCTCCACATTGTGGTCATCTGGACGTTTGCCATTCTCACGAGCCCGCAGGTGCGCCCGTTCGGCGGCGTCGGCTTCTTTGTCGTGCAGCTGATCTTCGCATTCGGCCAGTCCTCGTTCGCGCTTATCTTCGCCGCGCTGATCGCAATCACCATGCCGCACCGCATGCCCCGCGGAGGAAACTACAACCTCCTGTACAACAAGAATGACAGCGCCTACGTCTTCTTCGAGAAGATACTCCGTCAGAAGTCCAAGGCCGCGACAAATGCGGCGTAAATCAATAGTCATTAATATAATACAAGCATATTGGAATTTGGAGGTGGGAACGCGTTCCCATACAAAATGCAAGGAAAAGTTATGAAATTTTCATACTGTTCCCAACTTTTCATCATCCCTATAATTTTTTATCGTTCCCAACTGCTCAATGGCCCAGCGTCATATAATTGTTCGTCAATCTGGTGCTTGGAACGCGCCGGCAATCCATTTCACTTCAATTCGTAACAGGATGTCGACCGGGGGTATGTTCAGTATTCCTCCGTCGCTTCGGCCGGCTCTTCCCGCTTTTGCAGACAGTGAGCTCTGGGCGTCCATTCGCACCGAGTCGTATGCGGCGGCTGCGTTCATTCTGATGGAGGCCGCCATGCGCAACAACAACCGCGTTCCGGATGGATGGAATGCGTATGACATCATGCACCTTGCTGAACGCCCCGAGGCACGTGCCTCATTCCTGTTCCTCGCCGCGTGCATCATTTCGACCAAACAGCGCCGCGCGTTCTCGGCCGACCAGATGCGGCGGATGTTCGAAATTGCGCAGATGCCGCCCGCGGCCACCGACGACCTTTTCGACTGCACGCTATTTGTGTCCCACCGCGCCTTTTTTGTTTACAAGTGGCTGCGCTCCAAGATAACCGTGAAGGTGCGACATGACGAAGACGTTCTCGACGTGCGCCAGCTGTGGGGGCGCCTCGTTGCGATGGGCGACGCGTCCTGCTGGAGAACGATGCGGCTGTATTTGATCGGCAACGTTCTTCGCGCGCAGACCAGCAAGCAGAAAAACAGTCTAGCCGCGCCCCCTGCCTTCCGCTGCGGCGCAATGGTGTTGGACGACTTTACGCCGTTTGTGCTGCTCGAGTTCGCGTCCGACCCGGGTGCGTTTGCGCCGTCGTTTGCGTTCGTCGCGCTGATGGACTTCTTCCGCACGGCAGGCGTGCCCGATGGGCGTCTTGACTCCGTGACAAACCTAGCGCTCGAGGGGCTGACGCTTCGCGTGCCATGCCACAAGTGCCTGTCGCAGAACCTGGTATTGTATTCCGCGCTTCGGTTGGCGGACGTGCTTGTCGAACACCATGGAAAAGAGATACGGGATAGGCGCCGTGCCGAGATGCATGCGCTCGCGGGCATGGCGTGTTATCTGGCATACACACGGCCAATAATTTGCAACCTTGCGGTCAGTTTGTGCAAAAGGATTACAAGCGCGACAAATTGGGATGACGTGATTGAGGTTGGTCCTAACATGGAACAGCGCCCATATGTCATAGGCAAAGAAGGGAGGATGTGGGCGGAGCCGGAGGAGTTCGCCGAGCTTATGAAGCTGAAAGGGCGGACGCGCACGTCAGCGATCAACATCTTTCACATTTTCGGCGAGAAGTGGTATTTTGACGCGAAGATGTGGCCGCTGAACGCATTTCTTGATGAAATCCCATCGCTCGGAGAGAGATCCGAAGACTCCTAACCCCGATCTTGTTTCTGAGAACGCATTCCCACGCAATAAAATAAACATTTATATCAAAATTAAATTTTCTATTGTTCCCAACTTTGAGCATCTGCAAATATGTTATATTCTAATTAATAAAAACTTATGTTGGTTTTGACAATTTTAGAAAAACCAAAATGACATAAGTTTTTGTATTAATTCTAACAAATGTTTCGTTCCCAAAATAAATGCTCATCTGCTTCGACACAATATTTATCGTTCCCAACGCAATATTGTGCTCCAAAAAATTAAATTTGCATTTGACAACGTTGGCACCCTCAGACTCAAAATGAGCCTGCGCGACACGTTTGCTGGAACTGGCGCCCTCGTGTTCTACGACCCCAACAACAAGATCATCCGCATCGACATGCCCGCTGAAATCGACGAAAAGAGGGCGATTGCGATGTTCGGAGTCGCCGAAAAGGCCATTTTCGGGTCGATGCGCACCCCGCTCATTCTTCCGGCGGCGCTGGTAGGAAAGACGCTTGTTGCTTCCGTCTCCTACCTGTCTATGCTTCTGAACACCGACGGCATCCGCGTACTTGCGTGGGGACGGGCCGAGCGCATCGGCGCCACGCTGCCATTTATATACGAGGCCAAGGTCTGGAGCGCCGTCAAACTCGAGGACGTTGTTCAAGGGAGCAACGTGCTGCACTTGACGCCCGAGGGCGCGGCACAGTCTGTGTGTCACAGCCCACGCGAGTATATCCGCAACCCGCCGCGCGTCGAAATTGAGCACGTGGCCCCGCTTAGTGGCGCGCCTGCGCGCATTCTGCAAACTTCGCGCGCACTTGGGCTCTGCGCCGATGGCGACCGCGACCATTTCCGCATCCGCATCAGCGCGCCCGAGCCCGTCAACTCGAAGCCGTACCTGCTGCGTGCGATATACTACGACCCGCACGTCGACCACTCTCCGCTGCACACCATGACGCCGGAGCTGTGGGAGCACATGCACACATGCGTGCGCAACGACAACTCCAAGACAGTTCTGATGACAGGGTTCAACTCCGTGCCATTCTACGCTATTACACAGCGCAAATACGCCATGGCGTTCGACATGTGCGGCGTGGGCGACGCCGAAAAGCGTCACAACAAGCGGTATGCGACATTCACGCGCGCGGCCATGCGCGCCGCGTTCCTGGGCCAGAACACAAATCTCGTTGTCGGCGGCGAGCCATACCACCGCTTCGCCTATGAGATGCTGATGGAATACCGGCGCTCGTTCTTCTACGTGGACATCGACTGCAAGCTCGCCGATAAGCCGGAAAGCAACATGGGCGATTCCGTGTCTACCGCATCCATCGACCTCATGATCGAGACGTTCGACGCGCTTTTCGGGGCCCGGCTGCGGCGCGCCGACTTCATCGTGTTCGAGTGCGACCGCTGGGACGACGGCAAGTGGAAGATATCGCGGCACGTGATTGCGCGCAAGATTGTTTTCGAGAGCATGCACGACGTCGCCATCTTCGCGCACGTGCTCAAGTCCGAGTCGATGCGCGACCGCCATCGGTGGCGTGATCTTTTTTACAACGACGAGTCGCTGCTCGACCTGTCGGTCTACAACGTCGGCCGCATCTTCCGGCCCGCGATGTGCGCGAAGGCCCCCGACATCAAGGGCGGCGCGGCGCACTACCTGCGCCTTGCCTCCGTCAGCGAGTATCCCGTGCCGGAGGACGCAACGGAGTTCGACATTTTCTGCCTGTCGCTAATTCAGGACGTGCCGTTTGACGAGGTGCCGCTGGCGATGACGCGCCGGTTCGTGCGAAAGGGCGGGCTCTTCTACCCGCACGAAGGCAACGAGTTTGGCGTCGCCATGGGCGAGGAGTCCACAAGAAAAGACGCGAAGAAGCGCAAGATCATGGAGAGCGCGGCGCCCCCGCCCACCGCGACCCGGCTGCGCGGCAACGAGTCCGGGCTGGACGCCGACGAGGCCCGCGCAATTTTTGACGAGGTGCGCCAGGCGTTCAGTGCGGAGTGGAGGATCACCGAAGAGCACGCCAGGGAGTTCGAGATCAGGATACGCAGGGACGACGGCAAGCCGCCCGCGGTACTGCTCTACCGCAAGCGCGCATCGCACAACGACGAGGGCATCTACTGCGGCGTGTGCAAGGAGTTCCACCGCAAGCACCCCACACAGTTTTACATCAACGGCACGGCCGCGCGCGGGTTCACCATGGTGCAGCGCTGCTTCTTCGGCACCCGCGGGCAGGTGCTGATTTTCGAGTGCAGGCCGCTGCCGGCCACCGCCGAGATTGTTTCGCGATACCTGCAATAATAAACGACCCTGAAATATAGCCTTTTCGGCCACACATGAAATGCAAGACGCAAGCCTAGGCGACGTCTGCGCGATGCTTGCCGCCTGTCAGCACGGGCAGCTGCGACAAAATATGCGGCGCCTCGTCGAGGAGCGCGCCAGCGTGCTGACACCCCAGACGCCGCTACGGCAAGTCACGCGTGCCGCACTCCGGTTCAGCGTTGCGTCAGTGGACGGCGTTGCGGAAGAGCAGGGAGCCCCGGACGCGGAGGGCGCATTCGACAATTTTGAGGACCTCTACGCGCACCATGGCGTGCGCGACCTGTTTGTGCACAAAAAAGACGTCGTTGCAATCGAGGTGTTTGCATGGATTGTCGCGGCACTGGACTCGCGGGCGCCGGGCAAGGTGCTCGTTGTGGTTACACATGGCGCCGCGGAGAAGCGCTCCGCGGTTGTGGCCCGCAGCGAAGCGGACGGCGTTCACGTGTTTGTGTTTTTGCTGCGGGGCCAGCGCACATTTGCGTACACAGTGCGAACGCCGGAGCACGCGGCGTGGCTGCGAAAAAACCTGGAAAAGCAGGGCGGCGGCGATTCGTGGATTATCGGGGATGAGTTCTGCTATGGGGGGTGCGCCGATTCAGCACTGGTGGGAGCCAAGCCCGCACATTAAGAATATGATGGACGGCATCGTCGTGGCTGTGTTCGCCATCGTGCTCCTGCTTGCGGGCATGTATATTTTCCTAGTGGCTTCCGCGATGGCGTGGCAGGGCTACGTCGTTGCGACGGGAAACGCGTGGCTGGCGGCATCCGTCGGCCTGCTGATCGCGCTGGGCGTGTATCTTTGCATCAGGAAATAAAACATCTTGACCATATTGTTGCCCGTTTTGTTATGCAAATGCAACGGCTGCCCGCACTTTTGCTTTTGCTTTTTGCCGTGCTGCAGACCGTGCTCGCCAACGAAGACGCGCGCCATGCGCGCTGGCGCGACAGGAGACGCATACCCGCGCACACGCGCAGCGTCGACGGCACGCACAACCCCGACAACCTTGACCTGTATCCGACGCCCGAGGCGGCCGGCGTGCGCATGCGCGAGATTTTCATTGACGGCAAAGTGCCCGCGCGCATCGAGTACGTCGGCAACTCGACGGGCGGGCGCGAGGTGTTCGGCATCCGCTACTCTGCGTGCCGCGAGGGCGCGTGCACCGACCGGCCGACCGTTGTATATTACGGCGCGGTGCACGGCGACGAGTGGATCGCGTCGGCGCTGATGGTCGACCTGATAGAGCACGTGCCGCGGCACTTTGAGTCGCCGGGCGTGCAGGACATGCTTGCTGCGGCCGACCTCGTGATCGTGCCGTTCCCGAACCCCGACGGCGTGCACCAGCTGCAGCGCGAGATATTCGACGACGTGGACATGAACCGCGCGTTCTATCCCGACAGGTGCAACACGGAGAACCCGTATGACAAGTATGGCAAGATCGCCGAGGTCGAGAACACGAAGGCATTCTTCGAGCGCATCAACCCGCACGCGGCGCTGTTTTTCCACGCGGGCGCGCAGGTCGTGTCGATGCCGTACGACGACGACTGCGAGCTGCACCACTACGGCAAGGAGGCGCTGGCGCCCGACGCGGCGCTGCACTCCGCGCTGGCAAAGGGCTACGCCAAGCTCAACCCCGAGATGAACACATACAAGGCAACTTTCCGCGACGGCGTGGTCAACGGCGCGTTCTGGTATTCGGCCAGCGGCTCGCTCGCGGACTGGACGCTGCTGAACACGCCGAACATGCTCGTGCCGCTGACCGTCGAGGTCTACGACGTCAAGATACCCGACTACGACATCCTGGTGCGCCAGATATGGCCGGACAACTTCGAGGCGCTGCTGCAGTTCCCTGCAAGCATCCGGCAGGGCGTGCGCGGCACGATCAGCATGGACGACGGCAGCAGCCCCGCCGGCGCGGGCATCTACATTATGAAGACGGTGCCGTCGGAGACGACGGACGGCAAGACGACGTACGCCGCCGAAGACGGCACGTTCTTCCGGCCGCTCGCCGCGGGCAAGTGGCACGTGTGCGTCGCGAAGGCGCCGTATCGTGGGGTGTGCATGGAGGTGGACGTGCGCCCGGGCGCGGAGATCGAGCTGCGCGTCGCGCTGCGGAAATAATACATCTGTTCCTTTTTTATTTTGACTTGGCCCGGGTCGGGCTGGACAATTAGCAGGGCCTCCTTGTTTTCAAACGCGCCGGCGGCCACCATCTCGTCGATATACCACCTAAAAAGGTCGTCCTCGGTGATCTTCATTCCGGCGCGTTGCAGCGCGGAGAGTAGGCCGCGAAACTGCCGGACGTGCAGATTCTCCGATGGCTTCGACGTCACGTACAGCGTCGAGCTCGCCACGGCGCCTGCGTCGGTTTCGGTGTAAAGAATGCACCTGTGCACCGCCACCGAAACGACCTCCAGCAGCCCGTTGTTGACGTGGAACGCAAGCTGGTAGATGTCGACGTCATCAAAAAACACCTTCGGGGCCCCCCTGCATGCCCGCGCCATCATGCGCACGACGGCCCTGCTGAAAACCTCGATGCCGAACGCCTCCACCCACTCGTCGTCGACGAACGTCAGGTTGTCGAGAAACACGCCGAACGACGTGATCGTGCCGGGCTGGACGGTCTCGACGATCGACCCGCGCACAAACCGGCCGAACTCGCCGACGGCGTATATAGCCTGCACCACCGCGATGTCCTCGTCCGACATGCAGTCCGGCGGAACGATCTTGTCGGGCTTGCCGTGCACCCTCGAATACCCGGAATACAGCACGAAAAGGCGCACCGGCCTCGGCCCGCCGTCGCTTCTGCGCACGACGCGCGCTGCCGTGATGCACGACGAAATCCAGCGGATTCGGCCGTCCAAAACAACGATCTCGCTGTCAATCCCCGGCGTCTCCTGCTTGACCTTCATTTGCCCGCGCACAAGGGTTTGCAAACACGTTTTTATTTCAAAAGGCCGTGGAGCGCCGTGCCGCCGACAAAATGCGCAAGCACGGCGTCGACCGTGGCATACAGGTGCACGGGCAGGTCGAGCGCGTGGCGCAGCAGCCCGGCCGACCTGCACGTCTCGGACTGGTGGAACAGCAGGTAGAGCACGCCGACAATGTAGTATGCGCACAGCAGAATAAAGATGCGGCTGCCGTCGCGCCAATTTGCAAACCGCGCCCCGACGCTCGCGACGCAGCCCGCGCCGACTGCGACGACGAGCACAACCGTGTGCACCAAAAGAAAGCGCGAGTGCGCCTCCCCCGCAATGGTTTCCATTTTATTTGTGGTTTGCATTTCACGGCGACGAAAAAGGAAGAAATGGCCAGCGAGGTGAAGATTTTGTGGGACTTGGCAGACTTTCTGCGGGTGGCCACGGCAATCGTAGTGCGCGACAAAAGCCCGAACAAGAAGTTCACGTTTGTTCCGAAAACACATCCGATTGATGATATCTCGAAGCGCGCTGCATACATTGAGCTGACGTTGGATCCCGAATGCACAATGCGTTGCGGCCCGACCCACGCGTATGTGACAGGACTGGACGGCCTTTCGGCAATCTATGAACTCTACGTCGAAAATCTCGAAAATATTCCATCCTTGACGCTGGAACAGACGAAGTATTTCCGGGATGTCACCTACGAGAACGTGAGGAACGCATTTGATCTCTTAGTGTCCAAGGTGAATGAAAATGGTGGGGCGCTGGGCGGGCTTCTTGGCAAGAAGCATGAACCTGGAAATACGGAAGTCGAAATTTCTGCGAATTGGATGCCCCAAGCTCCTTCATATGGAATGGATAAAAATGTGGATGTGTTGTGCTTCCCTGCATTATTCTTACACTACAAGAAATCATACTCGGGTAATCCCACTGAAACTTGGAAATACGTAGCCACGAGAGTGTTTCCTTGGGATCCTAATTACGCCCTGAGTGTGGCCAGGTTTGCGTGGGACAAATTCAATGGCAAGGATGAAAAGCAGCGGAAGGAGTATTTTCTTGAATTGTCCGAGTGTGCTCTGAAGTCTGGAAGATTCGACAAGAAAACCGAGGATGACCTCAAGAATTTGGTTTTGGCAAAGAAGTCTCAACCGGGAGCGCAACTCATAAGTGTGCAAGGAATTAAGAGTGAAGATATTGTGATTGCTAAGAAGGACGTCGAATCTCTCAAAAAAAGCGCACTTGGTGGAGGAGTTCTTATTCGCGAATTGGCAGAAGCAAAGGACGATGACGAAAAGAAGCTCAGAGCCTACGGAAAATATAGGAATGTTGGTATTGATCCCACATTGACGGAAGCTTCGGCGATGCGTCTGAACAATTTGATAGACAAAATAAATTCAGCTTCCATTTCGCTTTCTCCCCCAATATCAAATAATCCAAGCTTGTATGATAAGGCGAAGTCCGCCCCTGGTCGTCTCTTATCATTCTTTACGGGCGAGGCAACCGATTACGGCTCGAATGTTTGAGAAGGCACCATAAAACAAATAAAATAAAAAATATATGGCAGGCCACCAAAACAAATTACTTACCTTTGCAGCAATCCGACACATAATCCGGCTTTCCATTCCTGCCATGTTGACAAACGTGAAAAACTTGTCGTTTTCGCGCGTAAACGCGACCTTTCCGTCCGAAAGAAACCTAATTTTGTTTTTGATCGAGTTCATTAGTTCCCTTGAAATGTCCTGGTTCATCGAAAAGATGATCGAGTTCAGTGCGCCCTCCTCGATATCGGTGACAAGCATAAAGATCGACGCAAACAACGAAACCAGCTCGGACTTGCCGAACCGCCGCGGCATCGTGAACACGGATGCCTTCCGCACCTCGTCCACACTAAAAGTCTTGCGCAGAAAATCGCGGTAGTATGGGTAGTCTTTTCCAAATAAGCATGGAAGCGCGCCGACAACGAGCTTCTTGAATAGTCTTGTATGCAGCGCTGGAACACATTCCCCATAAACACGGATGCTCTCGGCGTTGTATTTGGCGAACATGTCAAAAATGTTCTGCAAATTGCGGAAGCCGCGAACACCATCTTTGCTTACAAGATGCACGCTCTTTCTGTAATCCTCGAATAGGTCTTTGGCTTTTTCATGGTGAACGCGTCGAGTGCAGATTGTCGGGTCGTGTGCACGTGCTGTGTATGTGTGTAAAAAGTGCAAAGGGTTCTCTGGTAGCACCGGCATCCCAAATTAAAAACAAGAACCATAATACGATATGCATAACTAAAATAAAAAAATGTTCCGACCGCCGTTTGTCATTGGCGATGAAAAATTGGTATGGGAAGAATTGAAATCAAGGATTTTCAAAGAAGGGGAATTCCTTTTTTTTAAAATCGACGATAACAACGTTAGAAAAATTGGACAAGACTATAAATTTTTTATTGATTTTTCAAATAAGAGTGAAGTCAAACCGAATGGCCCCGGCCTAGTCCAATACAATGGAAATATGCATCTGTTTGACGAGGGATTGATTACGGTTGATAATGATGAGTTCTTGAAGTGGAACGACAGCACCATCTGGGTTTCTTCTGGAAGATACTCGTATTTATTTCAAATTGGAACTCTTGTCGATGGTAAAATTCCTCTTTTCATTCCAGGTTCCATTTTATCTTCATTCGACGTAGACACAAATTCCTCAGTTTCATTCAGAACCCCGATTGAAGCAAAACTGTTTTTCTACGGAATTACGAGTATAAGTGAGGAGCAACCTAAAAAATTCGACAAAACAACTGTAAAAGATGTTATTATTCCAAATGACAAAATCGTTCGGGATGCAGGGGATATTTTTTTCGGGGCGTTGCCTCCAGAAAAAAACACCACGGTCACGTCCAAGAAGAATACATCTGAAATTTCGTCTTCAAATGGTGTGGTTGCCAATAAGAATGGGTTTTTGACCGAAACCGAAACCGGCGACACCGGAGCTAGCGGCACCCTGTCGGGAGGGGCGGGCTATGAAGCAGAATCCGGCGGCGAGGAACCATCGGGAGTGGATGATGATGATGCGGCATCCGACGCCGAAGAGCCGGAAGAGCAACCAAAGGAAATCTTCATTTCATTGCTTCCTCCCAAACTTGTAGCACCGGCCGCTGCTCCTATCCTCCTTCCGGATGACACGTGGGTAAAGATCGATGCGCGCCCGTTCGCGGCGAGAGATCTGGCTGGCAGCCTCGTCCTGCACACCCTTGCGCCGGACAACTACCCGTTCGGCGCGAAGGTGAGCATGTGCTTCAACTGCGCGACCGAGCTTGTTCTGCGATTTGCGCCCGACCTGAAGAAACTTGGGGAGTTCTACAATCCCACAACCGGCGTCGAGCGGTGGAATGGGCGGTTTGTCTACAAGCCTGAAACTTCGTTGCCTTTGATTGATCTCAAGAACGACAAAACGGGGGTTAATCCGCTGACCCCCGAAGTGTGGGGGACCCCTCCTCTCGAGAACGGGGTTTACGTCCGCAAAAGTATCGAAACGCCCCTTGAACTGCAAATCCTAGTTATCATTGATGCCGACGCCGGCGAGTGGATTTTCGGGGTTTTGACCCGCTAATAAATCAAAATACCTTTATTTCCTTTGCAAGCACCACGGCTTCGGCCGGAATCGGCGTGACCTGCGGCACGACATACCGGTGCTCTCCGTACGGAAACCAACGCACAAGCCCGCCCTTCTCCGCCCACAGCGAGTTCTCATACGTGCGCAGCCCCGTCGCCGGCCCGAGCAGGTGCGCCAGCTTGAAGAACCGCGCGGGGGCGTCGTTGGTGGCGCCAAGCGGGTAGTATCCCGTGAACAGCACGCGCTCGCGCGCCTGCACCGGCAGCATCTCGAGGTTGATGTCATCGCTGCCGCGCTCCCTCCGCAAAAACTCGTCCGCGCCGCGCACGACCGACTCGACGTCCGCGGCCTCCTCCGCGCTGCGCATCTGCACCATCGACACGAACTCGAAGCCCTGCAGCGCGCGGCTGATCGCGTCGTCGAACCGCTCCGGCGGCACGTCCTGCAGCAGCTCGGGCACACTGACCGCAAACGCCGTGCGCCCGGGAAAGTGGCGCATCAGCGGGTTGTCGGCGATGTTGTAGACCGTGATCTTCCGTTGTATGTGCGCAGCGAGCACCTCCGTGTTGTGCTCGAGAAACCGCTCGTGCGCCAGCTCCCACGAGCTGCACCGGTGCGTCATCTGCGAGTCGTTCAGCAGCGCGGACGCGTCGCCGCATGCCATCAGCCGCTCTCTGATCGAGCGCGGCGCGCGGTCGGTTGCGTGTGTCCAGCCCCAGTGCGCGTGCCGCCGCGCCGGCATGTGATACGCGGAAGGCCACTCCGCGGGGTCCGCCAGCGGCGCGGGCGCGATTGTGTCGCCTTTGGGCACGCTGAACTTGGTGCTGTTGCTGAGGTTGCACGGGAACACGGCCGGCATGCACACGAACGCAAGGATCGTCGCGGCGACATACTTCCAGTGGCCATAGGCGTAGTGGAGGTCGTTCGCGCGCCAGCTGCACATGGCCGCGTGCATTTCCTTGCCGTAGAGCTTCAGGAAGTTGTCCTCCGCGACGACGGCGCGCAGCATGGCCTCGGCCTCCGTTCGCCAGCCTTCGCCACAGAGCGCAAGCATGCGGTGGAACATCTCCGTCTGCTTCGCGTCGCTGGGCTGACGGCCTGTGTGGAACTTGGACGCGCACATGTGCACGAAGTGCAGAACAAACGGGGTGCGCGGCGCATTCGCGACGATGGCGATTGCGCCCTGATATTCGCGGTGCGCCAGATCGTTCGACACGACAGGGACGAGGTATGGGAACAGCAGCGCGACGCCGAGACGGAACATGCACATCCGGATGCAATTGCGCGCCGCATCGTCGCGGCCGAGCTTCGAGAGATGCGCCGCGGCATGCACCGCAAACGGGACGTCGCGCGCCTCGATTGCCATGCGCAGCGCGTGCACGTAAACGCGAACCCCCGCCAACTTGATTTGATTTGCCATTTTATATACTACGCACGTGGGGACGAGAAATGATGAACGAGTCGCGAAAGCGTTATCTGAGATATCATTCCGGGAACGCCGTGCAAAACAAGCCCGGCGCGGAATCCGACGTCGATGCGGAGGAGATCGAGGAAAAGGGCACATTTTTTGTGGAGTCCATCGTGAAAGGGCTGCTGGCGACGATCCTGACGCCGAAGGCGCAGCGCACGACCGTGCAGCAAGACGTGGGCACGCTGATCGGCCGCGTGCAGCAGAAGGGCGGAATCGGCGAGGTGCTCGACGACGACTTCGTGGCGGACGTCACCGTCACGGCGGCCAAGGCGGCGCTGCCGCTGCTGGCGGCCCTGCTGAAGACCGGCGGCCGGTCGCTGATGGCATCGATCGGCGCGCCCACCATGTCGCACCACGGGCACGCGTCGCACTCGTCGCGGTGGCGCATGGGCGCGCGCATGATTTGGGACCAGGCGCGCGTCGACATGTTCCCGATCTCCGAGCGGATGCACACGGGCGACAAGCCGCAGACGCTGCAAGAGCAGCTGCAGGCGGCGCTGCTGGCCAAGTTCAAGAACGCAATGGAAGATCCAGAGACTTACGACGAAGACCCCGTGTTTGACGACGAGAGCCCGGTTGTCAAGGTCGTCGAGAAGGCCGCCGAGGAGTCCGGCGTCAAGCAAATCATCGAGAAGGGCATCGAGACGGGCAAGATTCCGCCTCCGCCGCCTGCGCCCGCGCCCGTCCAATCGAGCAAGGCGCCTGCCGTGCCCGCCAAGGCGCCGCTCGTCGAGCTGACGCCAACCGGCAAGTTGAAGCCGGTGAAGGCCCCGGAGACTGTGCTGGAGCGAGTCGCCCCGGCAGCGACGAAGCCGAGCGGCGGAATGGCGGATGTGCTGCTGAGCATGGCAGGGAACGCGCTGCGCATGTTCGCCGTGGACTTGTCGCAGCAGGCGATCGACAAGGCCGTCGGAAACCAGCGCCCGCTTGCCAACCAGCTGTCCGGCGCGATGCGCAACATCATCGACGCGCAAATGGCCCCGGCGGATGGCGAGCTTGTGCAGAACACCGAACGGATTCGGGCGGCGCTCGACCAGCAGCTGCGCAACAGCAACGACGTCATCAACTCGATGATGATGCGCCTTGCCGCCAATCCGAAGCTTCCCGAATGGCTGGAAGCCACGTGGAAGATCACGCTTGACATCAAGCCGCTGCCGACGGAAAAGCAAGCAAAGGCGGTCGTGCCGAAGGAGTTGAAGCTCGTAAAGAGCAAGAAGCTCGGCGGCCCTGCGGCGGCCGGACCCGCGACGCTGCTCTACCTCGACCGTATGCCGACGATGGCAAAGGCGTCCAAGGCCGGGGCAGCGGCCAACCCGTCCAGCGCGATCTCGAAGGACAT
>CAYWRU010000057.1:0-20691 GCA_964460795.1 uncultured bacterium | reverse complement strand
GGGCTCATAACCCAAAGGTCCCAGGTTCAAATCCTGGCCCCGCTACCAATCGTAAAAAGACCGGCAACTCAATGTTGCCGGTCTTTTTTTTATCCGATTGGCACTGCACGGGCGCGGACTTTGGAGTGTCCGCGTCCCGTGGCTGTACCATTTCTTCCTCACGATTGGTAGCTTCCGCGGTACGGCGCTAACCTTGCGCGCCGACCGCGGGGTACTCACACATTGAGTGCGAGTACCGCTACCAAATAATAAAGAAAGAAGGTGCCAGGCACCAAAGCTGGGGACAGGCATAGAAAATACATCTTTTTCTTTCATGGCTGTGCTCTAAGATAGTGCGCGGTACGTTCTGCGAAAAAAATACGGATACCATGTGAAAGAATCATGAGACGCTTCAAAATCGCGCTGACACTTTTCATCGGAATCGCCCTTCTGGGGCCCGGAGTTTTCCCGGTTCAGGCAGGCGCTGATCCCTACGGATGGTCGATTAAAAAAAATGCGGACGGCGTCCAAATCCGTGTCCGGAAAGTGAAGGGCTCAGAATATCTTCAGTTCAGCGGCTCCGTGCTTCTCAATGTCCCCCTCGGCGAACTCCTCCGGCTTTATGAAGAACACGAGGACGGCAGAATGAGCGAATGGTTTTACGGCTGCAAATCCGTGCGGCTGGTGGAAACCAAGTCGCCGGATGAGAAAATTTTTTACATGGTGCTTTCCATGCCGCCGCCCATGCGGGACCGGGACATTGTGTACCTCAGAACGCGCAGCATTGATCCGGCAAGCGGCCGGGTGGAGTACCGGATCCGCGCGATCCAGGACTTCTTCCCCAAGGAGGCCCGCAAAGTCAGGATGCCGTCGATTGAGGTCACGTGGCAGCTGACGCCGACATCCGATGGGAAAACGCAGGTCTATTACGAACAGCATTGTGATGTGGGCAGCCTGATTCCCGCCTGGATCGTCAACGCCATGTCTGATGAAGTGCCCTTTAAGACTCTCGTCGGTCTTCGCAAACTCCTGAGTTGAAAGGGCCAGTACCCGAGCAACCAGTAACCAGTGATCAGGAAACGGGCGGCAGAACGGTAACGGTAGCAGCAGCGCAAAGAAGGCGCTGCGCATTCTTTTTACCCACGATGGTATTTTTGACCTCCAGACCTTAAAATAGCCGTGAGCCCAATATGAAACCACAACCCATTCTTACCCTTGAATACTGCACGCAGTGCCGCTGGCTGCTCCGCGCTGCGTATTTTGCGCAGGAACTTCTGACGACTTTTGAGGCAGAACTCGGCGGCGTCACGCTCGCGCCTGGGACCGGCGGAGTTTTTGAAGTCCGAATCGATCAGGAAATTCTTTGGTCGCGGAAGACGGAAGGACGATTTCCCGAGATCAAGGAATTGAAACAAAAAGTCCGCGACCGGATTGCGCCGGAAAAAAAATTGGGACACTCGGAGAACGAAAAAGCAGGTGAAAACGTGAAGAGTGAAGAGTGAAAAGTGAAGCGTGAAGAGAAAAAAATCTCAAAAAGAATTCACAACGACTTGGGCGTTTGAATCGTTTGACCGGGATCCGACTTTTTGCGAGAAGCGGATGTTCGGCTGTCTCGCGGCATATGTTCAGGGCCGCATGGTCATGGTGCTCACCGAAGATCCGGGAGATAAAACTTACCGCGGAAAATCCTACGGCTTTGACATTTGGGACGGCATTATGTTTCCTACGGAGCGTGCATTTCAAGAATCCCTGATCAAAGAATTCCCCGGCTTGGTGCCGCATCCGGTGCTCGGGAAATGGCTTTATCTTCCGGCTCAGCATGATGATTTTGAAGGGCGGGCAAAAGAGATCGCCGGCCGGATTGCTCAAGGGGATAAGCGGCTGGGGATAGAGCCTGAGGTACGAGTCAGGCCGCGAGAAGTAAAGAGGCAAAGAAGCAAAGGGAAGAGCAGGAGCGTAGGAAAGCAGTAACAGTAACGGTAACAGGAGTCCGCCTTCGCTCACGCTACGGCGAGACAAGCAGTAACAGTAGCACGGCGGGAAGGTTAGAAAACAGGAGCGGTTTTTAATTTTGTATTAAAAAAGAAAGGGTGAATTATGGTCATTCTTGCCAAGTTATTGGGCGTGGCGGTTGCCGCCTTCGGACTTACGATTTTTGCATCGCCGGATTTTGTAAAAAAAGTTTTTGATTTTTTTAAAGTCGGAAAGCGCATCTATTATGCGGGAGTACTCAGAGTTTTAATTGGATTGCTCTTGCTCGTCTCAGTCTCGCACAGCACCGTGCCGCTCGCTGTCATCGCGCTGGGGCTTTTATTTTTGGTGAGCGGGATTATTGTTTTTGCGGTTGATCTCGAAAAGACGAGGGCTTTTCTTGCGCATTACAGCGAACTGCCGCAGCTGATCATCCGATTGCTCGGTCTTGTGGCCGCCTGCTTCGGACTTTTGATTTTTTCAGTTCTATAAGAGAAAATTTTTATTATAGACCCAGCAATGCCTTTGCCGCCCAGGTGCGGTAAGGCTCCATGCCGCTAGTCTTCAGCCGCGTCAGATTAGCGGTATCGCTTGAATTGAAAACAATGGAGGGCAGTGAGATCCAGATGTCTGGAATCCCGCTCCAAGTAAAATAAGCACGCGTTGCTGTATGTATCGGCAGCACCCCTTCCTTGACCAGCAGTTTTACAAGAGTCGATTTTTGTGCGAATGCATTGTACCGTACGTCCATGAAGGCCACTGTCAAACTTTCCGCAGCCCAGGTTGGGAATTGTGAGGGTGCTGCAAAATGAGGGACTGCAACCAGACCGATGAAGGCCGCCACGCTTTGGGGGGACATGCTTTCTAGAACCGAGAGATTATTGATGACATCCTTGCTGGAAAACAACTTTTCGGCATTCGGATTGCTATTCGCCCAGTTTTCTAAGGATGCGTCGGTGGTTCCTTCCGAGATTTCCTGGCTTGTAGCGCGGATGATTTTGAGCAGGGCTTGATCTCGTGTACTCAGTTGTGGGTAGAGAAGATTCATTTGCTCTTGCGTATATTGTGCGATCTTCCATTGAAATTGTTGACGTGCCAGCAAAAGCGAATCACGAAAATATTCAGGAACCGCAGACTGGGATAAAAGACTAGCCAGTTCATTCGCCAAGGTTTGCGCAGCTTCTGTTTTTAAATTATTCACGACAATACTGTAAGAAGAGGTGTTTCCCACTTTATCGCGCAGTGCGTAGTTAATAGTGTTGGCTCCGGCCCCAGGAAGGGAGATGGTTTTTTTGGCCGTAAAAGGTTCCCAAGAACATCCTCCAGATTCTACAGAAATACAAATGGCATCAATTCCAGATGTTTTGTCTGACGCGCTTAAGCTTAAAGTCACTTCTCCGGAATAAGTATAATTTTTCCCATCGCTGGTTTTAAGGGAGCCTTGTGGAGGCGTGAGGTCACTTTTGACCGTGATTTTTTGAGTTGTGCTGGATGCTCCTAATGAATTTTTAGATGATAGTGAGAAGCTATTGCTGCCCTCTTTCAAACTCATTGTGGCGCCCCATACGGTTGCGCTATTAGCCTCTACAACAAGTTTCCCATTGATATAAACAGAACTATAGGCCTCTTTGGTCCCCTTCAGAAACACGGAATCAGCATTTACCAGCAAAGAGATGTTTGCATCTAATTGAGGAACGGCAGGCTTTGCAACATTCCACCCATTCAATCTTACGCTGAATGAGCCTGTGCGGCGGTTGACAGCCACATTGGTTTGATCGACATAAAAATAAATGGCTTTGATGCGGGAACGATCTACGCTTGAACCTAGGAGAGAAAGATCGATATTCCAGAATTGTTCGGACGAAGACAGCTGCGTGAGCTGTAAAACGCCGGTCCGTCCGTTCGCGTCTTCAAATTTAACATTCATTGTGCTGACGTTTCCGCTCAAACCCACTGTGAGTTTTGAAAGGGAGGAAAGATTCACGGTTTCCTTTGCCGCGGTGGAATGATTATCGATAGAACGTGCCAGGCACCGAAAATGGGGACAGGCAACGGAATGCGGATTTTAGAATGCAGAATGCGGAAGGCAGACAAAAAGAACGGGATTGGGAAGAGGGAATGGGGTATATTGATTTAGAAACCTTCCCGGTCCAGTGAGGAAAAACGGAATCGATACGCTATGGATATCCGGATTTGGCGCGGTTATTTTTATTTCATGTGTGTGGTTTTCCTCGGCATTGTGTTTCGATCCTCCGGCATGCCGTGGGCGCATTATTTGGACATGGTCTCCAGTTTTTTTACCTTAGTGGCCTTGTACGGCTACTGTTATCAGCGTGCGATCTACCAGCGATTTTTTTGGAAGGGCGTCTTTGGTGTGGGGATTTTTCAAGAGGCGATTCAAATGATTGTCAACCCCACGCATGGAGATCAAAATTTCAACTATTGGGTTGGATACTTTCTGAGTTTTTTCCTCTTTGTTGGTCCGATTTACTTAGCGTCTTATTTGTATGCCTTTGATAGAAAAGACATCTGGGGAGATTGACCGCGGGGTCTGATAAACGAGATCAATGTAAAGCGCAAATACTTTATAGCTTATAAGCTATAAGGCTACTAAAGGAGGAAGCATGTTGGTGATTACTACGCCGAACATTGAAGGCAAAAAGATTCTGAATTATCACGGAGTGGTGAGCGGGGAGGCGATTCTGGGAGCGAATGTGTTCCGGGATTTTTTCGCTTCGATCCGCGACATTGTGGGCGGGCGTTCGGCCGCTTATGAAAAAGAGCTGCAAAAGGCGCGCTCGATTGCCTTAGAAGAAATGGCCGAGCAAGCCCGTAAACTCGGGGCCAATGCGGTCGTGGGTGTGGATCTTGATTATGAGGTGCTGGGCCAGACCAACGGTATGCTGATGGTCAGCGCCTTTGGTACCGCCGTCACCTTTGAATGATAGAGCGTACGTACGGCGCGCGTGGAGAATCCTATGAAAGAAAAACCTGTTTTGACAATCGAATACTGTACGCAGTGCCGATGGCTGTTACGCGCGGCCTATTTTGCGCAGGAACTTTTGACCACTTTTGAGGCCGAACTCGGCGGAGTCACGCTTCAACCCGGAACCGGCGGAGTTTTTGAAATCCGAATCGGTCAGGAAATTCTCTGGTCGCGAAAAACAGAAGGACGGTTTCCCGAGATCAAGGAATTGAAACAAAAAGTCCGCGACCGCATTGCCCCGGAAAAAAATCTAGGACATTCCGAAAACGGTGCTTAATATGCAGTACTCGGTACTCAGTACATAGTGACTGAAAGATTAAGCGAGTGCTATGTACCGGTTTCATAAGTCCCTGTAACTCGTTTAGTGGTATGTCATTCCCGCGAAAGCGGGAATCCCTGTCATTGGATTTGCATTCTGGATCCCCGCCTACGCGGGGATGACAAGCAAAAAACCCATTACTAAATAAGCACTTACAGATAATTATGAAACCAGTTCTATGTACTATAGACTATGGACTAAGTACTAAGTACTGTTGTTCAAAGAAAGGATGAATGATGATTATTCTTGCTAAGTTGTTGGGAATTGCCATTACCGCTTTTGGCTTAGTGATTTTTGCTTCGCCGGATTTTATCAAAAAAGTTTTTGATTTCTTTAAAGAGGGGAAGCGGATCTATCTTGCGGGAGTGCTTCGCGTTTTTATTGGATTGCTGCTTTTACTCACCGTCTCCCACAGCACCGTGCCGCTGGCCGTGATTTCGCTCGGACTTTTATTTTTGGTGAGCGGGATTGTGGTCTTTGCCGTGGATCTTGAAAAGACCAAGGTTTTTCTTTCACATTACAGCGATTTGCCGCAGCTCATCATCCGATTGCTCGGTCTTGTGGCCGCCTGTTTCGGGCTTTTGATTTTTTCAGTGCTGTAAGAGAAGTTGTCATTCCGGCCTACGAGCCGGAATCTATGAATTTAAAATCTGGATCCCGGGTCTCCCTCGACGTATGCTTGGGCCCCTGAGCGAAGTCGAACGGGAAGCCCGGGATGACAAGCCGTTGCTCTTCAATATGTTGCGTCAAAATGTTTTGAAAAAATACTAAGATAGAGCTCTATAAGAGGATTCAAAAGTCTTTCGGATCGAGAGGAAGACGTTTCGCGCCCCACGTGCCGGGAGTTTTTTCAAAGACTCCGGGACACACGGTTTGACACGCCGGACATTTTCCGTTTGCCTCTAAATTCCATTCGGTGAGCACATACCCATCCCGGCCTATCAATTTTTTTCCGCATTCTGAGCAGTAGGTACTGGCTCCTTCCTCATGATGTACGTTTCCGATATAGACATGATGGAGGCCATTTTTAAGAGCAATCTCCCGGGCGCGCAATAAAATCGCGGATGAGGTAGGCGGGCGGTCCAGCATTTTCCAGTCCGGATGAAAGGCAGTGAAGTGAAGCGGGACATCCGGACCCAGTTTTTTAAAAATCCACTGGGTTTCCGCTTCTATTTCTTCATTTGAGTCATTCAGATCGGGAATGAGCAGGGTTGTGATTTCAAACCAGACCTTGGTTTCGTGTTTCAGATACTCCAGAGTTTCCAAGACCGGCGCGAGGTGAGAGGCTGTAATTTTTTGATAAAAATTCTCTGTAAATCCTTTGAGATCCACGTTGGCTGCATCCATGTATTTATAAAATTCTCTGCGGGGTTCCGGCATGACATAACCGGCAGTGACGGCCACCGAATAAATGCCGGCCTCGCGGCAGGCCTGGGCGGCATCAATGGCATATTCATGGAAGATGACGGGATCATTATAGGTAAAGGCCACGCTGCGGGCTCCGCTCGCCTGTGCCATTTGGGCTATTTTTTCGGGAGAAGCCTCGGATCCGAGGCGGTCAATATCACGGGACTTTGAAATGTCCCAATTCTGGCAGAATTTGCAGCTCAGGTTACATCCCGCGGTTCCAAAAGAAAGTACCGGAGTTCCCGGAAGAAAATGGTTGAGCGGTTTTTTCTCAATCGGGTCGAGACAAAATCCGCTGGAGCGTCCGTAAGTCGTGAGAACGATTTGACCGTCTTCACAGGCGCGGACAAAACAAAGGCCTTGCTGGCCTTCCTCCAGCTGGCAGGCGCGGGGACAGATGTCGCACTGAATCCGTCCTCCGGGAAGGGCATGCCAATAGCTGGGTCTTTTTTGGTGCGGCATCATGAAACTATTTTACTTGCCGATTGACTTACGGCAAGTTCGGATAAAGGCGGGCTGTTACGATTAAGGTGTGAAGAACGGCTTGAAAATCCTCTAAGCAAAACGGTTTTTTCAGAAAATAGCATCCGCCTAGCCGAAAACTTTTTCTAAAAGCCTCTTTCGAATCAGAAGAACTGATGATTAAGGTGACGAGATGATTCAGCGCGGGCTCTGACATCATGTAATGAAGAAAGTCAAAGCCGTGAGAGTTTCTGAGCGTAAGATCCAGCAAAACGACTCGATTGGCCGGGAAAGAGCCGGAAGCTGTATGCTGACGGACGAGCGATTGGTAGCCGGCTACAGCTTCCCCTGCATCGTGATAGCGTGACAGAAGATAGGGGTAAGAAATTTTTTTTAGCTTCACTTCGACGACCAAAGCATCATCGTCTGAGTCTTCAATTAAATCTATATAAAGCACAGAGAGCCCCTTTCTTTTCTCATCTTATGTCTTTGAGAATTCAGAGAGCGTATCGATCAAGACGGATTTTTTTATCGGTTTTGCCAAGCATCGGTTGCATCCTGCGTCTAAACATTTCTCAAGGTCCTCTTTTAAGACGTTGGCGGTGAGGGCCAGTATTGGAACCGGTTTAGGGATTCCTTTTTCTTTCTCCTGTTTGCGAATCCACTGCGTTGCGGAATACCCGTCCATCTCAGGCATTTGGATGTCCATCAGAATAATATCGTAGACATGCTTAGACCAGAGATCGCAGGCCACGGCGCCATTTTCAGCGCTGTCAATTTGAACCTTAAAATTCTTCAAAAAAGCACGGATGAGATTCTGATTATCTTCAGAATCATCTGCAACCAGCAGTCGGATGGATCTGCCTGAAAGGGGGAGGGTGGGCTCTCTCATAGAAGAAGTTTTTGCATTCTGCGAAAGCGGGTTCGTCTCTTCAAAGGGCAGGGTTAAGTGAAAATGAGATCCCCGGCCTTCTTCGCTTTCGACCCAAATGCGTCCGCCCATCAACTGTGCCAAATGTTTGCAAATATTTAACCCCAGCCCTGTTCCGCCGAATTTTCGGGTGGTTGAAGAATCGACTTGAGTAAAAGGTCTAAAAAGCAGTTTGATTTTGTCGACGGGAATTCCAATGCCTGTGTCGCTCACTGTGAAATCCAACTGAATAGAGAGCGGGGGGAGGGCCGTATGTGTTTTTGATTTCCGGATCGTTAATGCAACGCCTCCTTTTTCGGTAAATTTAACAGCATTCATCAGTAAGTTCATTAGAATTTGCTGCAGCCGCGTCGGATCTGAACGCAGCATTTTTGGGATTCCCGGCTCAATGGTCAGTTCCAGGGTTAATTTTTTTTGCTGAGCTTTTACTTGAGTCAAATCCACAATTTTTCGCACAAGATCATGAAAATCAAAATCGATGCTTTCAATTCCCATGGACCCGGCCTCAATTTTGGAGATATCGAGAACATCATTGATGATGCTCAGAAGCGTTTCGCCGCCACGCGAGAGGCGGGCCGCGTAATCCTTTTGTTCCGAGTCGAGGTTTGTTTCCAAAAGAAGATCCGTCATGCCAAGAATTGCGTTCATCGGAGTCCGAATCTCGTGGCTCATGGTGGCCAGAAAATCAGATTTTGCTTTTGAGGCCTCTTTGGCATGTTTAGCTGCTTCTTGAAGATGGAGCTCAGCGGTTTTGATTTTCGTCATGTCGGTTGCAACGCCCAAAAAACCTGTGAGTTCCTTGCGATAATTATAAACGCCGGTGATATACAAGCTGACGGGGAAACACGAACCGTCTTTCCGAATATAGGTCCATTCCTTGAGCTGCGGCTTTCCGGCCCGGGCATCGGCCGCAAAAACATCAAAGCCCTTTACGGGATGTCCTGATTGTTCTTCGATGGCTTTTCCTCGCTCCTCGATTTCGCTCTTCAGATGAATTATTTCGGGCGTTTTGAACCCTACGACTTCCTCGGACTTCCATCCCAGCATTTTTTCAGCCCCTTTGTTAAAGAGAGTGATTTTGCCGTGGATGTCTGTCGCAATAATGGAAATTTCAGTAGCTGCATCCAGAATGGTTTGCAGCTGTGTCCGGCTTTCTTCGATGATTTGAGCCGCTTGTTTTTTCTCAAAAACATGCGCCAGCTGTTTGGATATATTCCCGGCAAGCTTGAGTGTGTCAGGATCCGGTTTTTGTTTATCAGGCATAAAAAATTCTAAGATGGATACAACTTGGCCATGAAGGGTGATGGGAAAACCAAAAGCTGATTTAAGACTGTTTTTGATACACGCTTCTTTAAGAGGAAAAGCGTCTTCGCTTTGAATGTCCTCAATCCAAATGGCTTCTTTGCACTTCAATATTTTTCCAGGAATTCCCAAGCCCGGGGGGAACCGGGTGGATTGAGCAGCGGCTTGAAATGTCTGATAATTCGCCTGCTGATACGAATACCAAAGGTCTGCGGATTCAAAATTGCCCTCGTGAGGAGATAGTTTATAAGCATGCCCCACAGGCCAGCAGATGCCGGTGCACACGATACGAAGGGTTTCGTTAAGAGCTTCGTCAAATGTCAAATCTCTCGTGGCTAAACTGGCGACTTGATGGAGAATCTCAGCTTCGGCAGCCGCCTTGAGAACTTTTGCCTCCGCGATTTTTCGGTCCGTAATCACGGCGCGGATAGCTAAATACTTTTCCGGGCGTCCGGCCTGATTTAAGAAAGGAACAATGGTGGAATCTACCCAATAAAAAGTCCCGTCCTTGGCTCGGTTCCGTATTTCTCCGTGCCAAACTTTTCCGCTTGAAATCGTATCCCACATTGTTTTAAAAAATGACGAAGGATGATAACCCGAATTAATGATGTTGTGCGTCTTTCCGATCAGTTCATCACGAGAATACTGGGAGACTTGGCAAAATTGATCATTGACGTAGGTGATTTTTCCTTGGGCATCTGTTTCAGCAACAATAGCAAATTCGTCCAGCGCTTTTTTCTGGTGTTTGATCGTTCGGATCATCGTTGCCTGCTGAGTAATCAAAGTATTAAGTTCTCGGGATACCTGTCCAAGCTCATGATTGCCGAGCGTGGGGAATAAAGCTTGTTCATCTCCTCGCTGGCGAAGCTTGAGAGTTTTTTCTAGCTTTTGAAGCGGAACGAAAATGAGGCGGCGCAAAAAGAGTCCGAAGAAAACAGCAAACAAAACTGAAATTACGCCGGCGAGAATTTCTGCGACCGTTCGAATTTCGTTTAATTGAGAAGTGACCTTGACGCGGTCCAGGTGGACCATGATTGCCCCCTTTTGGGGGGAGAGAGTATCTTTCCCATAATTCACCGTAATCGGAAGAGTAAAATCAACGACCCGGCCGTATTTATGATGGAGATCGTAAGTGCTTTGGCGGGCATCGACCGCAGATAAAATGCTGTCGAGGATGAAAGCCTTGTCCGGCAGGTCGTTAAGAGGTTTTTGAAACCAGTAGGGGTTCGTGGACGCATAGACTCGAAGCGGATCGCCCCATGCCACAACAATTTCTTCGATTTCACGGCCGGCTCCGAGAGCGCTGACATACCGCTGCAGCGACTCAATATTGGAAAATGAGTCGACGGCAAAACTGACAGCATTAGCGGTTTGCTCCGCTTGTTTCAGAAGCTGCTTTTCGACCAGCTGGCGAAAGCTTCTACCAAACAAAAGGTGATTTACAAAGAAAAGTGCAATTAAAAAAAGAATCAGTGCGATATTTAAGCGTCGTTGAATGGATTGTCGTTTATCGATTTTCTGCACCCTGCCTCATTTCTTCTTTCTCTTCAAAAGGAGCGGTCCAGACGATGGATTCGGAAAGAGCGGGAAGTAACCCTTCTTCTTTAAAGACTTGGCTAGAGAGCAACAGGTTTTTTTCAACGGCGCCTCCGCGCCGCAAAAGCTCCGGCTGCTGGTCGAGTGAAGGAAACTCAAGTCCATCATATAAATGGTCATAATCCTGATCCGGAATCTGCATAATTTCTGAAATAATGTGTTTGGCTTCGTTTGGGTGCTTTTTCGAAAATTCATAGGCTTTTACAAATGCCCGCATGAGCGCGGCTCTTAATTCAGGATTCTGCTTTAGAAGCGAATTTTCCGCGATTAAAATGTCGATGACCGTCAGAGGCGCTTTCGAAGAATCAAAAAGAGCGTGTGCTTTTCCGGAATCCAAAATTCTATTGGCAGCCGGCGGATAGACCTCCGCAGCGTCAATCGTTTGTTCATTAAAAGCTTGGACCATTTCAAGCTGTGACATGGGAGAAGGAAGAATATCTCGGAAGCTCATGCCCGCGGAGCGGAGGGCATGATAAACCATCATGGTGTCTATCGTCTGAGATTCAAAAGCAACTTTTTTCCCATTGAGATCACGGAGAGTTGCAATAGAATTTTGGGCGAGAAGAACATCCGCGCCTTTAGAAATATCAATGACGAATATGGCTTGCGCCTCAAGCGGTGTCATGGCTCGGATATTTAAGAGTTCGATACAGGTTCCGGCCATGACGTCCAGCTGTTTTCTTTCAAACGCTTTCCGAGAATCGGCTAAGGATGCAAAATGAATGAGCTGAATCGGGCGGCCAGGTTCATCCAAATAGCCTTTGGCTTTTGCAAGATAAAAAAAGGTATAGCCTGGAAAGGGTGTGATGCCTAATCGAATAGGATCTCGACTTGCAGGGGTGCAACTGATGCTGACTGCTGAAATCATCCAAAGGATTAGATGAAACAGCTTGTTTTTTTTCATTTGGATTTCCTAGCTGCTTCCAGATATTTTTGGATGCGGAGCACAAGGATATTTTTGTCAAAGGGTTTGCGGATATAATCCGTAGCCCCTGCCAGAAGACCTTTCTGCTCCATTTCAATGGAGGTATTCCCGGTAATAAAAATAACCGGAGTGGAAATCCCTTTCTGCCGAAGCATTTCCATAAATTGAATTCCATTCATAAGGGGCATCCCAATGTCTGAAAGAATTAAATCAAAAGGGCCATGGCCGATTTTTAGGAAAGCCTCAAAAGCATCGCTTGCAGTTTGAGCCTCATATCCGCGGCTCTCGATGGTTCTTTTCATCAAGCTAAGCATATCCGGATCATCCTCGATGATTAAAAGGCGCGCCGCAATATTCCGCGATGGATCGACAGGTGTTAAAACGTCTCTTCCGGCTGTTGAAGTGCTACGGGCATGAGTTGGAGCCGAAGAATGGGCTAGGTTCGGGCTTTCGGGCTCCGATTCGGAAAGATCATCAGATAAAATTTTTTGATAAGCTTCTGCCGGTGATGTTTTAAGAGCCCGTATCATTTCAATCGCATGGTCATGCATGAGAGGTTCGCCCTTGAGCTTAAGGGATTGACGCAGCTCTAAGATCGATGCGCCTTTTCGGATCAGAGCAGCCATTTCAGCGTCGACTTCAATGACTTCAAATACGGCTGCCCGCCCCAGGTATCCGGTTTGGTCACAGCGGATACAACCTTGCGGGTGGGCGACTTTTTCGGGAAGTTTGTGCGTGAAGCGTTTTAAAAACAGTGCTTCTTCAGGCGTGGGCGGTTCGATGAGAGCGCAATCCTGACAAACGACTTTTACCAGGCGCTGAGCAATGATTCCCGCGACGGTATCACTCATTACCGAACGGGTGATTCCGAGCCGTTCAAGCCGAAAAAATGCAGTTGTCGCATTTGAGGTGTGCATGGTTGCAATTGTTAAATGCCCGGTGCTTGTAAAATCAAAAGAAGTTTTGGCAGAAAAAGAGTCCCGCATTTCTCCGAGAAAAAGAATGTCAGGATCTTGCCGGACACAAGATTTAAGAACTGACTCAAATGTCAGTCCGGCTTTTTCATTGACCTGCTGCTGATTTGCATACGGGATCCAATATTCCACCGGATCTTCGATGGTCATGACGCTTTTGGATTTACAGTCAATCCTATTGATCAGCGAGTAAATGGTTGTTGTTTTTCCGGATCCGGTGGGTCCGACGACCAAAATAAAGCCCCGCTCACGGGTTGCAAATCGAATCATCTGTTCAGCTTGACCCGTGGTCATGCCTAGTTCTTCTAGCGCTTTAGGACGAAGATTCGGATCAAGCAGCCGGATGATGATACTTTCTCCAAACGGAGTGGCTGTTGTTGCGAATCGGAATTTGAACGTCTGCTGGTGGATCTGAAATTCGGCTGCGCCGTCCTGAGGTTTTCGCCGCTCTGAAATATCCATGCCGGCCAGGGCTTTCAGTCGTGTAATCAACTGGAGTCCCAGCTCTTTTTCAATCGAGTAAATGTCCTTCATATCGCCATCAATTCGAAATCGGACATCGAAGTGTGTCTTCTTAGGTTCTACGTGGATATCGCTTGCTCTTTGAGATACAGCTGAGGCTAGGATGTTATAGGTTGCTGCGACGGTATGGGATGCAAATTCTTTATGTTGAGCCGTATCGGATAGCGGATGGATGGCTAAATCAATCGCCGGGCCAAAATCCTGACACACCCCCTGGACTCCAAAAAGATAAAGAATTGACCGTGCGGATGCGACTCCGAGGCGAAAAGACTCTTTGAAGGGAATTTTTTTAAGCAGATCAAACATTTCAAGATTAAATGGATTAGCGGTCACCAGATAGAGGTCGCCGTTTTTTTTACGGAATGGAATCGAGACATGCCGCATGCAGAAAGTTGGCGAAAGAAGCCCTAGTTCAATTTGACCCGGATCCATATAGGGGAAAAATTCCAAATTTGAGTATTGAGAGATCAGCTGGGCCCGCTGCTCGGGATTGAGCCCTAAGCGGTCCCGCGCATCGCAAAATTCCGAGCTTTTGATACGCTCAATATCCGAAAGATGTTCGGGGGAAAGGGGAGGCGTTTTTTTGAGGAAGTCTCTGAACCCTCCGAATTCTAATGCTGAAACAGCCGTGACTTCGTCCGAATCGGATTTAAGAATGTTTTTGATTGCAGCCACTAAAAGAGATTTGTTCGTACGTTTGCTCAGAAAGCCGCTTGCACCGAGCATTAAAGCCTTAACCTTGTTTTGTTCATCTTCGGCTTGCGATAAAAACAAAATGGGAATTTGCTTTGTAGCATCATGAGATTTGACTTCCCGGCAGAATTCGTATCCATCGATGTCGGGCATGAAAAGATCTAAGAGAATCAAGTCGGGCTGTCGCGCGCACAAGTGCTGGAGTCCTTCTTGCCCCGCGGCGACACAATCGAGTTGAAACTCAACCCCGGACAGCCATGTTTCTATAAGGTGCAAAAAATCACGGTCATCATCTACAACCAGAATTTGATAGGGAGTCGATTTATTCATAGATTACCTGGACGCGGCTGAGAAAATCCTGGATTTGACTGATACAGCCTGTGACAGCAGCCGAGTCTTGATCCTTTCCCGCCTTTTCCAAGGCGCAAGCGATTTCAGAGAGTCTCATAAAACCGTAACCGGCGGCAGAGCCCTTTAATTTGTGTGCCAAATCCATTATTTTTTCAAAATCATTCTCATTCGCTGCATGGAGAAATAGAGAGAGTTCAGTTTCCCGATTGCACAAGAATGTTGGGATTAAGTCTCGGATATCCGGGTCGGCATGGATGATATAGCGTGAGGGGTCGGGGGTGGCAGATGACACTATGCAGCCTCCCGCAAGCACGATTTAAATTTTTGATGTTTTTCAGGCGGTAAAGAGGAAATTGTTTTTTGAAGGGCTTCCCAGAATGTTTTTTTATCAAAAGGTTTGCTCAAAAAATAGTTCGCTCCTGCTTTAAGAATTTTCGTTTTCCATTCTTCGCCGAATGCCGAAATGGCAAGAATGGCCGGTGAGACTCCTTTAGAAAAATTTCGAATGTTACTGCAAACCACATCGCCGCTAATGCCGGGAAGGCGAATATCTAAAATAATCAAATCCGGCTGATGTCGATGAAAGCATATTCCGGCCGTAAATCCATCAGTGGATTCCACGATGGAAGCACCCGGCAAGTAAAGCGTTAAATAACGCCTGACCAGTTGCCGAATGTTTTCATCATCATCAACAATTAAGATGGTTGGGGTGAAGGGGAGAGGGGGTAGCAAAGACAGGGCATCCGGGATTTTCATGTCCAATGTTTTAAGAAGCAAAACCAGGTCTTCGGATTCTATTCGGTGATGTCCGCCAAAGGTTGAAGGCGCCTTCAGCCTTCCTTCTCGAATCCAGCGCAGAAATGTTCCTCGGGAAACTCCGCATATTTTTGCTGCTTCGGTCGTGGTATAAGTGTTTTTCATGGTCCTCAATAAAACCGTAGCACATATAGTGCGTATTACAAATTTTGAACAATTAATGCAATTTAGACGATTTCCTATAATTAATGTATCTTGTTTCCTAGTATTAGGTTAAGTTGTATAAGTTATCTCTAGACAAGGAGCCTAGTGTATGTCGAATATTAAAGGGGCGGGGGCTATTGGGGGTGCAATTCTGACTTGGATAGCCACGGAGGGTGTCGGAATGGCAAAAATTGAGAAAAACAAGCAACCGTGGAAATAAAGCTGACATCGGAACAGTATGAGGTGATGCGGAAAAAGGGGACGGAAGCTCCGTTTACGGGGGGCGCTGCTTCATCATCATGATAAAGGAACGTATAAATGCGGGGCTTGCGGCGCGGTCCTTTTTAAATCCGACACGAAGTTTGATCCGGAGCAAAAAAAATAAAATGCGGGAGATCATCGGCTTCACTTTTTTGATTCTGATGACCGGTTTGAATTTGACGCAGGCTGAGGAGGCAAAGGTGATGAAGATGAAAACGATTTATGATTTTTCTATGAAGACGATTGAGGGAAGGGAAAAAAGTCTGTCAGATTTTAAAGGCAAAGTGCTGCTGGTCGTCAACACAGCTTCCAAATGCGGATTTACGCCGCAGTACAAGGGGCTCGAAGAGCTTTATCAAAAATACAAAACGCAGGGGCTTGAGGTGCTGGGATTTCCAGCCAATAATTTTATGGGTCAGGAGCCGGGGACGGATCAGGAAATTAAATCATTCTGTGAACTCAAATATAAAGTCACTTTCCCGATGTTTTCCAAGATTAGCGTAAAAGGAAAAGATATAGACCCTCTTTATGCGTGGCTGATTTCAGCTCCGGGCCTGGAGCCGGGGGACATTGGCTGGAATTTTAATAAGTTTTTGATCGATCGCTCCGGAGTGCCTGTGGCGCGCTTTGGATCGCGTTCCGAGCCTTCTTCTAAAGAAGTCATTTCTAAGCTTGAGGAACTTCTCTCTGAAACCAGTACATAGTACTTAGTACATAGTCTATAGTACGCGGCGCTCATTACGGGTCTTTAAATCTCTATGTACTGTGTACTCTGTACTATGTACTGAGTTTAAAAAACTTTTTTGTCCCACATAATTGTCAGGAGGGCGCGATGTTTGGCGCCCCACTCATCCTGAGCGAAGGTAAACGCGCCTGAAAGGCGAGTTAAACCGGAGTCGAAGGATCTTCGTTAATGAAACATCCCCTTTCAGAATAGTTGGTACGGATCTTGATTATTCCTCGGCGTGTCCAAAAGGAGGACGCTATGCGAATCAATCATCGAACCCAAAAGATTTTGAATTTGTTGTTCTTGAGAAAAGCCCTGCGTGAGGAGTCTTATGAGGAGTGTTCTTCGTGGGCGCGGAAAGCCATGAATGCCGGGGCTTCTCGAGGGGAAATCTTTCGGGTGATTCGTCAACCCGGACTTTCTCTGGAAGAAATTTTTGTAAATTAAGTTTTTGCGGGGAGCGTGTTATGAAAAAAATCGAAGCCATTATTCCGTCTCGAAAATTTAATGAACTTGAAGCCGCGCTCCGTGGTTTTGGCATTTCAGGCATGACGGTCACGGAAGTCAAAGGCTACGGCAATCAGCAGACCAGGCCGGAAAGTTATCTGCTGCTTCCTAAAACCAAAATAGAAATTTTTACATCCGATGATCAGGCGGATTCGATTGTGGATACGATCATTAAGGCGAGCTACACGGGTCAGGCAGGGGACGGCAAGATTGCCCTTTATGAGATCCAGGATCTGATCCGGATCCGGACCACAGACCGCGGCGAAGTCACCATTTAAGACGAAAAGCACTAGGCTCATTGACTCACGGAGCTTTATTTACGGAATAACTCCGGATATTTTTACTTGATCGAAAAATACATCGGAATTTCCCGATGCCGCTAGAGAAACGCCCTTTCCTGCATGGAAACTGTCAAGGGTTCCAAAACTTTCCTCTGTCTTCTCGATCATCAACTGGTTGTTCACAAAGACCTTGAACACGCCACCTTCCATGACTACGCGTAAATCATAATATTGATTCGGGAGCGTGCCCAGGCTTACTGTGGCATCACCGCTAATCAAACCGTTATCCAACCTTGAAATGGATAGCGTTTTGTTGTGACTATTGATGCCAACCATATATCCGTCATATTCGGAAGAATTAAAATTTAAATAGAATCCACCGTAACCGTCTGCCCCCACCATAATCTTTGCGCTGGCAACCCCATCATCAAGAGATGCCGCGATCTCATCCCTGTCCCGCGGCCAACGCCAGGCTGGATAGCCACTTAGATGCACCACCTTGCTTCCGAACTGAGTGTGATTCCAAGAGAGAGCCATCGGCGTATAAGCTTCATGTGGCACAAAACCCCGAATATTTATCAGTTGCCCATTCGCGTTGTATACCATGATGGTCTCACCGTTGTTTTGCAAAACAAGTTTTGATAAACTGCCATCCGAATTCACAAGGTTCCAAACATCGAGACCTGGGCTGACCTTGTTTGTTCCGATGAGTTTATTGGCTGCATCGTAGAATTCATAAGTGGTTGTGCAATCCAGGCCTTCGGTTGCACATGCAGAATTCATTACTGCTTTTCCACTTGTTACCGTCAATCCTAAAACCGCGAAAGTTTTTTTGGCCGCATCCACTAGTGCAGATGGAGCTTCGCGAGTAATCACTAGATTATTCGGCAATTGGACGCCTGGGGCGAAAATAACATCAACTCCCGGTTTAATTACAAGCGCGCAGGCCCCGTTGGCAGGGCATGCATAAGTCCCTGCAGCAACAAATACCTTACCATTAGGACGTGTGGCATCTCCGGGATTGACACCGACGGTTATCACTTGCTGTAAACCTTCAATTCCGTTATCTTCATAAACAAAGCCTTGCCAAGTCCACTTTGTTCGGTCAGATGGAAATCCGTTGTAAAAACTAACCAAATAAAGCCTTTCTTGATCGTTATTCCCCGGATAAGTGAACGTCGGAGTATACCACTCTTTTTTTTCCAGCTGCCCGACTGCGTCGTAATATTCGATGGACATTAATAGACCGTCGGGGCGGTAATAACGTTCACGGGTTCTAAATCCCGTCGTTAGACTCCATCCGAATTTTCGAAGGTAAGGATGCGGTGTCCCGTCAGCACCATGCAGAATCTGATGAGTAACAAACGTCAACTCACCGGCAGTCTTTTCGATCACAACTTCGCAGCTACTGGCTCTGCATTTCATGCTGCTACCAAAAGCCTGTCCGTTCTTCAGCACCGTAATCCTATCCGCTACGTAATCTGTCATCACTTTAAAAATATCAGACTCAAGATAGTACGTTTTAGATAATTGATTACCTTCGCTATTAAAGGAAGTGATTGTATTGACCTTGCCTCCGACCACATCCAACTGCAACTGGGTCCCGTCGGCGAGCTGGATTTTCTTATTTGCATTCAAACGATACAGTTGACCTTCGTAAATCATTTCATAGGTGTCATCAGAAAAAATACGAACTTTCAGAGGGGATGAGAAGGCAATTTGATCCGTACGGACCCATCGTGCTGCGGTATTCAAAATAAGATTGCCGTTGGTTTGATTGGCGACTGCCGGAGGAAGAGCGCTGGCCGTCACTTGTTTATTGGCAATGAAGGTGTTGTTCTTTATCACGGCATAGCCGGTGGGCGGGACTTTTCCAGCCGCATATTCATAGATAGAATTGGCGGTCTGCTCCTGAAATAAATTTCCTTCGATGACAGGTTTAGTGCCGCTTACCATATTGACACCGATTCCATTCTTGATGAATTCGTTGTTGCGGATCACAGTCCCATCCCGGGGCTGATGAATGGCGGCTGTGGTGTTATTTTCGAATCTGTTTCCTTCGACGGTCCCGCCGAGGGCCGTGGTCATATCAATACCGTAATTTCTATTATTGAGAATAACATTATTCCGGATGACGACATTGGAGCCGGTCACTTTGACAGCGGCTGAAGAGATGCGGTTAAACGCTCCGCCGCCGGTAATCGTAAGATCTTCAATGGTATTTCCGCCTTTGGCTGTAATGACATTGGAGAGAGTCTTATAGTCGCCTGTGATGACGGTTTTATCGCCTTCACCTTTTAGATTGACACCTTTATATAAGGTAATGCTCTCATGATACGTTCCGGCATGGATGAAAATGGTGTCGCCTTCATCCGCCTGATCAATGGCGGCTTGAATGGATTCGCCTTCCTTAACCTCCTTGAAATAGAGGCTGTCCTGGGTGCTCACTTCTGCTTTTTCCACGGTTGCCGGAGAAAGCGGACCTTGAGGGACTAGACTACCATCCGGCTGAGCAGGGGCTGTAGCCGCTGTTTGCTGCTGGACCTGTTCAGGAGATAAGGTGGGTTGTGTGGTCTCCTGTTGATTGGTCGCGATAGGCAGAGCATGGGCTTGAGGTACAGCGATGAAGCCCTGCATGAAAGAAAAGCAAAGAAGAGTCCAGGTCGCAATCCGGCGGTCTGTATGAATATTTTTCATGGAAAAGGTCCTCAGCTTTCATTTTAATTTAGAATTTTAGGAAGTACTTCTTATTCCTTAAAATAAAGAGTCGCTGACGCCGGGGCCTATGTCAAGACTGCAAGAGGGCTTTTTGTAGTTTTTGCTCTAGAAAAAATAACAGAAGGCTATAAATTGCTAGAAAGGGTACAAATTTAAAGGCTTTGCTTGATATAATGAAAAAGAAGGCGGAAAAATGATCTCTAGATTATTTAAAACGTTTTTTATTTTTTTACTGATGGCGCTACCGATAGCAGCGGCCAAAGAGGAGGGGCGTGTGGAAAAGGCGACGTTTGCAGCAGGATGTTTCTGGGGAGTGGAGAAAATTTTGGCCGCGATTCCGGGCGTGATCGAGACTCGGGTCGGATATACCGGAGGCCATACGGTGAATCCTACTTATGAACAAGTCTGTACGGGACGCACAGGACACGCGGAGGCTGTGGAGGTGACGTTTGATCCCTCAAAAGTATCTTATCAAAAGCTGCTTCTGACTTTTTGGCAGTATCATAACCCCACCACAAAAAATCAGCAGGGCCCGGATATCGGAAGCCAGTACCGTTCTGTGATTTTTTATCACAGCCCCGAGCAGCAAGCGGCGGCGATCCATTCGAAGGAACTTTTAGATAAGGCCAAGATTTTGCACGGCCCGATTGTTACGGAAATTGTTCCGGCCGTAATTTTTTATCCGGCAGAGGATTATCATCAAAAATATTTGAAAAAAAATCCGGGAGGATACTGTTCCCATCACTTTCAGTCCAAACGGATTGAAGAAGTACTGAAAGAGAGTAAGCAGTAGGCGGGAAGCAGGAGCAGAGCGCTAAC
>CAYWRU010000056.1:0-20706 GCA_964460795.1 uncultured bacterium | reverse complement strand
TCACTACTGCAAAATCACCACGATACTTTGTTGCCCCGTTATTTGGTGAAGAGCCCGTTCTTTGGTGAAGAGCCAGAGCCTGCCTGTCCCCCTTTGCAGTGCCTGGCACCTTCTATTCGACTGATGCATTTTTTATTTTTTTGCGCCCGACAGGGGTCGAACCTGTAACCCTCAGTTCCGAAGACTGATGCTCTATCCAGTTGAGCTACGGGCGCAAAAAAATAAAAAACTATCCCCCGCCAAAATTCTTGGCGGGTCCGCCACGATTTGTGGCGGAAGTTGTCCGCCCCCCGCCTTTGGCGGGGACGGATCCGTCCTCCGCTTTGCGGAGGCGGAACCTACAGCCGCATTCAACCTTTGTGCTTCCGGCGAAGAAGACTGATGCACTCGCGCCTTTGCACGAGTACGGCTTCGGCACCAACTCGAGTTTGGTGTCCGAGCCGCTCTACCCCGCTTCGGACTTCACTTGAAGCTCTTTACTTCAAGTGCTGTCCGGCGAAATTTTGTTTATTTCGTCCGGCCTGCGTCCTCCGGGGGCGGCTCGCTTTGCTCGCGCGTCCAGTTGAGCTACGAGCGCAGGCATTTCCTTTATCGCCTCGTTCAGAAAGAGGCAAGATAGTTTGAGGGGGTATTTTAACCACTCTGAGGGATTCCGACCAGGCATGTTTTCATATGCAGATCGAAAGCATGGCCGTCAGCGTACGGAGTTTTCCTTAAACTCCGACGGTGCGGTCATTTTCCATTGGGGAAAATGGGCAGGGAGGGTTCTGCTACGCCATGTCCTTACCGGCACGGCTTCGCAGGAATTTCCGCGCGACCTTTATCGTACATTCCTACGTAGCTCAGCCCTATGGACTGAGCGGAGTAGAATGGGCAGGGAGGGAATCGAACCCCCGACACGAGGATTTTCAGTCCTCTGCTCTACCGACTGAGCTACCTGCCCTCACACATTTTAGATTTATGATTTTAGATTTCAGATTAAAAGCGGTAAAAATGCACGCATCGATCCCAATCCAAAATCATCAATCTAAAATCAAAAATAGGAAGGGGCATCATACTGAAGACATTCCGGAGTGTCAAGGCAGGCCAACGGTTTCAGGACGGCTGCTTGGCCCAGAGATGATCCAAGGCGAACCGATGACCTTCGGCACGGGACAGGCGCATACCGAGAAGGAATTGGATCGAATCGATCGCCATAATTTCACCGCCGGAAAAATGGATCCAGCTCCCCGCCCCAAAACATCCGCAGTCATCCGGGAATTTTCCGTTCTTGAAGAAATAAAATATCATCAGATAGGCAAAGGCAATGGAACAAAAGGAAAGGACGACTGCACTTGGGCGGATCATATAGCCCGTAATCAAAAAAATTCCAAAGATACATTCGACCCACGGAAGCACCTGGGCAATGGCCGGCACCACCGCATAGGGAATGATTTCATACTGAGCAATGAGTCCCCGGAATTCTTCTACGGGTGAGATTAATTTCGTCCACCCCGCATAAGTAAAAACCGCACCGATCCAAAGCCTCACAAAAAACCAGAAAAACCCGTTCGAGGTTTTGGGAGTGCTCATGATTGTTTCGTCACCGGGCTGGTATTCGGAGCCGATGCAGGCGTCATGTTGGGAGCAGAAGCTGGAGCCGCAGCCGGAGATTGCATTTGAATTATCGGAGCAGGCGCCTGTCCAACCGCCGGGGCCGCAGGTACAGGAATGGAAGGAAGGCCCAGAACAGAGCGGATCATATTCTCTCCTTTAAATTTTAATTCCGCCGGCCCCACCAAACGGTCGCCATTCAGAAAAAAGGTGGGCGTGGACTGGACCTGCATGGCCTCGCCATGTTTTTTATCTGCCTGGACTTTTTCCGCCGTCTTGGGATCACTTAAGCAGGCGCTGAAACGGTCCAAATCCAGATTCAAGGATTTGGCATATTCCAAAAATTTATCCGCGGGATTGGCCGGCCCGGACCAGATCCTTTGATTTTGAAAAACCAGATCATGAAATTCCCAGAATTTTCCCTGGGCGTGTGCGCATTCCGCGCTTTGATGCGCGAGCGACGACCAGAGGTGGGCTTGGAGCGGAAAGTGGCGATAGATCACGTGGATTTGTCCGGGATATTTTTCAAAAATTTCTTTGAGGATGGGCGCACCTGCGCCGCAAGCCGGACACTGGAAGTCGCTGTACTCCACCAAAGTGACTTTGGCATTGGCAGGCCCTTTTTCCTTCAAGGCCTCGCCGGCCGGCATTGATTTTTGAGTCTGCTTTTCTGACTGATTTCGGTAATAACGAACCCCCAAAACTGCACCCGCAAGCAATAAGACTAGAACAACTCCTGCCAATAGCTGTTGAATTTTCATCGAAATCCCCTTTTGATGGTCATCTATGATTCGGCTATTCTAAAAAAAAGTTCACGCCGCGGATCCTCGGGTTAGCGGCAAGTCCTAAACTCAGGGACGAATCCGTTTTTATTTCTGGACCTGTCCCTATCCTCTCTAGATTCTTTCCGTTGATTTAACCAGCTCCCGAATCGTCCTATTTTTGACAAAATTCATCAGCTCTTCCATCGAATACGGAATCCGGAGACGCCAGTTTTTATCGTTTAAAGTAGACGGAAAATTGATCCGGTAATCATAGGCCGAAGGCTCCTTAAAATGATGATCCAAAGAAAGCCAGTCCTGAAGCAGCTGTATGGAAAATAAACTGCTCGACTGCAGACATGTTTTTAAAATGTGTTTTTCAATCGAGAGCTCATAGCGAGGAGGGACGGACTCTCCAAAAAGAAGGCGTTCAAACTGCTCCCTTTCCCGGATGGACCCGTCATAAAAATTCATAAGGATCGGAATTTCTTCCGCGCGCCGTCCCACTGTGCGAAGAAAATGATCGCGGTCTTTCATTTCAGGACGCCACACGAGCCTTCCATATTGAGAACGACTCAGATCAAAAAGGGTATCCCTCAGCGCTCCAAAATCAAGGCCCGCCATCTGGCACCATCGTTCAAAAACCGGGCCGTTCACGGTTTCAATTTCATATTTCCACCAGGCTCGAAGGGAGCTTGTGTCATGAGTCGAGACCGCGGCCAGGGAGCTTAGCCGATAATCCTGAAGGGCTTTAAAATCAGCGCCATGGGTCCAGTCCTTATTCCACCTTTGAATATCAAGCCCCGGAATTCCAAATTCGCCCATCACCCGGACCGCGCACTCTGGGACCGTCCCCAGATCCTCCGCACAGGCCAGCATGGTTGTATTTTTCAGCATCACGGAAAGCAAATTGCGTCCATGACCTTCCCAGTCCCATTCATTTGCTGGATCAAAAACCCCGTGAAGCCCATGATCTTCGATCGCATGATGGTTTGCGATCGTCCAGACACGAAAAATTCCAACCACATGATCAATGCGGTACATGTGATAAAAATTTTCTGCATAACGGAGCTTCCGGATGAGAGATTCATAACCTGTCGCCGCAATCGCGGGCCATTGATAGGGAGGCATGCCCCACCGCTGACCTTTTGCAAAATCCAGATCCGGAGGCGCACCGCTGGAAAGCTCCAGTTTAAAATGATCCTGATGCGCCCACACATAATCGCTATTTCGTGAACAAAGATAGGGCATATCTCCCATGATGCAAATGCCGCGTTCTTCAGCATATTGTTTGGCGTTTTTAAATTGTTCAAAAAGCTGCCACTGAAGCCAGCGCTGAAATTTAAGATCCTCAGCATAGTCTTGAGTCAGAGTTTGAAGCGCCGCAGGATTCCGGAATTTAAAATCGTCCGGCCAAGCTTCCCAAGGCGCGTCGTAAAATTTTCCCTGTGCAGCTTTAAAGAGCACGTAATCCTCAAGCCAGAATCGTTCAGTCTCGACATACGCTTGAAAAGCCGGAGGAAGCCGGTGAGAGTTTTCAATAAAAATGCGCCGAAGGAGCTCCAGTTTGGCTTTTTTGATTCGCGAGTCATACGCGATTCCATGACAGGGAAATTTTTCCCGAAGCGTCTGAATCACTGCCGAATATTTTTCCGAAGGAATACCGGTCAAATGATCCAACGCCAGATGCATGGGCTCCAAAGCAAAAATACTTTGGGAATCATACGGCCAGAAATTGAACCCGACATCATTAAGCGGCAGAAGCTGGATGAGCGTAAGTCCCGTGACCTCGCACCAATCCACCAGTTTTTTCAGATCTTCACTATCGCCCACCCCGACACTGGATGCGGAATGAATCGAAAAAAGAGGCGTGGCTACTCCGGCGCGGCGAGCGAGTCCGATTTTCAGCCACTGGGGACGTGCCAAGGTATTCAAAAACGGCAGATATCGTGGATCGGTAGGTCGTTTCATCATCATCTTTTCTAAAAACTCGAATTTCGAAATTCGGATTTCGGATTTAATGTTTTGTATTTATTCTTTTTGTTTCCGGTGATCATCCATCAAACGGCGAATATCGCCTTCGGCCGAGCGTTGGACTTGAAGACAAATAAAAATCAAAACCGAGAACTGCCAGACATCTTCAGGACCCACAATCAGTCCGGTCGAAACATTTTCTTCATGCGCCAGTTCGCGTCCGTAACGGTCAATCGCAGCCTTGAGCCGGCCTTCAAAGACATCGAGAGAATCGGTTTTATTTTGATATTTAAAGGAAGGAAACCGCACGCCGCGAATCAAGAGAAACGAGGTCAGAAGATCCTGATTCAGTTTGGATTCTTTTTCAAAATCAAATCCTTCAAACTGAGGCAAATCGGAAGGAAGAATGATCTGCGGTTTGTCGACCATAACCTCCCCTTTTCGGACCACGGAATCTCCAGAATTGACAGTTGATTCCGCCAGAAAAATATACGGCAGGTGCGTGGTCTCGAAAGCATGCAACGGCTTGGCGCGAAACCGGATAACCTCGGTCTGGCGAAGAGCTTTGGTCCAGGAAGAATGAATGTCCATGTTTTGATTTTAGATTTTAGATGTCAGATTCCAGTTATCAGATGAAAATCTTAAAATAACGGCCCTGTTATCTGGCATCTGGTATCTTTATTTTTAACAGCCGCGAACTTTATAAAGGATTTTGGGTAAAACTTCAAGCAGGTCACGGGCCATTAAACTGGCTTCTCCGATTTTTTTTACGGCTTGATCGGCCGCAAGTCCGTGAAAAAAGACTGCGAAGCGCGCACTTTGCCAAAGACCCATACCCTGTGCCATGAGCGCGGCTATCATTCCTGTTAAAACATCTCCGGATCCTCCTTTGGCAAGCCCAGGATTTCCGGTTGGATTAACAAAAACGCGAGAGGGATCTGCCACCACAGTGCCCGCACCTTTTAGAACCACGGTGAGTTGAAACCGTTTAGCCTCTTGAGACGCCTGTTTTTTGCGTTCGTCTGTTTTCTTTTGAATTTGCCCGCCAAAGAGCGCACGAAATTCTCCGGGATGCGGCGTTAAAATTGCACGGCCGGCAAAATCCTTCAAATCCTCGGTATGATTTTTAAAAGCCATAAGCCCGTCGGCATCCAAAATCCAAGGAAGCGTTGAAATCTTTGCCAGTTTTCGAACCAGACTCTGAGTTTCTAAATTTCTGGAAAGCCCCGGTCCACAGGCCAGAACCGTTTTCCCCTGCATTATTTTTTTTATCTCGGGAAACGCACGAAGCGACAGACTTCCCTCGCGAGTGGAAGGCAGGCCGTACACCATGAGCTCCGGAACTTTTTTTAAGAGGAATCCTTCAATAGATTCGGGAACTGCCAGGGTAACTAATCCGGCGCCTGTTCGAAGTGCGGCAAAACCTGCCATCATGGCCGCCCCGGCCATGCCTCGGGAGCCAGCCAGAATCAGGACGTGACCATAATCACCTTTATGGCTTTGACGCAGGCGGGGCTTCCACGCTTGACGAATTTCCCGCTGCAAGGAATTAGAAGAGCTCATGCGTCTCAGGGAAGAATTTTTCTCATGGCCGCCACGCTCCGGTAAATCCCGTCAAACATGGCACGGGAGACGATGGAGTGGCCGATATTGAGTTCAACGATTTCCGGAATTTTGATTATATCCTGAACATTCTCATAATTAAGCCCGTGACCGGCATGAATTTTAAGACCGAGTTTGGCTCCAAGCCGCGCGGCTTTTCGAATCTTGGAAAGTTCGCGTACTTTTCTTGCGCCCGAGGCATTGGCATAAGATCCGGTATGAATTTCAATGGCCTGAGCACCGACCGCGGCCGAGGTATGGACCTGATCCGGCTCCGGATCAATAAAGAGACTGACTTCGATACCGTAGCATTGGAGCTGTAAAATGGCGTGTTTTAAAGGTGCTTGGTGAGTCACCACATCGAGGCCGCCTTCCGTGGTAAGTTCACGCCGTTTTTCCGGAACCAAACAAACTTTGGCAGGTTTTAAATGAAGGGCAATCGCCAAAATTTCTTCAGAAAGCGCCATTTCAAGATTAAGCGGAACTTTCAGTGCTTTTAAAAGACCCGGAAGATCCGCATCCTGAATGTGCCGCCGGTCTTCTCGAAGATGCACGGTAATGCTGTCTGCCCCGCCGCGCTCCGCGTCCTTGGCCGCCTGGATTAAATCCGGCTCCTTGGCTTGGCGCACCTGGCGCAAAGTAGCCACATGATCGATATTAACGCCGAGATGAATGCTGTGTGATTTTCGTTTGGAGCGGGACATAAAATTATTTTTTTCGGATAACGGCGTGAACCGTTGGAGCTTTATCCTGAATGGAGACATCTTCCGGAAGCACGACACTGACCGGAACATCCTGTTCTCCCGGAGTCAGCTTCGAAAGATCCACATAGGCCAGCACACTTGCCGGGTCCAGCTTTTCCAGATGACGCTTGGATCCTTTGACAGCAAAGGAGACCTTGGACGGTTTGACCTCATACCAATAATTGGTTTCCGTGGATGTCATAACTCTAAAGGCAATGTCACTAAAACGTTTTTCTTCGTACTCTTCCTGAATCGGAACCTGGACTTCAATGCGCGGATCACTCAAGGCCTGAAGCTTTTCAGGAAGCTCCACCCAGGACATCTGGCGAAATCCGCGGATGCGCCCCACTAAATCAATGGGGCCCGTGGGTACAAATTCCAACTTTCGGATCTCATCCTTCGGACCTTTGATGAGGATTTCATTGGGATTCAGCTGAATTTCACTGGCGGTAATTTTGTAGCCAAAGGCCGGCTCTCCCACAAAATTGGGTTTCACCTTCAATTTTTCAACAATCACTTCATCGAGCGTAATTTGGACCACTTCCGGTTTAATATCAATCACTTCGATCTGAGGTTTGGGGAGCCGGATCTCTCGGTTTTCCAGACGGAAAGAATATTCTCCGGCTTTTTCTACTTCACTTCCGATTTTATGGACAGCTACAATTTCATCGGAGGTCATGACATTGAGAAGATTTCGCTCCGCAGTCAGCGTAATCTGAATATTTTCCGCCGACACGTGCAGCACGCTGAGCGATGGATTTTGAACTTCAATTTTGAGCGGGATCGAGCGCGTGATCTGGACCCGTTCTTCACCCACTGCGTAGTACCAAAGTCCAATGGCCAAAACTAAGGCCAGCAGCTTGGTGCTCCAATCTCGAGTAAACCAGGAGATCATGGAAATTTTTTACCTTTCAAGGTATTAATATTTTCTCGAATGATTTCAGCCAGAGTTTTTTTAGTCTCGTCTTCCTTAAATAGTCCGGTGAGAATTTTCCGGAGGTCTTCAGGTTCGAGCCCCCGCTCCAGTTTTCCGTAAAGCGCGACAGAAATCGTGCCGGTTTCTTCGGAGACAATCACGCATACGGCGTCGCTTTCTTCAGTGAGCCCAAGAGCGGCCCGGTGCCGTGTTCCCAAAGACTTGGAAAGTCCCGGACTTTGACTGAGAGGAAAAAGACAACCGCAAGAGGCCACATGTCCGCCTTGAATCACGACTCCGCCGTCATGGGTCGGAGTATTGGGGAAAAATAGACTGATCAAGAGTTCAGAACTGACCCGGGCATCGAGCAAAATCCCATTTTCAATATAGTTACGCAGTCCGACTTCACGTTCAATGGCAATCAAGGCGCCGATTTTATTGCGGGACATATGTTCGCAGGCCTGGATCAGTTCATCCACCGTCCCGCCCTTTTTCAGGATGGTCCCAAAAATCGTCTGCTGTCCGATACGTGCCAGGGCGCGTCGGAGCTCAGGTTGAAAAATAATCAGGAAGGCCACGACTCCGACCGCGAACAATTTGGTCAACACCCAGTTAATCGTATTGAGCTGGAAGATTTTGGCGATATTGAAGATAACGGCAAGAAAAAGCAGGCCCATCAAGACCTGCATGGCACGCGTTCCCTGGAAAAAGCGGATCAGATAATAGACGAGGACCCAAATAAAAAGGATCTCAATCAGGGGCCGCCAAAAGGTCAGTAGAAAGTCACTCATGCTCACTCAATTGATTAGAAGTTTTTCCCCATCACGGACCGAACCCTCCGACCGTTGCTTGTGTGATTAGTTTAACACAGGATCCGAGGGGCGGGCAATTGAGTTTCCCGCGATGGGCGCATATCATTTCATGCATGTGTTCTCTCTGTGCTGTCATGCCGGACTTGATCCGGCATCCAGAATTGAAAACCCTGGATTCCGGCTCAGAGGCCGGAATGACATAGGGTAAAAACTACTGCATCAAGCGGTATGCACCTTTCCGCGATCGAAAGGATAAGCATGGCACATAGAACGAAGCGCTTTGCTTAAGTTAAAAAAGCGAGCGGGCTTCAGACGGCGGAGTTTTTTTAAAATGCTCGTAGGTTTTGCGGGTCAAGACCCGGCCGGAGGCTGTGCGTTTTAAAAATCCTTTTTGAATGAGATAGGGCTCGTAAATTTCTTCCACAGTCTCCGGATCTTCTCCGATTCCCACCGCAAGACTGGCAATTCCAATAGGCCCGCCATCGCACTCCTCAAGAATATATTGTAAAATCCGGGCATCGATTTGATCCAAGCCTTCGCTGTCGACTTGCAGCATCTTGAGTGCTTGATCGGCAATGGTTTTTGTAACGCGGCCATTAGCCTTGACCTCGGCAAAATCCCGCACGCGGCGAAGAAGCCGGTTGGCAATGCGCGGTGTACCCCGCGAACGCTTGGCGATTTCAAGTTCTCCGGCCGGTTCGATTTCAATTTTTAAAATCCGGCTGGAACGCCGGATAATTTGAACCAGGTCATCCGTGTCATAAAAACTCAGATGCTCCACGATTCCAAAACGCGAGCGGAGCGGCGCCGTCAAAAGTCCGCTGCGGGTCGTGGCTCCCACCAGAGTAAAACGCGGCACATTGATTTTAACAGAGCGCGCATTCGGCCCTTTATCAATCATGATGTCGATGCAGTAATCTTCCATGGCCGGATACAGAAATTCTTCAACCACATGCGAGATGCGGTGAATTTCATCAATGAAAAGTACGTCCCCTTCTTCGAGATTCGTGAGCACTCCGGCTAAATCTCCCGGGCGTTCCAACACGGGGCCTGAAGTGGTTTTAATATTCGCGCCCATGTCTCGGGCAATGATGTGGGCCAGCGTAGTTTTCCCGAGCCCCGGAGGTCCAAAAAAAAGACAATGATCAAGCGGTTCTTTGCGGCGGCGCGCGGCTTCGATAAAGATATTGAGATTATCTTTGAGCTGGGATTGCCCAATAAATTCGCTGAGAGAAACCGGTCTTAAGGAGTTTTCGATTTGGCGGTCTTCGGGCTGGATTTCTTCTGTCAGGATTTTATCTTCGCTCACTGCAGTCCTACTTGAAAATTCCTGTTCGCTTCACAATATCCGGTTCTTGATGATGCCCTGATTCTCGGGCCGGACTGAGAAGGCGATTGACAAAGGCTTCTAACTGTTGCTGGTCTTCCGCGCGCATTTGATAAAAGCTAACACCTACATAATAAACCCCCGAACGTTCCACGCCCCGGACACGCCGGACCTTTCCAAGCACATGAAGGACATGGCCCAAAGGAGGAAGCAAAATCTTCATCTGAAGCAGTTCACCTTCCATCACCGACTCATCCGTCCAAAAACGAACTCCGCCTGCACTGATATCTTTAATATTGGAGACGTGGATTCCATCAAACTGATGGACTTTTTGATATTTGATGAGATAACTGACATCCACTCGCGGGTGCCGGCGGGAATTGAGCACCTTATATCGAACTGTTTCCATAATAGATCCTCGGTCTGCAAGAATTATGGAGCTATTTTAGCCCACGGGGAATTATACCCCCCCTTAGACGTATTTTAAAGCCTTTCGAACGAGATCCGAGACCGAACGCTTAGCGCCTGACTGATCCAGGTCCCTTGCGGCCCGTTCAAGAGCGGTCTGTCCGTCCTTTTTCTTGTATCCGAGTTCCAGAAGCGCTGCGAGAGAATCGTTTAAAATTGCATCATCCTGACTTAAATTGATGGGCCCAGATCCTGCGATCATCTCTTCCACAGAAATCTTCTCCCGAAGCTCCACCACGACCCGCTCTGCGGTCTTTTTTCCAATCCCAGGAATAGCGGTCAAAGTCTGGACATTCCCCTGAGCAATGGCTTGTTTGAGTTCCTGAAGCGTCATACCGGACAAAATAGTAATTCCGAGTTTGGGTCCAATCCCGGAAATGGAAATTAAAAGGCGGAAAAGTTCCCGCTCCTCAGCCGTCGCAAATCCGTAAAGCAGCTGGGCATCTTCGCGCACCACATAATGGATCAGTAATTTTACAGAAGATTCCAAAGCCGGAAGTTTGGAAAAGGTAGAAACCGGGATGCGCACTTCATAGCCGACTCCTTGGACGTCCACTACGGCCCGCATAGCGCTTTTTTCAACCAAAGTGCCTTTGAGATATTCAAACATAAACTTTTCCTTTGTAAGGGGACAGTCCCCTTGCTACGAGGGGGGCTTTCCCCTTTAAACGATTAATATCCTCCATCGTCCATCCGCTTCCGGATTTGGACTTTCGACCTCGCGAAAAACCTTTGCCACGATGATGATGACAAAGCGCCACGGCAGCCGCATCCGCACTATCCGGACCCAAGACTCCCTGGACTTTAAAAAGCTGGCGGATCATTTTTTGGATTTGATCTTTGGTGGCCTGCCCGTTTCCGGTCACCGCCTGCTTCACTTCACCCGGCGAATATTCGCGCACTTCAATTCCGAATTCCGAAGCCGCCAGCATGGCACAGGCACGCGCTTCTCCGATCCGGACCATGGCTTTGGGATCTTTTCCGTAGAAAATATTTTCGAGGGCCATAACATCCGGCCGTGTACGCTGAAGCGTGGCGCGAAGCTCTTGATAAATAAAATAAAGCCGCTTGATCCGGTCTTTTTCTCGCGAGGCATGAAGGGTATTTGCTTCAAGCAGCTGCGGTGTACTGCCCTTAATTTCAATCAGTCCGACTCCGGTCCGGATCGTTCCAGGATCCACACCGAGAATCCGCATCAGGCATTCTCCTTCAAAATCTCGTCCGGGATATCGCAGTTAAAATGGACCTGCTGTACATCATCATGATCTTCCAGCGCCTCAATTAACGTCATGATGGAGCGCGCACCGTCAGGCGTAATCGCCGTTTGATTTTTGGGAATCATGGTCTGCTGAGACGATTCAATTTTGATCTTGGCCTTTTCTAAAGCAAGCCGCACGGTGTCCAGATCATGGGCCCCGGTAATGATTTCATAATTTTCACCTTGCAAAGAAAAATCTTCAGCGCCGGCAGAAAGAACAAGATCCATGAGCGCTTCTTCTGAAGATTGAGAAGCCGCAACCACAATGAGCCCCTTTTTCTCAAAAATCCAGGCCACAGATCCAGCCCCGCCCATATTCCCGTTATTTTTTGAAAAAATGGAACGGACTTCTGCGGCCGTTCGGTTTTTATTGTCGGTCAGCCCCTGCACAATGACGGCAACACCCTGCGGTCCATAGCCCTCATACATGACTTCTTCGTAAGTAACACCTTCGAGTTCGCCGGTCCCGCGCTTGATGGCACGGTCAATGTTGTCACTCGGCATATTTTGATCGCGGGCCGATTGAATGGCGGTACGCAGTCTTGGATTGGAATTCGGATCTCCGCCTCCGGCTTTGGCCGCCGCAGCAATTTCACGTCCAAACTTGGTAAAAATTTTCCCGCGCTTGGCATCCAGCGCACCTTTTTTATGTTTGATACTCGCCCATTTAGAATGCCCTGACATAAGATCCCCCTCTTTCCTTAAATGCTTCCGCGACACGCAAAGCGTCGCGTACTCCTTGAGGCTCGTGAACTCGGAAAAGATTTGCCCCTTTTAAAAAGGCAATCACACAAGCCGCGATTGTTCCCGCCTCGCGTTCATCCGTTTCACGTCCAGTAATTTTTCCAATAAATGATTTCCGCGAGGGCCCCACCAGAATCGGGCAGCCTAAATCCAGGAACTGCGGAAGCTCGCGTAAGAGCTCGATGCTGTCTTCCGGAGTTTTAGCAAAACCCAGCCCCGGGTCGAGCACAATCTGTTTGGGATCAATCCCCTGATCCTGAGCGCTCTGAAGCCGCTCCTGAAGTTCACTTCGCACTTCCTTGATCAAGTCACGGTAGTGAGTAAGCGAGGCCATAGTCTTGGGATTTCCCCGCCGGTGCATAAGGACTAGTCCTGCCTCGAATTCCCGCACACATTTTGCCATCTCAGGACCCGAATCCCCAAGACCGCTTACATCATTAATGATATGCGCCCCCGCTTCCAGGCCTCGGCGGGCCACCCCCGGCTTGATCGTATCCACAGAAAGAATGATCTCCGGACGTTTAGCAATCTCAGAAAGAACCGGAAGCAGGCGCCGAATCTCTTCTTCTTCTGAGACCGGATCCGCACCCGGGCGCGTGGATTCAGCACCGAGATCGAGTATGTCCGCACCTTGGGCGATTAAATCTTCCGCATGCTTGAGGGCCAAGGCAGGATCAAGATATTTTCCGCCGTCTGAAAAAGAATCCGGTGTCAGATTTAAAACCGCCATGATCCGCGGCCGGGAAAGATCCAGGAATTTTCCGCGAATCTTCCACTGCATAACCGAATCAGACGCCGAGAACGGACTGGGGTTTTACTTCCGCTGCAAATCCGAGCAATTGCCGGATTTCATCCGAGTCCATGACCTCTCGCTCCAAAAGTTTTTGCGATAACAGGATCAGCTTATCTTTATTCTGGGTCAAAAGCTCCCGGGCCTTGGCATGGCTTTCGTCCACAATACGTTTGATTTCCTGATCAATGGCCACCACAGTTTCCTGGGATAAGTTTTTCTGCTCAAAGAAATCCCGCCCCAGAAAAATCTGGTGTTCATTTTTTCCAAACGTCAAAGTGCCGAGCCGGCGGCTCATCCCAAATTCACAAACCATGCGCCGCGCATAATCGGTCGCCACTTCAAAATCATTGGCCGCACCCGAGGTTACGGAATTAAACATAATCTCTTCCGCAGTCCGGCCGCCAAGAAGCACAGTAATTTTTTGCAGAAGTTCAGCCTCCGTCACAAGATAACGATCCTCCAGAGGAAGATTGAGCGTGTACCCTAGCGCCGAAGTTCCGCGCGGGATGATCGAAACCTTATGCAGGTTGTCCGTCCCTTCCATTAATAGAAGCGTGAGAATAGCGTGGCCTGATTCATGAACCGCCACGATCTCCTTTTCGCGCTTGGAAATGACCCGGCTTTTTCGCTCCGGGCCGGCCATGACACGTTCAATAGATTCTTCAAGCTCCGGCTGAGTCACAGCTTCCTTACTCCGGCGCGCGGCAAGGAGCGCCGCCTCATTTGCTAAATTGGCAAGATCCGCACCTGAAAATCCAGGAGTCTGACGGGCAATCTTATTAAGATCACAGGAAGGATCCAGCTTCACGTTGCGAATATGGACTTTTAGAATCTCTTCTCTACCACTAATATCCGGCCGGTCCACCACAATTTGACGATCAAATCGTCCCGGACGAAGCAGGGCTGGATCCAGCACATCCGGACGGTTCGTGGCTCCAATTAAAATGACTCCGCAAAAGGCTTCAAATCCATCCATTTCAACCAAAAGTGCGTTCAGTGTTTGTTCGCGCTCATCATGTCCGCCGCCGACTCCGGCAAATCGCTGGCGTCCCACGGCATCGATTTCATCGATGAACAAAATGGACCCGCGTCCGCTGATTTTGGCCGCGCGTTTTCCCTGTTCGAAAAGGTCCCGCACACGCGCCGCACCGACTCCGACAAACATTTCCACAAAATCCGATCCGCTAATGGAAAAGAAAGGAACATTCGCCTCTCCGGCCACGGCCTTGGCAAGCAGTGTCTTTCCGGTTCCCGGAGGCCCCATAAGGAGCACGCCTTTAGGAATCCGTCCGCCGAGTTTCTGGAATTTTTTGGGGTCCTTCAAATATTCTATAATTTCCTGGAGCTCTTCTTTGGCCTCTTTCACTCCGGCCACATCCTGAAAAGTAATTTTGTTCTTATCCGAAAGCTTAGCCCTGGATTTTCCAAAGGAAAAAATCTTCCCTCCGCCCTGCGCCACGCCCCGGTAGACAAAAAACCAGAAAAAGGCAATGAGCAGCACCACCGGCATGACGGAATAAATCAGATTTTTCCAAAAAACCTGCGGTGGACTGACGTTAAAATCCTGGATATTTTGGCGAATCAAAGGAATGATTTCAAGATCGCGGTCCGGGAGCACTACTTGAAAACGTCCGCCGGTCCGCAGTTTACCGATCAACATATCTTCGGTTAATTCCGCAGAAACGATTTCCTGAGACTGCGCATTTCTGAGCAGCATTTGATAAAACTCGGAATAACTCACGCGCTTAACCTCTCCCTGAGGGAAGAAAAAAAGCTGCAGAATGGCAAAAAAGATGATGGGAATGAGAATAAGAGCTGCGATGCGCTTGCGGTCGGCATCCGAATTGCGTGACGGACGGCCCTCGGGCAACTCCGAATTGGGATCTTGCTCTCCCATGAAAACTTCCTTTCTATAGATACGTTAGGTATGAGAATTTTTGTAGTGTATCACCTAAGCAGCTGATCTGGCAAATATCTCTTGAACAAAACAGTACGGAGGAGACAGTACATAGTACACAGTACGCATGAACAGAAAAAAAGATTTTTCTATTTTTGACCGGACACTCTGTACTGTTTACTGTGCACTATAGACTTCAAGTTTTGATGCGAATCTCGGACGGAAGGATCTGAAGGCGCAGAGCTCCGGAAAGATCCATTTGAGTTGAGGATTTTTTAAGCGCGGCGCGAATGCGGTGCCATGCTTTGTAATCAATGCCGCTCCGGGGATGGATCCCCTGAATTCCCTTGGAAAGAATCCTGAACTGCAGACTGTTCGGAAGCGCCTCGAATTCGGATCGTTTGAATCGGACGGATTTCTTATTTTTTGAAATCAGCGTTTGTTTCCAGGCTAGGGACTCGGCATAATCCAAAGCCTCAAAATCCTTTTCCAAATTGGCCTGAAGGCGTACCAAGGCCTCCTGAATCCTGGGATTAAAATACTTTGCTAGATGCGGCATAAGATCATGGCGGATCCGGTTTCTGAGAAAACGCACCGATCGATTGCTCAAATCGATTCGAAAGGAAACTTTGCGAGCGCAAAGTTCGGCGAGCAAATCTTTTTTGGAAAAAGAAAGAAGCGGCCGGTAAAACAAAATTTTATTTTTCAAAATCACAGTCCGGATTCCGCCAAGGCCTCGAAGGCCGGTCCCCTGCAGAATGCGCATTAAAATCGTTTCCGCCTGATCATCCAAAGTGTGCGCCAAAACCACCTTTTTAAGTCCATGCCGTCGTGCAGTTTGTTCTAGAAAATCATAGCGAAGCCGGCGAGCCGCTTCTTCCACAGATTCACGGTTGGATTTTGCAGCTTTCAGAACTTTCCCGCGGCCGGAATAAAATGGAATTTTAAGTTTAGCGGCCAGCTTTTTTACAAACTCAAGATCGCGATCCGCAGCGTTTCGAAGTCCATGATGAAAATAGGCAAGAGCAAGCCGCCACTTCCAGACCGGCGCAAGATCAGAAAAAAGGTGCGCAAGAGCCACCGAATCCGGCCCTCCCGAGCACGCAATCAAAATATTATCGCCCGGTTTAAGGATGTTTTCATTCTGGAGGTGTTTTTTAAAACGAGAAATAAGCTCTGATTGCCGATGAATCATTTTAGGGCTCATAGAAATGACCTTGGATGGAAGCGTATTATTATGACCTTTTCCATTCCTTCGAAGCCCACCGCGGTAAGCGAGTGGGCGTAGTAGAATGGCGAGCATCGGGACAAACTTCCTTGGTTTGTCCCGATGCACTTTCGGACTGGAACCTCAAGTTCCAGCCGAAGAGTACTCGCGCAAAAATGCGCAGTGTAGTCATTTTCCATCAGGAAAATGGCGGGAGGCGTTCTTCTTCGCTCACTCCTTACGGGTGAGCTACGAAGCAACTTCCTCTATCATTCCCTTTTCCATTCCTTCGAAGCCCACCGCGGTAAGCGAGTGGGCGTAGTAGAATGGCGGGAGGCGGAATTGAACCGCCGACGCGAGGCTTATGAGTCCTCTGCTCTACCAACTGAGCTATCCCGCCCCATGGATTTTAGATTGCAGATTTTCGATTTCAGAATGCATGAAGAGATACTTTAATCCAAAATCTTAAATCAAAAATCTAAAACAAAATGAGCCCGGTTGTTCTGCTTCGCTGTGTCCTTATCGGCACAGCTTCGCAGGAACTGCCGCGCACCATTATGTGTCCATTCCTTCGAAGCCCTGCCCGCTAAGGGACAGGGCGGAGAAGAATGAGCCCGGTTGGGATCGAACCAACGACACCTTCCTTAAAAGGGAAGTGCTCTACCGACTGAGCTACGGGCTCAACAAATTTTAGATTGCAGATTGGTGATTTTAGATTTTAAACAATTCCGCGAGCGCTCTTAACAGATGAAACTGCGATGGCAACCAACTGATTCGCTTCTTCATAGATCTCAGCACACAAAGACTGCTGAATCGATCCTGACTCCATGAGAAGTTCGAGCCAATACATAACCTCATCGGCCTCTTCCAACACAATTCCCATCTTAGAAATAAAATCAGCTTTTGACCTGCCACGGCAGGCTGAACGATAATTGGCCCCTACCGAAGTTCCTGAACGAACCAATTGCCTGCCCAAAACTTCCGTTTTAAAATCTTTTGTCAATTGCTCAGCGACTCTAAGCACTCTTAAAGCGAATTTTTTCGTCCTATCTTTCAACTCTGCTTCATTCATGGCAAACCTCTTCATGATCGAGGTTCGCCCTCTTATTATTTTTGATTTTAGATTGATGATTTTCGATTAGAGACAACCGAGCATTTAATTCAATCTAAAATCTTCAATCAAAAATCTAAAATTAAACGGTGTGGATTTCCTGTTCTTTGACTTTCAGGAGCTGATCCACTTCAGCGGTATGAGCATCCGTCAATTTTTGCGCTTCTTTTTGTAAATTATGAGAATCATCTTCAGAAATCGCCTTGGCTTTTTCTGATTTTTTGATGGCTTCAATGCCTTCGTGCCGCGCCGTTCGAATCGAGATGCGGCCGTCTTCTGCCACTTTTTTGACAAGCTTCGAGAGCTCCTGACGGCGTTCATCCGTCAGCGCCGGAACCTGGATCCGAAGCACCTTGCCATCGGTAATGGGCGTCAGCCCCAGACCCGACTTCAAAATTGCTTTTTCAATATCCCCCACGGCCGACACGTCCCACGGCTGAATCATAATGGTGCGCGCATCCGGTGTTGAAATATTGGCAACATTCTTAAGCGGTGTCGGTGTATTGTAATAATCCACTTGAATCCCTTCAACAATGCCGATCGAAGCACGGCCGGTGCGAAGATTATGAAATTCTTTTTTGAGGGCTTCGACGGACTTTTGCATCTTCTTTTTCATTTCTTCCAATGCTTTTTTTGCCTCGAGCAGATCCACCATACACCCCTCCTTAGGAAACCAAGGTTCCGATTTTTTCACCCATGACGACCCGCCGGATATTCCCTTCCTGGGTCAAATTAAAAACGATAATAGGAAGTTTATTGTCCCGGCAGAGTGAAACCGCGGTTGAATCCATCACTTCAAGCTCTTGATTGAGCACATCCATAAACTTTAAACTCTCAAATTTTTTGGCCTTCTGATTTTTAACTGGATCGCTGTCATAAACACCGTCCACTTTCGTGGCCTTGAGCACTACATCGGCCCCGATTTCAACCGCACGAAGCACCGCCGCGGTATCGGTCGTAAAATACGGATTGCCGGTTCCGCCTGCAAAAATAATGACCCGTTTTTTTTCCAGATGCCGCATGGCACGGCGCCGGATATAGGGCTCGGCAAGTTCTTTGACTTCGATTGCCGAAAGGACCCGGGTGGGAACTCCCAGTTTTTCCAAGCGGTCCTGAAGCACCATAGAGTTCATAATCGTGGCCAGCATTCCGATATAATCCGCGGTTGCACGATCCATGCCTGCTTTGGAGGCCTGAAGCCCTCGAAAAATATTGCCTCCTCCGACAACGCACGCAAGATCAATCCCAAGAGCATGGACCTCCTGAATCTGCTGAGCAATCGACGCTGCCACTTGAGGATCTACCCGGAGCCCAGATGTCCTTGCAGAGCTTCTCCGGAAATTTTAAGCAGCACGCGCTTATATTTCGGCTGTTTCACGTTGAGTGCTCCCTTCTAAAAAAAAGACCAAAGCCGAATCACTCACTTCTCGTTCTAAAGAGAACAAGACTTTTCATGATAAGCCTTTGGTCTTCGGTCGTGGATGAAAGCCGCGGCTTTACAGCCGCGATCCTCTATTAATACCCGCCTTCGCCCTTTGGGCTTCCGGCGCGGTCCGTCCCCGCAGAAGCCCCCGCGGCAACAATCTCGACGAAGCAGAAGACACATCACACCTTCACTCCCAGCTTTATACCTGGGGTCTTCTGCGAAGGCGGACGATTAACTCTGGCCGCCGACTTCAAAACGGACAAAGCGACGAATCACAATGTTTTCGCCGATTTTGGCAATCACATCGTTCAGATAATCTTGAATCGTCCGGGTGTCATCCTTAATAAATTTCTGATTCAAAAGACAAATCTCTTCAAAACGCTTGGCTAATTTTCCTTCAAGGATCTTATCCGCTACGGCTTGCGGCTTTCCCTGAACATCCTTGGCATAGACGGCTTTTTCTTTTTCAAGATCTGCCGCAGGAATATCGCTTGGGCTTACAAAAAGAGGAAATCCTGCCGCGATTTGAAGCGTAATATCTTTGGCAAACACCTGAAAGGCTTCATTGCGCGCAACAAAATCCGTCTCACAATTAATTTCCACCAACACACCGAGCTTACTGCCTGTGTGAATGTAGGAAAAAATCTGTCCTTCTTTGGTTTCCCGCGTGGATTTTTTCTTGGCAATATCCAGTCCCTTGGCCCGGATAATATCCTGTGCTTTTTTGATATCTCCCTGAGCTTCGATAAGCGCTTCTTTACAGTTCAGAATGCCGGCACCCGTCAGCTCACGAAGTTTACTAATCGATGCAAGTTTATCTTTTTCTGCTGCCTGACTCATGATGCGTTCCTATTTCGTCTTGCGAATGGTTTTTTTAGGTTTTGCTTTTCCAGTCTCTTCAGCGGCCGGTTCTTCTACAGAAAAGGCCTCCGCAAGGACTTCTTCTTTATCATCCGCCAACTCATCCGCAGCGGTTTCAGAACCTGTTTCCGCAGCTTTGGCGTCTTCCGCAGCCTTGGTTTCTTCGGCTACTTTAAGTTTCTTATATTCGCCGCGGCCGTCTTTCAAAGTCTCGGCCACCACCTGGCAAAAGAGTTTGACTGCTCGAATGGCATCATCGTTTCCAGGGATGGGATACTGAATCACATCCGGATCGCAATTCGTATCAATCACGGCCACCACCGGAATCCCGAGTTTGGCGGCTTCTTTGACTGCAATATCTTCTTTCTTGGAATCAATCACAAAGAGTGCGCCGGGAAGTTTTCGCATACGGCGGATGCCTTTGAGGTTCTTGGATAATTTATCGCGCTCATGGGAAAGCATCTGAGCTTCTTTCTTTTTCATGAAGGCAAAACTACCATCTGCTTCCATTTTATCGATTTCATCAAGGCGATGAATAGACTTGCGGATGGTTTCGAAATTGGTGAGCATGCCGCCCAACCAGCGCTGGTCCACATAAGGCATTTCACAGGCTTCGGCGCCTTCGCGAATGGGAATCTGAGCCTGCTTCTTAGTCCCTACAAGAAGGACATCAGATCCGGCCGCAGCAATGGATCGCAGGAACTCCATAGCCTTTTTCAGGCAATCCAATGTGATTTCCAAATTGATAATATAAATTCCGTTGCGTTCGCCAAAAATGAACTTCTTCATTTTGGGATTCCAACGCTGAGTCTGATGGCCGAAATGCACGCCGGCTTCAAGAAGCTGTTTAATCGTTACTTCTGTCAATGTCTTATTCCCCTCCGTTTAAAATCGTGATCCCATTTCTTGCCCTCGCTTGAGGACTTGAAAATGCTGGGAGCAAACTCCCATAATATTTTGTTTCGACTGTTAAAAAGGCCAGCCGTTTGCCCATAATTCACCTGCCGGATATCGTTCCGTGAAATGCCGAATGCGGGACATCAGAAACCCGTCCGAGGAAGGTCTAAACTAGATCACCTTGGGACATGCCTCTTTAGACGACAAGTGGGCGGTTATTATAGCAAAAAAAGGCAGTCCGTAAAGGGGCTTTTCCCATGGCGCGTTGACTCAAATTAAAGGTAACCGAAACGGGTAAAAGACGGAATCGTTGACT
>CAYWRU010000055.1:13811-20773 GCA_964460795.1 uncultured bacterium | reverse complement strand
ATCCTCCATAACTGATCAAAGGAAGCGTAATACCGGTAATCGGCATGAGCCCAAAACTCATTCCGATATTAATGAAGAGCTGGGCAAAAAGCATGGAAGCAAAACCTATAATGATCAATCGCGCCTTTATATCGGTCGTCTCTTCAAGAATCTGGAACATGGCACGAAATAAGTAGGCATAAAGGACGAGAACGATTAAGGCCCCTGCAAATCCCCACTCTTCGCCAATCACGCAAAAAATAAAATCCGTATGATGCTCAGGAACAAACTGAAGTTGGCTCTGTGATCCCGCCAGATATCCCTTGCCCCAAAGGCCTCCGGATCCCACCGCGATTTTGGACTGAATGGCCGTATAACCGGATCCTAAGGGATCCTGATTCGGATTTAAAAAGATCAAAATTCTCTTTTTTTGGTACGGTTTTAAAAATCTCCAGGCAATGGGCGTTAAAATCGATCCGGCCGTAATAAAGAGAAGGAAAAACCGCTTGCGCAGTCCCCAGAGAAACAACATGGAAATCACCATAGGGACAAACATAAGCGCGGATCCTAAATCCGGCTGCTTCAAAATCATGATCATAGGCAAAAAAGCAAGGGCAAGGGCCGTAAGGATCGTTCCCCATTGGGGCTCCCGCGGATTACGTTCTCCTAAAATATTAGCCAGGACTAGCACCGTAGACAGTTTTGCAAATTCTGAAGGCTGAATCGCAAAAGGTCCCAGAGCAATCCAGCGCTGAGCGCCCAAGCGCAAGGCCCCAGCCACATCCACCCAAAGCAGCATAGCAACGGCCAGGACATAAAAAAGTCCGGAGATTCCCAAAAACATGCGGTATCCAAAAACCGAAACAAAAAAAAGAACGGCGAATCCAATGCCGGCCCAAAAAAGTTGGCGCGTCAGATAAACGCCTCCATCCCGGTGCGAGGCGCTATAAATAAAAAGCGTGCCCATGGCCACGAGTCCGGCCAAGGCTAGGATAAAAGGAAAATGAAAGCGTCTAAGCCATTGGAATGCCATAAAGATCTTTCCATATTTTGAGCATTTCTTTCACCACATGAGCGCCTGCAATTCCGCCCGATCCTCCATGCTCGACAAAAACCACAAATGCCACCTGAGGATTTCGGTGCGGAAAAAATCCTGCCATCCAGGCATGGGCTTTATTGGGCGGAGCCTGGGCTGTCCCTGTTTTCGCAGCAAATTTTGTAAAGTCCACACGCGCAAGCTGTCCGGTTCCATAAGGAGATTGAACGACTTGCAGCATTCCGCGTTTAACCACTTCTAAATTGGCCGGCCGGATCGCAACATGGTCTTTGCTTGGCAGCGGATTGTCGTCTAATACAATGCGTGGCTCAACCCGGAGGCCATTTTTTGCAATGATGGAGACAAGTCGTAGCACTTGAAGCGGTGAAGTCAGAAGATATCCTTGTCCAATAGCAAGCGTAAGCGTCTCCCCTTGAAACCACTTGGCTCTAAGTTTTTTTTGCTTCCAGAGCGAATCCGGAACAAGCCCCGCCGTCGTACGCGTTACATCAAGCGCAATTTTTTCTCCAAATCCAAGCTCTCGCGCATATTTTGCAATATCATCCGGAGAAAGCCGCGAGGCCACGTTATAAAAGTAAACGTTACAGGACCTCTCGAGCGCTTCATATAAATTCAGGCTCCCGTGTCCTTGTTTATTCCAGCAATGAAAAGTCCGGGCATGCGGATTTAACCTGAAACCGCCATTACAGAAAAAACGAGTATTGGGAGTAATCTTTCCCGTTTCAAGTCCGGCAATGGCAGTTACAAGTTTAAAGATGGAGCCTGGAGGATAGGCGGAGCCAGCTCCTCGATCAATCAAAGGTGAATTGGGATCTTTCAAATAATGGGCGCGTTCCGCATCGCGGCTAGGCACCACAAAGGCATTGGGGTCAAAGGCCGGATTACTGGCAAGGGCCACAAGCTGGTCAGTCTTGAGATCTAAAACCGCCACCGAGGCGTTTTCGTTCTTAATGACACCCATAATCCTTTTCTGAAACTCAAGATCAATGGAAATTTGAATGTCCTGTCCCGGCTCCGGAATTTTTTCTGAAAGGACACGCACTAAATCTCCGCGGGCGTTCACCTCCACCTGACGCCCCCCCCGCCAGCCGCGAAGCGATTCATCATAAATTTTTTCAAGTCCCGCCCGGCCCAAAAAAGAATTAAATCCATAGCGGTTGTGATCTAATCTTGCATATTCTTCTTCGCTGATTTTTCCGATATAGCCGATGATATGCGAAGCGGTTTCCTGATAAGGATAAAAACGCAAGCTTCCGGTGCGGATTAAAATCCCCGGGAGTTCGGGTTTTCTCTGTTCAACTAAAAAGGCTGTTTCTCGCGAAACATCCTCGGCAAGAATGGCCGGAGAAAATCGGTATTCCCGTTTTTCTTTCATCCGCGCGCGCAGCTCTTTTTCAGGAATTTTTAAAATGCCCGAGAGAACAGGAATGGCTTGAGGGGAAATCTCATCCATAGTTCCCACAACATCGTAGGACGGACGATTCGTGACAAGCAGGCGATGGTTTCGATCAAAAACACGGCCCCGCGGGGCTTCGAGAGGAATAACACGAATACGATTTTTTTCGCTAATCGTTCGAAATTCCTCTACCTGTAAAACCTGAGTTTTAAAAAGTCCGGCCCCAAGAACGGACAATCCGATATAGATGGCTGAACTAAGAACGCGGATCCGAGTCATGGATCAATCGGGGTAGGAAAACATCGCGGAGGCACGGCGTTGGAAGACTCGCTGACTGAAGACAAAGAAAAGCGGAAGAAGGGCCGAAGAAAGCAAGGCGGAAAAAAAGGCTTGTCGGACGATTTCCATGCTCAAAAGAGAACTGTGCACGGCCAAACTTGCGAGCAAAACCGCTAAGATCTGTGATAAAAATATGAAGCCAAAGGCTCCGACCATTTTGACAGGCGTCCAAGCCGTCTGAACTTTTTGAATATAGAAAATGAGGCCGGCCGAGGTCATCAAAAGAGCAAAAGTTTCTGCCCCCAAGGCCTGCATGGAAATAACGTCGCGGATCAGACCCACCCAGAGCGCCGCCGCAAAGGTCTTTCTCCAGTCCCATTCATAAGCAACAAAGAGCACAAAGAGATGAAGAAAAACAGGACGCGGCTGATCCGCAGCGAGCGCTGGAAGCACGCTGATATCCAAGATTAGCAGAAAGAGAAGATAAAGAATTACTTTGCCCGAGAAGAGCCGAGGCATACGACCTCCTCGAGTTTGGAAAAGCGGACAAAAGGTTCCATCTCAGCCGTTAAATGAAGTCCGTCCTCGCTCTTAGTAATCGACAAGATGCGGCCAACACGAATCCCTTTGGGGAAAAGTTCTCCCACTCCGGAAGTAAGCACAGTTTCTCCCACTTGCACTCCACTGTCTAAATCCAAATAAATCATATGTAGATGATGTGATCCATCCCCTGCCACGACGCCTTGCGCTCGGCTATCCGAAGTGACGGCGCTGACGCGGGCTTCCGGATCAATCAATAAAATGGCGCGTGATGCAGCCTCTGAGGCCTGCAGAACACGCCCCACTAAACCATCGGACACCACCACGGGACTGTCTTTTCGAACTCCCTGGGACTTCCCCTTATCCAACAAAATCATTTTCCGGGCCAGTGAAGGATCCCAGCCGATCACACGCGCTGCGGTTTTCTTTTCTGAAATCGAGTCGCGAAATTTCAGGAGCTCGCGCAAGCGAGTATTTTCATTTTGCAGCTCACTGTAAGTCAAAAGCTGCGATCTCAAATCTTCAATCTCGCGATAAGCATATCGATTTTCCTGAAAGGTCCGCCAAAAAGTGACGGTCTGTCTTTGCATTTCATGTCCTGCACGCACGGTCTCGTGCCCCAACTGAAGAAAGGGACGCATCATGGTCAGCGAAGCCAAATGGATGGATTCAGAGGTCGAAGGATTCTGAAGAACGAAAAATATCGGGAAGGCAAAGGCTGCAAAAAATAAATACGAGCGATTCCTGCGCATAAAAATTTATCCGTAAAATAATGGGAAAATGTGCGTGGAAGTTATTATATCGGAAGAGGAAATAAGAAGGGAGAAAAAGTTAACTTTTTTACTAAAAATCAGAAAAATTAGTAACTGCGGGAATTTGCGGAATTAACAGCCAAGCGCTTTAAAAGGTGAAAATCGCTCAAATACCGTCCAGTTCCCATGGCCACGGCCGTCAAAGGATCATCAGCAATGTGAACCGGGAGTCCGGTTTCTTCACTAATCAGCTTATCAAGACCCCGTAGAAGAGCGCCGCCGCCGGCAAGCACAAGTCCGCGATCAATTAAGTCCGCGGAAAGTTCCGGAGGAGTGCGTTCCAACGCAATTCGGCAAGCCTCCAGGATGGTTGAAAGGGGTTCCGTCAGCGCCTCCCGGATCTCTTCGCTTGTAATGGTAACCGTCTTTGGAAGTCCCGCCAAGATATCACGGCCTTTGACTTCCAGAGTCATCTCCTGATCCAGGGGATAGGCTGAGCCAATGCGGATCTTGATTTCTTCCGCAGTTCGTTCTCCAATCATAAGGTTATAAGCTTTCTTGAGATGCATCACAATCGCATCATCAAACTCATCACCGCCGATTCGGATACTTTTAGAAAAAACGATGCCGGCAAGGGAGATAACTGCAATTTCTGTGGTCCCACCGCCAATATCAATAATCATATTTCCCGAAGGTTCTTGGATAGGAAGTCCGACACCAATAGCAGCTGCAATGGGTTCTTCGACAAGATAAACCGGAGTCCTGGCTCCGGCGCGCTCTGCCGAATCTTTGACAGCGCGTTTTTCAACTTCGGTAATACCACTTGGAACGGCAATCACCACTCGCGGACTAATCATGCGGTTTTTTCGGTGAACTTTGCGGATGAAATAGCGGAGCATGGCTTCGGTAATGTCAAAATCAGCAATCACGCCGTCCTTCATAGGACGGATGGCGGTAATATTTCCAGGGGTGCGACCCAACATGCGCTTGGCTTCTTCACCCACCGCAAGGACTGCGGAAGTGGTTCGGTCAATGGCGACCACAGACGGTTCGCACAAAACAACTCCCTGTCCTTTGACATAAACAAGAGTGTTTGCAGTTCCAAGATCAATGCCGATATCACTCGAAAAAAAGGCCAGGATTCTGTCTAGCAACATCATGAATTCTTAATCCTTTGTGGGACGTTTGAAGTGTGTGAAGTATATCGAATCCCCCTGGGTGTGTCAATCAAGATTCTGCTTATTTCCCCTCTTAGAACGCCCTTTTTATTGAAAATTTACAGCTTACTTTTTTAATCGGTTCCATTCTGAAAAAAAAGCAGGGAAAGAAGTATCCACGCAAGTTATATCATCAATAGTAACTTCGCCCTCAGACCGCAGAGCTGCTACCACAAAACTCATCACAGTCCGATGATCAAAATGACTTTGAATCTGTCCGCCGCTGAAGCGCAAGACACCCTGAATCCAGCAGCCGTCCGGAAGCTCTTTGGCCGAGGCCCCCATAGCATTTAAATTTGAAACCATCGAAGCAATTCGATCCGATTCCTTAACCCGTAGTTCGGAGGCCCCGGACACCAAACTTTCCCCTTCGGCAAGGGCCATGGCAATCATGAGCACCGGAATTTCATCAATCAAACTGGGAATTTCTTCCGGCGCAATCCGAGTTCCGCGCAACCGGCTGCCGCGGACTGTCACATTTCCCATGGGCTCAGGCACCTGGCTCGTTAATTTCACCTCGATATCCGCCCCCATTCGCTCCAATACTCGAAGGATGCCCGTTCGCGTGGGATTCAAACAAACTTCCTCAATCGTAACCTCTGAACCCGGAGTAATGGCCGCGCCCACCATAAAAAAAGCCGCCGAAGAAATATCACCCGGGATACGGATTTGAAACGGCTTCAGATGTTCAGTTCGCTCTATTTGAATCGAATCACCGTTCCGAATCAAAGGCGCACCGCAGGCTGTCAGAAATCTCTCCGTGTGATCTCGCGATCCAAGGGGTTCCCGAATCACGGTTTTTCCTTCGGCCTGAAGTCCGGCAAAAAGAATTGCAGATTTCACCTGAGCACTCGCCAGGATATTATCAAACTCGATGCCATGAAGTTTTCCGCCTCGAATTGTAAGCGGCGCGAAATTTCCGTCTTCTCTTCCTTTGATCTGTGCGCCCATTTTTTTAAGCGGCACACTCACCCGCTTCATGGGACGCGAAGAAAGCGATGGATCGCCGCTTAATGTGGCTTCGAGTTTTTGTCCGGCAAGAACTCCAAGCAATAAGCGGATGCTGGTTCCTGAATTCCCAAGATAGATTTCTGAATCCGGCTGGCGAAGTCCGTGAATCCCCGCTCCTTCAATCACGGCTTTGCCGCTGCCCGGAGTCCACTGGATGGAAACACCAAGCGATTTAAAAGCTTTCAAGGTATGAATGCAGTCTTCGGCTTCCAGAAGATGCGTGACCTGGCTAGTGCCGTTTGCCAAAGCACCAAACATGAGAGATCGATGCGAGATGGATTTATCGCCGGGAGGAAGCATCTTTCCCTGGAGGGTCCCTCCAGGCTGGATCACGCATGCAAGAGCGCTCATAAACTCGACTTAGCCGCGGCGCGCCCAGACTTTAACTGTATCCAATTTCTCGGAAAGTTCTTTTTGCTTTTCAAGGATTTGCCCTTGCTGCTTCTGAATAAGGGTAAGCGAGGATTCTAAACGCTGGACTCGGTCTGAAAGACTATCAAGAGAAGCATCCGCAGAAAAAACCGGAGCCAGGCTTCCAAGAAATAAGTAAAACCCAAATGCAGCCAGGGAGATTTTAAGAAACCGGAACAATGGCGTCCCCAACTTCTATTGGAACTTTGGAATCTTCTTGAAGAATGGTTGCCGCTGAAAAACTATCGTAGAGTTTCTCAATTTGAACGCGTCCAATTTCCTGCCCACCGCGCAACACCTTAAGTTGATTTCCCAGTTGG
>CAYWRU010000055.1:0-13801 GCA_964460795.1 uncultured bacterium | reverse complement strand
TTGTCACTTTGACCTAAATTAATGACGACAAATTTAAATTGCCTATTCACGGTCAAGATCTTCTGAGCCGAAACTGCGGGTGCTGGAACCGTGGCGGCAACAGGAGCTGCGACTTCAGCCGCAGACGCAGAGGCGGCATCATCCACCGAAGGCCCCATGGGCTCCATGGATTCAACATGCGGAGCTGAATAAGTTTCTGCGGATGCAGCACCGCTCGGTGTTGGCATTGTGCCCGTCGAGGCAGAAGCCGCCGAACCATTCAAAGATTTTAAACGCTGCTGAAGATCAGCGATCTCAAGACGGCGTTGATCGATCTCGCGTTTAATCACAGCACGGGCCTGATCTTGTTTTGTAATTGACAGATCTAACTTATCGCCAAAGCCCTGAATTTTTTTCTTTTGATCTTCCAGCGCTGCTTCCAAAGCTACCGTACGCTTACTAAGCGCCACATGATTAGCCTGAAGAGAGAGCCGTTCCTGAGATTCCATAATGGTCGTGTAATAAATGTAAACTCCTCCAAGGAGCGTGAGAAGCGTTAAAAAATAGGCGCCCCAAAGAGCAACTTTGATACCCGTAAGATTTTGAGTTTTCGTAATGCGCGGGGTGACAGGATGAGGAGAACCGATACTTCGCAGATCTTTTTCGACTTTGACGTCTGATTCCGTGAGCTGCTGATAGATTGAGGACATAGTGGACATTCCCCCGTCAAGGATTTCGGTTTCACTTCAAATTGTGAAGAGAGCCTTTATCGTCTTCCAACGACGGAACTCATTTTAACATCGCTGTTTGGGAAATACAACCGGGAAGAGGAAAAAAGACAAAAAAAAAAGCAGCCGGACTTTCATCCGGCTGCTTCATATCATCGCTTGAACGACGAATTAGGAAAGATGCGCTGCAACCAGCTTGTTCATTTCGAACATGCTGACAGTACCCTTACCAGCAAATACTGCTTTCAGCTTGTCATCGGCATTGATGTTGCGCCGATTTTTAGCATCTTGAAGATCATTCTTCTTAATGTATTCCCAAAGCTTCTTCACCACTTCACTGCGAGGCATCGGACCTGGACCCACAACAGCGGAAAGTGCTGCGCTCGGTTTGAGAGGTTTCATAAATGCTGCATTTGCCTTGGCCATGATACAGATCTCCTTTAGTTTACGAACAATTCTTAGAATGGCGTTATACAGGACAGCTACTTTATCGTCAAGCGCTTCTTGAATCTTCAGCGCTATCTTGTAGAGTGGCGCCTCCTTTGCTTAAGCTTGATTCTTGAACGATACCCTACTTTTTACTGATCAGAGTCTTGAGCTCCTTCATAAAATGCCCAACATCCTGAAATTCCCGGTAAACGCTGGCAAACCTTACATAAGCAACTTGGTCAATGTCCGCCAAACGCTCCATAATCATCTGGCCCACAAAAGCAGCCGGTACCTCTTTATCAAACTTTTCCCGGATCGCCCTTTCGACCGCATCCACAATCGTATCCTGGACTTCGGCTGAAACCGGCCGCTTCTCACAAGCCTTCCGAATGCCTAAAAGAACCTTAGCCCGGTCAAACTGCTCCCGCCGCCGGTCCTTTTTGATCACATAAAGAGGGACTTCTTCCACCCTCTCATAGGTCGTATACCTCTTACTGCAAGCCTCACACTCGCGCCGCCGCCGGATCGCCAAACCGTCATTGGCTGATCGGGAATCAATCACCTTATCGTTTTCTTCCTTACAATAAGGGCAACGCATCAGACCTTCAGGGTTTCTAGAAGTTCAGGGTAAAGGGGAAATTTCCTGGCCAATTCCGCCACGCGCGTCCGGATGGACTCAAGTTTGGTCTCATCCTGAGGATTTTGGATGGCCATATGAATCAAGTCCGCAATGATTTCCATTTCCTTTTCCTTCATCCCCCGGGTCGTCACCGCAGGAGTGCCAAGCCGCACCCCGGATCCTTTAAAAGGAGAAAGCTTATCAAAAGGAATGGTGTTTTTATTGACCGTAATGTGGACGCGGTCCAAAAGATCCTGAACATCCTTGCCGGTCGTCCCCTTTTGTGAGACATCCACCAGCATCAAATGATTATCCGTTCCACCGGAAACTAAACGGTAGCCGCGGTCTAGCATGGCCTTGGCGAGCGCCTTGGCATTGGCCACAATTTGTCCGCTGTAAGTTTTGAAATCTGCGCTCATACATTCTTTGAGAGCGACTGCCTTGGCCGCAATGATATGCATCAACGGCCCGCCCTGGACTCCGGGAAAAACTGCAGAGTCAATGGCCTTGGCAAATTTTTCTTTGCAAAGGATCAGCCCTGCACGCGGACCGCGAAGCGTTTTATGAGTCGTAGTCGTTACTATATCCGAATAGGGCACTGGCGACGGATGATGTCCCGTGGCCACAAGCCCTGCAAAGTGCGCCATATCCACAAACAGAATGGCGCCCACTTCATTCGCAATTTCGCGGCCTAATTTAAAATCAATCATTCGAGGATATGCCGAGGCTCCCAAGAGAATCATCTTAGGCTTGTGTTCGTGCGCTAATTTTCTCAGCTGATCATAATCGATCCGCTCATCTTTTTCGCTGACACCGTAAGGAATGATTTGGAAATATTTTCCCGAGAAATTCATTTTATGGCCGTGCGAAAGATGTCCACCGTGAGAAAGATCCATGCCCAGGATTTTGTCACCGGGTTCAAGAAGCGCCATAAAAACAGCCGTATTGGCCGTCGTTCCGGAATGCGGCTGAACATTGGCATGCTCAGCTCCAAAAAGTTTTTTGGCCCGATCAATGGCCAGCTGCTCCGCCTTATCTACATGTTCACAACCGCCGTACCAACGCTTGCCTGGATAGCCTTCAGCATATTTATTGGTAAGCACAGTCCCCATTGCCTCTAAAACTGCAAGAGACGTAAAGTTTTCGCTCGCAATGAGTTCAATGTTGGAATTTTGACGATGAAGTTCAGAGACAATGGCTTCGTAAATCTCCGGATCTTGCTTCCGAAGATGGGAAAGATTATCCATGGTTTTTTTCGTAGGATTTGATTTTGTCAACACGCTGTTCATGACGTCCCCCTTCAAATTCAGTATGAAGCCAAACCTCGAGAATTTTTTCAGTGAGTGATCGATCCATAAAACCCGCGCCTAAAATCAGCATGTTCGAATCATTGTGCGCCCGGGTTAACCTTGCTTCTTCTGGAGTATGCACTAACGAAGCTCGCACTCCGCGCACTTTATTCGCCGCAATTGAACTTCCAATTCCCGTATAGCAAACTCCGATGGCGCGGTCAAACTTGCCTTGACTAAGCGCCTCAGCTGCAGGAAATATAGTGTCCGTGTAATCCATCGAGGCAGCAGATGACGTTCCAAAGTCCTGAACAGTCATTCCCTCCTTTTTCAAGAACTGGAGGATAGCCTCTTTGATTTCAAAACCGCGGTGATCACAGGCAAACGCAATTCTTTTAATTTTATCGCTCATACGCTGCCCATTTTATCGGATAATTTCAGCCCAGCAAGCCTTTAATTTCTTCTCGATCGCAGCCAAAACCTGTTCATAAATCATCATGCCCATGCCGATGGGATCCGGGATTCCAAGCACGCGCACGCGGTCCTTAACCTCTGGCGCCACCCCTTGAATGTAACCGGCGTGTTCTTCGCTCATGGCAAAAATCATATCCGCAGCCAGAAGGTCCTCACGGCTGCAGGCCCGGGACCGATGATTGGAAATATCAATTTCACGATTCTTTAAAGCCAGCGCTGCTTCATAGGTGGGATGCGCTCCGACACGCGCGCCGGTTCCGCAGGATGAGACTTCAATCCGGTCATCCAGGCGCATTCGCTTCAACTCCGCAACAAGCAATCCTTCGGCCATGGGAGATCGGCAGGAATTTCCTGTACATACAAACAGGATGCGTTTTCCAGGAAACCGTCCGATCCTGATAAGTTCAAGCGCCGCATCAATTTTTTTAAAATCAGCGCCTTCCCGGATCACCTGAGGATTTTCCTGCGTCAAATCCACAATCGTGGAATCCTGTGCCAACTCGCTTCGCCCAGCATCCAAAATAATATCGACCTTTCCTTCCAGCTGTGCTTTGACTTCTTGAGCGGTCACAAGAGACGGCTGCCCGCTTAGATTTGCACTTGTTGCTAAAAAGGGAATTCCGGCCGCACGAATAAGAAGCGAGGTGATGTGATTTCTCGGATAGCGGATTCCAATTTTTTCACCTTTTTTATTGGAAACAAGAAGCGTCAGAGGCCCAGGCCAGAATTTTCGCGCCAGAAATCGCAGGGCCGGAGTCCATACCACATCAAGCCCTTCCACCATGGAAATATCTCCGATATGAAACGACATAGGCTTGGAAGGATCACGGTCTTTTGCATTGGCAATAATCTCTCGAACTCCCGGAATATTCCACGGAGCGCCAATTCCATAAACCGTTTCCGTGGGAAAAGCGACTAGACCACCCGCCAAACAAACCTGCACCACATCCCGAATCTTGGCCGCATCCGGATCACGCGGATCCATACGAATCAAAGTGGTGGTTTTTATGGACATAAAAAAGAAGGATTAACTCTTTCTCTCAGCTTGCAGTTTCTGATTCTTCGCTTGAACATCCGTGCTTAATTTCTTTTTGAAGGCAGAGAGTTTTTGCCGAAGGCCGGGATCGGCCGTGGCTAAAATCTGAGCCGCAAGAATACCGGCATTTCTCGCACCCGCTTTTCCGATCGCCACCGTAGCCACCGGAATTCCAGCCGGCATTTGAACCGTTGAAAGCAGTGAATCGAGTCCATTCAAAACAGACTCCACAGGAACTCCGATCACCGGCAATGTCGTATGTGCAGCCACGACACCTGCAAGATGGGCCGCTCCACCCGCCCCGGCAATAATGACACGCAGTCCCCGATCACTGGCTTTGGACGCAAAATCTGAAACAATTTCGGGACAACGATGGGCTGACATCACCTGGATTTCACACGGCACTCCAAATTCTTTTAGAACATCTTCGGCCGCCGTCATTACTGGAAGATCCGAATCGCTGCCCATCACAATTGCCACTAATGAATTACTCATCGCAACACCTCCAAGGCCCGCCGACCAATATCGCGGCGGAAAAATGATTCTTTGAAAATAATACGGGAAACGGCTTGATACACTTTTTCTTGAGCCTGACGAAGATTATTTCCCCAGGCTGAAACAGCCAGCACACGACCTCCAGCGGTTAAAAGCTCACCATGAGGACCTTGCTTGGTCCCAGCATGAAACACCGCAGTCTGCGGCATTTTGTCAGCGGATTCACATCCTTGAATCGGGTAATCTATCTTGTAAAATCCCGGATAACCACCCGAAGCAATGACCACCGTAATGCAGGCCTGATCATACCATTCGAGTTCTTGAATTTTAAGTTTTCCGGAAGCAATCTGATAAAGAACAGGGAGAAGATCCGATTTAAGACGCGGCAAAACCGCCTCAGCCTCCGGATCTCCGAAACGGCAGTTATATTCCAAAACCACAGGACCATGATCTTTGGTCAGCATAATACCCGCATAAAGAAGCCCACGATAAGGTGTACCGTCTTTGGCCAAGCCTTGGATCATGGGCCGCACGGTGAGATCTACAATCTCTTTAAATTTTTCGTCGGAAACTAAGGGACACGGCGAATAAGCTCCCATACCGCCGGTGTTGGGTCCACGGTCAAAATCATAGGCTCGCTTGTGATCTTGGGACGTAGCAAGCGGAATAATCGTTTCGCCGTCAGTCAGCGCTAGAAGGGAAAGCTCATCGCCCTCCATTTTTTGCTCGATCACCACGGTCTTTCCCGCTTCACCAAACGCCGAGCCCGACATCATTTCATTAATGGCTTTCAGCGCTTCATGCGAGGTATCGCAAATCACGACGCCTTTGCCTGCCGCAAGTCCATCTGCTTTAATCACAAGAGGAAAATCCGCTTCCACAATGTAATGCCGCGCTTCATCAATATGACTAAAGATCTCAAAAGGCGCGGTGGGGATGCCGTACTTTTCCATTTTAAGTTTGGCAAAGGCTTTGCTGCCTTCCAGCATGGCGAGGTCCTGGGTCGGCCCAAAGATCCGAAGCCCTGCATCTTGGAATTTATTGACAATGCCCGCCACAAGCGGTACTTCAGGACCCACTACCGTCAAATCAATTTTTTCTGATTGGGCAAACTGCAGAAGCACCTCAAGATCCGTGGGCTTAAGATCCGCACACTGAGCAATTTGAGCAATACCCGCGTTGCCGGGTGCAGCATAAAGGGACGTAAGCTCTGGACTTTGCGCAATTTTCCAGGCCAGGGCATGTTCCCGCCCTCCGCTTCCGATAATGAGCACTTTCATGATCTATCCATCTATTTGAACTTTGGATCCGAAACTTTCAATTATGTTTCCCATAACCCAGGATGAAAGATTCAGGGATTTTAAAATTCGCTGCGCCTTTAAAACTTCCCGCTCAGGAATAATTAAAATCATCCCGATTCCAAGATTAAAAGTCCGCATCATTTCAAACGGCGTTATATTGCCCGCTTTTGCAACCTGATCAAAAATAACGGGCTTGGCCCAAGATCCTAGACAAATTCTTGCCGCCAATCCATCCGGAATAACACGCGGGAGATTATCGATAAATCCTCCGCCCGTAATATTCACAATTCCGCGAAGCTCCACCGACTTTAAAAGTCGAAGCACAGGTTTGACATAAATCCGCGTAGGAGTAAGAAGCGTTTTTCCCATTTTTCCGGTAAGTTCTTTTCTGGAAAAAATTTTTCGAATAAGGGAGTACCCGTTGGAATGAAATCCGGAGGACGCAATTCCAAGAAGCGCATCGCCTTTTTGGATTTTTCGGCCGTCAATCACCTTCCTGCGCTCGACGGCACCAATGGAAAATCCGGCTAGGTCATATTGCGGCGCACCGTCGGCTCCATAAGGCTGATAAAATCCGGGCATGACCGCAGTTTCTCCGCCAACCAGCGCGCATCCGGCCTGACGACATCCGTCCGTAATTCCTCGCAGCACCTCAACCGTAGCTTTTTGATCAAATCGGCCAGTGGCAAAATAATCGAGAAAGAAAATGGGTTCCGCACCGCAGGTAATAATGTCGTTGACACACATAGCCACCAGATCGATTCCAATGGTGCGGTGATTTTTTTGGAGATGCGCGATTTCAAGCTTGGTTCCGACTCCATCGGTTGAGGAAACCAGGAGCGGATCTTTGAGTCGAATTTTTTTAAGATCAAAAAGTGCGGCAAAGCCCGTCGGATTTCCCGTTACACCCGGTCGATGCGTGGAGCGTATGAGGCCTACGATCTTTCGATTATAGCCTGGATCGCCTTTAAGATGCGGAACTCCCGCCGCTTCATAAGTCCATTTTTTTGACACGATAACTCTCCGATACTAACAAGCGCAGAAGATAAATTTTTAAAAAACTTTTAGCACTTTTCGAGTTTGAATTTATCCACTTCATCAAAGATGTTTGTGGGGTATTTTCCGGTAAAACAGGCCGCACAAAACCGGTTTGTGTCCTGCGTAGTAGCCGAAAGCATCCCCTCCAAACTCAAATAGCCGAGACTGTCCACATCCAAAAACCCCTGGATCTCCTGCATGGTTTTTTGCGCAGCAATAAGCTCATCTTTCGAAGGAAAGTCGATTCCATAAAAGCACGGAGAAATGTGCGGAGGACAGCTGACCCGCATATGCACTTCGCTGGCTCCAGCTCGCCGAAGCAGTTTGATACGGGACTTGGCCGTGTTCCCTCGGACAATGGAATCATCCACCACCACAATACGTTTTCCTTCCACCATGGCCTGGATGGGATTGAGTTTGATTTTAACTTTCAAGGACCGCGTAGCCTGGGCCGGTTGAATAAAGGTGCGTCCAATGTAGTGATTACGCGTAAATCCGTGCGCTAAAGGAATGCCGGACTGCTTAGAAAATCCGAGCGCAGCGAAATTTCCGGAGTCCGGAACCGGGATCACAATATCCGCTTTAATCGGATGTTCTTTGGCCAGATTCCTTCCCATCCGTTCGCGTACAGCCGCCACGTTATCCTGAAAAATCGTGGAATCCGGACGCGCAAAATAAACATGCTCGAAAATGCACTGAGAGATCTGATGCGTCTCGTCTTTATAAGGAAAGTAACTGCGAGGTCCTTTTTCATCAATGACCAGCATTTCGCCGGGCTGGATCTCGCGGATCAAATCTGCTTCCGTCAGATCCAAGGCGCAGGATTCAGAGGCCACCACAAATCCGGCGCCTAATTTGCCAAAACAAAGCGGCCGAAATCCGTGCGGATCACGGATGGCAATAATTTGTTTCGCGCTCATCAGGAGAACACTAAAAGCCCCCGCCACTTTTTTCGCGGCTTGGAAAACGGAATGCTCAAAATTATCCTGATTAGCTTTGGCCACGAGATGAACAAAAATTTCGGAATCCATGGTCGTGGAAAATACAGATCCCTGCGCCTCGAGTTCTCGCCGGAGAAGCTGGGTGTTTACAAGGTTTCCATTATGCGCGACCGCAACTTCACCTTGCGCGTAAGCCACTCGATAAGGCTGCGCATTCGTCACGGTAGAAGATCCCGTCGTGGAGTAGCGGACATGACCGATGGCCATACGTCCCGGAAGCTTATTCAGTCTATCTTCATCAAAAACCTCCCCCACCAGTCCACGATCTTTATAAAGCATGAGCTTATCGCCGGAGCTGGTACAAATTCCCGCAGCCTCTTCGCCCCGGTGCTGGAGGGCAAAAAGCCCAAGATAAGTAATCTTAGACGCCTCCGGATGATTGAAGACGCCAAATATCCCGCAGTGATCTTTGATGTTTTCGTCGCTCATGTTTTTTTATGGCCTGAAGACATCAGATGACAGATATCAGATAACAGTAACTTCTGTGACTTTTTCATCTGCAATCTGGAATCTGACATCTGGTATCTTTATTTTTAAATAGAGTGAAACATTTCGTTCTTCATACGCCTGGGGAGAACACCGTCAAACACTTCCCGCAAGACAGAGATTTTACCTGAAATCCGACTTCCCAGGCAAAATTCATCCTGATCCGTCACTTTACCAATTTGAGTCACCGGAAGACCCAGATTTTGCGCCCGTTTCAGGATCGATTCTTTCTGCTCAGGTTTGGCAGAGATCACGACGCGCGACTGGGATTCGCCAAAGTAAAGAGCATCCTCACGAAGGTCTCCTTTTCGGTGCATATCCCGGAAAATAAGATCCAAATGATCAACGTTCGCACCCAGCGTCTTCCCGAATCCGAAACACGCTTCCGCCAAAGACACGGCCAATCCGCCTTCGGAAAGATCATGAGCCGAAGAAAGATCTCGTGCCTTGGAGGATTCCAAAAGAAAGCGATGCAATGCAGATTCGCGCGCAAGATCAAGACGCGGAGGAAGTCCTTTTTGAAGACCGTGCTCGATCATTAAATAATGAGATCCGCCGATTTCATTGAATGTTTCTCCTACCAGAAAAATCAAATCTCCTGGATTTTGAAAATGCGACGGCACGCGAAGCTCAATGTCATCCAGTACCCCCATCATCCCAATCGTGGGCGTGGGATAAATCGCACCTTTGGGATTTTGATTATAGAGACTGACATTGCCGCCGGTCACCGGGGTTTGAAACGCATTACAGGCTGCGGTGATCCCGTTTGAACACTGGCGAAGCTGCCAAAAAATTTCCGGGTTCATGGGATTTCCAAAATTAAGATTATCGGAGATTGCAAGCGGAAGCGCTCCGGTACACGCCACATTGCGAGCCGCTTCTGCGACGGCAATCTTTCCCCCTTCAAAAGGATCGAGATAACAATACAAACTATTACAATCGGTCGTAACGGCAACCCCTTTTTTCGTTCCCTTGATCCGGATCAGTCCTGCATCGTGTCCGGGATAAAAAACCGTGTCTGTCCGGACCATATGATCGTATTGTTCCCAAACCCAGGCCTTGGAGGCAATGGAAGGATGCCCGAGAAGCTTTTTCAGAACTTCCATAAAATCCTTGGGTTCAGGAATTTTGGCAAGATCGAGTTTCTGAGCCTCATCCAGATACTCCGGCCTCTTTTCCTCGCGGATATAAATCGGCCCCTCGTCCACCAGTGATTTAGCCGGGACATCGGACACTAGTTTGCCGTGATGAAACACGCGCATGCGAGTCCCTGATTTCACTTCACCAATCTGGACTGCGTGAAGATCCCATTTTTTGAAAATATCTTCGACGATTTTTTCTTTGCCTTTTTTGACAATAATGAGCATCCGTTCCTGAGATTCCGAGAGAAGGTATTCATAGGGAGTCATTCCGTCTTCACGCTGAGGCACTTTGGCCAGATCGATCTCAATCCCCATATCCGCGCGCGCTGCGGTTTCCGAAGTGGAACAAGTCAGGCCTGCCGCGCCCATATCTTGCATTCCTACAATCGCATCGGTTTTGGAAAGTTCAAGACACGCTTCCATAAGAAGCTTTTCCATAAAAGGATCTCCCACCTGAACCGCAGGACGGTCTTCTTTACTTTTCTCCGTCAGATCGCGCGAGGCAAAGGCCGCGCCGCCCAAACCGTCCCGGCCCGTCGTGGCTCCTACATAATAAACAGGATTCCCTTCCCCTTTGGCATGCCCCTTCACAATATTTCCGGCCTGCATAATCCCCAGAGCCAAAACATTCACCAAAGGATTTCCTTCATAAGATTCATGAAAGTAGATTTCTCCGCCAATCGTGGGAATGCCCATGCAGTTTCCATAATGCGAGATCCCGCTTACCACTCCCTTGAGAAGATGCTTGGTCTGTTCAGATTCGAGTTTTCCAAATCGAAGCGAATCCATCACAAGAACCGGCCGTGCGCCCATGGTGAAAATGTCGCGCAAAATCCCCCCCACTCCGGTGGCCGCTCCCTGAAAAGGTTCAATGGCTGAGGGATGATTATGGCTTTCAATTTTGAAGCAAATGGCGAGGCCGTCTCCGATATCCACAATGCCGGCATTTTCTTCTCCGGCTTTGACTAAAAGCCGCGGTCCGGAGGTCGGAAAGGTTTTTAAAACCGGCTTGGTATTTTTATAGGAGCAGTGCTCACTCCACATCACGCTGTACATGCCGAGTTCGGTGATGTTGGGTTCTCGACCAAGCGTCTTCACAATACGCGCATACTCATCCGGCGTAATGCCGTGCGCGGCAATCAATTCTTTCGTGATTTTTATTTCGTCGGTCATCATCATAATCGTTCTGCGTTATACATACAGCGTACTGCGCTCGCTGCACTTGATTGCTGTACTTAGTACGTTAAAAGACTTTCCCAAATTTTTTTTCCGTCTTCACAAGACAAAATAGATTCACTGGCCCGCTCCGGATGCGGCATCATGCCCAGCACATTACGTTTTTGATTTAAGATTCCGGCAATATTTTCCTTGGAACCATTCGGATTATATCCATCCGTCACTTTTCCGTCTTCCGATGAATAGCGAAATACGATGCGATTTTCGCTTTTCAATTTTTTCAGCGTCTCCTCATCACAGGTGTAATTCCCCTCGCCGTGGGCAATCGGAATTTGAATGGTCTGATACTGCGTCAGTTTATTCGTAAAAGGATTTGAGACATCTTCAACGCGCAGATACACGTATTTGCAAATAAAGGAAAGCGAACGATTCCGAAGCATGGCTCCGGGAAGAAGCCCAGCCTCAAGCAAAATTTGAAATCCGTTACAAATCCCGATCACAAGCCGGCCCTCTTCCGCATGTTTTTTGACGGCCTGCATCACCGGAGAAAATCGGGCAATGGCTCCGGTTCGGAGATAATCTCCGTAACTAAATCCGCCGGGAAGAATGACAAGATCGCACTTTGGAAGCGAGGCTTCCTTGTGCCAGACATACTGAACCTGGGCTTTTAGCTGAGATTCGGCCGCATGATAGCAGTCGCTGTCGCAATTCGATCCGGGAAAAACGACCACGGCTGCTTTCATGCAATTTCCCGAAGGCTATAGGTATATTCTTCGATCACGGGGTTGATCAGAAGCTGGTCGCACATTTCTTTGATGCGTTTTTCCGCGGTCTTGGCATCTTTCGTATCGATCTGGACTTCAAAATATTTTCCGACCCGGACTTTGGCGGCGTCCTGAAATCCCATGGACTTCAGCGAGGCAAGCACCGTCACACCTTGCGGATCAAGCACTGATTTTTTGAGCGTTACATTCACGGTCGCTTGAAACATTTTTCACCAAAAGTTAAGTAACCAGAAACCCGTAACCAGAAGCGTTTAATCTTGGTTACTGGTTGCTGGCAATGGTTCGACTTTGCTCACCATCCTGAGCTTGTCGAAGGGCTGGTTTCTCTACATCAACTTTTTTCCCGTCAAACGTTCATACGCTTCTACGTAAGCACGGCTGGTCTTTTCAATGATTTCCTGAGGAAGCGAAGGCGCAGGCGGTTTCTTTTCCCAGGCCAAAGTTGAAAGATAATTGCGCACAATTTGTTTATCGTAGCTCGGCTGATCATGCCCCACTTCGTAGCGGTCCTTGGGCCAAAATCGTGAGCTGTCCGGCGACATCACTTCATCGATCAAAATAATCCGGTCGCTCAGTTGCCCGAATTCAAATTTTGTATCCGCAATCAAGATGCCTTTAGTCGCAGCATAGGCCTCGCCTTTTTGATAAATCTTAATGGAGAGATCACGAAGTTTTTCAGCGGCCTCTTCCCCCACCAGTTTGATTGCATGATTAAAATCAATATTTTCATCGTGACCAACCTCGGCCTTGGTGGAAGGCGTAAAAATCGGCTCTGGAAGTTTTTCGCACTGCCTGAGTCCCTTGGGAAGCACATGCCCACAGATAGCGCCCGTAGCCTGATAATCTTTCCATCCAGACCCGGTCACATAACCCCGGACAATACACTCCACCGGAAACGGTTTGGCGCGGCGGACCAGCATGGTGCGTCCGTCCAAGATGGCGCCATATTTCTTTAAAATCTCCGAACTCAGCCCCATTTGAGAAATATCCGCAGTAATCAAGTGATTAGGAACAATATCCGCAAACTGCTCAAGCCAGAATACTGAAATCTGCGTCAGCACCCGGCCCTTTAAGGGAATGGGATTCGGCATCACTACATCAAAGGCACTTAAGCGATCAGTCGTAACAATCAAAAGTTTGTCATCACCTACGCGATAGATATCACGCACCTTGCCGCGCCCCATTAAAGGAAGCGGAAGATCCGTGGTCAGAATTGAATCCATAAGTTCCATTTCGTGTCCCGCCTTATTTTTTCTTGGCTGTTTTGACAGTGTGTGAGTTTTTTACAGCCGCGTCAGACATGCCAACCCGGCGAAAAATCGCATCCACGTTTTTGGTGTGGTACTTGTAATCAAAAACCGCTTTGATTTCAACGGCGCTTAAGTGTTTCAAAATATTTTTATCGGCCAGCACCGCATCCTTCAACGTCTGATTTTTATCCCAAACATTTTTAGCTGCCGATTGAACAAGGGCATATCCTTCTTCGCGGGTCAGCCCCTTCTTCACAAGCTCCAGGAGAAGCCCCTGGGAAAAAACCATGCCTCGGCTGAGTTCTAAATTACGAAGCATATTCTTTTCGTTCACCAAAAGATCTTTCACTACTTTTTGCATCGTACGCAACATATAGTGAATTAGAATCGTGCTATCGGGAAAGATCACTCGCTCCACTGAAGAGTGTGTAATGTCTCTTTCGTGCCAAAGCGCCATATTTTCCATGGCCGCCAAGGCATTGCCGCGAAGGATGCGTGCCAGACCTGCAATACGCTCACAGGTGATAGGATTGCGTTTGTTTGTAGAGCTGATGGAGGGTTTCAATTATTCAT
>CAYWRU010000054.1:4569-21046 GCA_964460795.1 uncultured bacterium | reverse complement strand
GAGCGCTTGCTTTGGGAGCAAGATGTCGCAGGTTCAAATCCTGCTGCCCCGACCAATTTCTTCCTTGTCCGTACCGAGGACAGGCTCTTCTCCAAATAACGGGGCAACAAAGTATCGTGGTGATTTTGCAGTAGTGAATTTAAGGCTCTTCTCCAAATAGCGGGGCCCTACTTAAATTCACGTAAAAAACCTTGTAAAAAATGACATTCTGGGCATTAATATATCGTTCGTTGCATCGTTTTGCACAGACTACAAAAAGAAATCCATGGATATCCAGCAGCCTATTAAAAATCCTCTCCTGACGGTTCGCGATGTCATGAATATTTTGCGGGTCTCGCGCCGGACCATCTATTATTGGATCCATGACGGCCTCCTTAAGCCGGTTAAAATTGGTCGCGGATATCGTTTTCATTCGCAGGATATTGACCAGTTGCTGCAAAGTAATTCTTCCAATAGAGCCGTCCCGGTGCGTGTCCCTCATATCTTAGCCGTCGATGATGACCTTTTAGTCCGTGAATCGCTTAAACCACTACTTTCCCGAGCTGGCTATGAAGTCACAGTGGTGGGTAGTGCGGATCAGGCTATGGAGGCTTTGAACTCTGAAAGTTTTCATATGATCTTAACGGACATTCGAATGCCCGGAACCTCCGGGATCCAGCTTTTAAAGACGATTCGCGAGCGGAGAACCGCGCAGAATCTTCCGCTCTTACCGGAAATGGTTTTCACCGGCTTTGATGATGCGGAGGCCATGAGTGAAGTGAAATCCATGGGAATTCAGGAATTTATGATGAAACCTTTTGAACTTCCTGATTTCCTGGCAGCGATTCAGCGCTGTGTTTCTTCTGCCTCCGTGGTGTGATTCAGTTTTTTATTCATGAGATTTTCTTGCCCTGTCTCAATGCTAAAAATTAAATAATGAATCTTTCGGAATTTTGCATGCAGGTACGGATAAAGCGGATCTATATTGGGGTCCTGCTTCTGCTCATACTTATTCCCGGCGCTTTAAAAGCTCAAGAAGTGATGAGCAAAAGAGAGACTTTAAGCATGAAAGATGGTAAGGGTTTAGAGGGAGCTACTACCGCCGCTCGCGTGTCGCTTTTAAATGCGGTCAAATCGATTACGGCGCCTGAAGTGACGTTTCGCCCTGGAGTCAATCACTTGAAGGTCACTTTAGTACTTTCGGAAGATCTCGAGTATACCGAAGAAGCGCCGTTTGTTTTTGAATGGAGTTCTGAGGATTCGAAGGTTCTCCGCATCACATCCCTGGCACATCAGGAACAAGAGGCTTTTCAAGGAACTTTGGATTCTCAGCTCGAAACCCGCTTGGGAGCCACGAAACTTGTTCTTGAGGCAAGGTTATACTACTGCCGAAAAATTGCTAAAACCTGTTTGTTTAAGCAGGTTCATATTGAAATTCCTATCCAAGTGGCGGAGCAGGGAGCTGTGACTCAGCAGATTTCTGTTCCGATCGAGGTCTAACGGGCATGTCCTCTAAACCTCAGCTCATCCATCTAAAAGATTATCTCCCGCCGGTTTGTTCGGTTTTATCCGTGGAATTATTTTTTGACATTCAGGATGAATCGACCACGGTTCGGAACCGGATGACCCTTGTCAAAAATCCAAAATGGAAAGGTGTTTATCCTCGGAGATGGGAACTTCAAGGCGAGGGGCCTGAAGTGCTGTCGATTTTATGGAACGGCAGTCCTCTGGAGAAAGGGCGCTATCAAGAAAAGGACGGGAAACTGCTTCTTCCGGTTCCTGAAAAAAAGACAATCCTTGAAATTAAAACGCGTATTTATCCTGCAAAAAATAAATCCCTCTTGGGACTTTATGAGTCCCGTGGAATTTTGTGCACTCAAAATGAGGCGCATGGATTTCGAAAAATCACTTATTTCCCTGACCGTCCGGATGTAATGTGTAAATTTCGGACGCATCTCTCGGCTGACCGTCAAAAATACCCTGTGCTTTTATCGAACGGAAATCCCTCGAAGGCCAAAGAGCTTCCCGGCGGTCGTCATTGCATCACTTGGGAGGATCCTTTTCCCAAACCTTGTTACCTTTTCGCCCTGGTAGCCGGGGATTTGGAATGGCTGGAAGATTATTTTGTGACTAAGAGTCGCCGCAAGGTCACGCTCCGGATCTATGTTGAAAAAGGAAAGTGCGAACGAGCCCGGTATGCCATGGAATCGCTGAAACGCGCCATGAAATGGGATGAAGACACTTTTGGGCTCGAATACGACCTGGATCTTTTTATGATTGCAGCTGTGGATGATTTTAATTTCGGTGCTATGGAAAACAAGGGACTTAATATTTTCAATTCACAGTACATTTTAGCGGATCAAGAAACGGCCACCGATCAGAATTTCAAGGCTATTGAGGGGGTGGTGGGGCACGAGTATTTCCATAACTGGACGGGAAATCGCGTGACTTGCCGCGATTGGTTTCAAATCACTCTCAAAGAAGGCCTGACGGTTTTTCGGGATCAGGAATTTTCCGCAGACATGACTTCGAGGGCTTTAAAACGCATCGAAGATGTCCGGTTTTTGAAAGATGTGCAGTTTTCTGAAGACGGCGGACCGAATGCTCATCCCATTCAGCCCAAGGCCTATATGGAAGTAAATAATTTTTATACCGCAACCGTGTACCAAAAGGGCGCGGAAGTCATCCGCATGATTGAAACCTTGATCGGTCCGTCGAATTTTAAAAAAGGAATCACAAAATATTTTGAACTCTATGATGGTCAGGCGGTTACGACTGAGAAATTTGTTCATGCCATGGAGTCAGCCTCCGGTGTGGATTTAAAACAATTCCGGCGCTGGTATGATCAGCCGGGAACGCCGCAGGTTGAAGTGAAGTCGCGTTATGTTGCGCGGGAAAAAGTGTTTGAGATCAAATTGACTCAAAAGCCGTCTTCCAAAGTCGGAAAAAAATGGAAACCCCTTGTTATTCCGGTGCGGATGGGACTTCTTGATTCACAAGGAAAATCGCTGCCCTTGAAAATTCAGGGAGAGAAGAAGCTGTCTGTGGAACGGGTTCTTGTACTTTCTAAAGAATCAGAAACCTTTCGATTTCTAGATGTAAAAAAACGTCCTGTCCCATCTCTGCTTCGAAACTTTTCTGCGCCCGTTCAAATGAAAACGGATTTAACTTATCAGGACAGGATTTTTCTTTTGGCTCAAGATCGGGATCCTCTGAACCGCTATGAGTCGGCTCAGTCGCTGACCTGTGAAATTCTGCTTGAAGCTGCTCGGAAAAAGAAAACTGCCTTTTCTGATTCGAAATCAAAGGCTCTGGCGGATGCCTTCGGATCCTTGATCCGGCCGCCGGTTCAGGACGCGGCCTTTTCTGCAGAATGCCTCATCCCTCCGAGCGAGTCCTATCTGAACGAAAATCTTTTTCCGTGTCGTTTTGATGAAGTGCATCAGGCTCGGCTCGGCTGGATGACTTATTTGGCTAAACGATATTCGCAAAAGATGAAATCACTTTACCATAACCTTCTCGATAAAGAACCTTACCGGGTGAATCCTCAATCGATGGGAAAGCGTGCTCTGAAAAACATTCTGCTTCGCTATTTGACCTTGGCGGATGAAAAAGAAGGGCGCCTGCTTGCCCACCGTCAATATAATGAAGCGACGAACATGACGGATCAGATTTCTGCGCTTTCCATCATATGTGATAAAAAAGATGAATTTTCGGACTTAGCGCTAAAACATTTTTATGAGAAGTGGCAGAAGGACTCATTGGTTTTAAATAAATGGTTTTTAGTCCAAGCCCTCAGTCAAAAAAATGATGTGCTCCAGGACATTCTGGTGCTTGAGAAAGATCCGGCATTTGATCTTCAAAATCCCAATAAAGTACGGGTCCTTTGGGGCGCCTTTGCTTCCAATTTGGTACGCTTTCATGATTCGTCGGGAGAAGGATACCGCGCTCTTGCCGAAAGAATCCTTTTGATAGATCGATTTAATCCGGGTTTGGCCGCGCGGCTTGCCGGTGCGTACCGGTCTTATCCGCGAGTGGATGCAAAAAGAAAAATTTTGATGAGCCAGTCGCTGGAAGAGATTCTGAAGGCCTCAGGACTTTCCAAGGACACCTATGAGATTGCATCCAAGACCTTAGCCTCCGGAGCATCGCAGCGAAAAGTCGAAAAAAAAGCATAAATCGTTTAGAATGAACCCTCGAACAGCTATTATTTCTACAACGAGGGTTCATCCTGAGCGAGCGGAGTGAGTCGAAGGATTTCCAGCTTATGAAGAAGCCTTTTGAGCCTAAACGTGATTCCAAATGTCCCCGATGCGGACTTCTGCTTTCGGTGTGTCCGTGTGATACGCAAGTCGATCTAAATTCTGAGACTTACCGGGCTTTCCTCAGTGTGGAGACTCACGGGGGATCGGACGATGTGGTGACGTTGGTTGAAAAGCTTCCGGCTTCTGAGCCTTATTTGAAAACGCTGGTTCGGAAGATGGCCAGTGATTGCCAGATCCGCGGCTCTTTTCGTTTGGATAAGAAACAGGGAATTATTGAAATTCCCGGCGATAAGCGGATGAAGCTTCGCGGATTTTTTGAAAAATCTAAAATTGCATTTGTGGGATAAACAAGGAGAAGGAATGAAATTTCCGATCCGGCAGCTTGATCATGTGGCCTTAAACTGCCGAAATCTTGAAAAATCCCTTCATTTTTATACCCAAATCCTCGGCCTTCCGATCACGCAGCGTGAATATTCCAAACCCGGCATAGAATTTTTTCTGGATGCCGGGACTTCGCTTCTTGGGTTGATTCAAACAGATGCCCAGGAGCCGGCACATCTCTTTCATCATTCCGGACCCGGCGCAAATCATTTCTCATTTCGTATTCCGACCAGCGATTTTGACCGGACGCTCGAAACACTCAAAGCTCAGGGAATTACAATCCTTGCACATAAGAAACGCGAAAAATCATGGTCTCTTTACTTTCAGGATCCGGATGGCAATCAGATTGAAATGACGGCTTGGCCCGGAGAGGACGGCCTCTCATGAGAAAACTTCTTAAATCGCTGCGTTTTGATTTTAAATTGCGAATCTCTCTGGCTTTTTTTCTCATTGCGGCGCTTATTTCCACGATCATTTTCCAATTTTTCTACAAGCAAACGCTCAAGGATCATTTTAATTGGCTGCGTGGTGAATTGAAAAATGTCACTCAAATGGCCGCGGCTCAGATCCATGGAGAAGATGTGCTTCAAATCCCTCTTACCCCGGGATGCGAAAAAAATCCCGAACACGTTAAAATGGTGGCGAATCTCAAAACGCTGGTCAAAATGGATTCCCGGATTGCGGATGCCTATCTGCTGATTCCTGCCGGGAAGATGTATCAGCTCCAGTTTGTAGTCAATGCTGACAGAGAAGTGACGCCGGTAGGATGCGGCGAAAAGTTTGATATTTCAGAGTACAAGGAGATGCAAAATGGTTTTAATGCGCCCTCGGTGGATGATCGTCCTGTGCGGGACAAATGGGGGGTCTGGTTTTCGGGTTATGCGCCAGTCACGAATGCTCAGGGAAATCCTGTAGCGCTTTTGGGACTCGATATTGCGGAGACCACAATCCAAGCGATTCAGGCAGCTCTTTTTGAACGCTATGTCTTTTTTCTGATCCTTATCCTGACGATTTCACTTCTTATGGGATTTGTGACCTCGGCTTGGTTGACGCGTCCTTTGGAGCACATCATTCAAAGTATGGAAAAAATATCCGAGGGACAGCTTGATTGCCGTTTGGATCCTTCGCCCATGTCGGAGTTTGATCAGATTGGACAATATTTCAATAAGATGGCCACAGCGCTGAAGGAAAATATGTTGGAACTGGCCAATACCGTGCGGCGTCAGGAGCGGATCTCCCGGGAGCTTGAAATTGCCGCAGAGCTTCAATCGCGTGCGCTGCCTTCCTCCGTTCCTTTTGTTCAAGATCTTGATCTGGCTTCGAAATCTATGACCGCAGCTCAGGTAGGCGGGGACTATTACGATTTTATCCGATTAAACGATGATCAAACCGGTTTTGTCATTGCGGATGCCACGGGCAAGGGGATTTCCGGTGCGCTTTACATGACCACTTCACGCAGTCTTTTTCATCTGATGACGCAAAACGAAACCTCGCCGTCCCAGGTTTTGGAAAAAACCAATAATGTCATTGCCAACGAATCCATTTCCGGAACGGGTTTATTCATTACTCTTTTTTATGGCCTCTATGACCGAAGGACCGGAGACTTTTTATACGCCAACGCGGGACATAATTTGCCGATTATTTACCGCGCCAAACAACAGACCTTTGAATCTTTGAAAACACGGAGCATTCCGATCGGTATTGTGGCTGAGCAGGCCTTTCCCGAAACTTCAGTGAAACTTGAATCCGGGGATGTCCTGCTTCTTTATACCGATGGCCTGACCGAGGCTAAGGACAAAAATCAGGAGATGTTCGGACTCGACCGCTTGAAGGCCGCCATGAGTGAAGCTGCATGGCAGAGTGCGGAACAAATTCTAGAGCATCTGAGCAATCAAGTTCTCAATTTTTCCAAGGGCATGGAACAGCACGATGATATTACCATTATGATCTTGAAGAAAAAATGAAGACGGACCACGGTTCAAGTCTAGGCTGCGTTAGCCGATAGGAAGACATATGAAAAAATGGTTTTATGCAGGCATGATTGGGTTTTTGGGATTGGCAGTTTATTTCATTCAAATGCCTTTGCTTTCTGCGGCGGAACCTAGCGCGGAAGCGATTCGTAGTACTCCAGCCTTTCAGCATCTTTCCAAACGTCCGTCGAGTGAGCTGGCGAAACTTATTTACTTGATCGAACGCTTTCAGGAGCTGGGCGTTACGGTTATTTACGAACAGCATGAATATCCACCGGCCAAGGCGGCGTCGTTTGCCCGTCAATTTCTGGCAAAAAATTACCGCGAGGAATCTTTGGCCGAGACTTGGGTCCGGAAATATTGCTACCGGTCTGAACATTCCAATGCACTTATCCAATTCCGATTCCCCGATGGAAGCTTCCAGCCGGCTCGCGATGTCCTTTTGACCGAACTCGGACTGGTAAATAAGGTCCTGTCTAAAGCCTAACTAACGCTGTCTACCCCTCTCCGTTGGATATTAGGAGATTCTCATTGAGGCCCCGCGAGGCTTCGGCTACAATACGCCCTTTATGAGGCCAAGGCCTCCAAAGGATGGGAATACTGCGATGGAAATGAAAAAATCACTGGGTTATTTTCCGGACAAGGCATCGTATCGCGAGGCCATGGCCGACCTTGATCATTATATTCGGTTGAAATTGATGTCTATGGGCTACTCGATTGCCCGGGCCAATCCGGACAGTCAATTTATTGAGACCGCCAATTCCTTTTTTAAAAATTATCAGGAAAAAAACCGCCTGCTTTCCGAGTATCTTTGTCCCGCAGATCACCGGATCCAAACTTTTCTGGATGATTATTTAAAAGATGCCAAACTCAAAGACCGTCCAAAGCTTCCGGTTCATGCCTTTACTTTAGATCAGCACGGGCTCGCCAGGATCCTTTCCATTCCTCACGACCGAGATCTTTTTGAATCTGAGTATATTTCGTCTTTTAGGATTCAACAGGGTGTGCTGCATAATCCCAGGAGTGACCGGAGAACGACGGAAGGGTCTTTTCATATTGCAGAGGGTGGCCTCAGAATTCCAGATGATAAGCGCTCAGTTCCCAAATCTGTTTTTGGACAGCTGCTTCTTCGGGCACTCACTCCGCCGCGCGAACTGCTTCGTCTGCCTTACGCAGCTTATGAAGAAAAACCTTTTGAGACTTTTGTCTCGCTTCTTTTAAGGCCTCAGGTTTCGCCGGAGGTTCCGGGGTTCATTTCCAAAAAATCCATGGAAATTAGATTTTTTGCGCCTGGAAGTTTGGTGAGTAATCTTGACTTTGTAGAGTCTATTTTTGGAAATGCAGGCGATCCCTACCTTCCGGAAAATGATGCGGGCCTCGATACCGAACACTGGACGGGTCACTCGGGCTGCGTGATCCTGGCTCCTCATCTGACAAAAGTAACTAAGGAAGAGATCGGGCTTCCGCACTGGGATGATGCCTCGGAGCGTCAGCGCCGAGACGGCATGTGCTGGAAAGATCCCAAGGAATTTTATAACGGGGGAACGTCTTTCAAACTGACCTCGCGGGATCAGCGCGGCATGATGGTGACCATCATTGCTGACAATTATTTTGGATATTGCAAAAAAGAAGTGAAAACTCAAATCAGCTTCTCAGCCAATCTTTTTGGACTTTGCGAAGAAGAGCATTCGGGAGGGGCCGTGGCGTTTCAACGCTACGACTTGGGGGATAAATTTGCACTCGATCAGCTTCCGCGAAAATTCCCTCATACTTTTGAGGAAATGAAAAAACTTTTTGCTGCAGATTTTATGGACGTTAGGCCCGAAGGCTATGCCGTGGACCGAAATCATCCGGAGATTTGCTACATTCCGCAGGATGCGGTGGTGGACTTGAATGCGCAAAAGATTATTTGGACCACAAATGGGAAAGCTCAACAGATTAAGCTTTTGCCAACGCAAGTTTATGTGTATCCCTGTGGTTACAAAATCAATATGGAAAAAAAATTCGGGGGCCGTTATTGGCGTTTGATTGGAACCGTGGCCGAAGGAACACTTTGCCATAAACCATCTACGGTTTCAGGCGGCGGTAAATCTGAAATTTCTAAACCGATTGCCAATGCCATTATCACGGGTCCTGTTTTTACAGCGGATTTTGATAAAGATCTGGATTCTGTGGATCAGATTCTAAACCGAGATTTTATGGATCGTTTTCGGGTCAAACCCGGACCTCAATATAATAAGAGCCGGCCCATATTGGCTCCTCAGCGCTCCTTAGGATCGGTGATCAAGCTCTTTACACAGGATCCGATCTTTACCGACGAATACAATACCTGGCTTAAAAGTATTCCAAGTCATGTCAAGGAGCTCGTCTTTTTTGTGAAGCGATTTTATAAGGCTTCCTGGGGCAAAGACTGGAAATCACACTTTAGTGTGGACATTATCAATGGACTTCCGGGTTACGAACTCAAATATGAAGGAACTCCGCTGGTCGCGAATTATTTGCGCGTGGGTCTTGAGAGCGATGGATCCTGGCGGCTTTATCAGCTGCGCCCTGATTTCAATTCTGCGGCGAAACTTCAAGTGGAAGACGATATCACGGTATCGGTCACGGTTCCAACTCGTTCTGTACCGTATCTAAATTTAACGGGAAGGCCGGGTTCGCTCAAATTTGTAGAAAATTGCGAGTACCGACTCTTTCAGCGTCCGGATGATGCCATTCACCGGGGTTTTGATAAAGAAACCGAAGAGCATTTTACTCATCCGGATAATTTTGTTTCTAATTATGAGCCGCTTACGCGAGATCAGGCCAAGGCCATGATCGAAGATGCGGCCCGTTTTGATCAATACACGGATCCCATGAAGCACATGATCCGGAATTTTGTGGAAAAAGGAAAATGTGATTTTGTGGTCTCGACCGCACATCCGCGCATGGTGGACGGAAAACCCTCTAAAAATCCGCGCTTTTTGCAGAATAGGCCGGATTTAGTGGCTCCATCAAAAACCTATTTAGCCTTGGTAGGGAGCCGGTTCTATTACAAGATTCCCAGCGACCGGCCGGTTTTATTTCCCGTAGATGCCGTGCTCGCAGGACGCAGAAATAATCCGCCGGAGACAGGTGTGCGTGCGCTTTGTGTTTATAATCCTATCCATTACCAGGAGCTTCCGGAGCTCTTCATGGATTTTATCTGTTCTCTGACCGGGCGTTCGCCGTCCACTACCGGAGCTGGATCCGAAGGGGCGCTGACCAAAGGACCGTTCAATGCCATTCTTCCAACCGCGGATTTAAACAATGCGCTTGTCGGATATATTTTAAATGCTCATTCCGGTTTTTCATCGGCAGCGGGCTATGTGGGACCGGATGTTCAAGTGGATCATGATGTCAGTCTTTTGATTCCAGAGATCTGGTGCCGTATGCAGCCGGGAGAGCGCAGTCCGGAGTACCTTATTCGCGAAGGCTACTTGGAAAAAATTCAGGACTTTAAACATAAAGATGAACTCATCCTGGCAAGCCGCTTGGGATATCGCATCACTTCAAAATTTGTAAATGCCTATTTAGGCCGTGTTTTCAACCATCCAAGTTCGGTGTTCAGCGATGCCATGCTGCGTCCTGAGATCCAAAATTTGGAGACTTTTGTGGATGGTGTAAAAAATATCGTGGAAGCTCAGCAGCGTGTGGCTCAAGCCTATTTTCGTGACGGTAGTATTGAGCTGGCCTGTCCGCCGCTACAGGCCCTCTTGCATATTATGGCCCATGGACAATTTGAAGGGAAGGGTGTGGATCATCCGGATATTCGAGCGCTTTTCACCCGTGAGTCTTTGCTGAAAAGTGAATGGTACTTGGAGCGGCTCCGGATCCGGCAAGCTTCCGAGGCCAATCTTTTGCGGCGGCATATTCAGTATTTGGAGCAGTTCCTCGCCAATCCAAGCTATGGCCATGAGGCTGAGCGTTTAGGCATTAGTGAGAGACTGCGCCAGACTCGTGCGACTCTCGAAGAGACTCGAGGCCCAGCTTATCTTGAGCGGTTGAAAGAAACGCTAGGGGCCGATCCTGTTTATATGCAGCGCCTCACCACATTGGCGGTGTCGCGGGGTTCTGAGCTTTCTGTTTAAACCAACCCGATTCTGTCTCCTTAACCCTAAGGGCAGCGAATTATCATGAATATCTGGGATATGATTTTGTCGGGAGTCGGTCTTTTTTTTGTGGGGTTGGGGCTGAATCTGACTCCTTGCGTTTATCCCATGATGACGGTCACGGTTTCGGTTTTTAGTTCTCAAAAAACAGCGACCCGACGAGAATCTTTTCTTCGCGCCGTTGTTTATGTGCTCGGCCTTTCAACGACCAACACCCTTTTAGGGGTCCTGTCCTCTTTAAGCGGAGAGCTCTTGGGATCCTGGCTGCAGCATCCGATGGTTCTGCTGACTCTGGCGGCTTTTTTTGTGGTATTGGCACTCAGTTTGCTCGGAGTTTTTACTTTTCAACTTCCTTCTGCCATCTTGAGCCGTTTGCCGGGGGCTCGGCACATTTCTTTTGCAGGTTTTTATCTTTCCGGACTTTTAGCAGGATTTTTTGCGGCGCCGTGTTTGGGACCTCCACTTCTGGCCTTACTGGTGTGGGCGGGGACGCACGCCAGTCCGTTAGAATCTGCGGGAATGTTTTTTATCCTTTCTCTTGGACTTGGTTTTCCCTATCTGATCTTGGGAAGTTTTTCGGATGTGATCACAAAAATTCCTCGTTCGGGGGCCTGGCTTCTTTGGTTTGAACGTCTTTTTGGTGTCGCGCTTCTAGGTTTTGCGGCCTTTTATGGAGTGCTTGCCATCCAACCCCTTGCTGTTCATTGGGTTTTGCCTCTGATGCTGGCAGGCGGAGGCATTTATCTTGGATTTATTGAATCCTCGGCAGTCTATACCCGATCTTTTAACATCTTCCGAAAAATAGCCGGAGTCTTGGCCGTGGCCATTGCTTTGATGAGCTCTTTCCATGCGGCGCCCAAGGAGAAAGTTCTTTGGGAGCCTTATCAAAAATCAAAACTGGAAACTTCGCGTTTGGCGGGACGGCCCGTCATTATTGATCTTTATGCGGATTGGTGTATTCCTTGCCAGGAGCTTGAACATTTTACCTACACCGACCCTCGGGTGATTCAGGCGCTTCAATCGTATGATCGCTATAAGGTGGATGCTACTCAAGGGACAAGTCCGGAAGCGGATGAGTTGATTGAAAAATATCAAATTGAAGGGGTTCCGACCATTCTTTTTATGGATCCAAGCGGAAAAGAAGTGCCGTCCATGCGAAGTGTGGGGTTTATCAATCCGGACGAATTTCTTGCGCTTCTCAAGCGTATGCCCTCGGTGGCTTCTTCGGCCCCAAAATCCCAAGAGGCGGCGTGAAAGTGCGGATTTTTTGGACGATGATACTTTTGGGAATCAGCCTCGGCGGATGTTCGGCTGAAAATCTAAAGGCACGCCTTTCGCTCTATCAGGCTGAACAGCTTTTCTGGAAAACTAATGTTCAGATGAAATCCCGCAAAGTATCTTTTGAAGATCGGCAGCCTTTTTACAAAAAAACTTGTGAACTTTACCTGGAGGCTTTTCGAATGGCGCCCGAACTTTTTCATGCGGCTAGAATCGAAGAGGCTAATCTTGCTTGCTCTAATGCCGGAGATTCGCAAGGGGAGGACCTTTTTGGAAATTATTATGAATCCTACTGCAAAGATCATCCCAAAGAATGTGAATACGGTGATATTCCCGCCGCATCGTCTTTCGCCGAGTACTAGAATAAGCCTCAGCATGTGAAATAGCCTTCTGCCTCTTCAGCCTCTGGGACCTATCCAGCCTTGTCAGCTTTTTTTAAATTGAATTTTTAAAAGTTTGAAAATATGTCAAAAACGATCATCCTTATTCTCAGGATTGCGAGCCCTCCTCCCAGTAGGTAGATTATAAGTGAAGGGAAGTGAGGCGGGTTATGATCACGATTAAGGTTTTTCAGGAAGAGTTGAATAAGTTAATCGAAGAAAATAAAAAGTTTTTAGATGACCTGAAATATTACGATGTAACTTCGAGCGGTTACATGCAAGTTTATATTGCTCAGAAAGTTCATCAATTAGAAGGAATTCTGCTTCAAATTATAGCGTGCGAGAAAGATCCGGCCTTGGCGGATATCAATCACTTATATCAGGTGTTTGGAGAGCTGCGCTCGGATATTTACTTTGCATGTAAAAAATGGCGGCTTCAGGTGGAAGTCAAGTACCAGCGATTAAAGACCAAGCTGGGAAAACTTTACTATATTTCTTCGCTCGGAACCTAAGCCTGCGGGCAAATTCCAAGGACCAAATTCCAAATCTCAAGCTCTATTTTCAAAGGCCATATTTGAATTGTTTGAAATTTGTAATTTGTTTGGGATTTGGCGGTTGGAATTTGGAGTTTAAAGGTGAGAGGCGTCAGACCTTACAGGTTAATTTCAGAGAAGATGATGCCTTATATATTTTAGCCGAACCTTGAATTTGATAGGCGCCGACGGTCGAAGGGATGATCCAGGAATTCCCGCGTTTAAAGTCTGCTTGAAAAGATGCTCCCCGTATTTTCCCCGATCCTTTGAGACAGATCAGAATTTCATTTCCATGATCAGTTCTGGATTTAAAGGGAGTTCCTTTTTGAACCTGGAGTTTGGAGAGATGGAACGGAACGGATGGCGGCAGCGGGTATGATTTTTCAGCGCCAGATAATTTGATGGGATTTAATACTCGCATTTTCTTCTCTTCAAAACTAAGCAGATCAAGCAACCCTTTCCTGTCCATAGGTTTTTTAGTTAAGCCGCCTCGCAACACATTGTCAGAGTTTCCCATGAGTTCAATGCCGCAACCGGACAAATAAGAGTGAAGCATGCGGGGTGGAATAAAAATAGCTTGTCCGGGTTTTAGATGAATCCAATTCAGCAAAAGCGGGCTTAATATTCCGAGATCGCCCGGAAAGAGGCGCTCCAGTCGAGTGACACATCGATAGAGGGGATCGTTCGAATGTTTCTGAGCTTTTTGAGCTAGTATTTTGCATAGAGTTCGTTGTGGCTTTTCTCCCAGCGTGAGCATTTTTTTAAAAAAGCGTCTCAGTCCTGAAGCGCTGGAATCTTTTTTTAGGACTTCAATGAAGGGAGAGAGTTCAGTCGCATTCAGTTTGCTGAGCAATTTCACTATATCCGAAGCTTTTCGAAACCCGCATAAAACCTCAAAAGGAGTCAGTGCACATAAAATTTCAGCTTTTTCTTGTGAATCTTTGTAGCTTCTCCGTGGGCTTTGAAGAGGAATTTTAAATCGAGATTCCTTGCGATAACCTCTTTTTGCCTGGTGCTGATTCGGATGCGCCTGAAGCGACAGTGGTTTTTGAACAGCAAGAACCTTAAAGAGATAAGGAAGATTATTCTTAAAAAGAGCAGGCTTCCTCTGAATCAATTCATCAAGCGGAATCCAACGATTTTGATAAAAGACCTTTGAAGGAGCTTTGGGGTGAGTGCCCATCCAGAGTTCAGCTTGAGGACCTTGGGCGGGAGATTTTTGGTTTAAAAGTTTTGATAAGGCTGTTTTGGATCCCCAAGAATAGTCAAGAATCTGATTCTTCAAAAAATAAATCGCAGGGGTGTTTTTATTCCGCATTCTACATTCCAAATTCCGCATTAAAAGGGTGCGCCCGGATGGTTCTTCTACGCCGTGTCCTTAGCGGCACGGCTTCGAAGAAACTTCCTCTTACGCAGTTTGGCCATTCCTACGAAGCCCTGCCGCATACGGGCAGGGCGAAGTAGAATGCGCCCGGATGGAATCGAACCATCGACCGACAGATTAGAAATCTGTTGCTCTATCCAACTGAGCTACGGGCGCTTAATTTTGTTAATTAAGCACCGCGTCGGGACGGTTCAATGAAAACCGTCTCCGACGACGGCGCAAAAATATTTGTTCGAGTCTTTAAGTATCGGATCTGAAAGGGTTTCTATTGATAAATCTCTTGAAATAGTACCAGAAACTGAGGGGTTTGCAAAGGAACGGAAAATCGCACAGATTCGATGAATCGAAAAAAATTTAGCTTGTGATGAGAAGATGACAATCTTTAGGAAGATCGCGGGAAAGCGTTTTAAGAATATCGCCGCGCAGAAGATTAATGACGCTCGAGCGCCGGGAGACTCCGATCATGACAGTTTCAATATGAAGAGCACGGGCGGCCCGGGCAATTTGCTTTCCGATGTCGCCTCCAAATTGCCAAACGGGAATTCCCATCACGCCAAGTTTTTCCAATTCTTTTTGAGCGCCTTCTAAAATCTGAACCGATTGTTGAGAGGGTTCTATCTCGTCTGGAAGATCCCGTATCGCCATTGCTGCATCGACCACATCGATATAAACCGCGTTTTCACCCATAGATTTTGCCCGGAGCGCTGCTTCTTCCAACAGGGCTATATTGATTCCTCTCAAAGCCACCATGCACGTTCCTTTGTAAAGGGCGGCCAACTCCTTGGCTTCTTCCACAGTGAGAACAGTCGATTCCGAGGCCAGAGTAGGTGCAGGGACCGGAAGGATCCGTTTGGCCAGAAAACGGAGAAAGAGTCCGATGCAAACCACCGAGGTTGCAAAAACAAGCGCTTTGTGTTTTTCAATGCAAATCGTGAGTTCAATAAAAAACAAAATAATGGCAGCTATCATTAGCAAGACACGCTGCCAAAGTTTCATCTTCAATTTAAAATCGGTAGCGCACGAACCCAAATTCAAAGTAATGGCTCCGACGACTCCGATGGCATAGAGGGCTGCCAGCCCCACGATATCATGCTCAAAAGTGAGAACAATAATGGGGACAGCGGTTCCGACCACAAGAGCCAGCCAGGGCATGCCGTAGCGGTTTAAGTCACTGAAAATGGGAGGAATCTCGCGGTCTTTAGAAAGCAGATACTGGATGCTCACGAGATCTGTTAAGGCTGTGTTTACAGCAGACAAAAGAAGAAGTCCAAACATAAATGAGATCACCGTGCCGTACCAGGGGCCGATGTAATGATCTGCCAAAACACGCAGCATGTCTTCCGTATGGCCTGTGAGATTTGGGATGGCATTGACAGCAATCCCTAAAAGAAAAGTGATTAATGCAACTTCAGCCATCACGGGGATAATCGCTTTTCGAGATGTTTTTTCAACCGGCTCGACCATGATGCCGGTCATATTCGCCACAGCTTCCACACCCGAAAGCGCGAGGACGATACCGACAAATACACTCCAATTTTTTCCCCAATCACCGGTTGGCATCGACAGATGGACCTGCGGCAGAGAAGGAACGGTTGCTGCAAATAAAATGACGGCAGTGAAGGAAGCTCCGAGTGCGATCCAGGTAGCAATGCTGCCGCCTTTGGAAGGTCCGACCCAATTAATAATGCCCACAAGGAGAATCGCACCCACGGCCCACAGTTCTGGATGAGGGGCATTAAAATAATGAAACGCATCAAGTGCGCTTAAAGAGGCAGTAACGACATAATCGGCCACAAGCAGTAAAGCCCCTGTGACGGCAAGAAGCTGCGAACGGTGTTTGACGGATGAATAGACGCCGCCTCCATCCGGATAAAGGCGGCAGATCAGCATGTAACAGCTTCCGACCAATGTCATCAGGAGGGACATAAGACCCAAAAAGAACCATGAAGCATGACCTGATAATGCAAAAGCAATTCCAATGGTGTAGGCCTTGCTCGTGCCCCAATCGCCATAGAGCATGGATCCAGCGTGATACCATTTGAGTTCACGCGGGCGCTGGACTTTTTTGGTTGTGAGCATCATAAATTTATCCCGAAATAATTAGGCGACATTTAGGGGGAAGTGCACCTGCCAAAGTGAGCAGTACATCACCGCGCAGAAGACTGACAATGGCGCTG
>CAYWRU010000054.1:0-4559 GCA_964460795.1 uncultured bacterium | reverse complement strand
TGGTTCCAATCAGTACAGTATTCACACCAAGTTCTTCGACGGCACGGGCAATTTGACGTCCGGCATCCACGCCAAATTGCCAAAGAGGAATTCCCGTCAGTCCCTGCGCTTCAATTTCTTCCTGCGCTTTTTTGAGGATCTCCAAAGATTCGTGCGAGGGTTCAATTTCGCGGGGAAGTTCAAGTACCGGAGGGGCGGCCTGCACATAATCCAGATAAATGGCTTTTTCTCCCAGGGCCTTGGCGCGCCGTACAGCCTCCTGAATCAGGTAAGAATTTACCGAACGGATAGCCACCAGGAAAGAACATTTATAAAGCGGCGCAATCTCTTTGGCTTCTGCGAGGGTCAGAATATTGCTTTCTGAATCGGCCTCGGTGTGATGAATGTCATCCTGGTGCTTGAAATGCATTTTTCGCATCATAAAACCCATGGCCAAAATAGAAATCACATAAAAAAGTGCATTGTGTTTTTGAAGACAGATGGTGATTTCAATCAGAAAGAGGATGATGGCTGCTATTCCAAGGAGAAAACGTTCGCGTAGCTTTAAATCCAATTTAAAATTCGTGGCCGTGCTTCCTAGGTTTAGTGTAATGGCTCCGACGACTCCTACAGCATAAAGCGAGGCCAAGTTAAGAAGCGAATGATCAAAGAAGAGAATCATGATGGGTGCTGCAATAGCGACGACTAAGCCTGCAACCGGAACACCAAAGCGGTTGAGCTTTCGGAAAATAGAAGGAAATTCCTGGTCCACCGCCAGAAGAAACTGCATGTTGAGCATACCGCTGAGTGACATCAAAATCTGATAAACCAAAAGGGCTCCAAAAAGTACAGAAATCAGCGTACCGTACCAAGGTCCAATATAAAAATCTCCGAGGCCGCGCAGCATATTCTCGGTATGTTCCAGTGGATGGGGAAGAGCATTCATGGCAATGCCGAGTAAAAAAGTCAGAACGGAGACTTCCACTAAAACTGGAAGGATGGCGCGGCGCGAGGTTTTTTCTACGGGCTCGGCCATGACACCTGTTAAGTTGGCAATGGTCTCGACTCCTGAAAGCGACAGCACCAAAAGGGAAAAAGTGTTCCAGGATTGGAGTGCTGAAAAATGCGGCCACTCGAGATGAATTTCATGGATGTGAAAAAGGGTTTTAAAAAATAATCCCAAAGCCGCGAGTGAAGCTAATGTTGAAAGGCCGGCGGCTAGAGTTCTTAATTTGAAGGGGCCCATCCAGAGGATGCTGCCTAAAAAGACGATGGCGCCAAAAGACCAGACTAAGGGGTGCGTCACGTTAAAATAACAAAATGCAACGTAAGCGCTAATGGCTGCAGTGACAGCATAATCTGCGAAAAGTAAAAATGCAGTCAGTGCTCCCAGAAAACGTGAGCGGGATTTGAGCGCCGAATAAGCGCCGCCGCCACCTTTATAAACCCGGCAGATGACGGTATAGCAATATCCCACCAAGACATTAAGAAGGGACATGAGCCCTAGAAAAAACCACGAAGCGTGTCCGGAAAGGACATAGGCAATTCCAAGTACGTAGGCCTTACTGGAACCCCAATCGCCGTAAAGAATGGCGCCCGCCTGATACCATTTCAATATTCGGGGCCGATGAACTTCTTTTGCTATTCGCAAGATGAATCCTTAAGGATTATGTTGGGAAGATTTAAATGACAGTTTCCAATGGGGTGCAATTTTAATGCCTAAGCCCAAAAAGGGGAAGGGCCTCTTTTTGATGAATTTTTGATCCCACTTATGTCTCTATTCAGACAATATCGCTCTACATATATGTAGGGCGGATGACTTTTCTGGAAGTTGATGAATTCCCCTAGCTCTATCAAGAAGAATTGATACAGAGTTGGCACGTTAGTTGTTATTGGGCCTGTGAATTATCTAAACACAAGAAAGGAACAGTTATGAAACTTCGGTTATCGAAATTGCTGATAGTGAGTTTCCTGCTTCTGTGGCTGAGTCCCGTTTTAGCACGGGCTCAAGCCCCGGATCCAAGCGGAGCAAACACAGGAAAGGCATCGGACATTACTGCAGCGACTGCAGGCTCTCCCACAGTGGAGGAGATTGCGGCTGCAGTAGGGCACAATAAAGTATCGATTAACTTTGTCTGGGTCATGCTGACAGGTTTCTTGGTCATGTTTATGCAAGCTGGTTTTGCAATGGTGGAATCAGGATTGACGCGTGCAAAAAATGCTGCGCATACCATGGCGATGAATATGATGATTTATCCGCTCGGTATGCTGGGATTTTATGTTTGCGGTTTTGCGTTTATGTTCGGAGGCTTTGGAGCGATTGGAACCATGGGAGGTTATGATGGCCTGAACCATATGTTTTCGATCGATCTTTTTGGAAAACCTTTTGGTCTTTTTGGGACCAAAGGATTCTTTTTGACCGGTGACGCTTATGACGTTTCCGTTTTCGCGCTTTTCCTTTTCCAGATGGTCTTCATGGATACCACGGCAACTATCCCTACCGGATCGATGGCCGAACGCTGGAAGTTTAGCGCCTTTGTGCTTTATGGTTGTGCGGTTGGAACCATCATTTATCCGATCTATGGTGCGTGGGTTTGGGGCGGTGGATGGTTGGCCACTCTGGGCAAATATTTTGGCTTGGGTCATGGACACGTTGATTTTGCTGGGTCCTCGGTGGTGCATTTGACAGGCGGGGTTTTAGCGTTGATTGGTGCGAAGATCATCGGGCCGCGTATTGGAAAATATAATAAAGATGGAACACCCAATGCTATCCCTGGTCATAATATCCCGATGGCTGTAATCGGAACTTTTATTTTGGCCTTTGGATGGTTTGGATTCAATCCCGGATCCACCTTGGCAGGAACAGACCTTCGTCTCTCAGTGGCAGCGGTAAATACCATGCTTGCGAGTGCGACGGGTGCAGTGGCCGCCATGATGTGGATGTGGATGGTTCGCTCCAAGAAGCCAGATCCGAGTATGATGTGCAATGGAATGCTGGCAGGTCTTGTGGCCATCACAGCTCCCTGTGCATTTGTGAATGCAACATCAGCTTCTATCATTGGTTTGATCTCAGGAGTGTTGGTTATTGAAGCGGCCTTCTTTATTGAGGGCGTGTTAAAAATCGATGATCCCGTCGGAGCTGTCGCAGTCCATTGTGTGAATGGTGCATGGGGTTGTTTAGCCTTGGGACTCTTTGCTGACGGAACGTATGGCGATGGATGGAATGGCGTTGCCGGAACTGTGAAAGGGCTTTTTTATGGAGACCCGTCTCAATTTTTGGCTCAGCTGATCGGAGTCATTGCCAATATTGTTTATGTTGGAATCGTTGGCTTTGTTGTGCTCAAGTTGATTGATGTGACGATCGGACACCGCGTGGCTCCTGAAGATGAAGTTGAAGGATTAGACATTCCTGAAATGGGAGTGCCGGGGTATGTGGGTGTGAAACTCGACAAATTTTCAGAAACCCCGATGTCACGATAACGTTCACAAGGATGGAGGAACCAAAAATGAAAATGATACACGCAATTATCCGCCGGGAAAAATTGGCGGAAGTCAAGGAAGCGCTGGATGCGATCCATTGTCCAGGCATGATGTGCTGGGAAATTGTAGGACATGGAAAGCAGAAAGGTGTCACCGAACAGTTTCGGGGCCGGGAGTTTCGAGTGGATCTCCTTCCCAAAACCAAGCTGGAAATTATTGTGCAGGACTCCAAGGTGAAGGCGATTGTGGAAGCCATTACCGCGGCAGCCAGTACCAATAAGATCGGCGATGGAAAGATTTTTATCTCGAACATCGAAGAAGCAGTTCGAATTCGAACGGGGGAAAGAGGGGACGTGGTTGTAAATTAACTGCTAGCCTCTCGCAGGAAGGGCAGGTTCTTCGGGACCTGCCCTTTTTGTTTTTTTAGGGAACTCTGTGGAATCGAGTACGGGAGTGTTTTTAAATTTTTTTAGTACCCTGGTTAAAAAGCAGCAAAATTAGGGGGTAAAACCGCTTTATTCCCATGAATTTTGATTAAAACAGCACCTTTTGATTATTATTGATAAAAAATGCTAGTTATTTAGACTAATCCTTTGTATTCGATATGGTATGCTTTATTCAGAGTTAGAATAATAGCTTCTTAGAGGAGGAAAAGAAATGCGAAATAGCCGGGGACAGACACGGACGGAGACCACGAGTATCCGCCGAAGCAGTCCTAGCGCATGGGCGCGAGGGCAATCCATGGTGGAGATGGCCATTATTGCGCCGATTGCCGTTGCTGGACTCCTCATGTGGATTGAACTAAATAACATGACAGGCACACAACACCGGCTCATGGCAGCTGTCTATGAAGGCACAAAAGTGATCTCACAATTTTCTGATCTTTTTATTACTGAATGCATGGACTCAAAAAATGTGGAGAAAAAAGTCAAGGAAATGTGTAAGGACATGATTCCAGCCGATGAATGCAATGCGCATTTTCATGAATCGGGTCGAGCAGATCATTCGGCCGATGCTGGCGCTGACTTAACTGCAGAGCAAAAGGAGCAAATCCTATCCAGTCTGGATGATCTCCTGACACGCAAGACGCTTTGCCAGAC
>CAYWRU010000053.1:0-21065 GCA_964460795.1 uncultured bacterium | reverse complement strand
ATGTTTACGGGCCCAAAGCGCCGATTCCAGATCACCGGGTATTTGATCTCGGCGTGCCGGTCCTGGGGATTTGCTACGGGCTTCAGCTGATTGCCCATCTCTTTAAAGGAAAGGTCCATAAATCCCATAAACGCGAGTACGGATTTTCCAAGCTTTATGTGGATAAGCCGGGCGGACTTTTTAATAATCTTCCCAAGAAACTGACCTGCTGGATGAGTCACGGCGACAAGCTAGAGCGTTTTCCGGAAGGTTTCAGCCGTCTTGCGCACACGCCCAATGCACCCATTGCCGCGGTTGCGGATCTCAAGCGCAAAATCTACGGCGTTCAGTTTCATCCGGAAGTCGTTCATACGCCGCTGGGTCATAAGATCCTCGGAAATTTTCTTTTTGAAATCTGCGGGTTTCACGGGGATTGGACGCCGGTTTCCTTTGTCAAAGACTCCATTCGCAAGATCCGCACTCAGGTGGGAAATGATAAGGTGGTGCTCGGACTTTCCGGCGGAGTGGATTCCTCGGTGGCCGCTGTCCTTATTCACCGCGCCATTGGGAAAAAACTCACCTGTATTTTTGTCGATAATGGGTTGCTTCGCATGAATGAGGCGGAACAGGTGCGGGAGACTTTTCAGCGTCATTTTAAAATGAATCTGCATTTTGTGGATGCACGCAAAGAATTTTTGAGTGAGTTGAAAGGTGTTACGGATCCAGAAAAAAAGCGAAAAATTATCGGGCGAGTATTTATCGAGGTCTTTCAGAAGGAAGCGCGCAAGATTAACCGCGCGAAATTTTTGGCTCAAGGAACGCTTTATCCGGATGTGATTGAATCGGTTTCGGTGCACGGCGGACCCACGAGTATGATCAAAAGTCATCATAATGTCGGAGGGCTTCCAAAGAAGCTGAATTTTAAATTGCTGGAGCCGCTCCGCGAACTTTTCAAAGATGAAGTCCGAGCTGTTGGCCGCGTCTTGGGGCTTAATTCTGAACTTGTGGATCGTCACCCGTTTCCCGGGCCTGGACTTGCGGTGCGAATCATCGGAGATGTCACAGAAGAGCGCTGCTCGCTTCTTCGCCGCGCAGACGCCATTGTGATTGAGGAAATTAAAAAGGCCAAGCTCTACCATAAGATCTGGCAGGCTTTTGCCGTCTTCCTTCCTATTAAGAGCGTAGGCGTGATGGGGGATGAGCGGACTTATGAAAATGCGGTTGCCGTACGTGCTGTAACTTCGCAGGATGGAATGACTGCGGACTGGGCCCGGATTCCGGATGGGGTCTTAAGCCGGATCTCCAGCCGGATCATCAATGAAATCCGCGGTATCAACCGCGTCTGCTACGACATCTCCAGCAAGCCGCCTGCGACCATTGAATGGGAATAAACACGTGAAGAGTGAAAAGTGAAGCGTGAAGAGAAATCTTATGCGTGCGGAACGCGAAACCGATTAAAGGATCATGTGCTATGAAAAATGCGTTTGCGCCAAAGAAAACAATTCGAAATTTTAAAGACCTTGAAGTGTGGAAGCTTGGAAAGTACTTGGCAAAGCAAATTTATTTTGCAACCCGCCCCTTTCCCGATGAAGAAAAGTTCGGACTTGTGTCTCAAATGAGACGCGCCGGAGTCTCTATTCCCTCCAATATTGCAGAAGGTTTTAATCGGTATCACAACGCAGAATATAAGCATTTTCTATATATTGCTTTAGGATCTTGCGCTGAACTGGAAACTCAACTTGAGATCAGTTTCGAGCTTGGTTTTTTGGCGGAGGCTCTGAAAACTGAGTTGCTTGATCAGCTAGACTATGAGCAAGCTATGCTCCGTAATCTGATCAAAAAACTCTAGCTTTTATTTGCGCTTCACGCTTCACTTTTCACTCTTCACGGTGTTATGCATTCTGAATTTGTCCATCTTCACTGTCACACCGAGTTCAGTCTTTTAAACGGCGCGGTCAAGGTCGAGAATCTGGTCCGCCGCGCCGTTGAACTTAAATTTCCTTCCATTGCTTTGACCGATCACGGAAATCTTTTTGGAGCCATCCAGTTTTATTCTGAAGCCATGCACGAGGGGATCAAGCCCATTATCGGAATGGACGCGTATGTGGCGCCAGGGTCGCGATTCGAAAAACAAACCCATGGTATCAAAGAAGCTTCTTTTCATCTCACGCTCTTGGCGATGAATGAGCAAGGGTACAAAAATCTGATGAAACTCACCAGCCTGGGATATCTGGAAGGCTTCTATTATCGCCCGCGTGTGGATAAGGAAATCCTGAAACAATATTCGGAAGGCCTCATGGCCTTAAGCGGAGACTTGAAGGGGGAGATCCCTTATTACATTTTGAATGATCAGCCGGCCGAGGCGCGCCGGGCCATTGAGGAATATCGCGAGATCTTTGGAAAAGATCGGTTCTATTTTGAGATCATGAATCAAGGCCTTGAGCCTCAGACCAAAATTACCCGCCAGCTCGCACGCTGGTCCAAGGAATTTGAGGTGCGTCTTGTGGCCACGAACGATGTTCATTATAACTACCGCCAGCATGCCTATGCCCATGATGCATTGATCTGTATCGGGACCGGCGCCACGCTCGAGGAAGCGCATCGGCTGCGCTATCAAGGTGATAATTATTATTTGAAATCTGCGCAGGAGATGCAGGAATTATTTAAGGATTTTCCAGATGCCTTGAAGGCCACGATGGACATTGCCGAACGCTGCAATTTGACTTTGGATTTTAAGAAAACCCATTTACCTCATTTTGATCCGCCTCCGGGAAAAACTCAGTTTGATTATCTTAAGGAGCTTTGTGAGGCGGGCGTAAAGCGAAAAGTGGGGAATCCCATTCCCGATGATTATCAGGCGCGCATGCGCTACGAGCTTGATGTGATCAACAAAATGGGCTACACGAGCTACTTTTTGATTGTCTGGGATTTTATCCGCTTTGCCCGTGAAAGCGGCATTCCGGTAGGCCCGGGACGCGGCTCCGCGGCTGGAAGTTTAGTGGCGTACTCGCTCAATATCACGATGTTGGATCCCATTCAGCACGGACTCATCTTTGAACGGTTTTTGAATCCCGACCGCGTCAGCATGCCGGATATTGACATTGATTTCTGTTACGAGCGGCGCGATGAAGTTATTCATTATGTGCGCAAAAAATATGGACAGGATAATGTGGCGCAGATTATCACCTTTGGAACTATGGCTGCGCGGGCTGTGGTGCGCGATGTCGGCCGGGTGATGAATCTTTCTTATCCGGAAGTGGACAAGATTGCGAAATTGATCCCGGCAGAGCTCAATATCACGATTGAAAAGGCGCTGCAAAAAGAGCCCAAACTTAAAGAATTAATTGAGACCGATACGCGAATTGCGCAGCTCATGGAAACTTCCAAGATCCTTGAAGGATTTTCCCGCCATGCCTCGACTCATGCGGCCGGAGTGGTGATTTCAGATGCCCCTCTGACCGAGTATGTGCCGCTTTTCCGTACGGATGAACAGGTCTCGACTCAGTACAACATGAAGGACCTTGAAAAAATCGGTCTGCTTAAAATGGATTTTTTGGGACTGAAAACTCTGACGGTGCTTCATGATGCCTTGAAGTTGATCAAAGAAAAACAGGGGATTCAAGTTCATCTTGAGGAACTCAAGCTCGATGATGAAAGGGCGTATGAAATTTTAAAGAATGCGGAGGCGCTCGGCGTGTTCCAGCTGGAAAGTTCGGGCATGCGAGATCTCCTTAAGAAGATGAAACCCAATCTCTTTGAGCATCTTGTGGCGCTTCTTGCGCTTTACCGTCCCGGACCTCTTGGCAGCGGTATGGTGGATGATTTTATCAAGGCGCTGCACAATCCGACTCAGATCAAGTATGACCATCCCAGTTTGGAACCTGCACTCAAGGAAACCTACGGCGTGATCCTTTATCAGGAGCAGGTCATGAAGATTGTGAGCGATATGGCGGGATTTACTCTGGCTCAAGCGGATTCGCTGCGCCGCGCCATTGGTAAGAAAATTCCGGAAATCATGGAAAAAGAGAAAAAAGGATTTTTGGAAGGTGCTGAAAAGCGAAAAATTCCTCAGGCTGTGGCAGAAAAAGTCTGGGGGCTGATCGATTACTTTTCAGGGTATGGATTTAACAAATCTCACTCAGCCGCCTATGCCCTCATTTCGTTTCAAACCGCTTATCTTAAGGCCCATTATCCTTTGGAATTTATGACCGCGCTTCTGACCTCGGAAATGGGGAATTCAGACAAGGTGGTTCTTTATATTGAAGAATGTAAACGCATGGGAATTCCGGTTGAACCGCCCTCAGTGAATGAAAGTGCGGCCGCTTTTACCTGTGGAAACGGGAAAATCCGATTTGGACTGACGGCGGTTAAAAATGTCGGGACCACGGCCATTGATTCCATTTTAGAGACGCGGAAAACCGACGGGCCTTTCCGCAATTTCTTTGATTTCACGCGGCGTGTAGACCTCCGGGTTTGTAACCGGAAAGTCATGGAAAGTTTGATCAAGTGCGGCGCCTTTGACGAACTCGGCGGAAAAAGGTCGCAGTTCATGGCCATTCTGGATCGGGCGCTGGAACTCGGAGCGCGTTATCAAAAAGATCAAAGCCGCGGACAGCTTTCTTTTTTTGGCGGCAATCAGGAATTTGAAGAAGGGGCCATGGATCTTCCGGCGATTGAAGAATGGCCGGAGAATCAGATCCTTGCGAATGAGCGCGAACTCTTGGGATTTTATGTGACCTCGCATCCGCTTTCACGTTATGCCAAGGATCTCAAAAAATATGCCAATGCGGCAAGCGATACGATCCCCGAAATGCGGGATCAGCAAGAAGTCACGATTGGCGGTGTCGTCGGCGCTCTTAAAGAGATCACGACTAAAAAAGGAGACCGCATGGCTTTTGTGACGCTTCAGGATTTGCGCGGTTCTACGGAAGTCATTGTTTTCCCCGAGGCGTATCAGAAACATTTAAAATTATTGGCGCAGGATTCCGTGATTTTTATCAGCGGAAAGATCAGCGCCCGGGATGAAACTCCGAAGATCCTGGCGGATGAAATTGTGGCCATGGATGAAGTGAAACAGCGTTTTACCCGGGGTATTACGGTCCAGTTTAAAACCACGGGCATGGACGCGGGTGTGCTTAAACAAATTCGAAGTGTTCTGCTTCGTAACAAAGGAGATACGCCTGTCTACCTCACTTTCCAGGATCCTTCCGGAAAGCAGGCCGTACTCCACGCCGGTGAAGACCTTAAGGTTAAGACTACGGATGAACTCCTCGCCGAGCTTGAAAAAATTGCCGGTGAAGATACCGTTAAGATCCGCTGACGAAATGCCTTTCTAAACGTTAAGCGTGAAACCGCGAAGAGCGACTGCGGTTTTTTTACCCTTCAATCCTCACGGCCAATGCATTCCTTTACTCAGATTTGACACCACCTTCATGCCTTCCTGACATCCGGAATCTATTCTTCCTACAACCAAGGGAGGAACCCATGATGCACCGCGCGATGATTCTGACAGCAAGAGTACGCCCCGCGGCTTGCCGCGGGGATACCTTGCAGTCCCTGAATCCCGCCTCCGGCGGGATGAAGGATGTGAGATCCCGCCAAAAAACGGCGGGATCAAATTCGCACGGCAAGTTGCGTTCCGCAACGTTGCGTGCTCATTTGACAGGGCTGCAAAGACAGAGACAGCTTTTAACCGGATTGATTTCTGAGGTGGAAACCAAATCAGAAGTGCGAAGCGAAGACTTGCAATCGTATCAAGGCGAACTTCGGAAAATTGCGGGCAATCTTGGGAAACTCCGGCGCATCAAAGCTCAATACTTTATTTATCCGGATTCGAGCCTCAAGAGCTGAATGATGGAGCGCGATTGGATGATCAATGTGCTGAAGGATCAGGCGGGGATGCTCGATCAGCTGATTCAGAATCTTGAACACAAAGAACAGTTTTCGCACCTGGATTCCCAGGCATATGACATTGTCACCAAAAGATTGGAACGGGAACTTCGCTGGATGAAATCCGTAATGACCCCTCCCAATTTCCGCAACGATGAACGACCGGTCCGTTTTCTTAACTCAAACAAAATCAAGAGGAGCTCAATAAAATGAAACGTCTCATCTCATTGGCCGTTTTAGCGGTCAGCTTAATTCAGTTTGTGACACCGGCTTTTGCCGATGAAGTGGAACTGATGAATCTTGTGAAGCAGCTTCAGGGCGAAATGGTGCAGATGAAGCAAACCATCCAGAGTCAGGATCGGAAAATTGCTATCTTGGAAAGCCGTCCAGGTTCGGAAGGGGCTCAATCCGTGACTGCCACGGGAAGTGAACCGGTTCCTATGAGTGACTATGAATTTAATCAACGCTTGGAAGCTGCAACGGGCGGGGCCAACAAATGGTTGAAAGATCTCAAGTTTTCAGGGGATTTGCGGCTCCGCTATGAGGCCTTTAATTACAACAATGGCACCACGAGTGAAACGGATGACCGAAACCGATTCCGCTACCGGCTTCGTTATGGATTTGAGAAAAAATTCAGCGAAGATCTTAAAGCTGGATTTGCTCTGGCTTCAGGAGAAACATCTTCCGGCCTTAGCATTGATCCCACATCCACCAACCAAACCCTGGATGGAAACTTTAATTTTAAACCGATTATGATTGAGAAAGCTTATGCGAGTTACAGCCCTGCGCTTCTCAAGAATAGGGGTATTTTAAGCAGCGCAGAATTCACGGGCGGTAAATTTACGAATCCATTTGAAAAGGGATCGTCCGATATGGTCTGGGACCGCGATGTGAAGCCTGAGGGTGCTTATGAAATGTTTAATCTGAAACTCCTTGATACAGAAGATCTCTCCATTAATGGATTTTTTACTGCGGGCCAGTTTATTCTGGATGAAGATGCGACGGTGGGCGGAGACTCCAATCTTTGGGCCTATCAGGGCGGAATTAACCCCATCATCTACACCCCACTTTTTGAAAAACCCATTGATTTGCTTTCCGCAGTTTCGCTCTATGACTACAGCAACTTTGCTCGGAAGAGCAACTTTACCGTGAATGGAACCGCTTTTACCGGCGGAACGCGCGGCAATACAAATGTAGTAGGTGACACGACAGAACTTGATGCCGGCAGTTTCAGGGTACTCGAGTTTTATCAGGAAATGGCGATTTATCCCTTTCCTTTTCCAACCCGCTTATTTTTTGATTTTGCCCACAATTTAGGAGACTCGGCTGGGACGGGATCCATTGTGAATGAAAATGAGGCTTATGCTTTTGGTCTTAAATTTGGATCCATTGTTAAAAAAGGCGATTGGGAAGCCCAGTGGGCGTATAAAACGATAGGAGCCAATTCGGTGGTGGGCGCTTTTAATGATAGTGATTTTGGAGATGGGCATGCCGGTAAGGCAGGCAATCTTTTCAAATTGGGTTATGCGCTTACGGATAATGTGACCTTAAACAGCGCTGCTTTCTTTGTCCACAATCTCAATAACGGAACGGCGGGCGTTATTGATCAGGAACAGCGTCGCTTCCAGTTGGATTTGTCCTGGAAGTTTTAAAATAAAAGTTGATTGAAATCAAAATTAAAATAAAGGGGAATTCGATGAAAAAAAATAAAATTAAAATAGCGGCCCTAGCCGCAGTGAGCATGCTGGCTCTTGCCGCGCCTTCTTTTGCTGCGAAGAACATCACGATCAAGGGTTCTGACACCATGATCATTCTCAGCCAGCGATGGGCTGAGGTTTATATGAAAGAGCATGCAGAAGCTTCAATTCAAGTCACGGGCGGAGGCTCCGGAGTCGGAATTGCTGCATTAATCAATGGAACAACGGATGTGGCTAATGCCAGCCGTCCTATTAAATCTTCCGAGGTTGATAAGGCGAAACAGGCCGGCTATTATCCCGCCGAATTTAAAGTGGCGCTTGATAGTTTGGCGGTTGTCGTTAACAGTCAAAATCAGATTAAGGAACTGACGCTGAAACAGATTGCCGGGATTTTTGCGGGCAAGATAAATAACTGGAGTGAAGTTGGAGGCTCGAATGCTCCCATCCTTCGTTATTGCCGGGAATCTAATAGCGGAACCTATCTGTTCTTTAAAGAACAGGTTTTGAAGAATGGAGATTATGCTCCGGATTGCCAGACGATGCCGGGAACAAGCGCGGTAGCCAACGCAATTTCCCGTGATCCTAATGGGATTGGATACGGCGGCGCTGCTTACTACCTTCACAATGATGCCCTGCGGATTTTGACTGTCAAGAAAGACGATAAATCGGAAGGAGTGAATCCTGTTACCGGAGAAGGTGTGCTCGATTATGAAGCCGCTTGGACGAATCGCTATCCTATTACCCGGTACCTTTATATGTATACGCCCTTCAAGCCTCGGGGCGATTTAAAGGCTTATTTGGATTGGATCCTCGCCCCGGAAGGACAGAAGGTTGTTGAAGAGGTCGGCTATATTCCGCTCAAGCCCTAAGTCAATTTGAGCTTATTCTCTGCGGATTCCGGAAAAGGGACTCGGGATCCGCAGAAGCTCCCTTTTCAAAAGAGAAGCGCCAGATGAATCATGTTGAAGGGAAGAAGTTTGTCCAGAACCTGATCAAGACCCGCCTGCCTTCTCGCTCTCAAATCAAGACTGAAGACACGCGTACGATTTTAGAACGGCGGCAAAGTTGTTTTTCAGAGAGACTGATCGAAAAGATGCTCCTTTTGTGCGGGGTCTTTTCCGTTATTATCATTGGACTCATTTTTATTTTTCTATTTAAAGAGGCTGTTTTATTTTTTAAGACCGGCCATGTCTTTGATCTCATCGGCAAATCAATCTATGACGCCTGGGAGGAAAAGAATTTTTTCAAAATGATCTGGCAGCCGGTGTCTGAAGTTCCGAAATATTCGCTGGTTCCTTTAATTTGTGGAAGCTTTCTCGTGGCCTTTCCTGCGACCTTGATTGCTGCGGTATTTGGGATCGGGACCGCTATTTATCTTTCTGAAATTGCTTCTCCTAAAACCCGCGAAATTTTTAAACCAACGCTGGAACTTTTAGCAGGGATCCCGTCCGTGGTGCTTGGATTTTTCATGCTTGCTGTCGTGGCCTCGCTCATTCAAAATATTTTTCATACCAAATTCAGACTGAATGCTTTTGTAGGATCTGTGGGTGTGGCTTTGGCCACAATTCCGATTATTACCACGCTGGCGGAGGATGCCTTGCGGTCGGTGCCCAAAGAACTTCGTAATGCGTCCTATGCTTTGGGAGGAACGCACTGGCAAACTATTCTTCATACGGTAATACCCGCAGCGGTTTCAGGGATTTCCGCGGGAGTGATCCTTGGGTTTGGGCGGGCGCTTGGAGAAACCATGATTGTGATGATGTGTACCGGCAATGCCGGCCTCGTCACGCTTAATTTCTTTTCTAGTGTCCGCACCATGACAGCAACTATTGCTGGAGAATTGGGGGCTGTGGACCAAGGCAGTGAGCATTACTATAGCCTTTTCTTAGTCGGAGCGGTTCTTTTCACCTTTACATTTGTTTTGAATTTAATTTCAGAATCCATTCTGGTCAAAATGCGGGCCAAGTTGAGGATGTAATGAATTTAGCCTTGCTCCATATCTCCTCAAAAGATTTATCCAGTCGAAAGACCAGCATCCGAGAGTCCCTCTTAACGGGCGTGACGATTTTTTTTACACTCATTCCTCTTTTAGCTGTGCTGATAATTTTCTTTAAGATCGGACAGGGGGGGCTTCCGGCGATTTCATGGACTTTTCTATCTCAAGCGCCGCAGGACGGGATGAGAGCGGGCGGAATTTTCCCCTGTATTTTTGGCACTTTGGCGGTAACGATCCTCATGATTTTTCTGGCGCTTCCCTTGGGGATCGGGGCCGCCATTTATCTTGTGGAGTATGGAGGCTCGGGACGAATGGTTCGTGTCATTCGCGCGGCGGTTAATAATCTCGCCGGAGTTCCGTCCATTGTTTTTGGGCTTTTTGGGGTAGGTTTTTTTATCCTTTTTGTAGGGCGTAATATTGATCATGTCCTCCAGACCGGCCTTCTTTTTGGTCAGCCTTGTATGTTATGGGCCGCTGCAACTCTCTCCATTTTAGTGCTTCCTGTGATTATCGTATCCACCGAGGAAGCCCTTCTTACCGTGCCGCAGAGTCACCGGGCAGCCTCCCTGGCGCTGGGCGCGACGAAGTGGCAGACGATTTGGAATGTGGTACTTCCCCAGGCCCGTGGAGGTATTTTGACCGGCGCCATCCTTTCCGTCAGCCGGGGAGCAGGAGAAACGGCGCCCATTCTTTTTACCGGATGCGCTTATTTTTTGCCGCGTCTTCCTGTGACAGAGCTTTTTGGAGTCATTCCCATGATTAATCCTCTCGATCAATTTATGGAACTTTCTTATCACATCTTTATTATGACCACTCAGTCGACCAGTGCGGAAAAGACCTTGCCACTTCAATACGGAACGACTTTAGTTTTAATTGGCCTTACTTTTCTGTTAAATCTGATGGCGATATTGCTCCGGACTCATTTTAGAAAAGAGCAGTGGCGGGGTGCCATATGAAATTTAAAAAGGAGAAATCTTCCATGGAAGCTCTAACATTAGAATCGCACCTTCGTAAGGTGAGCGATCAGGCATCAGAATTTTCTTCGTCTGCGCCAGAAAACAAAATGAAAATTGAGGTAAAAAATCTTAATTTTTATTACGGATCTAATCGTGCACTTCACACGGTGAGTATGAAGATCGAAAAACAGCAGGTCACGGCATTGATTGGACCCTCGGGATGCGGGAAATCGACTTTCTTGAGAACTCTGAACCGTATGAATGATACGCTGCCGGATATTCGTGTGGAAGGAGAGGTGCTCATTGATGGAGTGAATATTTACAGACCGGAGATCAATGTGGTAGCGCTTCGCCGCATGGTGGGCATGGTTTTTCAGAAATCAAACCCCTTTCCCAAAACTATTTTTGATAACGTGGCCTACGGGCTTCGAATTTATGGGACTACGAACCGCGGTTTTCTTGAGGATCGGGTGGAGGAAAGTTTAAAAAAAGCAGCTCTTTGGGAAGAGGTCAAAGACCGGCTTGAGAAATCGGCGATGGAGCTCTCAGGCGGCCAGCAACAGCGACTTTGCATTGCCCGAGCGCTTGCGGTAAACCCCGAAATTATTTTAATGGATGAACCGGCCTCAGCCCTGGATCCTATTTCTACGGCTAAGATTGAGGAATTAATCCAGGATTTGAAACAAAACTACACAATTGTGATTGTAACTCATAATATGCAGCAAGCCGCGCGCGTATCGGGATTCACTGGATTTTTCCTGACCGGGGAGCTTGTGGAGTTTGGAAAGACCGAGCAGATTTTTGAGGTCCCGAAGGATAAAAGGACGGAAGACTATATTACGGGACGATTTGGCTGATTTTAGGTAGAATAAAGGAAATCTATGGAACGACACTTTGACGAAGAGCTTAGGGATTTAAAAACGCTTTTGCTTCGCATGGCCTCGCTGGCCCAGGAATCCATTGCACGGTCGATCAAGGCTTTGGTGGATCGGGATCCTGAACTGGCGCAGTCTATTATTGTGTCTGACGAAGCCATTAATATGATGGAGATTGAAGTGGACGAAGTTTGCTATCGTCTCCTTGCGCTTCGTCAACCCATGGCCACGGATCTTCGCTTTATTACCTCGGCTCTGCGAATTAATAGTGATTTAGAGAGAATCGGCGATCTGTCCGTCAATATTGCTCAAAGGACGCTGGATCTTCTCAAAGAACCGCAATTAAAGCCGCTCATCGACATTCCTCGCATGGCTGATCTTGCCCAGGCCATGGTTCAGGACGCCATTGAGTCCTTTGTCCGCCGCGATTCAGATCTGGCGCGTGAGGTCTGCCGCCGGGATGATGATGTGGACAATCTCAACCATCAAATCTTTCGGGAACTTTTGACGTATATGATGACGGACACCCGAAATATCGGGCGTGCCGTGGATCTCATTTTAATCGGCCGTCATTTGGAACGAATCGCGGACCACGCAACCAATATTGCGGAGGACGTGGTTTATATGGTGGTGGGCCGGACCATCAAACATCACATTGAAGAAAAAAATAACCAGTAACCAGTTGCCAGTAACCCGAGAACGAAACATAAAACTTTCAATCCTGGTTTCTGGTTACAGGTTTCTGGTTACAGGTTGCTAAAATATGGCCAAAGAATCCATCCTTGTTATTGAAGACGAAAAAAATATTGCTGAACTCATTAAGTATCATTTGGAGCAGGCTGGCTTTCGTGTCCAAGTGGTTCTTCGCGGCGATCTGGGTCTTGCCGAAGCGCGAAAAGCAAAAGCAGAGTTAATCCTTTTGGATCTCATGCTTCCCGAGATCGATGGTCTTGAAATCTGCCGTTTGCTCAAGCAGAATCCTAAAACAATTTCCATTCCCATCATCATGCTCACCGCCAAAGTTGAAGAGATGGATCAGGTGGTCGGCCTTGAACTGGGTGCAGACGATTATATTGCCAAGCCGTTTAGTCCGCGGCAGCTTGTGGCCCGCGTCAAGGCAGTGCTCCGGAGAACGCAGCGATCTGAAGAGGGGATCGGGAAAATCCTTAAGGCTGGGACTTTGGAGCTTGATTCGGAAAAATATGTGGCGGCTCTGCGCGGAAAAACCATGGAGCTCAGTTCGAAGGAGTTTGAGTTGTTGAAGATTTTAATGGAAGCGTGCGGACGAGTTCTGACTCGGGAAATGCTGCTTGACCGGGTGTGGGGGTATGATCCTTCGCTGAATATTGAGACTCGGACCGTGGATATGCACATCGGGAATTTGAGAAAAAAACTCAAGCATGAGGCCTCTCGAATTGTGACGGTTAAGAATGTGGGCTATCGTTTCGATCGTGAAGAGGAGTGATCGGCTGTGTTCTCCCGTCTAAGTCAAAATTTTCGCTACAAACTGACGTTCTCCTACGTCGCTATTTTTCTTTTGGTTTTTTCCGCCACCACTTTTTTTATCCTCCGGGCCATTGAACATCAAGTCCTTAGTGAGATCCATGAGTCTCAAGTTCATCAAGCTAAACTTTTTGGAGAAATTTTTTCTCCTTTATTCCGGCAAGAGCGCTCTCAGAAGAATCAGGAGTGGGTGAAGCGTTTAGGCGATCTTGTGGCCATGAGAATCACGGTGATTCATTCATCCGGGGAGGTTCTCGCGGATTCGGACGAGACCTGGGACAGTCTTCAGCAAATGGAAAATCATGCAGCTCGGCCTGAGATTCGTGCGGCGCTAAGTCGTCAAATAGGGAGTAGCAGCCGGTTTAGTACCACGATCAACGTGAAGATGCTCTACGTGGCTTTGCCGGTATCGGATCGCGGCAATCTTTTGGGAGCCATTCGTGTCGCCTTGCCGCTTACGCATGTCCAAGAAGTCATTCGCTCAGCCCAGCATCCGATTGCTCTCGGATTTTTAATTGGAACCGTTGTTGTTCTTGTTTGGGGAATTTGGCTTGGCGGATCGCTTACACGGAGAGTTCGAGTGCTTACGGACACGGCAAGACGCTTCACACAAGGAGATTTATCGCAAAGAGCGCTTTTGGATTCTCAGGATGATTTTGGAGTGCTGGCAAAGACCATGAATCTGATGGCCGCGTCCATTTCTGAACGCATGCACGATATGGATGCAGAGAGAAAAAAACTTTCTGCCATTGTTTCGAGTATGAGCGAAGGGGTTCTTGCTGTCGATCTTTCCAAGACGCTTTTGATGCTTAATCCGGCCGCGGAAAAGCTTTTTAAGATTGAGGCTGCTCAGGCTGTGGGGAAATCTTTGATAGAAGCCATTCGGAATTCTCAAATTGATGCGCTGATGACACAGGCTTTAATGGATCAGGGCCCTAAATTTACGGAGATCGAATGGGTTCAGGCTGGGAGCCGTATTTTACGGATCCAGGCAGTCGGCATTTCTAGGTCAGAGGGACAGGTTGCAGGGGTCATGGTTTTGGCGGATCTGACCGATCTGAGACGGCTTGAAAAGAACAGAAAAGAATTTCTCGCGAATGTTTCGCATGAACTTCGTACTCCGCTTACGTCTATTCAGGGGATTATTGAAACGATCCAAGAGGATAAAAATATTTCGGCGCTGCAAAAAGATAGGTTTCTAAAAATGATGGAAGAGGATACCTCACGGCTTCGTCGTCTGGTCGACGATCTTATGGAGCTTTCCCGAATTGAATCTCGGTCCATTTCGTTTCAATCGGAACTCCTGGATATGAATGAAGAAATAGATCGTGTCATTGAGCTGCTGAATTCCCGCATGATGGAGCGAAACATTCATCTTGAAAATAAAATGAGTGAAGCGGGGAGTTTAAAGGTCTTTGCGGATCGGGACCGCCTCCGACAGATTTTGATCAATCTGATCGACAATGCCATCAAATTTAATTGCGAAAGCGGGCGCATTCTGATTCGAGGGGCTTCTGATCATCGGGGAACCTCCATTTCTATTTCCGACTCAGGTCTTGGGATTCCGAGTGATGCTTTAGACCGTGTCTTCGAGAGATTTTATCGGGTGGATAAGGCACGGTCTCGAGAGCTTGGAGGTTCGGGGCTTGGTTTGGCCATCACAAAGCATCTTGTTGAGGCTCAAGGAGGTAACATCTTTTGTCAAAGCCAGTTAGGGCACGGATCCACATTTACGATCTTTCTTCCAAATCAGGCCCCAGGCAATCCTCGTTTTAATTAATCGTAACCTATTTAATTATAATAAGTTATGTCCATTTAAGATTTGCCACAAAAAAATCTTTTTTTAAAGCTTTTACTGTAACCCTAGATGCGGTATCAGGTTACATCAAAAATAATCTTGACAGATTTCCTGCCCTCTGCTAATTTTATTGCATCTTCAATCCTTATAAATAGTTGGAATGAAGATTAATACTATTTTGGATCACCGCTAAGGAGGTGACGGCCCATGACGAAAAAAGATATCGTCATCAAAGTTTCAAATGATACCAACCTGACGCAGATTGATGTCAAAAAAATCGTCCAGCGAACCTTGGATGTTATTTTGGAGGCCTTGGAGCGCGGGGAAACGGTGGAGTTAAGGAATTTTGGAGTCTTTAAAGTCAAAGTTCGAAGAGGTCGTGTGGGTCGTAATCCTCGGACAGGCGAAGAGGTTACGGTTCCTGAAAAGCGTGTAGTTGTGTTTAAAGCAGGTTTGGTACTGAAGCAGAAAGTGAAGTAACCTGGGGCCTCAGTTATGAGGTTTACAGGAGGAGGAAGTTTATGGCATCCAAAGGTAAGGTAAAGTGGTTTTCGAATGTCAAAGGTTATGGGTTTCTTCAGTCTGAAGCATCTCCTAAAGATATTTTTGTTCATTACAAAGCTATCCAGGGCGAGGGTTATAAAACGCTCCGAGACCAAGAAGAAGTTGAGTTTGATCTGGTGGATGGAGACAAAGGTCCTCATGCCGAAAATGTAACGCGGCCGAACAAATCCAAGCCCAAAAAAGAAGACGGCTCTAAGGATTCAGGTAAAGCCTCCTAGTCTCTCGCGCTCATCTTTGCAACCCTGAAAGATCTCAGCGGGTTGAAAGTCGCATCCATGGGGCTCATCTCAGGCAGAAGGTATGACCTCGAAAGAAGTTAACAAGAATTTGCCCGTTCGGCGTTTACGCCGCTTCTTTTCCCTTGAGCCCATTCAAGGCGTTGGCGCTCTCCATTATTTATCCTCAGAAGAAACTTGGCATCTCAAAAAAATTCTCCGTCTTAAGCCAGGAGACCTATGTTTAATTACAGATTCTGGCGGCAGCGAGGCTGAGGCTTTGATTGAATCTTTTGAGGGGGAGCGGACGCGAGTCTCTATTCAAAAGGTAACCCAGTCAAACATGGATTTAGGAGAAAGGAATGATGGGCCCAAGATCTATCTTTATATAGCCATGCCGCAACGCGCTAAAATGAATGACCTTGTAGAAAAAGCACAGGAACTTGGAGTTGACCGTCTGATTCCACTCGAGACAGACCATAGCGCTTTTAAGATCCCATCCGTGCGGCAAGAAGCGGTGCTGGAAAGATGGAAAAAAATTTCTCAGGAAGCGGCCAAACAATCCGGGGCTTCTCGATTGTTGGAGATTTCCTCCATCCAAAAATGGAGTGAGGCGTGGAGCTTGATTTCTCCAGGGGAACCTGCTTTATTATGCCATCCTGAATCAGTTTTATCTTTGGCCCAGTGGAGCACGGACCAGTTGAGAACGAAGGACGCCTTGCTGAGCGCGTTAAAAATTCATCTATGGATTGGGCCTGAGGGGGGATTTAGTCCGCGAGAAGTGAAAGAGGCAAGCGCCCGCGGAATTGTCCAGGTTCATTTGGGAACAAAAATTCTAAAAGTGGATACCGCTATGATTGTTGCGGTTGGTTTTTTAAAGTTATGTTTGGAGCAGAACCCTAAAGGGTAGGCGAGGATAGGAAATGAAGGATTTTTTTATTTGGGCAAAGGGCTTTTTTCAGGGGCTGGCCCTCCATAATGATTTACAGAGCCTTCATCTCTTTGACTTGACCTTCGTCTTGTTCCTCTTCCTCGGCATGATCTACGGAATGAAGCGCGGATTTTTGCGCATGATGGTGGAGACGCTGGAGTTCTGCGCCGTGATTTTTTTTACCATGGATAATTATGAATGGCTGGCACTTTGGATGACGCAGCATTTTCGAAAAATATCCATGCCGGAAAGTCTTGCGTTGGGTACGGCTTTCTTTTTTCTCCTGACTTCTGTTTGGGCAGCGGTAATGGTGGTAGACCTCTATCTAAAGGAATGGGTGAGCGCCAAGACTCAGCCTATTCTGCGAGTCATTGGCGGCGGAATTTTTGGAATTATCAATTTCTTCCTCATATTTTCCATGGTGTGTAAAGGTCTTTTTTTGATTCCGAATCCTGAGGTTCAGCATGTTTTTTGGGTAGGACATTCCCATTTTGGTCCGGACCTCGCGAATGTTATTTCGGATGTTTATCGCCTTCTTACCCTAAAATTGCGGGCCGTTTTGACGGCTAAATAATTTTATGGCTTATGATGATTCCGTTAAAGAGCAAGTCCGGATGGCGACGGATATCGTGGATCTTATTACTCAATACGTTCCCCTGAAGCGTATGGGGCGCAACTTTAAGGCCTGCTGCCCCTTCCATCAAGAAAAAACGCCTTCCTTTATGGTGCATCCGGAAAAACAGATCTTCCGCTGTTTCGGATGCGGAGCGGGCGGCGATGTGTTCGCTTTTTTAATCCGCCATGAAAATATGAATTTTCCTGAAGCGCTTCGCATGCTCGCGGATCGTGCAAACATTCGCTTGCCGGAAGTTTCCCGTCATGAATCCAAAGAAAAAACGGGAGAGACGGAGCAGCTTTATGAAATCTGCCGGGAAGCCGCAGAATATTATCATCAGCTTTTTTTTCATCCGGCCAAAGGAGCCAAAGCGCGGGAGTATTTTTATAAGCGAGGCTATGATGAGTCGGTGGCCCGTGAATTTATGCTGGGCTGGTCCGAAGAAGATTGGAAAGGTCTTTTTGAGCATTTGAGCCGCAAGCGATTTTCAGAACCTCTGATGCTAAAGTCGGGTTTGGTCCACCGCTCTCCCAAAGGAAATCTCTATGATGCATTTCGGGGGCGTTTGTTATTTCCGATCCGAAACCTGCAAGGAAAGATTGTGGCTTTTGGCGGGCGGATCCTGGGTCCGGAAAAAGAGGGGCCCAAGTATCTTAATTCGCCTGAAACGCCGGTGTTTCGAAAGCGGCGTGAGCTCTTTGGTCTTTATCTTGCAAAAAAATTCATCCCGGAAAATCGCCGCCAGCTTTTGATTACCGAAGGGTACTTTGATTTTTTGCGCGTTTTCCAACAAGGATTTCGCCACGTCGTAGCGACGCTCGGAACTTCGCTAACTGAGGAGCATGTTCAGTTGGTGCGCCGCTTTGCAGATGAAGCCGTGGTGATTTATGACGGTGATAAGGCTGGCGAGGCTGCGAGTCTGCGGGGGCTGGAAGTTTTCTTAGAAGGAGACTTGAGTGTAAAACTGGTGCGTATGCCGGAAGGCCTTGATCCGGATGATTTCTTGACGAAGCACGGAAATGACGCGTTTCAAAAATTGATTGATCACGCGCAGGATTTTTTTGACTATAAAACAGAGATCCTTTTTGAGAAGCACGATCGCTGGGACAATTTAGGTTTGATCCGAATTACACAGGAATTGCTCGAAACGCTTTCTAAAGTCAAGAACCCGGTTTTGCTGGATCGATATCTTTCGCGAATGGCTTCGAATTTGCGAGTAGAAACAGCATCTCTTCGCGAGCAACTTGCAAAGATGCGGACGCGTTCTCGGGACGCGGCTCCGGCGGCTCCCGAAATGAGTGCGCAGAAAAAAGCGCTGAAGCCCTCGGAATTTCAGGAGGAAATCCTTCTGCTGAGTCTGATGATGGATGATCGTGAAATCTGCGATTCTGCCGCGAACGAAATTTCAGCGGATATTTTTCAGGAAGAGGAGATCCGCCGTTTGTTTGAACGAATTTATCTTGTCCGGCAATCCGGAGGCCCTAAGAATTGGCCGGAGTGGCTGGATCTTATTCCGCATGAAGCATTAAAAGAAAAAATTATTTCTGTTTTGGATTTCGAGTGGTCTTCGGAAGATAAGAAGAAGGCATACCGAGATTGCCGGGACCAAATGAAAAAGAAAAACCGCCTTCGTCGCTTGGAAGATCTGCGCCGTAAGATTATGGACGCCGAACGCGCGGGTGATCCCGAGGGAATGCGTGCATGGACTCAGGAGTATCAAAAACTTATTCGTGACCCTGTTGGATGATTATTTAGCTATGTAATGATAGCTAATGATCGCCAATGTTATTGTTTAAAAAAAATATCATCACTCTACCTAGCCAGAACGGCCAAAATAGATACAATACTTCGCTCCACTCCATCCTGAAGAGGGGTGGTGGCTGGTAATTGTCTTGAAGGGTTTAAACCCGCAAGATGAATAATCTTTGAGTTCATTTAAAGCAGAACTCAATCGGTAATTTTTGAATCCAATTTTACCTCGCGCATTATGATCATTCCGGGGAATGGCAAAAGGAGTTTTACTCGTGAGTCGTCAGAAATTACAACGGACATCAATTTCCCATCTTGAATCTTCTGCTAAAAATAAAAAAGCATCCAGCTCAGCCAAAACTTCATCCTCGCAAAAATCATCAACCTTGGTTATTGCAGCTTCTAAAACAGGAAAAGAGAAAATGGGACATGCTGCAAATAAGACCGATGATAAAAATTTAAAAAAAGATCCTGCGAGTAAAAAAAAGCCGCCTCTTACGGCTAAAGAAATCAACGCGCTTTTGCCTCGAGAGGGTGCGGCGTTTCCTATTAAGACCAATAAACCGACCGGAGCTACGGATAAAGCTAAAGCCGAAGGATCAACCGCGAAACCTGCTGCCGATGATGAAGTAATGCTTGAAGAAGAGAAACCTTTTTCCGCAAAAAAAGAGCAGAGCAGCGAAGAGGAAGAAGCCGGAACCGGGGGCGGCATTGAAGAGTATGGGCGCTCTCGGATGGATGATCCGGTCCGTATGTATCTGCGCCAAATGGGGCAGATCCCTCTTTTAACCCGCCAGGAAGAAATTGCAATTGCAAAAAAAATTGAAGATTGTGAAGCTGAACTGAAACGGGCTGTTTATGATACCAAGGCCGCACGTTATGAAGTTCTTGAGCTTGCTCGGAAGATTGTTGCCGACGAAGTTAACCTCGAATCGATTATTGATGAAGAGCAGGAAACCACCATTCTTCAAATCAAGCGCAAGTTGAAAAAACTGATCGGCCGTCTTCGTGCTTCCCGCAAATCTGCTAATCTTGTAGAGCTTTTGATGGAGTTCAATTTAGCGATTGGTATTGTTGAGAAAATTCTGTCCAATGTCCGCGCCAAAATCTCCTTGCTGCGGAGCAATCGTGAAGAAGTTTCGCGCTTAAAACATCGGGGTGGCAATGCGGCGGCCATTGGTCAGTTGAATAAAGCTAACCGCGTAATTTTGCATGAGCTGGGTGAGGGAGAGCGAAAGGTTCAGGAGCATTTTAATGTCATCAACCGCCGGGAGCGTGAACTGACACGCGCGAAGAAGGCGCTTGTAGCGGCGAACCTGCGTCTGGTCGTAAGTATCGCAAAGAAATATACCAATCGCGGGCTGTCCTTTTTGGACTTAATCCAGGAGGGAAACATTGGTCTCATGAAGGCGGTGGATAAGTTTGAATATAAACGTGGGTATAAATTTTCCACTTATGCTACGTGGTGGATCCGCCAAGCCATCACACGTTCCATTGCGGATCAGGCCCGGACGATTCGAATTCCGGTTCACATGATTGAGACTATCAATAAGTTTTACCGCGCCTCGCGTCATCTTGTTCAAGAGACGGGACGCGAGCCGACACCGGAAGAAGTGGCGCATGTCATGAAGATGCCGGTGGAGAAGGTAAAAGGCATCCTTAAGATTGCTCAGGAACCGATTAGTTTGCAGACTCCGATCGGAGAAGACGGCGACACTACGTTTGGTGATTTCATTGAAGATAAGTCTGCGGTATCGCCTGCAAATGCAACCGCCTACAGCATGTTAAAAGAACAGATGGATGACGTTCTTATGACACTCACAGAACGAGAAGAAAAGGTTCTTCGTCTGCGGTTTGGAATCGGCGATGGTTATCCTCGGACTCTCGAAGAGGTGGGGCAGATATTTAACGTTACTCGTGAGCGCGTGCGGCAAATTGAGGCCAAGGCCCTCCGGAAACTCCGCCATCCAACCCGGTCGAGAAAACTGGAAAGCTTTACGGATGTTAAGCTGGGTGATTCCTAAGCCTATATATAGTAAGAGGACCCGGCCTTACTCAGGCTGGGTCCTTTTTTTTGACCCTGATCAGAGGAATGGCTTTAGAAGTTTCTGAATTAAATCGATATACTAGCCACCCATCCCTGGGCCCGTAGCTCAGTCTGGTAAGAGCAGGCGACTCATAATCGCTTGGTCGTAGGTTCAACTCCTACCGGGCCCATTCTGTTACATCTGTCCGTTTTACGGGCTCTTCACCAAAGAACGGGGCAACAAAGTATCGTGGTGATTTTGCAGTAGTGA
>CAYWRU010000052.1:3044-21553 GCA_964460795.1 uncultured bacterium | reverse complement strand
CTGGAAAAACGTCTGAGGCCGGAGACGCGATGGAAATGGCGGATCCGGGCCGAAGCCGAGTGAATCCCGCACAATCCGGCGTCCATCCCTGCGGGATGAACGCTTTTGAAAGACCGGGTCTTGGTCCGAACTTCACAGCGCTAAACAGTTGCCCTTTAAGCTTCTATTAGGCTATACCATAATGATATCATTTTCAATAATTTTGATATCTTTACTTTTAAATCGTTTAAAGCTGCAGGCTTGCTATCCGATATCTGTTATCTACTGTCGGCATTACGCGGACGCTTCGGCGAGCCGGACCGTGGACAGTTCAGACTGAATTCGAGCGGCTACCACACCAATGGATTGAATGCCGTGACTGCCTCCCTGGCCAGCCCCGGTTTCAAATTGCCAGAAATATTGCTTCCGGAGTTGAGATGCAAGAATTATAAGACGCATCATGTTAAATTGTTCTCTCGGTGACAGATTAGATTCCGCCGAAAGAATCGGATTATTTTTTGCAAATCGTTTCCAATCGTCCACAAGCAAATCAACAGAGAGATCGCTCTTAGCCATCAGAACTCCAAACAAATCGCCTTTGGGCATCAAACGAGCATCGGTTGGACCCGCTAAAACAAATTCCTTGGTCCTAACCATTTCAGCGGCTAACTCAGCCCACGCTTTTTGCGCATTCTTATAACGCAGACTCGGACTTCCAAAAACCTGGATCCCCTCTTTGGGTAACTGGATCTCCGCGCTGCCCTGAATCACTTCAGCGCTCGACAGTCCGGTTAAGATGGAAAGCGCCAACTGAGCATCAGGCGCTGCAGTCCCAAAATCAACGACCTTAGCCAGGCCCGTTAAAAGTTCCAAAGAGGGCGAAGTGCCCGCATTTTTTAAATCCTCCGTCATTCCAGGCGCGGCGATGGAAAGGAGCATTTCAATATTCTTAATTGCATTTTCAAAGCGAAGATCCGGCGCGGCCTTCATGTCCTGGAGCGTTAGACTGTAAGCCAAAACTTCATGCATTCGGTCCGCGATGTCAGGCGAATACGCGCTCTCAGCGATCAATGACTTTAATTGTTCGTGATACGATTCATGCTTCAGCCAAACCGCCACATGACGCGCCGCCAGTTCAAGCGGTTTGTCTTCATCTTTATAACTATCAATCACAGCTTGAATCTTCTCTGCGCTCAGCGTCACCACCGACCGGCCGTCTTCTAAATGTTTAATGTACGCCACCGCCTTCGGCGCCTTCTTAAACGCCTCATCCTCCGCCCCTGCAATTTCATAAGCATCCGCCAATCCCGTCGTCCCTGCTAAGGATTTCAACGTACTCGTAAGCACCTGTTTTGCAATACCTTCCTCCGATTGAATACTCGATGAAATGAAGGTTTCAATGGCTGCTGATGAAGGTGTTGTGATTGAATTAGTTGTCGCAAGTCTCATTTCGGAACGAGGTTTATTTGATTCTACTTCTGTCGGTTTTTTAGCACATTTTGCCAGGATGTTAAAAAAATCTCCCCGACTATCTGCAGTTTGGGAGTCCCCAATCTTTAACCCATCAAAAATAGCAGCTTGAGGGAGACTCTGTTCTTTGAATGCCTGCCGCAGCAGGTCTGCTTGGTGAGCCAACATATCAGTAGGCAGTTGTTTGTGCGAACGTGCATAACTATAAATCTTTCGAACCAATCCCAACCCCACATTTGCCATCTGAATACCCTCAAAAACATTATTCGATTCAGCGGGTTTATGTTCATCCTGACCGCCATCATAGAAATTAAAACTGACCACGGTCGACTTGTTCGGATCTGAAAATATTTCAGCATGATGCTTCAAATTCTCAACAGCACCCGAGATGGGCTTGGATTTTCGCAAATCCTCGATAATCTGACTGTCAAAAACCATCACATAGTCTAAGTCTCTGAGGTGTTTCGGGTTTACAGAATGAACCCCGAGCCCCTTTTCCTCTTTCGTAGTAATAATCACTTTAATTTTTCCATGAGCCTGGAACTTTAAAGCTTGCAAGATGGACATATTGATGCGGCCGCCCGCTCGATTATCCGCTTGGATGGGAGATTCTCCGGTGCTGGAGTGCAACACACCGTAGCGATCGAACATGGCACCGACCTTGCGAATTCCTGAGTTGTCTTGTATTGGTTTAGTGTCATCAACAGCATCTGCATGCCACATAAAGCCTACGGTTGGAAGTTTATTTGATTCTGGCGAACTGGCTTCTAGCTCTCCAACCAAATAACCATCCGCACGATCTATTTTAGTCGAAAAACCCAGCAACCTTAATTCCTGATCCATTTTCGCAATGTAGGCAGTCTCTTTATCTCCGTCGGAAGGCAATTCAATATCCTCTAAAAGTTTTCGAATATGCGTTCCCGCATGAATCTTTGTATCCGAATCGCGCTTATCATCTAATACCTCGGCTCTTGCGTAGGCGCTTTTTAAATTTTCATCTTTTTTATCCGGCATGGTGTTCCGCGCCATAGTTAAAAGATCATCATAAGACTTGCTAAAAATAAACGCCTCGTACTCGCGGTTAATAAAGGGAGCACGAAACCGGTCTTCCTTGTTCTCAATAGACATTCCCGACTGCACGTCATAAAGAAGCATCATAATTTCAGGGATCTCTTTTTTCATTTTTTCTGTAATCTGTCTGGCTTGTTTTATCGTCAAACGGAACGGCCCCGTAGGATCAGATATCTCTTCTTCCAACGCCGTCAAATAGCTTCCTGTTAGTGATTTCTGCACTTCAAACCAATGATCCCGAAACATTTTTTGCCTTTTTGCGGGGTCTTTTTCATTGCGACATTGAGGATCTGCATAAAGCTCATTCCCATAGGTGTTCATTTCGCCTTTAATTCTGCGTCTCGCTTTTTCTTCCGCGGAGACGGCGCCAAAAATGCGTCCGTCATAATCTTCGGTAAATATATTCTCCAAATCATGATGGTCTTCATGCTCAACCGTAATCCCGTTAAACTCATTATTTTCTTTTGCAATAAAAGTAAACCGCATGTATTCCTGGTGACGGCCAAAAGGTTCACTTGCGCCATGCTCAGCCTGTCTCAGGAAGCAGTCTGCGGGAAGCGACTTTGGATCTAAGACTATATAACCATGGCTAAATTTCATGACTTTTCCACTGGCATCAATTCCACGATCTTTATTTTCCATAACAAAGCGGGCGTTACGGAACCAGCCAGCGCTCATACCCCGATCGCGGATTAAATAATCCACCGAATCATCCAGATTAGAGAGAATCCATTGTATGGCAGTATTACGCAGAGGATCTCCTTCGGGTTTATTTAATCCCTCTAAAATTGCTGATTGAACCTGCATTTTATTTTGGTGAATTTGATACCGCACATCACGCATCATCAGCGTAACAGTTTCAGGTTTAATCGCCGATGAAATCGATCCCCGCCACGCCAGATAAAGCAAATCCTCAATATCTTGCATTCGTGCTTCATCTCCTGTCGAATGATGCTGATTGATCCAGTATTCAATCTTCTCCATTGCAGCTTGAGTTAAATAGGGACGCAGAATCGGATAAACGCTTTGGATCCAATTACAGTTATATGCCTTGAGACTTACAAGCAATTTTTGATGCAACCCTTCGATTGGAGGTTGCTCACGGAGGAGAGCCAATTCACCTTTACGAACTTTTTCGATAAATTGTCGTTCCGGGCTTAGCACGCTATCTTCGACGGCAATTTGATTAACTTTATTTTGCATTGCCAATATTTCTTCTGGAGATAACTGCTGCCAGAAAAGAAGGTTTTGAACGTTCTTAGTATTTCGGATGATATTCCGCACCAAGGCCGGATCCTTCAAAACACTGGATAGATAGGCAATTGAATTGAGCGCTAAACGCATCGCTCCTCGAGGAAGATTGAAACGCTTCTCATATTGTTCATATTTTTCATATAATTTTTGAATGTCATATGCTCGGCCGACTTCAAGGTCAATGCTTCGCGAGGTCAACTGTGCAAAAAAGTTCATAATTTCTTCAGAAGGAATATCACTATCAGGATGCGTAAGCTCAGGCCGTGAAAAAAGAATATGTCCCTCTTCATGGAAAAGTGATTGGTCCACCCACCGCTGATCCACCACTAGAAATCCAGTCCGCGCAAAAAGACTATTCCGATTGGCAGTTATTTTCTTATGATGGCCAAAATTCTTTGCAATAAAGGAACTTGCACCTTCTCGTTTAGCCCAATCATTTCCAAGTCGCTGCCAATAGTGTCCAAGTCGCTCCGCTGCATTTCCATACAAAATCATAGTTGGCACGGGAACATCGCGGTATCCGTTCTTCTTTTTCCATTCACGATTTGCCGTTTGCGTTGCTTCTTCAAGCGACATTCTCGAGCGGTGCAGAGCCTCAATCCGCTCTTTGACCACAGGAAGATTTGAAACATCCGATCCCCGCTTAAATACAAACTCAGCCCCCCCATCCTTCCCCTTAGCAAGTAATTCTGTCAGCTCTTTAACAAAACCCTCGGCGGCCGCTAATTGTTCAGTCCCTTCAAGGCCCAATAACTCATCCGCAATTTTTTGAGCTGCTTCTCCATACCGTTTTTGAGAAATGAGATTATTCATCTCGTCACCTTCAGCAAGATATTCAAGGCGAACATATTGGAAAAGATCCCAATGATTTGCCTCACGCGCATAAAGCTCGACATCACGTTCTGTAATTCCGCTATCACGCAATGGTTTAAAACGGCTATGCTCCAAAATACGCTGACGAACTTCAGGATTATTTAAAGAGACCGCAAACCGATTGAGCCAGCGAAGCGCTAAAAGTTCTTCAGGAGCCTTACCTTCAGTCCCCACAAGACTATTCATAAATTCGGTGATTTCATCGATGGTTTTATACTTAGAACTCACCCAGCTAAAGAACAACTCAGGCATTTCATTCTTGTTATTTTTTCGATCTTTCTTCATTTTCTTAAGATGCTTATCAAATTCCATTAAAGCATCTTCTCTTTTTCGTTTTGTGCCCTCATCGAGTCGGCTCATTTTCCCAACCAAAATTAATTTCCATAATTCTCCGATCAGCATTTTAGGGGTTCGTGAGGCCAGTAGCTGAAGCCCCTTATCCTTGGCTTGATCAATTAAGGTCTTTAAACTTGAACTGTCAGAGACTCCAGTTTCTATTTCAATTAAGATTCGGAGTATTGACATGGCTTCATCAGAGTCAAACTGAACTTTTCTCATCGAATGATACAATGAGGCCATCGTTTCATTATCCAAAGGTAGTTTTGCATTTCTAACCTTAGCCAGCATGTCTTCGGTCTGTTTCACCTGTCTAAAACGCAACTTTAATTCACGAAGGGCCTGCGACAAGGCATCATTGATTGGCATGCGGCGTGAGAGAAAATAATTTTCAATGTCTACCGAAAGTTCCATTTCATTCAGCCGCCATTTGTTTAACATAAACCAACGCGCAAAGGCTTCTTGCTCACTCAAATTGCTAATGGCTAAATAAACAGACTGCACTGCCGCAAGCTTGTAGGGGGTGGAACGGTTCAGAAGCATGGCCACTCGCTCTTCTTCGGTCATCTCTATCTGTTCAAAAGCCGGATGATCTGCAATATCCAATAAGTGACTGAGGTGATTTTGAACAAAGACATTATCCGGGGCATTAATGACCGCTTGCTCTCGCGGATTAATTTCAATGAATTGCCCAGGATCATTTGCAACATTAACTGCAAGACGACGGCCATCTTTAAAATCAAAGGCAACTCCTGTCGGCAATGCCATCGGTCGGCTCTTTCCCAAATCATCCCTAAAAGTCACAATGCGTCCATCATCCGTTAGTAACGTCGTCGCACCATTGCCCCGGCTGGAACCCAAAATATCTCGATCAAGATGCAAGACCCTGCGTTTTTGTGGATCTTTTTGATTCCAAATTGCTACTTCGACTTGGCCTGACTGGATCTCATCCAAACCTGTCCCTACCTTGGCGACCCAATGGTTCGATTGATCATAAGCGGTCATTTTGATTCGGAATGGCGCTTCCGGATTGAGAGAGTTTATTTCAACCGCTCGTCCCTGAGGAGTTCTAAGATTATCAAAGACAAACCGCGTTGTGCCGGTCACATAGCCCTTGATCAAGGTCTGCGATCCAAATTCCGCCTTATAATCCACACGGTCATGATTGATTTTTATTTCATGGAGCTGCCCATCCAGAGATTCCACATGAAGAACCCAAGCGCCATTCCTGAAACCTGCCACCATATTTGTTAAATTGAGACGATCCGAATTCTCCAATACAAGGACTTGTTTGCCAAAACTATTTTGAATAATAAGATCTGTTCCTGATTTGCGCACAAAAAACTTTTGGATTTGATCAAGAACATTGGTCTGATTCTGGCCGAGAAGTTGAACTAGGTTCATCACTTGCAGCAGATCTTTCACCGTATGGATTTGAAATCGAGGCGCGCGAGTAAACCAGTTCTCCGAAGCCTCAAGGGATTGTTTCATATTCAAGACCTGACGCACATCCATACCAAATTCCACCAAGTTAATGGCTTCTTCTAAATCAGTAACCAAAAGCTGTCCGGATTGCTCGATCCCCTTAAATAGATTAATGGCTTCCATGATTTGTTGCTGCGACTTACCTCGCTCCATCCTAAACTGGACAATCTCCTGCAATCCAAACGGCACTACTCCATTACTTTTTTTCAATTTTTCGAGAACAATCCGCAGCCTATCCTTCTCAATGTTTGGCAAACCACTCATGAGCAAGTTTTCAATGCGACTAATTTCACCATCTAAATTAAATGTTTGTTTGGCATGTTGAATCAGGGCATGAACCTCACGAACCATGGTCGCTATGTTTTGAGCTTTTGAAGCAAGCGCCTGAGTAAGGGTTCCCTCTTTTGTCATCTCCTCAGTATCAATAAACAAGTTATTCATTACTGCAATCGCCAGGAGATCCTTCCACTCTCCTTCCATATCTTTTGAAGTAACGAGCGGCTGAAGACTCGCGATTCCCAATCTAGTAAGCGCAGCTGCACGAGTACGATTCATGGAATCTAAAACATCCGCCCTTGTTTCAGAGCGAATTTCTGTGGAAGATATCAGGGCCATGGCCACAATGGGACCAAAGTCTTGCGCTTCAAGATATAAACCCGCGCGGTGAGAGGCCATTGTCTTGAGCCCCAGCCAAAGATAGGTCAGATTTAAGTGCTGCAGCTGTTCAGCATTAAAACCTATACCCTCATAACTCTCTATCCCCTCTAATGCGGCAGCCCTGATTTTCATATATTCAGGCAGTCTGACAAAAACAGTTTCAGAACCGGGTGCTGATTGGGCTAACTCAGAAGCCGTCTCCCGACTCAGGAAGGACAAATGTTTATTGATAAGTTCGAAGCGTTCTTCCATGCTGGTAGCGGATTTAAATTTGCTTTGAAAGATATCCCAGCCCGACTTCTTTCCAAAAAGCATTTCATCCCGCCGCGATTCATTAAGAAACTGATTCAGGGCTGACAATTCCGCTCCCGTCATCTTAATTTGACTGACCAAATTCTCAAATTGAAGCGCAAAACCAATTTGTTCCGGCGCAGCAAAGACTGCCGCCAAGGCCTTCTTTTTCTTATCTTCCGGAGATAGTCCGCCAATCACCAGCTGACCCGGCATATTTAACATGGCTTGGAAATCTGGATTGACGCTTAATGTCCCGGATGCATCATATTGCATGCTCAGAGCCGGTATCTGCTGAAGCAATTGTCCACGAGCTCCTAAGAATCCAAGGTTAACGGGCTTATCATGATACATAAATCTTCCCTGACTATCCTGATGCAACTGCACTTTTTCACCGGGCTTCATAAAGTCACGCACATGGGGATGCGTCATCAAGAACTGCTGCTGCTCTCGTTGCGTCATTCTGAGTCCCAAACGTTGATCGATCAGAGTCCCGGCAGACGAAGGTGGAGTAAGTTTAGTATTCGAGGGAAGAATATCCACACTATAACGGCGTCCAATCGCAATCAAAGACTGGGCGCGGGCCACAGGATCACTGGATAGATCTCCTTGAAATACATGCTGGAATGCGGGATTCATGGGATCCAGCATTTCGCTGCTGAAATACTCGGTTTGTTCTTCAACCGCTTTTGCATACTTCAGCGCTTGATCCAAGATCCTTTGGGATTGTTCGTTGAGTTTGCTGCCGCTTTCTTTCATAAACTGATCAATCGTTTCTTTAACAGTACGGGCTCTTTCGATAATAACCGAGCGCACGTGATCAGCGCCAAAATGGTAGGAGCTGTCTGATTCAAGGCCCACAGAATTTTTCCAATGGCGATGAAGACGCGCTTCACTCACTTCTTCAAGCAGTCTTCGTCCCTGAACATCGCCCGCACGGATCGCTGCATTGTAAGCTCTGCGGAAGGGATCAATCATCAAACGGAAAGTCATTAACTGATTGAGTTGGGAAGCCGCCGTTTCATTAACCGCCTGTGCAGCATTTATCGTCGTCGAAAGAAGCAGACGCTCTTCATCCCGAAGCGCCTCAAAACCCTTGGTATGGAGCGTTTCAAGGATGTCGTTAACATTCCTTTGCTGATAATTTTTGCTCTGCAAATCATTCTTTTCCTGTTCATTCCTTGCTGAGGCAAATAGCAGCCTGCCATTCTCTTCTTTGACCCAGTATTCCAGTCCCCGCCTCGTTTGATCATTATTCAAACGATCCTTAAAATATTGTGTCCAAGCTTCAAAAAGACGATTTCCATATTCTCCACGTGAGGCCTCAAATCCTTCTAATTGAGTACGCACAAAATCCGTATCCATAATCACAAGATCATGGCTGGCAAAACGTTCACCCGTTCGATAGCCCGTTTGACCTGCCCAGCGATTTTGTAACGCGCTCGCACTTGATAGCGCAACGGTTCGTCCGACGCGGCCCAAGGCCTGCATGGCATGGCTTTCCGCCAAGCGTGAATCAAAAAGAGCCATGGTTGCCTCTGCTTGGTAATCCAAACCCGTAAGCCCCAGCTGATTGGTCAAAAGAATAATGTCATCCTTACCTTTCTTATACGCTTCATTAAATTCATTTTTTATGACTTCAGGATCCAGTGTTCTACCATTAATTTCTAATAACTTTGCATCCCCTAAGTAATTTTTTAGATAGATCTTCATATAATTAATTGCTAAATCACTGCCAAGCCCGGCAATTACAGGCACGGGTTTGTCACCGGCCTTAAACTTTGTCTGGTTTCTGGCATAGGACTGCATCTTCTCCACCAAGGAGTTAATTTCCTTGGAGTCCGTAAAATGCCCTGATTCATCAAGGAGCTGACGAGCATCCTGCAAACGATTTTTTGCATCCATTAAAATTAAGACAAGGGCTGAATTAAAGGCGGCTTTTTTCACATCGCTCCAACCGTGCATATCAACACTCATGAGATCAAACCGATTCTCCGAATCAATATTACGGCGTTCCCCGGATAACATTTCCATCATAAAAGCTCCGGTTTCTTTGTCCCGTTCTACAGCCTCCACCAACCTTCCTGTTAGATTTTGCAAAGCAATCTGAACTCCCATGGCAGTTCCGGTCATGCCCATGGGACGAATACCCCCCGGCTGCGTCTCGAACAAGTCAAACATACTGACTGCAGATACGGTGGATGTCATATCAATCCCGCCGGCATCCAAGAGTTCATTTTCTTTCAGCGTATTCAAGGATTCCCGTAGTTCCGCTTTGGTCTTCTCGGGAATATTACTTTTGAGTTGAGATTCAATATGAGCAATGGCATCATTGACGAGATACGTAATGCCAATGAGCCAGGCCGTATCTTCGATAATGCGGTCGGATTCAATCTTTCCTTCGCGGCTACGGGGCCGCCATTGTTTATTTTCGAGAACAACACCCCCGGCCGTCAAAATTTTGTTGTGAATTAAGGAATCATTTCGATAATCAATCACACGCGCTTTTAAGATAGAGAAAAGTTCGACTGGATAAAAATCCTGAACACCCGATTTAAGTTCCTTGATTTGATCTTTAAGAGCCAAGCGAAAAACCTCAAGAACATTATTCCCACTCCATTGCTCCAACTTTCCATCCTTGACCAATAAAAGAGGTTTAATTTTTTTATTGGCTTCAAAATAAATCGCATCTTCAGTGACCAAGACTTTCCCCTCAACATAATCTCCTTCACGATAGACAAGCAGGTCCTTTGCTCGCTTAGCTGCGGCTTCGAGGACAGCATAATTTTCCTGGCTGCGGGCTTGTGACACCTCGCCTCCAACGATAAAATACAAGGGATCCGCGCATAAATGGACTTCGTCAAATAAACGCACTGAATCTTTAAAAGCATTCCAGTACTCTTCGGCCCGGCCGCCCGCAAGCTCCAAGTGATTCCTCAAATGGGCGATCATCTGCTGAGAGACCAGCACTAACTGACTCGAGTCACGAAAAGCGCTCATTAATGCATCTAGATTGGCATCCGCGTCCTGGTTATTTAAAACCTTATCAATCAGGGCATCTCCATTTTTAATTTCTTTCTCAATTCCCAACCCTTTAAAATACTTATTTGCCTGTTCAAATACCTGATTAAGTAAAGATTTATTAGGAACCATGTAAACATTAAAACCGTCCATGGCAGCAAGCGTAAGAGCTATCAATGTTTTCCCGGAACCCATGGGAGCGTTTAAAACCTTTTCACGCAGCGTTCTATATCCCTCTCGCTGAAGGTTATCCATCCACAGTCCATGCTGAGCATAACGACTGGCGCCCAATGCCACGTCCCAGCCTTGTTTAATATCTGCATCACTTAAAATAAGGCGGGGATCCAAAGCCCCAAACTTCTCCCCCTTATCTGCACGAATAAACAGCTTGATATAAAGATCCTGCTTAGCAGGATCCAAGGCCAACAACGATTTGATGATGTCAAAGAAAAAACCGCCTGTTTTTGCAAGGTCTTTGATAAAGGCCTTTTTCTCACGACCCTTAGCACGAGCTTCCCACGCCAGCGCTGCTTTTTCAAAGTCATTATCTCGAATGGCATCAAGTAGGTCCTTTTTTAAACTTTCAATATCCAAGTCCGTAAACGTTTTATTATTAGACTCCGCTGTAAAAGCATTTCTAATGAGTTCGTTAATATCCCTATTTTTAGCTTTTTGATAATCCATTTCGATTTTTGCAAACATTCCAAAGTCACTAATCAAGTCTTCTTTGCTGATGGCCGTTGAATCGCGGTCCTGTCCTTGCCTCAGACGCTCTGCAATCAAAAGGCCAATACGATCCTCCATCACTTTGCGACCTTCAGCGCCTTCATAAAGCGTTTGAAACATGCGACCATCCACGGTCACTGCAATGTCGCGGGCTGCTTTTAAATTGGCGGATTTTTCAAGCAGCCGGCTATCCACAGTCTTCAGTTGTCTTCCTAATTCAAGAATTGCCGCAGCGCTTTCAGGGTTAAATCGTCCCTGCTGCAATAGATCTCCGACCACATCCACCACACAGGGGCTGCAAAACTGCACAATCTCTTCGATCGCGCGCAGGTTAGCGGCATCCAGCTCAACTCCGCGGTCTCGCAAGCGCCGCAGAGCATCCGCACCCATCCAGACTTTTTCAAGCGGTGAGCGTGAGGTCTTAAGAGCTGTACGGCTTGCATACTCATCCACCATCGCGGTCAATTCTTCAGCCGTCATCGATCGGTCAGGCTGCATCAGACGGGCAATCAAGGACTCATTGACAAAGCGGGTCCATTCATCTCCAAATGACTGACTTGGCACGGCTTTATCGCGTGAACTCTTAAATCCCTCGATCAAGCGTTCGTGTTGGTCCATGAGCTCGCTAAATTTATGCCTTGTCGCAGCATCGCTCAGCGCAATCCTGCTTGAAATAATGAGATGATTTCCCTCCATTTCAATTTCGGAAAACCGGAATTTTAATCCTGTGGGAGAACCCGCAACGCTCAGTGACCACTCTCCTTTTTCCGTCAAGTACCCTTTAAGTTCATTCAATGTTTCATTCGCTTTTTTAACTTGGACGTGAATTTCCGAACTCTCATCGTATCCCATATCTTTTAATTTCTTTTGAAGATCAGCGAGCTGCTTATTGATTTCATTTAAAGCATCGACGCGAGGTTGACGGGCTTCAAGCGCCACACTACCCACAATCTGAGAACTCACCGATTTTTCAAGCCGCGCCTGCTCGGCCTTGAGTGAAGCCATCTCCGTTTGTATGGACCGCGCTTCTTCAGTTTTCGCCAACTGAGCACGGATTTTTAGGACCTGCTCATATTTTTGCTTGGCCTCAGAGGTAGCCTTTAATTCTGCTTCTTGTAAACCCATGGCCATATTCAGAAATTCTTTAAACTGGCTTGCAAATCCATCTTCAGCAAGCATCCAGGACTGCAGCCTGTCTAAGTATAAGTCGCTCTTAAATATCCCAAATTGCCCATCAAGAAATTTTGAAGGGTTCGTACTGGCTTCAAGCAGAGATGAATGAATCCCCTGGAAAAGCTCGAACATTTTCGGCACCTCGGCACCAAACTTAGCCATGAGGCCTTGAAGCGCGGTTGATGCTGCTTTGTTTTCTTCGATTTCTTTCCGCAACTTGAGTTTTTCTTGCGAGGCTGGATCTTCAATGGATTTATCCCGATCCTGTTTTTGCTTGAGTTCTGTCTCAAGGCGCAACATTTCCTGAGACAAAGACTTAAATAACTCAATCTTAGAATAAAAATCATAGATGTCAGGTACCCCAGCTTTTCTTGCTGCCTGACGAATAAGAATATCTCTATACGTCATATTGACGCCCATTTCTTCTGCATGCCGGCTATGCGCAAGCGCATCGAGCTGGATAACGGTCTTGCCATCAATCACTAGAGCTCCCAGCTCGGTTTGAATTTTGACAAAGCCGTCCTCCACGCCAACTTGGCGAGTATTTTGAGTTTCTATCTGTTTGATAACCTCGTAGGCATTTACCTTGGTGCTGAGATAATTCAAAACGATCCGCGTAAGATCATTCCCCAAGGTTAAATCTTTCAAAAAGGCTGGAAGACTGCCCTGATCGCCCATCAGCTCCCCTAACGATGTCAGCTCTTTGGGAGCATCCTGGCGTAAAAGCGTTTCGATCATTTTACGAACCCCTTCAGAATCATGTTTTTGCCAGGATGAAAGAGCGGCGAGCGTAAGCTGGAAATGGAGAGTGGATCCGATTTCTCCAGTCAATCGGCTCATATAGGCTTCGGAGAGCTTGCCGGAAGCAAGGCTGGCAAGAAATGTTGAACCGTCACGCGGAGCGCTCAGATCATTTTCTGCGGCTCGGTCCAGCATACCTGTTAAACTCAGCTGCTTGGAAAGCATATTAGCCGCATCAGGGGCCATGTCAAAAATGCCAAGCTCTGCATGCATCTGATCCCGGGTCAAGATCTCAATCTTGGTCAATTCACCCTTGACCGGGATATGAAGGTCAATCTTATTACTATTGTAGGCCCTTCGAATGAGCTCTGCGCGAGCCGCTTCAGGAGTGACTTGGGCCTCTGTTTCCCCGGCCCCGATAATTTCCGATTTTCCGCTCCGGATAATTTCCGCCAATTTAGCATCTCCCAATTGAAGGACATTGGCATCAATTTCCAACGCCGTCACAGCCCTTGAAAATATTCCAGAAGCCTCAAGCATATTGGCAATGGATGCGTTTGCAAAAACACCTGTGCGGAAAAGGTCTTTTGCGATATGCATCCACAGCGCTGAATCATTGCGCGTCGAAATATCAAGCTGCATCTTTGGCGTAATCTGCATTTTAGCTATAATATTCGAAAGCCCTTCACCAAAATCCCCGGCATCCACCATTCTTATAGCTTCTAATTTAGCGGCTTCGCCGTATTTTTCAGATTGCTTAATTCCAAGCTCCACTTGCTCAATGGCTGTTCGATTCTCAGGTCTCAATTCCACACCAAGTAATTTAAGATCTCCTAAAATACGCTGAGCCGCCGACATATTCCCCAATTGAAATGCTGTAAAAGCATCCAACACCAAGGCGGATTGCAATGCAGTATGGAAATAGGCAAGCTGAAAACTCTCTGAGCCCATAATCCCTTTTTTGACGCCAAGAATATTCTTGAAGCTTTCGGTTTTTTCCAACTCAGGAGAAATGTTTCGTTCAATGGCAAGAATGAGCTTCACTGCGTAAACATCCGACAAAAGAGATAACTGAGGATCGCGAACGTTTTCACCACGATTGGATAAATTTACAACAGTGCTGATAGCTGAATTTAGCAAATCAGTCTTAGCTCGAGTTAGCCCCATTTTTAAAGCCATTTCCGGGCTTACCATGCTTTCAAGTAAGGAAAAGCGGTCTAAGGCTTCGATCAAGTTACCTTCGCGCCCCATCCGGCTTGCAGCCGCAGCCTCCCAAACAATGGCTTCTGCAAATGCTCTTCGATTGCCAAGCACGGATTCAAGCCGCGTCCGGATTTCGTTCACCACCACTCGGTTTGATGGCATTTCCGCTTGCGGAACCAAGAAAATAACCACGTCATTTAAATCTGAAACAAACCATTGAAAAGCCTCTGACTTTTTGAGATTCGCAAAATCATTCATGGATAGAATCATGGCAGTAACAAACTGGATAGGAAGTGAGATGAGAGCAAAAGCAATTTTAGGCAGCTTCAGAATCTGATCCATCATGTTCCCGCCCTCTTTCGGGATTCCATTTACAAGACGGTTCATTGCTTGGGCCGGCGCCAGAAAGACGTTAAAGAGAAGCACATTATCAAAGAAAGACAACAGCCGGCGGCTAAAGGCTTGGGCAATTCCCGGAGCAAACTGCCGCTGAAAAGCATTCGGCGAGAGCATTCGATAAAATCCCTTAAAAAGGCCGGCCTGACTCATGGACCAGTTGCCAAGCATGCCGCGTTGGTAAGTCACGCCCATAATGTGGAGCATCTGCCCCATTAAAACGTCATGCAAAATGCGCTGGGGATCTGCAGCGGCTGCACTCCACCAGTTCTGGTTTAGAACATCCGTCACATGCTGCCAAAAGGATTTTTGTTTTTTGGTTATTGGATCCACGGTTAAAACTTTTGGCGCCCCAAAAGCCGAGAGTAAGGCGTCTACAATGTGATCAATTCCGGAAATGGCTTGAACCGTGGGAAACATTCGAAACATTAAAATCGTCCGCGAGGCCTGCTGCCAGAAAAGAAGGGATAAGCTTCCTCCCACGGCCTGTCGAGCCATAGGATTGATGTACATATTAATATTCTCAAAAGTCTTCATTCCGACTTTAAGCGCATAATCCCTTTCAAAGATCTGGGCAAATTGCGTACGCACATTCGCCCAGAGCCAAGTGCCGGCAGCGGCCCGCAAAATAAATCCGCCCGCAAGGAGGCGAATGCCCCATGTTTGGAGCGCCTCGATTTTTTTACCAGTCACCTGGGCATAAATTGCATACGTAATCCACAATCCCGCTCCGGTCCAACTCACCAAAGTTCCCAGCTGGTATAACCCCAGGGCCTTGTGTCCTGATTGCAAAATAAGTGCCCGCACACCAAGGGAGCCTAGCACATTTGGAAAAACACGAATCGCTAGTGCACCGCCTAAGAAAAGAGCAGAAAATCCAACAACCCAGGCAGGAACTTTTCCCTGCGCTGCTGCAAAATAAATCACGGCTCCTGCAACAGAGAAAAGAGCCGCACTTTTTAAGCCAACATAAATTTTGCTAAGCCATTGGATATTTTGAATGGCTGGAGGAATTGATTTTGCCCAATTACTCCATAGCGTTTTAGTAAAAGAAACTGCGGTAATGCCTTCGCCTTTGGCGGCCGTGAGAATCAGAGGAAGCAATCGTGTCTTGGTCACAATGGCCGCAAAAAGACTTAGTACTCCCATGGTTTGCAGCCATGTCATTCTCTCGAGATTACCTGTGAAAATGGGATAGATCTGGTAGGCTCCATAGGCAGCCATGGCAGCTATAACTCCATAAGTCGCCATTTTGAGTCCATTGATCTTTATAAAACTCAAACTTCGGCTTTCTAGATTAACAAGACCGGCCCATGAAATAGGCGTAAGAGAAAACTTTCCTGTCGCTCGCACCAATGCTCCACTTGCATCCCAGAGTCCAATGCCAGCGTAGCGAAGCATGGAACTCATGTTCATTGTTTTATTCGTAACACTCAAAGCTTTAAAAACATTCTCGGCGGTCGCACGACCCAACGCCCTACCTTCTGTGGCCGCAAAGCCGCGAAAAGCCAATTGATTAAACAGTTTCAAACCATAGAGACTTGATCTTGCGGAAAGAAAAATAGCTCGAATTCCCGGCACAAGTCCCCCACCCACACTCAACCAGCTGAGATAGCTCATGGCACCCAGGATGGTGAATAGAGTGCCGTCATGAACGCCTCCAGCATAAAGTGCAAACTGTGCGATGGAAGCGGCAAATCCAACATTTCCGATCAAGGTTAATGCATGCGCAGCTCGCAAATACCACGCTGCCCGCGCTGATATGGTGGGCGAACCGAACATACCTGCCATCATGCCCATGGCTCCGGCTGTCCCCGCAACCAGCATGAAGGACTGGCCAAAATTTTGAACACCTTCCCACTGCATCAAACTTCCTACACCATAAATGGTTCCACCAACGACCAGACCACCCCCCGCAAGCGTTAAGCCGCCCAATGCTGTTGTGCTTGCAAAACTGGTTCCAAGACCTAAGGCACCGCCCGTGACATAGGACAAAAGAACTCCCTCGGCTGCAAGCGCAACAAGCCCTGTAATAGCAGTTGTAATTTCAGCGAATCCAAGGATACCCTTAACATCCATCTTCTTATAATCATCGATACCCGCGACAACAAAGGCATCTTCTGAAAGATAATCATCTGTCTGAGCAAATTCACGATGATATTCATTGAGAGCCATCGCAAAACCGGGGCCTCCTAAAATTGACGCGATGGGAAGCACATCTTGAACGCTGTAATGAATGCCTTCATGTAATAAGATGCTTCCCGTTGTCTGAGGCATGTTACTAAGCAGATCGAATCCCTCAGTGCTGAAAGCAGCTATGATATTTCCGGTCTGGAGATTCATAGTTACCTTTTGGCCGTTCACCACGGAATAGTCAATTTGTTGCCCCAGAGACTCATGAGGACTCATGACATAATGCAACTCGGTTCCGTTTGAAAAGGAGAACCATAAATTCCCCGTCGTTGCAGTTTTAACGAGAGTCCCCACTTCACCATTGGTCGAAAGAACTTGCAGTACCATGCCTTTTGAATTACGTAGTTCTGCGGCAAGACTTGCTGCCTGAATAGGAGAGTATCCTCCGCTCATAACCTCACCCGCAGCAGCTTGTTGATAAAACATAAGCTGATTACCAGTACCTTGATAAGCAGCTGTGAGTGCATCTGTGCTAAAAAGCGTCGCCATACTGCCAGCCACATGAGTTGCAAGAAGGGCTCCGTTGGAATCATAAGCACGAAGGGTAATGTTTGTATTAATTCCAAAAGCACCCAAAAGACTCGTAATCCTCTGAATCTCTGCTGGTGTGAAGTCTTTGGTATTCGCAATTTCTTGACCTGCAACTACGAAATTAACTTTATCAAATTTTGTTAAATAATTAGCTGAACTCACTTCGGATTGCAATTTTGCAATCTCACCGCGAAGTTCATAAATACGATTTCTTGCCGCAATATCCGAACTGGAGGCTCGCCGATCAGCTCCTCCCATAAGTTGTGAATTCAAACTATCCAATTCCTTGCGCAAATTCTGAAGTTTCAAGTTCTGCGGGCTAAAGGATTGTCCTCCCGTTAACAGACCTCGAATCATCGCCTCTTCCGTTTGATATTTTGAAATATCCGCGTCTTGGACCGTAACAATACCGTACTGGCCGTTATCATGACGAAAATAAATAGTTCCATTTAATAAACAAGCCAGCAATGCACCCCGCTGAGCACCTGTCTCCTCAAAAACACTTGTGATTAATTTTGATCCATCATAAAGCTCAAATTCATGGTGCAGCGGCATTCCAAAAGAGGCCATGAGTTGTTTGACAATTCCAAACATCTCGGGATCCGACTCAATTTCACCGGAGAACACGGCTTTGGTGTAAGATTTCCGGGTCAGTGAGTGGCCGGCGACATCGAGGGTGACATCCTGGCCAGCTAAATATTCTTGTGTGACGGTTATCTCTGAAAAGACTCCATCAGACGGTTGACTCCAAAATAGATGCTTTTGGTCGGCCGTGTAATAGATATCCTTCCCATTAAAATGATCTCCGATAACCCTTTGGCCGAATTCCATGTAGGGATTTTGCCGGGCATCATCGGTGAAAAGCTCATACCGGACTTTGAAATGACCAAACATATATAGCAATTGCGTGATTGCTCCCAGCGTCCCATCCTCAAACTCAGACTTGTTTAAAATCTTCGCTTCCCCGTTATTTCGTCCGTACAGCGTTACATCGCCCGTTCGGCCCGTGATCATGAAATCATCCCCACGCGTTTGCTCATATTCTGCGATCGCATGCCCATTCGCATTGACCAGTACAGGCTTCGCCCCGCTCACATCTTCAAATACCT
>CAYWRU010000052.1:0-2944 GCA_964460795.1 uncultured bacterium | reverse complement strand
CCCATCCTTCATAAATCCCTTCCCCATCCGTACGGCTGGTGATCCATACATCCTTCGCTTCATTTGTCAGTCTCTGCCCATTCGCATTGACCAGTACAGGCTTCGCCCCGCTCACATCTTCAAATACCTGATTGTTGTAAGTAAAATCGCTGTTCATCCATACATTCACCCCAACCGCTTTACCGTCCGATCCAAGCAATGCAATCTTGTGGTTCACATCTAAAATCTGGATCCCGGACATCCCCAATAACTGATATCCAACCGCCATATTCTTCTCGCTTAACTCCAGTCCCAACCCCGTAAAATTCGTGACATTCTTCGCCCATCCTTCATAAATCCCTTCCCCATCCGTACGGCTGGTGATCCATACATCCTTTGACTTTGATATCAAAATATTGCTACGGACAAACTCATCCTTGTCAATCAGGTATAGCTGTTTATTAAGCCCTTCAAAAGCGACCAGTTTTCCCTGATATGTTGCACCACGGACAGCGAGGGCACCCAACATCGTGCCTTTGGACATCAATACTAGGTAGGCTTTGGTGGGGTCGATGATGACTTTTCCTTTTCCAAAGTCGTAGCTCAGCATGCCAAGACTTGCTGCGGCGCTCATGATCATGCTCATAAGTGGCTGGGAGGATTCGACAAGCGGGCTATCGGTCTTCAGATTAAAATGTGTGGCCAAAACATCTGTGATGTTTGATTCAGGGTGAAGTCTGCGGGCTTCTGAGAGCTGGGTATCTGATACATTGAAGTCCTTACCTTTTTCCATCCAGACCTTAATCGAGTTTAAAGATCCTTTGGATCCAAAAAAGATTTGAGACTTATTATTCACGGTTCCCGTATAAACTTCCTGGCCGGAGGCGAAGCCATGGAGGGAGATCGTGCCTGCGATACCGCCCATAACATCAAAAACCGTGAGCGGAGCGCGGAATTTCAGGCCAAAATAACTGTCTCCGATCCCCATCAGATAATTTTTCATTTCATCGGAGAGAAAGGACATGCCGACCGGGTTAAAATAATCCATTGGACTTTGGCTTCTTGCCGTCAGCCCGTCAAATTCTCCGCCTTTTAAAATCCGAGTGATCATGCCGCGGTCGACCAGCGAGCTTCCATTTGACGTGCGGACGAATGATTTTTGGTTTTCAGAATAAACAACACTTGAAATCACTCCGCCCCGCTCATCAAAAATAGCCTTGTACCCCGTGGGTTGGCCGTTGGCGCCGCGGATGTCCATGTAAGGCCGGAGGTCCATGCCAAGTTCCAGGCCGAGACTCGTCATCATCTGCTGAGTCTGGCCGGAAAGAGAAAGCCCAAGCGTATTAAAGAAGTAATGGTAGCCTGAGACCACTCCGCTCACCCCAAAGTCGAGCATCAGACCCGCGCCCGAGGGATTCATGGCGAGCATCCGATCATAAGTTGGACTTAGCCCAAACGCCGCTTCGTTCACTGATTCCGGAGCCGGACTTCCGAATCCAAAATCAATTTGCCGCGCATTCCCAAAACGGAAATCCACCTGACGTCCGTACGTCGCGGCCTGCCACTCCCCATTTTTCGGATTAAGCACCCGCCATTCATTTGAACCGGCGGATTGATAAGCATTCACGATACTGTTCCGTTTGTCATCAAAATGGGTGAATCCAATGCCGGCGAGCTGTCCGGTTCCGCTGTAATTACGGAAAATAAAACCATTTCCGCCCATAATAAAACGATCGAAAAGACCTCCTGTAAGCGCCGCTTGAAAGGCATTCGCCTCAGTCAAATAGGCGAAATCTACAGACAGGGCCTTGGCTTGAATCTGTTTTGCGATTTCTTCAAAGGCCTTTGAGTCCGTGATGGATTTTTCCGTGGACCGCACCTGCCAGCTCCCATGAGCGCCCCGGACATAGACTGTGGGGTTCACACCTGAAGATCCGACCCGAAAATCCGCATGGTCTCCGTAATAGGTCCCGACCTCATAATTATTTGTTCTCAGCCGAAGATTTTCGAAGAAAGCAGCGGACTGGGCCTCATTTAGGCCTGCTGTGCGGCGATCCAAATAGGGACGAACAAGACCCGCGGCACGGTCTTCCAGAAAAGACCCAAAAAATCCCGTGAGCCAGTTTCCGCCCGCCGAGATCAGACTCGAGAGCCAGGTGTCGCGGCGGTTTAAATAATTTCCGTTTCCATCCCGCACTTCCTCCTGCTGGGTGTAGACCAGGATGGGAATCAAAAGCTGGCGGAGCACGGGCGAGATCACCGAACGAAAAACTTCATTCAGATTTATCCACCGTGAGGCGGATCCTGAGATCCCGACTACGTCCTCAAATTGCGACATATTATGGAAGGCATCAATGCCCCTTTGAGCGGCCCACGTACTCTCAATCAGGGTGCTTCCGTCCACTGGACTGATGACTTCCCGGGTATCCGTAACGGTCTGGACCGGGGCAAAAAGCTGAAGAAGGAGTCCTGCCGCACTCGAAATCAGCATTCCGGCCAGGCCGCGCTGATCCGCGAAATAACCGGCAAGCCCTGCGGTCAAAGACGCGTAAAACTGGAAGGTGACCGGAGTCAGAATTCCTCCATCCGCCGGGAAAAGGATATCGAGTAAGTCGAGTTTCCGGGCGCTTTGCTGCAAAAGCTGAAGATTAGCTTTACCCGCCTGGTCCCGGACACGCTCAAAATAACCTTGTCCTGAAGATGCACCCAGGTGCGTGATCGAGCGGAAAGAATAATCGGCCAGGGTAAAAGCCGCGGCCATGGCCGTGGAAATAATGACACTCTGAAACCCTTGAGAGAAATCAAACTGGCCGGAAGTGGCAAAACCCGCCACGGCCTGGCCCATCATATTGACAATCCCGAGAGTAAATGCGGAGATGGCTTTGGCCGCTATGAGTCCCACAAGATTCGAGCCCAAGGCGGAGACAAGGGTGTTTTCCAAAAATCCGCCCATACTGAAAACGCT
>CAYWRU010000051.1:0-25918 GCA_964460795.1 uncultured bacterium | reverse complement strand
TTGCTTCGGCGAGATGTTCGCCGAGAGTTGGTGCGTAGGACGGACCTCGCCGTAGCTCAAAGAGCGGAGGCGGGTATTGATAGTGAACCGCGGCTTGAAAGCCGCGGGGCTCCATCTCTTTCGCTCCTCGAAGACGATCCTGGATTGATGGTCAAGGATCTTCTGGCTTGGGGACGAATGAAGTTGGAATGCTTGGGCGAGATGCAGGCGGAATTTGAGGTTGAACGGTTATTGGAACATCTTCTAGCATGTTCCCGTTCTGAGCTTTATCTGCGTTTTCATGAAACGCTGGGACTCGATCAAAAAAATGTTTTTCAGGGCTGGATCGAACAGCGCCGGCTGCGGATGCCGCTTGGATATATTCTCGGCAAAGCTTATTTTTGGGATTTGGAACTTGCGGTGGGTCCGGGATGTTTGGTGCCTCGTCCGGAAACAGAAATTCTGGTGGAAAGCGTTATCCGTTTATCGGGACTTGGCAAAGATGAACCCTTTTTATTTTTGGATTTTGGGACTGGATCGGGAGCCATTGCAATTGCGCTCCTGAGATATTTTACAAAAGCGGAAGCGATTTTGCTGGATCGCTCGGCGGCGGCTCTTTCTTATGCAAAAAAAAATCTGAAGCAGTACGGTTTGGAACATCGGGCGCGAATCGTCGAACAGGACTTTCGAAAACCGCTCGATTTTTTGCAAGGCGTGATGGAAAAACCAAGCTTGGTTGTTTCAAATCCGCCGTATTTGTCAGATTCAGATATGAGTCAGATGGAGCCGGAGCTTAGTTACGAGCCTCGCGAAGCGCTCTGGGGCGGGGCAGACGGACTCGAAGATTATCGATGTCTTGTCAAAAAAGCTGCGGAGTTTTTGAAGTCCGGCGGAAGCCTGGCCTTTGAAGTGGGACAAGGACAATCCGGAGCGGTTGCGGAATTAATCCGCGAACAGAAGATTTTTGAAGAACCAGAAATCATTTTAGATTATTTAGGTCTTTCGCGCGTGGTCTTGACGCGCAAATAGTAAGCGATTCGGAGTTTTTGATGGAAAAGATGATCATTCAGGGCGGGACGAAGCTCAAGGGAGAGGTGAACATCTCCGGAGCGAAGAACGCTGCGCTTCCTATTATGGCAGCGGCACTGCTTACGAATGAAGAGACTGTGATCGAGGGCGTCCCGGATTTGCGCGACGTCCACACCATGGTCAAGCTCCTGCGGTCTTTGGGAGCCAAGGCTCTTTATCAAAATGGACAGGTGCTGATCAAGGCTTCGGGTGATTTGAACCCCGTGGCGCCGTATAAACTCGTGAGCACCATGCGCGCCTCGGTGTGCGTGCTAGGGCCGCTGCTCGCGCGTACGGGATATGCCGAAGTTTCACTCCCCGGAGGATGCGTGATTGGTCCCCGGCCCATTGATCTTCATTTGAAAGGACTGAGTGCGCTCGGCGCTGAGATTGATACCGTGCATGGATATGTTCATGCCAAGGCCAAGCGCCAGCTTCGCGGCAGCAATATTTATTTAGGCGGCGCCTTTGGATCCTCGGTTTTGGCTACCGGGAATGTCATGATGGCTTCGGTGTTTGCTAAAGGAAAAACGATCATTGAAAATGCGGCGAGTGAGCCGGAAGTGGTCGATCTGGCGCGGTTTTTGAAAAAAATGGGCGCAAAAATTTCCGGAGAAGGATCGCACCGGATTGAGATCGAAGGCGTTAAAAAACTTCACGGTATTCGGTACCGAATTATTCCGGATCGAATCGAGGCCCAGACTTTTATGATGGCCGCCGCTATGTCAGGCGGCGATGTGACTATTCGCAATATAGAAAGCATGCACCACAATGTGGTGATTGATAAACTGCTTCAAGCGGGCGTGCGGATTGAGGAGCGAAAAAACCAGATGCGCGTGCGGCGCGTTGGGAAATTGCGATCCGTAGGCGTTACCACGCTGCCCTATCCTGGATTTCCAACGGATCTTCAGGCGCAGATGATGGCGCTGATGTCGATTACTCCGGGCATTAGCGTAATTACGGAAAAAATTTATCCGGACCGTTTTATGCATGTGAGTGAACTCAATCGTATGGGCTCTCAGATTTTTTTGGAAGGAGCCAGTGCGATTGTTCATGGAGTCAAGCGCTTGAGCGGTGCGCCGGTCATGGCCTCGGATTTGAGAGCCAGCGCTGCACTTGTGATTGCGGGTCTTGTGGCGGAAGGCGAGACCGAGGTTCACCGAATTTATCACCTCGATCGTGGTTACGAGAAAATTGAGGATAAATTCATGTCCTTGGGCGCAAGAATTCGCCGCGAGAAAGAATAAATAAAAAACAAGATATCAGATGTCAGATAGCAGATGTCGGTGGTTTAAACTCCGATCAAAAATTATCTGATATCTGCAATCTGTTATCTGATAGCTAAGAGTAAAAAATAAGGAGGAAACCTTGTCAGTTAAGATTCGACTTAAACGATGCGGCACCAACAACCGGAGTGTTTGGCGTGTAGTAGTCAGCGATGCCAAGATGCCGCGCGATGGACGTTTCATCGAGGAAATCGGACATTACGATCCGCTTCCGAAAGTAGAAAAAATCGTAGTCAAAGATGATCGTTTGGAATACTGGCTTTCTAAGGGAGCCCAGCTTTCTCCGACTATGAAATCTTTGCTTAAGCGCCGTAAAAAAGCAGCCAAGAAATAAGTCTAGACGTTTGGATGCTCTCATGAGTCTCCGCATCGATGTGGTGACGATTTTCCCGGCGTTTTTTGATGGACCGCTGGCGCAGTCCATTTTGGGAAAAGCGATTGCAAAAAAAAAGATCGAAGTGCAAGTGCATGATCTTCGCCGGCATACGCACGATCGGCACAAATCGGTGGACGCCAAACCCTTTGGGGGCGGTCCGGGCATGGTGATGAAAGCCGGTCCGATTTTTGAGTGTGTGGAAGCCGTTCGTCAGGAAGATGCGTGGGTGGTGGTGCTGGACGCCAAAGGCGAACGATTCACCCAGCGTACGGCACGCAAGCTGGCGTTAAAAAAACAGCTGATTTTGATTGCGGGTCATTATGAAGGGATTGATCACCGGGTTCATGAACATCTTGCAGACCAGGTGATTTCCATCGGCGATTTTATCGCCATGGGCGGAGAGGCTCCGGCGCTTTGTGTGGTCGAAGCGGTGGCGCGGCTGGTGCCCGGAGTACTGGGCAATGAAGCTTCTCTAGCAGAAGAAAGTTTTGAAATCGATGGTCTTGAATATCCGCAGTACACACAGCCGCGTATTTTTCGCGGATGGGACATTCCGGAAGTTTTACTGTCGGGTCATCATGCCAAGATTGCCCGGTGGCGTGAGGAAGCAGGCCGGCATGCGACGCGCACGGTTCGACCTGATTTAGGTTCATCAGGAGTGAGACAAAAAGAAATTATTCTAAAAAAAGGAGTCAGACGTGAGAGCTAAAGCACTGGATATCGTTGATAAAGACAGCCTAAAAAAAATACCTGATTTTCGCGTGGGCGATACGCTCAAAGTTCACATCAAGGTGAAAGAGGGCGATAAGACCCGCACACAGATTTTCGAAGGTATCTGTCTGCGTAAGCGCGGCATCGGAGCCGGAAAAACATTCTCGGTGATTAAAGAGAGTCACGGAGATATGGTGGAAAAGATTTTTCCGCTTTATTCCCCGACCATTGAAAAAATTCAAGTTGCACGTAAGGGCAAGGTTCGCCGCGCCCGGCTGTATCATCTTCGCAAAAAATCGGCGATGGCTGCCGCCTAAGGACTGCGATGTCTGACCGACTCGTGACGCTGGACGAATCGTCCGAATCCGAGTCGGGATTTTTTCTGCGTGATACGGATCACGCGCGCTATGCCTTTGACCAACAATGTGCGGGGAGTGCGACGCTCCTTGCCGGAGTGGATGAGGCTGGCCGCGGACCTCTTGCGGGTCCGGTAGTGGCTTGCGCGCTCATCTTCAAACCCGGCGCCCCTCTATTTCCTGTTAATGATTCCAAATCTCTCTCTGCTTCTATGCGCGAGCGGCTTTATCAACAGTTGATACTTCACGCGGATTACGGAATTGGTGTTTCGGATGAGGCTACGATTGACCGAATCAATATTTACCAGGCCACGCGCCGGGCCATGCGTCAGGCTATTTTGGCACTTTCCAGAAAACCAGAATTGGTATTGATTGACGGCAATATGAAAATCGATATTCCTTTTCGCCAAGCTGCGATTGTCAAAGGCGATCTGAAATCCGCAGTCATTGCCGCAGCCTCCATTATTGCCAAAGTGTACCGCGATGCCTGGATGATGCGTCTTGATCAGACCTTTCCTCAATATGGTTTTGCCGAACATAAGGGTTATGCCACGCCTCAACATCTTCAAAATCTGACGACCTTCGGCCCCAGCGGGGTCCATCGCCGCTCGTTTTCTCCGGTCAGAGAACACTTCCAAAAACAACAAGTCTTCTTATGAAATTGACTCCGGGCCGGCATTCGTTCCGATATGATTTGGGAACGCAGGGGGAAATCGCGGCTTGGGCATTTTTAGAGAAAAAGGGATTTCAAATTCTCGAAAAAAATTTCCGCTGCCCGCTTGGCGAAATCGATATTGTGGCTGCACAGGGCCGGAGGATCCGTTTTGTAGAAGTAAAAACCCGCACCTCGAATCGATACGGCGAGCCCGAAGAAGCGGTGACGCTCGGTAAACAGAAAAAGATCATTCGCCTCGCTCAGTGGTATCTCAAGGCAAGGAAAAAAGAAGATATGCCGATAAGTTTTGATGTCATTGCCGTGAGCGCGGGATCAGGTCAGGCGCTGCAAATTCGATATATTCCCAATGCTTTTGAAGTGGGAGATGAACGCGAATGAGCTGGAAAAAAAGAGGGCAGGAACTTTTAGGTCGGGCCGCCAAACCCTTTCTTCATATCTATCCTGGGGAGGGTTCGCGCGTTTTGCTCATGTTCCTTTATTTTTTTCTGACCATCACAGTCCTCTATATTCTGAAACCGGTTCAACGCTCCCTTTTTATTACCTCCTACGGTGCAGACAAGCTTTCCTGGGCCTATATGGGCGAAGGGCCCTTTTTGATTTTAGTGACCTTCCTTTATATGAAGTTTGCTAAGCGGGTGAACAAATCCGTTTTTTATAAGTCCATGCTCCTTTTCTTTCCCAGTTCGCTGGTGATTTTTTGGCTGGCGGCTCGGCTTCATACGTCCTATGTTCCGGGACTTTTTTATCTATGGCATGCCGCGCTCTCTATTACCATGACTACGGTATTTTGGACCTTGGCCAATGATCTTTTTACGACACACGAAGCCAAACGGCTTTTTGGGTGCATTTTAGCCGGAGGATCCCTCGGTGGTATTGCTGGCGGCATGGTGGCACAAGGCCTTGTTCGCTGGATCTCGACCGAGGATTTAATTGGTGTGGCCGCGATAATTCTCAGCAGCTGTTTTTTTCTGGTCCATAAGCTGTGTGAGCTCTATTGTCATTCGCCGCAAAATCTTGCTGCAACTGAACCCGAAGGCGCGACCTCACAGGAAGATCCCAAGAGCGCATTGGGATATTTTTTAAAATCGCCTTATCTTATCCTGCTTTGTATCATTGTGATGATGGCTAAAATGGCGGGAGCCATCACCGATAATCAACTCAGTGTAGTCGCTGCCCAAACGATTCATGGTAAAGAAAATCTAACCGCTTTTTTCGGGGGATTTTTTGCGTCCCTCAATACATTGTCATTTTTGATGCAGTTTTTTGTGACGAGCCTGATCCTTCGGTATTTGGGCGTCAGCATATCCCTCTATTTACTTCCGATCGGGCTCGCGCTTTTTGGAGTCATGAATTTTTCAGCGCCTACGCTCATGGCCGCCATTATGCTGCGCATGTTTGAGGGCGGGACCACCGTCTCCGTCCAGCAGGCAACCAAAGAAGTCCTTTATTTACCTATTTCCAGCAAAACACGCCGGCGGATCAAGCCTTTAATTGATATGCTGGGATATCGCATGGCGAAATCGCTTGGCGGAGTCTGGATTGCGGCGGGGCTGCCGTTGCTTCATCTGGCGCCCAATCGAGTGGCCATTCTTCTTGTCTTTTTAGTTCCGTTTTGGATATTCGCGGTCCGGTATTTATTGAAGATTTATCAGACCTTAATCCACCAGCCGGAACAAAAAATATAAAATTTGTAGAAGTATTAGTTGCAAATTAAAAAGCACTTAGGCAAAATAGAACCTTAGGCTTCTTAAGGAAATTCGAAGTCAGCCGATAATGATTCAGTAATAAATCGATTTTTGGTTTTTCAAATCAACCCGATGATGTGGGCATGAATTCAAAAAGAGTTGTTGCGTCTCTGGCAGGACTCCTGGTGGTGCTTGCCGGCCTCTCCTATCAGCTTTTGGCCAAAGAGCTTGATTATGATAAGTATGCGCCGTCTTTAACCGCGCCTCGTCAGGCGTCCCTGGTTGAAAAGAGTCTGACTCAATTTCCCGTAGTTCCTTTTGCTCTTGTTAAATATCCTGCAGTCAAAACCCTCAATTATCTTGATCGGCATAAAATTCCAGCCAAAATGGCCTGGATGTATGACTGGATCCAAGACAAAGGATTGACCCCTAAAGTCAGCTTAATGGGTTTGGCCAGTCTCAATCTCGGAGCTGAGGTTGATTTTGTGAGGCTTCTCAGACAGAAAGAGCAATTCCCCGATGTGGTGGCGGAAAGCTGGATTCAATATAACCGCGATACGAATTTCCGATTAGGGTCTCGCTTGGGCAAAGAGCGTATTGCGGGTACGGGGTTTCGCACCGAGGGATATGTTCAATATGAAAACCGTCCCAATGAATATTTCTTTGGAATCGGCCCTCATTCCAGCAAAGGCGAGGGCTACGACTATGAGCGCGAAGAAACCGATTTGGAATATCTAATTGGTTACAAGCCGGGCATGGTTTACAGTACGAACGCCCGCTTTGGATACAAACATATCAATATCTCCGGCGGAACGGACGGCAGCCGCGGCCGCCACGGTGAAGGGCTTCTGGGACCACAGGTTCCGGGAATTGAAGGCGACAATCTTCTGACCTATCAATTAGATGCCGAACGCGATACTCGAAATCAAGGAAGCTTATCCACGCAGGGAAGTTTGGCGCAATTACTTTGGAGCTACAATGAAGGGGTTGGAGATTCAGATGCGGGTTTTTATCGTTATGCCTTTGAAGGGGCTAAGTATCTTCCCTTGGGATCCAAACGCAGAATTTTAGCCGGGCATGTTTTAGCGGAACATAATAATGCGGCCAGCGGACACAACATTCCCTTTCATCAGATGGCGCGGCTCGGAGGATTCGGGCCTTTCAATTATTTAACCCAGCCGCTGCGAGGATATGAAAATAATCGTTTTACGGACAGCAGCCTGTTACTGTTCAACTTGGAATATCGTTATAATATTTGGGAATACAGAGATTGCAAAACCGATGCCGTGATTTTTACCGATGTCGGACAAGTCTTTGACCGTATTCATGACGTAGGTTTTGACAATTTTAAAGTCTCTTACGGAACCGGATTACGGACCAGCGTCGCCAACTTTGTGGTGTTGTCGCTCGAGGTCGCTCATGGAGATGAAGGAACAGCCTTTTATGCAAAAAGCAGCACACCTTTCTAAAATCAAGATTGGGATCATCGCGTTCGCCGCAGCGTTCGTGATCTCTATGCCCATGGTTTCGGCCGAGGAAATTAAAAAACTCGAAACCGGCCAGTACCGCGACGTTTTTTTACAGAATGGTTATTATGAAGTTACCAATTATCTTCGCCTGGACCGGCTTTATCGCGGCATTACGGGTAAAAAGCTGATCGCTCAAGACGTCAATGATTTTGATGAAGTCCCGGATTCCCTCTTTTTTACCAACCGTCACGGAAAAGAAAGAATGAGCGCCGAGGCCTTGGCAAAAGGCCCCAGCGAAAACAGCGGACCCGATCTTTCCAAATTTACCGTGGTTCGTGGAAAATATGACGGAACCTCTCCCGGATTTTTTATTCGGGACGCGAAGGGCGAGGAATACTTGTTTAAATTTGATTCTGTAGAAGCTTTTGAAGTTTCGACCGCCGGAGAATCCGTGGCCAGCCGTATCATGCATGCCATTGGGTATAACGTTCCGCAATATTCGGTCGCTTATTTTACGCTGGATCAGGCAGAAATTGACCCCGAGGCGACCATTCGTGACGATTCTGGATTTATGAAAAAGTTGACCCGCGAACGATTTGAAAAATACATGATGTTTATGCCGCAGGACGACCAAGGTCGTTACCGGGCTTCCGCCGGAAAAATATTAAAAGGCGTGAGTAAAGGATTTACGCCGTTTCAGGGCCGGCGTAAAGAGGATCCTCAGGACAAGATTGATCATGAACGGCTCCGTACTTTGCGTGCCCTTAGGGTGTTTGCATCCTGGCTCAATTTTTATGATATTCGGGAAGGCAATTCCCTGGATATGTTGGTGGAAGAAAATGGCCAACAGGTATTGAGGCATTATCTGATTGATTTTAACGATGCCTTTGGTGCGGCGCGCGGAGGAGTGAAGCCGCCCATGTTCACGTATGAAAATCTTGTGGATTACGGCGATTCTACCAAAGAATACTTTTCGCTGGGATTGTGGGAAAAGGCTTGGCAGAAAAAATGGCGCGAATCCGGAGAAGCCTCTACCCAAGCGCCTGCGGTGGGCTATTGGGATAATCGATATTTAAAATTCGAAACTTATAAGAGTCAGCTTCCCAACTATGCCTTTAAAGATTTGACAAGTGCTGATGGTTTTTGGGCCGCGAAGATTGTGAAATCTTTCAGCGATGAAGATATCCGGACTTTGGTGAAAACAGGTGATTATTCAAAATCTGAAGATGCTGATATGGTTTCAAAAATCTTAATTGAGCGACGAGATTTGCTTGCCAAATACTGGTATTCACACGTAAATCCTTTGGATGATTTTAGTCTTCAAAACGGAACTCTGTCTTTCACTAATCTTGCGGTTGAGGCGGGTTTTGAAACGGCGGGGAATGATTTGAACACAGCAGAGATCCGTGAAGCCGCGGGATCAAAATCAAAATATCTCGCACAACAGGAAGTCAACAACTCCTCGATCGACCTCTCTTCCTTTACGAGTTCGCATCCGAATCTGGATGTAAAAATTCGAAAAGGAAGCAGCAAGAAAGCCCCTTGGGTTCTCGTCAAAATTCGTGACGGAAAACTCGCAGGCGTTCATCATCAAGATTAGTTTTAAAATCCCCTCGCAGCGCTTTTTAAGGTGGTATCCGCTTTAAATCTCCTCTGATACAATTTTATACATGGTCACGCCTCAATACCTCCTCCTCTTTGATATCGATGGAACCCTGCTCTATACCGGCGGTGCCGGGCGAATTGCCTTTGAGAGGGCCTTTGAGACCTTATTTGGTGTGCAGAAGGCCTGGGGTCCGACACGGGCGGATGGCAAGACGGATCCTCTTTTGATTCAGGAAGTAGCCAGCCACGCGCTGGGCCGTGAAGTGAATGCCGGAGAAGAGCAGGAAATCGCGGAGCTTTACCGCCAATATTTTGAGGAAGAGATTTATCAATCGGAACGATTCAGGCTCATGCCGGGTGTTTCAGAAATGCTCAGATTGCTTTCCGAGGATCCGCGGTTTTTATTGGGGTTAGCCACGGGGAATTTTAAAACGACCGCTTATTTAAAACTAAAACGCGGGAATCTCGATCATTTTTTTAGCTTTGGGGGGTTTGGTTGTGATTCTCACGAACGATCTGTGTTGGTTCGAAAAGCCATGGACCGTGCCAATGCAATTGCGAAAAAAGAATTTCTCCCACATCAAGTGACGGTGATCGGAGATACCGTGCAGGATATTTTGTCTGGAAAAAATCAAGCAACGCGTACACTCGGAATTCTTACCGGCAAAACCCGCGAAGATGAATTTTATCAAGCGGGTGCGGATTGGGTATTGCCTGACTTTTCTGATCCGAAAAAGCTGATGGATCTTTATGGTTCCTAAATTACCGGATGCCTGGCTTAAACAAATGACCGATCATGCTGAGCGGGAATACCCCCGTGAATGCTGCGGTGTGATTTTAGGATCTCAGAAAAATCCAGATCAATTAATTCGCCTTATTCCATGCCAAAATAGTGCGGATGAACTTCATGCGCAAGACCCTGCGACTTTTCGCCGCACGGCTTCGCAAGCCTATTGGATTAACCCCAAAGACCTCTTCAATATTCATAAGATGATGTGCGAAACCGGAACCTGTCTTCGCGTCATTTATCATTCACACATCGATCATCCCTCACAATTCTCTTTGGAAGATGCAAGGATCGCTCTTTTTGAAGGGGCGCCTGTGTATCCGGGGGTTTGTTATGCTGTTTTTTCTGTACAGAAGGGAAAGGGAGTTGATCTCAGCTGGTACGATTGGGATGAGCTTAAAAAAAGCTATGAACGGCAAAGCCATGTCTTGCTTGATCGCACCCAATGAGCGAAAAAGAGATAAAATAATCAGGAATGCTTCATTAAATTGTTTGATCTATAGAAGGTTCTAAGTAAGATCAAAGTATGGTCGATGCTAATCCGAATGCTCCTGTCCGGCAATTTGAATGGCGGATCGGCGAAATCATGATCCAAAAAGGATGGATTCGCTGGCCGGATCTTGAGATGGCGCTTGAAGTGCAAAAAGAAACGCAAAAGCCCATTGGCGATATCCTTCTTCATCAAGGGCTCATTTCTTCCGAAATTCTTTTTGAATCTTTGGCCATTCAGTTTGGGAAAAAATTCGTTCGAATCTCCGAAAGCGTTGTCTCCAAGCAGGCCGTGGACCTTGTCCCAAAACATTTTGTTTACGAACACGCTTTGATGCCCCTGGCTTTTCGACAGGGAGAGCTTCTCGTGGCTATTTCAGACCCCTTAGATATGTGGCCGATCAGTATTTTGGAGCGATTGATAGGAATCCGTGATATTGAAACAGCCTTGGCCACTCCGCAGGACATTCAGTCTGCTTTGGAACATTATTACGGCCGCGAGGGACTGGTGTAAAAAAAGGGACTGTCGCCCATGCGGGGACAGTCCCTCGATAACGAGCAAAAACTATTTAATAACGGGCGCTGAGGTTTGAGGCGCAGCCGCTTGTGCCGGTGCTTTGGGCTCGGGTTCTGTTAGGATAATTTTGGGAGCAGTTTTAGGCTCTTCCACTTTCTCGATGTCTGTTTTTGGATCAAACACATCTTCCCATTTCACGCGCATCGTAACTAAAAGCGCGTTGATGTCCGAAAAATATTTACCATCTACGGAGGATCCGGGAATGGATTCGCTTACCGTGTTATCAATGGTCCGGCTTAAAATCAGCTCATTCAAGTAAGCTAAATCCAGCGTCAAATACTTGTTCATATCCCAGCTGGTCCCGACAGAAAAACCAAGGCGGTGTCCATCGGGGACTACGGGCGTAAAATGAGCTCGGGGAAGCGCTGCGGAGTAAAAGAGAAAACCACCCATGATCCGGAACCAATCGCGGAGTTTGTGATTCACGCCCATCTGTAAAGAAAAAGTATCTTTGTAGTCTTTATCAGCATCCGGACCAAACCCAATGGAGTCAAGAAGTCTGTTATCAGCTCCTGCAAACGGAGCGCTTGAAGCGGCAATAGAGTCTGTCCGAATGACGTGAAGACGGTTGTAGGTGGACCAACGAGTATATCCCAAGTCTGTTTCCACAGTGGTTTTCGGAGTTATTTTAAATGCCCAGGCCCAGGTCATATTCAGAGGTAAATCCATGTTGGTATAAGCGCCTGTTTCAAAATTAGGGCTTTGTGAATATGCAGCACCTTCCACCTTCACTCGGCCGCGCGCATGAATCTTGGCCGGACTTCGGAAATAAAACCCAAATTGATGACGTGGATGCGGTTTCAGAAGCGTTCCAAGCTGCCAGCCCCATGCGACACCTTCCAAATGAGCTCGCAATTGACCGTCCGGCGGAGTTCCAAAGATGGAGCGATTTGGATAAGCTAAAACGGTTCCTAAATCAAAAAGATTGTAATACACAGGCCCTGCACCCACCATGAGCCAATCGGTGATTTTGGCAGAAAGAGTGGGCTTGATCGTAAACATTTTGATCCAATTATTGAATCCCGTATAACGCGTAGCTGCAAGATTAGAATCGTAACGGGTGGCGAGGCCAAAGGGAGAATCCGAGCCGATACCGAACACAAGACGGTCATTAAAAACCTTGCCGGGATTGATGGTCAGATAGCCTGTTGGAACAAAATTCATGGTGCCTGCACTGTAAGAGCTGCTCTCTCCTTGATGGACGCGCGTCACCGCATTAATAAATCCAAAATTCGAACTCGATTGAATGCCTTTTAACTGGGCAATACCGGCTGGGTTATAGGAAATAGCTGCAGGTTCATCGGCCTGAGCGGTCACGGCATTGGATTGGCTGATGGAATAGGCGCTGAAAGATGCGTTTTCAAATCCTGAGGAGCCCACAGCGTAAAGCGGTGAAGTAGTAAGCAACAGGGACAAGACAAGTGCAAGTGATAAAAAGAGGACTTTTTTCATTGGACACACCCCTTTGGTTAGCAATCTCTAATTCATTATAGCATCGACAGTTATCCCTACAATCCTGAGAGTTATTTTTAACGCTAAATGCTCAAAAAAAGATACTCAGTAAGGTGGGCGAAGGCTATAATTCGAGCCACTTGAACTTAAAGGAGTTTTTCCATGATGCAGCATCCTGAAACCGTTGTGATTAAGCGTGAGTGTACGGCTACCGAAATTCCCAGCGGCCGTAAGATCATTCTCTATCCTGGCACCGAAGTACGAATCAGCCAATCCCTGGGAGGCACTTTCACGGTTCAGAACTATCAAGGGCTCATGGCGAGCATATCAGGCGTGGACGCGGATGCTCTCGGCAAAGAGATCCCGGAAGAAGTCAAAAAACTCATGAGCAACACTGAGGCTAAACCGGTGGAGGATCTTGTTTGGGAGCATTTAAGGACCTGTTACGATCCTGAAATTCCGCATAATATCGTGGATTTGGGCCTGATTTATCAATGTAAGGTGGAAGATGTTCCGGCTGCTCCCGGAGATAAAAAGGTTTATGTCCAAATGACGCTCACCGCTCCGGGTTGCGGCATGGGAGATTGGCTGAAGACCGACATCCAAAATAAATTATCAACAGTGCCTCAAATCAAAGAAATCCAAGTGGAAATGACTTTTGATCCACCTTGGAGTCCTGCCAAAATGCATCCAGCGCTTCGCCGTTCAATGAATATGTAAGGGAACAGAAAGTTTTTCCCGACACCTCACCCTGAGCGAAGTCGAAGGGTCAAACAATCAAGCAGTTGTTTGATCGCGTATGGGTCGCCGATTAAGATACGATCGCAAGGACTTGGGAGTAAAACGGGGACTGGAAAAGTCCGAGCACAAAAATTCCTGCCACAAGCAACCCCAAAAGTAATCGATAGGGCAAAGAGACGATGATGGGATCCAGCGATTCCGGTTCAGCGACATAGAGCGTTCGAACAATCGATAAATAGTAATAAAGAGAAACCACCACAAAGACAAGTCCCAGCAAAGCTAGCCATCCCAAACCAGACTGCACGGCAGCTAGCAGCACAAGAAATTTTCCAAAAAAGCCTGCTGTGGGAGGAACGCCTGCCAAAGAAATCAGGGCAATAAAGAAGCACGCAGCCATGAACGGCGAACGGCGCGCCAGACCTGAATAAGCAGAAATCTGATCACTGGCAATCGATCGTCCCGCTAGTACCAAGACCGTAAACGCAGTAAGATTTGTGACCGCATAAGCTATCAAATAATAGAGCACCGCTGCGTGTCCAAGCGGAATTCCTGCCGCAATTCCAATCAAGAGGTAACCGGCGTGGCCAATACTGGAATATCCCAAAAGGCGCTTCATAGAAGTTTGATTGAGCGCACCCAAATTCCCATAAATAAGCGTCATGGCCGCAAGGCCGGAAAATAATAGGATGCCTTCCCGGGTGGTGGTGATAAAGAAAACCTGACTGAGCAAGCGAAGCAAAAAGACAAAACCTGCGGTTTTTGATCCCACAGAAAGAAACGCAACCGTTGGAGTCGGAGCACCTTGATAAACATCCGGAGCCCAAAATTGGAAAGGAAAGGCCGCGATTTTAAATCCGATTCCACAGAGCAGCATCAAAAATCCAGCCAGCAAAAGCTTCTCATGCACAGGTCCAAGTAAAATACCTGATAGCACATTGAAATGAGTGGAGCCCGCTGCGACATAAATGAGTCCAATGCCAAAAATCATAAGCGCGGAGGCCAAAGAGCCCATGATTAAATATTTCAGCCCGGATTCGATGGAAAGGATATCGCGTTTTAAATAAGCAGTCAGAATATAAAAAGAAAGGGTGACGACTTCAACGGACAGAAACGCCACAAAGAGGTCATTGGCTGAGGCCAGAAAGAACATGCCAAGGACTGTGATCCAAAGCACCAAAAAGTATGGCTCGGATTTTTCAGGCCGTTTTACAAAAAAAGCATGAGAAATAAAAAATTGTACGGCCAACATGCCGGTAAAAAGTAATTTGAAGTACCGTGAAAAGGCATCGGCCTGATAAAGTCCAGAAAAAGCCTCGCCGATGTCTCGGGACATCCAAACAACCCCTCCCAAAAATGCGCAGGCCACGATTGAAAGCGCACTAAAGGTGCGCGAATCACAGGGCGAAAGTGAATTTCTCTCACCCTTGAGGAGATCTGCGATTACAAAAAAGAGAAGGCAGGCAAATGCTGCCCATTCGGGTTTCAAGAGGGATAGATTCATGACAACATGGCTCCTACCGCAGGACTAATGAGGCGTAGTAGACCTTGAGGCCAGCAGCCAAAAAGAATCAATGCGCCCAAAAGCAGGACAAAAGGAAACTTTCCTTCCAGACCTGAGACATCCTTGAAATTTTGCCATGCTGGATTGGCTGGACCGTAACAAACCTTTTGAATCATGCGCATGAGATAAAGCGAGGTCATAAACACACCGAAGATTGCCAGAATAACAAGCGCGGGGAATCGTGCCCACGATCCGAAAAATACAAGAAGCTCAGAAACAAAATTTGAAAATCCCGGAAGACCGAGTGAGGCAAGCGAGGCCATGATCATGACGAGCGCAAGAAAGGGAGCTTGCCGTCCCAGACCGCCGAAATCTGAAACGCCGCGTTTATGAGTCTGTTCATAAAGAAATCCGATGGAAGCAAAAGTTGCGGCTGCCATCACTCCATGAGAGAACATGAGCAGCACCGCGCCAGAAAGTGCAACCGGAGTCATGGCGGCAATAGCGAGCAGAATATATCCCATGTGACTTACGCTTGAAAACCCAATGATAAATTTCAGATCTTCTTGTTTAACGGCCGCGTACGCAGCGTACAAAATTCCAATCGCTGACAAAATGGATAAAGGCCCGGACCATTCACGGACTCCGTTCGGAAGTAAAGTGACCGCAATTCTCAAAATGAGATAAGGCCCCATTTTTTTCAAAACGCCGGCGTGCAGCATGCTGACCGAGGTCGGCGCAGCTGCATAGCCAATGGGTGACCAGCTGTGCAGCGGCCAGAGTGAGGCAATGACGCCAAAACCCACTAGAAAAAGGCCCGCCAGCATGGTTTCGCCTTGGATCACAGACCGCGAGCGGATGAGGGCCGGCAGATGAATCAGATCAAAACTTTGCATGCCTAAATTTTTATAAAAAACCATAAGACCAAAAAGCGCCAAAACCGCGCCGCCGGTAATCATGAGGGTTAGTTTCATGGCGCCGTAATCTTTATTCTTAGATCCCCAGATTCCGATCATGGGATAAAGCGGAACCAGCGTCAGTTCATAAAAAAGATAGAGGAGAAACATGTCTAAGGAAGTGAAGACTCCGTAGATCGCGCCCACCAGAAACAAATAAAACACCAAATATTCCTTCATCCGATTCTTGGGCCAGGTGCTGACAAAGGCTCCAGCGAGTGAGACGAGCGCATGAAGAAGGCAAAGCGTCAGATTGATTCCGTCCAGACCGACCTGATAATGAATACCAAGCGCAGAGATCCAGTTAAAACTGTGTACAAATTGATAGCCGCCCACCTCGGTGTCGTAACGCGTGAGATAGCAAAGCACCATCAGGAAATTTAAAAGACATGCGCCAATGGTCAGCGTTTTCATGTGCTGTTCCTGCTTGGCGGGGATGAGCATCACTCCAAACGCAGCAAGAATCGGCAGCCAAGGAAACAAAAGAATCATGTTAAGCCCTCAAAAGTAAAAGAAATAAAAAAATCGTAATGCCAATGGAAACTGCTAAGGCATAAAATTGAACGGCTCCGGTTTGAAGCTTGGTAAGCGTTCGTCCTGCAAACTGCGTGACCGCTGCCGTGCCATTTACAGCAAGCCGTACCACGGCCTGACGTTCAAACCAGTCAAAAAATGCTGCCAAATTCTCTTGTATGACTTTGATCAGCGCATCATAGAACGCATCGAAATAATATTTTTGCGACAGGAGAGTGTTGGCCCATGACTGCCTCGTGCTTGGGCCGGATTTTTTACTATAAAGCAACCAAGACACAGCAAACCCTGAAAGGGCAATTAAAATCGAAGCGCCCTTCAGCCATTCCGGGCCGTGAAGCGCCTCGTGAGAAATGCCTTCAATGAAGGATTTAATAGGAAGAAAACCGGCAATGGCTGAGAAGATCGCCAGAAGAATTAAGGGTAATAAAATAATCTTGTCGGATTCATGCGCGTGTCCGTGGGTCTTGGAGCCCTGATTAAAAAATACCAGGGTGCAAAGTCGGCCCATATAAAATGAAGTTAAAAAAACGACTGTGAGCGCGACATAAAAAAGAATGTGAGGGCCGTGACTGGCTGCGGCCAAAACTTCTTCTTTGCTATAAAATCCGCTGAGCGGAGGAATGCCCATCAAGGCGGCTGTCCCGATCAAAAAAGCAATGGAGGTCACGGGCATAGACTTGATATTTCCAGGCTTTGTGCGCATCTCCCAAATATTTTGCGTGTGCATGCCGTGAATCAAACTGCCGGCTCCGAGGAAAAGCAGGGCCTTAAAAAAGGCATGCGTTGTGAGATGAAACATCCCGGCCTCTCGATTTCCGAGTCCGATAGCCATGACCATGTAACCAAGCTGACTCAGTGTTGAATAAGCGAGGATTTTTTTAATATCATCTTGAACGAGTGCAATGGTGGCTGGAATCAAAGCGGTAATTCCGCCGATCCAGGCAATGGTCCGGAGCGCATCCGGGCTCAATTCAAATAGAAAGAAAAGGCGCGCCAAAAGAAAAACGCCGGCTGCGACCATTGTCGCGGCGTGAATTAAGGCGCTGACCGGAGTTGGACCTTCCATGGCATCCGGGAGCCAGACGTGAAGCGGAACTTGTGCAGATTTTCCCGCTACTCCACAAAAAATCAAAAGCGCGATCAAGGTGAGGAGCGGAACCGGAAGTCCGGCATTGGGGAGCACGGCCTGAAGGGAATGAAAATTCAGAGTGGCCAGGACTCCGCGTTCAGCGAGCGCTCCAAAAAGCAGCAAAATCCCAATCATCATCCCGACATCGCCCACACGCGTGGTCAAAAAAGCCTTTTTACTGGCAGTGGCTGCGGAAGGTTTTTCAAACCAGAACCCAATTAAAAGATAAGAGCTGAGGCCCACCATTTCCCAGAAAATAAAAACGCCAAGCAAGTTATTCGAGAGCACAATTCCCAGCATGGAAAAGGCAAACAAAGAAAGCGAAGCAAAATAGCGGCTGTATCCGGTCTCGCCCTTCATATAAGAAATCGAATAGAGAAAAATCAAAGATCCCACACCTGTCACAATAAACAGCATGAGCAAACTAAGGCCGTCCAGAAGCACGCCGAATTCAAGCGACAAACTCCCGGCCTGGATCCAGGAAATGGAGGCTTCCAGCGGGGTTTGGTTCAGTGTTTCAAGCGGATTATTCATTGCCAGGATGCAGGTTAGAATAAAAGCCGTGACCATGCCGCCTAAAGCCAGCCAAGCGGAAAGACGCGGTTTTGGCAGCGTAATAAATAAAATAACAGCCGCAACCGCGAACGGAATTCCTAAAATAAACCAGAGTAGCATTGATAACGACATAGTAGAGAGCCTTGGGTTATGGGTACTGAGTGTTCATTAACTCACGACTCAATACTCAAAACCCACAACTTTTTATCCTTTCAACCACCGGATCTCATGCGTATCCGTGGAGTTTACCTTGCGAAATAATAAAAGCGCGACCGCCAGCCCGATAGTGACCTCAGCCGCAGCAATCACCATGACTAAAAATGCAAGAATTTGACCATCGGTTTCTCCGTGAAGATTCGCGCCCGTCACCAGGACAAGGTTCGCGGCATTCAGCATGAGTTCAATGGAAAGCAAAATTAAAAGCACGTTTCGGCGGATCAAAAGCCCTAATAGTCCAAGTCCGAATAAAATTCCGGCAAGCGCTAAATAATGATAAGGCGTAATCATGCTGGATCCTCATGCTTAGCCAGGGCCACGGCTGCAAGAATTGCCAAAAGAAGCAGGAGCGAGATGAGTTCAAAAGGCAGCAAGTAAACCGTTAAAAGTTTGAAACCAATAGCCTGAACATCTCCACCCACGGTTTGAAAAGAATTTTGTCCGGGGCCGCGTGTTAGGAGCAACAAAAGAAGAATGAGAAAACCTGAGGTGAGTCCAGCGGCCGGCAAAAATCCGGGACGAAAGCGGCGAAGCAGCGGAATATCGCGCGCGCCAAGACCTAGCAGCATGATCACAAAAAGGAAAAGAACCAGGATGGCTCCGGCATACACAATCAGATTGATCATGGCTACAAACGGGGCTTCCAAAAGAACATAAAGAATGGAGAGCGCGGTCATGGTCACTAAAAGAGAAAGCAAGGCCCGGGAAGGCTGTGATGAAAAAATAACTCCCAAGGCACCCAGCACAGCAAGGAGAGCGGCGCTGTAAAAAGAAAAGGGCATCATGAGAGCGCCTCGCACGCATCGGTGACTAAAAGCGCTTGATTGCGCGCCACTTCAAAAAATCCGGACCCCACACGAAAGGATTTTTCTGAATTGTCTGTTCCCCGCACCGAAAGAATTCCTCCGGGAGAAGAAGAGACAAGCGCTGCATGATTGGCCAAAACTCCGATAGAGCCGCGTCCGTCCGGGATTCGCGCATGCACTGCATCGGTTTCCAGAGCCAACCCCTTGGGCGTCAAAACTTTAAGATGAAAATACGGCAGAATCATAAGTCCTAGGCGCTTGGTGCGCTCAGTTTTTCAGCTTTTTCAAACACATCTTCCACAGAACCGCACATATAAAAGGCTTGTTCAGGAAGATGATCAAGTTCTCCGGCTAAAATCCGTTTAAAACTCTGAATCGTGTCCTGGAGCCGGACATAGCGGCCTTTGGCGCCCGTAAAAGCTTCGGCTACAGAAAAGGGCTGAGACAAGAAACGCTCAATCTTTCGTGCGCGAGCCACAAGATCGCGGTCTTCCTGAGAAAGTTCATTGATACCCAAAATCGCAATAATATCTTTGAGGTTTTTATAGCGCTGCAAAATACGCTGCACCTCGCGCGCAACTGCGTAATGTTCTTCCCCCACAATTTTTGGATCCAACATGCGTGAAGTGGAAGCCAGGGGATCGACCGCCGGATAAATTCCAAGTTCTGCAATTTGGCGAGAGAGAACAGTGACTCCGTCCAAATGGGAAAAGGTAGTGGCGGGCGCCGGGTCCGTCAAGTCATCCGCCGGAACATAAATCGCCTGGACGGAGGTGATGGATCCGGATTTAGTGGAGGCAATGCGCTCCTGGAGATGCGCCATTTCAGTCGCAAGATTCGGCTGATAGCCTACGGCTGAGGGCATGCGTCCCAAAAGCGCGGAGACTTCAGATCCGGCCTGGGTAAATCGGAAAATATTATCAATGAAGACCAGAACATCTTGATGCGCTTCTTCGCGGAAATATTCGGCCATGGTAATTCCGGTCAAACCGACACGAAGGCGAGCTCCCGGTGGTTCATTCATCTGACCAAAAACAAGCGCGGTTTTTTTCACCACGCCAGATTCATTCAGTTCCAGCCACAGATCGTTTCCTTCGCGCGTACGTTCTCCGACTCCGCAAAAAACAGAAACGCCGCCGTGCTCGGTCGCAATATTATGGATAAGCTCCATCACAATGACAGTTTTCCCCACGCCCGCGCCGCCGAAAAGACCGATTTTCCCGCCTTTGGCATAGGGAGCCAGAAGATCAATGACCTTGACTCCGGTTTCTAAAATCGCGGTAACCGGAAGAAGATCCGTGTAATGCGGAGCCGGACGATGAATGGGATAGCGTTTTTTTGGATCCTTAACACCGCCCTGTTCATCAATGGGATCGCCGAGCAAATTAAAGATTCGTCCAAGTGTTTGATCGCCGACCGGCACCGAGATCGGAGCACCGGTGTCGCGAGCTTCCATGCCGCGCACCAAACCATCTGTGGAAGCCAGCGCAATGCAGCGCACGACGTTATCGCCGATATGCTGAGCGACTTCCAAAACCAGTTTTGCCTTGGTCTCGGGATGGGTGAGCTCAATGGCGCTGTACATGGCCGGAAGATGTTCCGGCTCAAATTGAATATCTACACTCGGACCAATGACTTGAACTACTTTACCTGCTGACATAATTTCCTCCAATTAGTTCGTGCGCTGCACTCGGTACTTTGTACGATCATTTTGCTTTCAGGGCTCGGGAGCCGGACACGATCTCAAGGATTTCCTTGGTAATCGAGGCCTGACGCGCTTTATTTCGCTCCAGGACGAGCCGTTCAATCAGTTCAGTTGCGTTCTCGGTAGCCGCATGCATGGCCGTCATTCGTGCAATCTGTTCAGACACCACTGACTCCATGAACATTTGACGGACCTTGGCCTGAAAATAGACCGGGATCAATTTCGGAAAAATAAATTCTGCGGACGGCTCATAAAGATAATCAGTCGAAACTGTCCCGGCTGATGATTCCGGCTTTGAAAGCGGCAATAATTTTTCCGTCACTTTGTGAAACTGAGTTGCCGTGACAAAATGGCTGAACACTACATGAATGGCATGAACATCGCCGTTTAAAAACAGATTGGATAAATAAGCCTGAAGTTCAGAAATAACCTCATCAAATTGCGCGGGTTTGATCTCCGCCCATTCTTTGGACACGGCGTAGCCTTCCCGTTTAAGAGCACTGATGCCGGCCCGGCCCAGACAAATGACGGTGGCCGGCTGTGTTTGAGCTTTTAAAAAACCCAGCGCCTGATGGACCAAGTCCAGATTATAAGAACCGCACAGTCCAGAATCGGAGGTGATGAGGACGAGCGCTGTCTTGCTTTCTGGGCGCTCTTCAAAAAACGGATGACTGGCTCCCGGAAGATTTTGAGCCAAACGCTTGAGCAGCCCTTCCAGGGCATCCATATAAGGTCGAGCTTCGGCCATAAGCGCCTGATAGCGTTTACGTTTGGCGGTCGAGACCATTTCCATGGCGTACGTAATTTTTTTCGTACTCTCGACGCTCTTGATCCGATTTTTAAGCTCTCTTAATTTACCTGACATAAATGTAAAAATTCCAAATAACAAATCCCAAATTCCAGGCCATTAGCCCTGTTGGAATTTGGTGCTTAGGTTTTGGAGTTTTATCCTTTTGTGGAAAACCGTTCTTTAAATTGCTTGATTGCTGCCGTGAGTTTTTTCTTTAGATCATCACTCAGGACTTTTTTCTCGCGGATCTCGCGTTCAAAGTCATGATAATTTTTATCGATGAAATCATAAAGTTTGAACTCAAAATCCCGGATCTGTTTGAGCGGCATATCATCCAGCAAACCTTCATTGGCCGCATAAATTAAGATAACTTGCCGCTCCAAAGGAAGGGGAACAAGAACGTCTTGTTTCAGGATTTCCATCATGCGCTCTCCGCGGATCAACTGAGCCTTGGTGGCTTGATCCAGGTCGGTGGAAAGTTGAGCAAAGGCGGCCTGTTCGCGGTACTGAGCAAGCGAAAGCCGGAGCATGCCCGCAACTTGTTTCATGGCTTTGGTCTGGGCATTGCCTCCCACGCGCGAAACGGAAAGTCCGGCATTGATGGCCGGCCGTATGCCTGCATAAAAAAGATCAGTTTCTAAATAAATCTGTCCATCTGTAATGGAAATAACGTTTGTCGGAATATAGGCCGAGACGTCGCCAAGCTGCGTTTCAATCACGGGAAGCGCGGTAAGCGATCCGCCGCCCAGATCATCGCGGAGTTTTGCGGCGCGTTCCAAAAGCCTGGAGTGAAGATAAAACACATCGCCCGGATACGCTTCGCGGCCCGGCGGACGCTGTAAGAGGAGCGAGAGTTCGCGGTAAGCGACTGCGTGTTTGGATAGATCATCATAAACCACAAGGGCATGCTTTCCTTTATAGAGGAACTCTTCGGCCATGGCGCATCCCGTATACGGCGCGAGATATTGAAGCGGCGCCGCATCATCGGAGGAGGCGCATACGATCGTGGTGTATTCCATGGCCCCGTATTTTTCTAAAGTCTCGGCAAGCGCGACTACGCTCGAGAGTTTTTGCCCGATGGCCACATAAACACAGAAAACATCTTTGCCCTTCTGATTAATGATGGTATCGATCAAAATCGCAGTCTTTCCGGTCTGACGATCTCCAATAATAAGTTCGCGCTGTCCGCGTCCGATCGGGATCATCGAATCAATGGCCTTGATGCCGGTCTGAAGGGGCTCTTTAACAGGCTGACGTTGAATCACAGAAGGCGGGACAATTTCCACTGCGCGATAATTTTTAGCTGGAATGGGGCCTTTGCCGTCCAAAGGTTCTCCGAGCGGCGTGACAATTCGCCCGAGAAGTTCACGTCCAGCCGGGACTTGGACAATTTTGCCGGTGCGTTTGACGGGATCGCCTTCCTTAATTCCTAAATCAGAGCCCATAATCACGACTCCGACATTATCGGTTTCCAGATTGAGCGCCATTCCGATCTCGCCGTTCGGGAAAGAAACCATTTCACTCGCCATGACATCATCCAGTCCATATACGCGGGCAATGCCGTCGCCGACTTGCAGAACATAGCCAATGGAGGCCAGTTCGACCTTGGCGCTATATTTTTGGATTTCATCCTGAATCGCGCGCGTCACTTCTGCCGGTTTTAACATGATCTTCTCCTTTAAAGTATTATGAATCCAAATGCGTCAGCTCACTCAGCTGCTGACGGAGTTCATCCAAACGATTTTGAAAACTTAAATTAAGTTCGTGGCCATCCCAGCGGAGGATCAGGCCTCCTCGGATCTCACGCTGAATTTTTGGAACCAGCCGGATCTCGGAACGCAATTTTTGTTTCAGGACCGAGGTGATTTTTATGCGAGTCGATTCCAGCAAAGGCACAGCGGAAATGAGCTGGACTTCGCAAAGACCCTTCTGCTTTTCATAAAGCAGATGAAATTTTTCCTGAATTTCCGGAAATAGCCCAAAACGCCGGCGTTGGATCAAGACCTTCACAAAATGAAGGACATCGCTGGAAAGTCCCGGAGCCACGCGGACGAGAATGGCTTCTTTTTCAGAAAGCTTCAAAGTTGGACTTACTAAAAGATGCAGGAGCTTTTTATTTTCAGACAAAAGCCGGGCGATCTCAGAAAGTTTCTGATCAGCCTGATCCCAACCTTGCTTTTTGGCCACCCAGTCGGCAAAAGCCGAGGCATAACGCTGAGCGGCACGAAAATCCTTCATAGCTTTCTCCCCATCTCTTCGACAAGCGCGAGAGCCTTGGCTTGATGGACAGCGTCCGTCATTTTTTCATCCACGACTTTTTCGGCTACACGAAGCGCAAGATCGGCGACGTCGCGCTGCAAAGTCAGCCGGGCCTTCGCCATTTCGATCTCTAAATTTTCTTTGGATTTTTCAAAGACCAAATTGGCTTCGGTGCGTGCGTGATCCTGAATCTCCCGCGCCACCTTGCGGCCTTCTTCGACCGCGGCTTGGATTTTGGCCCGCGCCTCCTCCTCGATTTTCTGAAGTTTGAGCGCATAATCCGCTTGAAGCGCCTGGAGATCCAGCTTTGATTTCTCGATATCCTCCAGCGCTTTGCGGATACGCTCGCGCCGGCCTTCTAAATTGCCCTGGATTTTTTTCCAGGCCATGGCCCGGAGCAAAAAGAAGACCGTCAGAAAAGCAAAAATCTGAACGATCACCTCGCCGGGAATAATATTCTGTCGGAAATAATCCATAACAGACTGCCGTTTTCCTTAGAACTTTCCGAGCAGTGAAAATCCAAACACGAGTGCGTACAGCGTGAGCGCTTCGATCAACGCGCAGCCAGCCATCATGTTAACAAGAATTTTTGTGGAAGCTTCCGGCTGACGGGCCGTGGCGTCCATGGCGGCTGACACAGCACGTCCAAGACCAATGGCCGAAGCGGCTCCAGTAATAGCAAGGACCAGCGGGGCGCCGATCGCAATAGCGGCTTGAGGATTCATGATTAAACTCCTTATGATTTTTTACGTCCTAAAGACGGATCACGAAATCCCTTGAGGCCATCCGGCGAATGATTCACCAGGTGGTTCGCGGGAGTAGTTTAATGAACATGTCCCGCATCAAGAGCCGCATGTTCGTGATCCTCATGCGGCATGACGAGGGACAAGTAGACTGTCGTTAATAGCGTAAAGACAAAGGCCTGGACAAGGCTAAAAATAATGGCCAGACAATTCGCAAAAAAATCAAAAAAATACGGCAAGAATGGCCGCGCTAAATTCAGTGATGCAAATTGATAAAGCAGGCGATCTTCGCTGGAAACGTTGGCAAAAAGACGGAGCGACAGACTAAACGGAACTGCGCCGAGTTCCAGAATGATATTAATAGGAAGCATGAGCGCTACCATGGCCCAGCCGATTAAATTTTTTGGATTGCCGGCCATGTGAAGAAGGTAGTGAGCGAATCCCTGTTCGCGTATGCCGGTTCCTTGCACATAAATCATGGTGGTAAGCGCCAGCGCCAGTGTGGTGCTCCAGGCTGAAGTAGGGGATTTCATAAAAGGAATAAGTCCGCTCCAGTTCATCAAAAGAATATAAAGAAAGACGGTCCCTAAATAGGGGACGTGCTTGCGGCCCGTTTCTCCCAAAATCCCGGTCACAAAAGATTCTACACCTTCGACCACGGCTTCAAAAAAATTCTGAAGTGTTCCGGGGATTTCATTCCACTTTCTAGATCCTCCCAGAGCGACTAGGCAAATGAGGGCGGCCGCTGTTAGAGAAAAAATAATATTTTCCCATTGATGTAAAAAATTAACCCAGGATGCATTGGGAAAATGTTCGTGAAGCAGCGTGATCCAATTAGGGAGCTCATGCGCTGCGTGTGCGGCGGCGGCATGCGTGCCGTGGACGCTAACAACGTGTTCCGAAGCTTCGATCATGATGACGACTCGGTTGATTTCGATCGTTTTGAAATTTGTGCGTCAAGTTCCTGCATGCGTTTCAGAAGGCGGGCCGTATAAATTCCGGAAGCCAAAAAACCTAAAAAAACGCAGATTAAAACTATGGCAGCCGGTAACCCAAAAACTTTTCGCAGCAAATAATATCCCAGAATAAAGCCCGCGAATGGCCCGCTCACTAAAATAGCGGGCAAGGTCATCGCTGCGCCTAAAAGCCAAAGCCTTCGGTCAGGATTTCCAGATGGACGGGTCAAGGGTTCTGAGGTTTCGTAATCTATTAGAAAAATTGTCTGTAACGAGCAAATTATTATCTAAATTGATGCAATGCTGTCAATAAACTTCTCCAGAATTCTGCTGTTTTGGCAAAATTTTTGGATGCAGTGTGATTATTGTATGTGAAAACGCGCCGATTGTCGCGCCTTCCCTTTTAAAGTTTGACACTGGCCTTCGGCATTTTTATAATGCGCCCCTCCCTTCATCGCGGGCATAGCATAATGGTAATGTCCTAGCCTTCCAAGCTAGTCATGCGGGTTCG
>CAYWRU010000050.1:0-26069 GCA_964460795.1 uncultured bacterium | reverse complement strand
GTCCGGAACACCCCAGTCCCTTGATCAGCTGAAGCGCATTCTTGAAGGCGCCGTGGATGTCATTTCTGAAGCTGAACTTCGCACGATGCTAGACGAATCTCTGGCCAAAAAACGTCCCTTGCGAATCAAATACGGAGCTGATCCATCGAGCCCTGACCTCCATCTCGGCCACACCGTAGCCCTTCGCAAACTCCGTCAGTTCCAGGATCTGGGACACACCGTGGTTTTTATTATCGGAGATTTTACGGCCATGATTGGCGACCCCTCGCACCGGTCCCAGACCCGGAAGATGCTCACGCCGGAGGAAGTGAAACAAAATGCCCTGACTTATCAGGAGCAGGTCTTCAAAATTCTGGATAAAAACCGTACTGAAGTCCGCTACAACTCCGAGTGGCTGGGACGCATGACGGCCGCGGATTTCCTTCATCTAACGGCCCAGTACACCGTAGCCCGTATTCTTGAGCGTGATGATTTTAAAAAACGTTTTGAATCCCAAGTTCCGATTGCGGTCGTGGAATTTATGTATCCGCTCTTGCAAGGTTATGATTCGGTTCAGGTGAAGTCTGATGTGGAAATCGGCGGCACGGATCAGAAATTTAATCTGCTGGTAGGCCGGGAACTTCAAAAAACCTGGAGCCAGCGTCCGCAAGCTGTGATCACTTTGCCGCTTCTGGAAGGACTCGACGGAGTTCAAAAAATGAGTAAGAGCTACGGCAATCATATTGCGCTTCAAGATTCTCCGCGCGAAATGTTTGGAAAAGCCATGAGCATTCCCGACGCTTTGGTCGGAAAATATTTTCAGCTGACAAGCGGTATGACTCAGGCTGAGTATCAACCCATTCTGGAGACTACTTTTAAAACCGATCCGCGTGAGGGTAAGGCATTTTTAGCGGCACAAATCGTGAGTCTTTATTATGGACGCGCTGAAGCAGACAAAGCGCGCGCTGAGTTTGACCGAATTTTCCGCGATAAAGGACTTCCCGATGAAATTGCCGAGGTGATGCTTCCCTACAAAGAAATGGATATTGTGACGATTCTTAAAGATGCGGGCCTTGTCACAAGCAAAAGTGAAGCACGCCGTTTGATCGAACAAGGCGGAGTACGGATGGAGCAGCAAAAAGTTTCGGATACGGATCTTAAGGTCTCTCTCGCTTCTCCGGTCCTGATTCAGTGCGGCAAAAGGAAATTTGCCCGGGTCCGACATGGGAGTTAGTCCGGCTCCTTTAAAAGTCTCCACGGCTGAAGGCGCGATCCTCCGCGTTGAGAAAATCTCCAAACAGTTCGGACGCATCCGCGCGCTTGATCAAGTCTCCTTTGAGGTCCGGCAGGGCGAAGTCCTTGGATTTTTAGGCCCTAACGGCGCGGGCAAAACGACCACCATGAGGATTTTAGCCGGCTACTTTCCTCCTTCCTCGGGGCATGTTTGGATCGAAGGTCACGATCTTTTTTCAGCTCCTGAAAAATACAAAAAATGGATCGGCTATCTTCCGGAATCCGTTAGTTTGTATCAGGACATGACCGTCACTGAATTTTTAAATTTCTTTGCCGAACTGCGCGGCGTTCCGAAGAAACAGAAGAAAAAAGAATTGGATGAAAAAATCGCACGCTGCGGACTCGGAGATGTTCAGCGCCGTTTGATCGGCCCGCTTTCTAAAGGATTCAAACAACGCGTGGGACTTGCGCAGGCCCTTTTAGGTGATCCCAAGCTCATGATTTTGGATGAACCCACCAACGGACTCGATCCCCAGCAGATTATTGAGATCCGGTCCTTGATCCGTGAACTGGGCCGCGAAAGAACCGTCATTTTATCCACGCACATTCTTCCCGAAGTCAGCATGATCTGCGACCGGGTCCTGATCGTAAACGACGGGCGGGTGGTGGCGAGCGGAACCCCTCGTGAACTTGAAAAAGAATTACGTTCCAGTCAGGAAATCATTGTAGTTTTGGGAGATGCCAAAAGCGGAGCGGACGCCAAAGATCTTTTAGCCGCGCTGGAGGGCGTAGAAGATATCCAATCGTCTGTTTCTGAAGAAGGCGTGCGGCTCACGCTGGCGGTGCGGGGAGAAAAAGATCTCCGACCCGTGATCAGCCGGCTTTGTGTGGAACATCAAATTCCACTTCTCGAGATTCGCACCGGAAGGCTTAGTTTGGAAGATATTTTTATGCGCCTTGTGGTCAAAGAAGATCGCGTGGGGGAATCCTCATGAAGCGTTCATGGGCCATTGCGCGCCGGGATTCAGCCTCTTATTTTTATTCATGGACCGGCGTGCTTGTGCTTTTCTTTTATTCAATCCTGGCCGGTATTTTTTTCGTGCTTCCGGCTGTGGCCTACGCCAAGATTTCTCTTCATGCCGCCACGGAGTCTATGTCGGGAATCCCAGGACTCAGCGCCAGCCGCTATGTCTTTAGTTCCTTTTTTGCGAATCTTGGCAATATGCTGATGTTTATCATTCCCTTTCTTAGCATGCGCGCCTTTGCCGAGGAACGTCATCTCCAGACTCTGGAACTTCTTTTTACCTATCCGGTTTCAGATATTGAAATTGTACTGGGGAAATTTTGGGGGCTTTTGCGCTTCTTTTTTGTCCTTACGCTTCCGACTTTTGCCTATTTGATTTTGCTCCAGGCCCAAGGCGCTGCCATTGATATGGGACCTTTTCTTGCCGGATACTGCGGATTTTTTCTGCTCGCAACGGCCTATGCTTCACTCGGAATTTTTGTTTCTGCTATCAGTCCAAATTCCATTTTGTGCTCTGTCATGACATTCTCGATTTTGGTGGGGTTTTGGATTTTGGATTGGGTGGCCGGAATTACGGACGGAGGCTGGTCGCAGTTCTTCTCCGCCCTGGCGCCCTATCAGCATTTTCAGAATTTTACGATCGGCATTGTGGATCTGAGTGATCTAGTTTACTTCCTCTTTTTCACACTCTATTTTCTTTATCTGGCACTTCGTGCGGTGGAAAGCCGCAATTGGAAAAAATAAAATGAAATCGTTTTGGAAGCGGCTTGAGCTTTTATATGTTGCAGTCATTCTCCTTGCAACCTTTGCTTTGATCCTCGCCATGGAGGTCCGCTGGAATACGCGCTGGGATTTAACGCCGGGCAAAATGTATTCGTTGGCTGACGTTACAAAAAAGACACTCCAGGCTATGGATGGCCCGCTCCATATTCGGGCCTTTTATCCGCATGGCGATTCGGCGCGGAAAAATTTCGAAGTTTTTCTTAAGCAATCTCAACTTGCCCTTCCCAGTCTTCGATTTGAGTTTCTGGATCCAGACCGGGCGCCCACTTTGACTCAGAAATACCGCGTCAAAGATATCTACACCGTGATCCTTGAATATAAGAACAGGACCGAGCGTATTGTCCAGCCTACGGAGCAAAGTTTTACGTCCGCTTTGGCCCGTCTTTTATCCCCGCAAACGTCCGTGCTTTGCATGGTCACGGGCCACGGGGAAGCACCCTTGAGTGGCAAAGACCGGAACAGCTATGAAATGTTCAGAAATTTTTTAGGTGACAATAATGTGAAGATGCAGGAAATCATCCTGAGCCGGGATAAAGTTCCCGACGCCTGCACGAGCGTGGTTGTGGCCGGTCCGCACAATGATTTTACCAGCGACGAATTCCAGATCCTGAAAGACACCTTTAATGCCGGAAAGGGGATTCTTTTTCTAATTGACCCCATGGAAGCGGGAGAAGGAAAGGCCTTTGCTGCATTTTTCAAATCCTTTGGCGTGGATCTGGGCATGAATGTCATTGTGGATAAAGCCAGCCGTATGGTGGGCGGAGATTTTCTCGTGGCCTTGGTGAGTCAGTACATGACTCAGCATCCGATTACCAAAGATTTTCTTCAGCCCACGCTTTTTCCAGTTACCCGCAGCGTTCAGCCTGCCGTGGATTTGCCTGCAGGTTTGGAAGTTATTCCACTCGCGCTCTCCAGCACCGAGAGTTGGGCTGAAACTAATCTTGCGCAGCTGGAAAAAGGCGAGGCGAATTTTGAATCCAGTTACGATATTATTGGACCCATTCCCATGGCGGTTGCTGTAGAAACAAAAAAAATAAACAGTGAGAATCCAAAGACAACGGCACATCCTCAAAAGGATGGACGGCTGGTGGTGATCGGGGATAGCGATTTTGTTTCCAATGCCTATTTTGACCTTTCCGGCAATGCAAATTTTGCTTTAAGCGTACTTCGATGGCTGGCTAAAGAAGATTTGCTGATTACTTTGCGGCCCCGGGAAGAAGAATTTCGTCCCATGCTGCTTAGTCATCGCCAGCGTCTCTTTCTTCTTGCCTTTAGTCTAGGGGTAATCCCGGGGCTCATGCTTTTAGCAGGACTTGTCACTTTCTTTTGGAGACGCCGGTGCGCCTAAGAATCCCTTTTCCGCTTTTGATTACCGCGCTTTTTGTCCTGGCACTCGGTATCTTCACGCGTTTGTATTTGGCAGACAGCGAACAGCAAACCCATCAGATCGTGGAAAAAATGGAGTCCAACAAACTTTGTCTTTTAGATGAAAATGATTCTGTTACCCGAATCTGGATCAAAAACGCTTCAGAAACTGAACCTCTGGCGCTGGAAAAAAAAGATGGCCGCTGGCAATTGACCGAGCCCGTAGATTATCCGGCCGAGCCTCAACTAGTGGAAGGCATGGTCACGGCTTTGACCGCGTCTGTGAAGGTCCGGAATTTAGAGCGGCAAGGAAATTGGTCGGAATATGGTCTTGAAAAACCAAACTTAGAAATCAAAATCCGGACCGAGAAATCTCCCCAGGACCGGAGTTTGTATTTTGGAAATCCGAGTCCGACTTCAGGGCTTGTTTTTGCCCGCTGGGCCAATGACTCGGACGACTATTTTCTTCTCCCTGAAGCCATCCAGCAGGTTTTTTCCCGAAGCCTGTACGCGCTTCGATCGAAAAAGATTTTTGATGGATCGGGCACGGATATTACAAAAGTTCATCTCCGGACATTTAAGGGGGACTACGAAATCTCGCGTCATAAGAATCAATGGTTTTGGATGGAGCCCATTCCGATTTTAGGTGAAGTTGTGTCCCCGGAAGATTTGAAAGAATTTTGGAATCGCCTGGAGCAGCTTTATGTTAAAGAATTCATGGATGATCCTTTTGCGGATCTTACGAAATTTGGAATCCGGGAAGAAGGCGCAGTGATCAAGCTTACGGAAGGGGAAAATGAATCCGCCAAAGATCAAATGCTTTTCATTGGGAGCGAAGTGGCGGAGAAACAGGCTTTTTACGCCAAGCGGAATAATCTTGATAATCCATATCTGGTGGCCTCGCCCAATGTGAATCATATTTTTGAAGAGATCGAGACGATGGCCCTTAAAGCGGTGCCGAAGCAAACGGCTGTTTCCGAAGCTGTGCCAGCTCCGCTGCTTAATTCCGCGTCTGTGCTGCCTGAAAAATCTGAGCGATCTCAAGCGTCGGTCGTTCCTGTCGCTCCATCTAAGGAATCGAACAAGGCGCAAGCGACTATCCAACCTCCCAAGGAGTAGGAAGGGAATGACGTCACCGGTTGAGCGCTGGAAATTTCTTCAACAAGATGTTGAGAAGACTGCTAAATCCTGCGGGAGATCTGCATCGGATATCCGGATTGTGCTGGTCACCAAGACCCTCCCGGAAGAGGTGATTCAAGAGGTGGTATTAGCCGGGGCCGAGGAGCTTGCTGAGAACCGAGTCCAGGAGCTGATCCGTAAAAAAAAGAATTTGCCCGCCTCCATCCGCTGGCATATGATCGGACACCTTCAAACGAATAAAGTCCGCCAGATCCTCGGGGAAGTGGAGTTGATTCACTCTCTGGATAGTCTTGGGCTGAGGCAGGCTCTTGAAGAGGAAGCGGTTCGAAGTGCTCAGGCGAATGTCCCGTGTTTGATCCAGGTGAATGCCTCGCGGGAGGCTTCCAAATTCGGATTGGATCCGGGCGAGGTGGAGCGGTTTGTTGAGAAGTTTTCCGAGCGGTCTCGGATTGAAATCCGCGGACTCATGGCCATGGGGCCATTCTCGGACGATGAGGCCAAGATCCGTCAGGCGTTCCGCGAGACGCGTATGTTGTTTGATTTTTTGAAGGGTCGGTTTCCGAATCATCCATGGGAGACGCTTTCCATGGGAATGTCTTCGGATTACCGGATTGCGATTGAAGAAGGGTCCAATTTAATTCGGATTGGGACCGCGGTCTTTGGAGCCCGCTCTCTGAAAAAGGAGTTCTGAAATTTTATGAAAATAAAGAAAAAATTAGGGGTGATTGGCGTTGGGTTTATGGGAACGTCCATCCTCCAGGGGATTTTAAAAAATAAAATTTTATCTGCTTCACAGATTTGGATTTTTGATCAAGACGCATCCAAAATGCAGAAAACGGTCAAGCGTTACAAAGTGGGCCGCACCGCTTCTGCGGAGGATTTGGTTTCTAAGGCGGACGTTATCTTGCTGGCCATGAAACCTCAGGACCTTGCCGCGGCTGCCCAGAGTTTTCGGCGCGCGCTCAAATCTTCGCAGGTAGTGATCTCAATTTTGGCGGGCACTCCGACTCAAAAATTAAAATCCATTTTAGGCGGCCGGGCAAAAATCGTACGGGCCATGCCGAATCTCGGGGCGGAAGTGGGAGCTTCCATGACCGTGCTTTCAAGCGCGTCGGCTCCGGCACTTCGTTTGGCTGAAAATATTTTTTCCGGGTGCGGGGCTGTGATGCGCCTTGAGGAAAAACACATGAACATGGTGACTGCGATCAGCGGCAGCGGCCCGGCGTATTTTTTCCTGCTCACGGAACTTTTGGCCGAGGCCGGGATTCGGGCGGGGATTTCAAAAGACAAATCCATTCAACTTGCGGTCCAGACTGCACGCGGGGCGGGACTTTTGGCATCAGCATCGTCGATTCCTCCAGCTGAACTTCGCAGACGCGTGACATCGAAAGGCGGAACGACTGAGGCTGCTCTGAAATATTTTGATTCAAAAAAACTTTCTCAGATCATTTTAGATGGAATCCAGGCCGCGTGCCGCCGGGGCCGTGAAATGAGTAGGGACACGGCATGCCGTGTCCCTACAGAATAAACAAAGGGGACTGTCCCTTTAGGAGTCTTTTATGTTCGTACTTGCTCAATTGCTTCAGTCCATGATTATTTTTTTTAACATTGCGTTTCAGATTCTCTATTGGCTCCTGATTGCGCGTATTATACTTTCTTGGTTTCCGGTGGATCCCTATAACAATGTTATGCAGATGCTTTACCAGACCACGGAACCGATCCTGGCTCCGTTTCGCAGGATGCCGCTCCGGATCGGGCTGATTGATCTCACTCCGATCGTGGCCTTTGTCACGCTTTCTTTTGTGCGCAATATTCTGATTGGTATTTTGCTGGCGCTTTACCAGAAAACCGGCGGCTCACCAGCCTTTTAAGGAGTTTCTCATGGCCATGAAAAGACTGAAGAAAAAATCAAACGATCTTTTAACGCGTGTGGATGAGGCGGTTGCCAAGATTCGAAAAAAATCAAAGCTTGTGCCGGAGGTTGCCATTATTTTGGGCACAGGACTCGGAAACCTTGCCAAGAGAATCAAACCTGAATCCGTCTTCTCCTATAAAGACATTCCGCATTTTCCGGTTTCCACTGTGGAGTCGCACGCCGGACAGATGACGCTGGGGACTTTGGCGGGGAAAAACGTGGTGGCTATGGAAGGCCGGTTTCATTGCTACGAAGGCTATACGCCGCAGGAAGTCACCTTTCCGCTTCGTGTCATGAAAGCGCTCGGGGCTAAAATCCTGGTGGTTTCAAATGCCTCCGGCGGACTCAATCTTGGATTTCGAAAAGGCGAGATTGTCATCATCGAAGATCTGATTAATTTTACAGGGCTGAATCCTCTGATTGGACCGAATGATGAACGTCTCGGGCCTCGGTTCCCGGATATGGCAGAGCCTCTTTCGGGGCGTTTGATGGGTCTTGCCGAAGAAGCGGCGCGCGCGGAAAAAATTTCGGTCCGGCGCGGGGTCTATATCGGAGTGTTGGGGCCTAACTTGGAGACGCGGGCCGAATACCGTATGATGCGCGCTTTTGGCGCCGACCTGGTGGGCATGTCCACGGTTCCGGAAATTTTAGTGGGTGTTCACATGGGAATGGAAATTCTGGGCATCAGCATTGTGACAGATCTTTGTGACCCGGATCATCTTCATGCTGTGGATATCAAAGAAATTATCAAGACTGCGAATGAAGCCGGCCCCAAGCTCGATCGCTTGATCGAAGGGTTTCTTAAAAAAATAAAGTAACCAGAAACCAGTTGCCAGTAACCACAAAAAAATTCAAAGCCTGGTTACTGGTTACTGGTTTCTCGGGAAAAAATGACTGAACAAAAAAGTTATAAAGAAACACTAAATCTTCCGGTCACGTCTTTTCCCATGAAGGCGGGTTTGGCGGAGCGTGAACCCCAGATGCTGAAGGCCTGGGCCGAGCAAGGGCTCTATTCAGCGATCCGGGCCCAGTCCAAAGGGCGTCCCAAATTTATCCTGCATGACGGACCTCCCTATGCCAATGGGCATATTCATATCGGGCATGCCCTCAATAAAATCCTGAAAGACATCATCGTTAAATATAAAACCATGAAAGGTTTTGACGCTTGCTATGTGCCAGGTTGGGATTGTCACGGCCTTCCGATCGAACACGCGTGCCTGAAGGAGATGGGGAAGAAGAAGGACGAAGTGGAGCGCGTGGCTTTTCGAAAATTGGCGCGTTCCTATGCGGAGCGATTTATTGGGACTCAGCGAGAAGACTTTAAGCGACTCGGAATTTTTGGCGAATGGGAAAAGCCGTACCTCACCATGAATTATGATTATCAGGCCACGATTGCCGAAAGTTTTCTAAAGCTCTACGAAAAAGGATTTATCACTCAGGGACTCAAGCCCGTGCCCTGGTGCTTTGACTGCGAAACCGCTCTGGCCGATGCCGAACTTGAATACGAAGACAAATCCGATGATGCTGTTTATGTCGCTTTTCCTTCCACAACAGGCGATTATTCTTTTCTGATTTGGACCACAACTCCTTGGACCTTGCCGGCCAATACCGGCATTGCGTTTAATAAAGATCTGGCCTATGTGATTGTCAAAACGGATAAGGGATCTTTTTGTTTTGCCAAAGCCCTTCTTGAAAAACTCAAAGAAAAAATGGGCTTTCATACCATCCAAGAAATCATAACAATTGATGGTGTTGACATGGCGGGTGCAGAAGCGCGACATCCTTTCATTGAGGGACGAATTTCAAAAGCCATTTTGGCGGATTATGTTTCGGCGGAAGATGGAACCGGCATTGTGCATATTGCTCCGGGCCACGGAGAAGATGACTATCATTACGGCTATTTAGAGAATCATCTCCCTGTTTTGTCTCCGGTAGACGCCAAAGGACGATTCACCTCTGAATTTCCCGATTGCGCGGGACTGCATGTCTTTAAGGGTAATGCCAAGATCATCGAAATCCTTCAAGCTAAAGGGGCGCTGCTTCATACGGAAAAACATCCGCATTCTTACCCGCACTGCTGGCGCTGTAAAAAGCCGATTATCTTCCGGGCCACACCGCAGTGGTTTATGAAAATCGATCATCAGGATTTACGAAAAAAAATGACTGCGGCCATCCAATCGAAAATCCAGTTTACTCCGGATTGGGGAAAGAACCGGATTGGATCCATGGTGGAGACGCGTCCGGACTGGTGCCTTTCGCGTCAGCGCTACTGGGGAGTTCCCATCCCTATGCTTCAATGTGAAAAATGCGGACCTTTTCCTGCGGATGCGGCCAAAGTCAGAAATATTTTTGAAAAGGAAAGCGCGGATGCCTGGTTTTCTCACCCGGGAACAGATTTTGCGTCAGCCTGTCCAAAATGCGGCAACAAAGATTTTAAAAAAGAAGAAGATATTCTGGATGTCTGGTTTGATTCCGGCGTAAGCCATCAGGCCGTAACGAAGAGAAATCCGGATTTACAAAAAGATCCCGCAAAACCCTTTCAGGCGAGTCTTTATTTGGAAGGAGCCGATCAGCACCGCGGCTGGTTTCAAAGTTCTTTGACCACGGCCATGGCCTTGGAAGGAGAAAGTCCGTTTGAGGGAGTGCTTACGCACGGATTTGTCATGGACGGGGAAGGGAAGAAAATGTCCAAGTCCGCGGGGAACGTGGTTACGCCTCAGGATGTGATGAAGGAATTTGGGGCGGATATCCTGCGCCTTTGGGTCTCTTCCTGTGATTATCAATTTGATATCCGGCTCTCCAAAGACATCTTGAAGCAGCTCGCCGATTCTTACCGGAAAATTCGGAACACCTTTCGCTACATGCTCTCCAACTTGTTTGACTTTGATCCGGCTAAAGATGCATTGCCGCTTGAAAAACTTCATCCCTTAGACTTATGGGCGGTTTCCAGGCTTCATGAAGAAGTGCATGAAATTGAAAAAGCCTATGAACAGTATGAATTCCACAAAATCTATCGCTTGATCCACGAATTTTGTGTACTGGAACTAAGTGCCTACTATTTTGATATCCTAAAAGATACCCTTTATACCGGAAAAAAGAATGGCTGGCTAAGGCGCTCGGCTCAGACCGCAATTTACCGCTTATTATCGGAAATGGTTCGTGTCACGGCACCTATTTTGGTTTTTACGGCAGATGAGGTATGGCGATCTTTTGCTCGAGAGGCTGGATCAGGCGGAATTCATTCCGCGGCTTTTTCCGCGCTTCAGGAAAAAGAAATGAAATTTTTTGAGTCCAAGAAAAATGAAATTCAGGACTGGAGCCATATCCGCGCCATCCGGGAAGCGGTCATGATTCATCTTGAAAAAAAGCGCGAAGAAAAACAGATTGGTGCAAATCTTGATGCGCGTGTGAAGCTTTTTTCTGAGTCGCCGCGGCTTCAAGAACTTCTCAAACGTCATGAAAAAGATTGGGCCCGGACGCTCATTGTGTCGCAGGCCGACGTCTTGACGGATAAACAGGCGAATTTGCAGCCTTCCAGCGGGCTTATGATGGAGGGGGAAGCTGTTTCTCTTTGGGTTGGAGTAGAAAATGCGGAAGGCGCCAAGTGTATCCGGTGCTGGAATTATTCGCTTGAAGTCGGGAAGAATCAGGAGCATCCTGATCTTTGCGGAAAATGCCAGGAGGCCCTGCGTTAAGGGTGCTTATGAATCTTTATTTAAAACGGCCTAAAAAATTGCTCAAAAAAGTCCTCACCATCCTGGGGCTTTTTTTGTCCGGAGCACTGGTCTATTCCTGGATTCGTTTTCTGAGCCAACGCTTTCCGGAGATCGCCGTGCTTGATCAACCCTACGTGGCAGCGTTATGGATGAGTGCGATGGCGGTGATTTTGACCAAGCCCTTAGACCGCGGCCTTACCAAAATATTTAAAAATTACGTGGTTCAGCGCAAACACCAAGTTCATGCCACACTTCTTCATCTGGCGGAAGATCTGGGCACGGTGCTTGATCTGCAGGAGCTTGGAAATTTAGTGGTGAATACTTGGGGCGAAGTACTTCATCTAAAAACGGCTGCGCTTTTTGTCCCCAGCACCCAGCGGCATGAATTTGAAATTATCTCCGCCTTTGGCTGGACCATGACAGATTCCAAAAAAGTAAAACTTCCGGAGACCTCTCCTTTGATTGAGCTGCTCCGCAGCGGTGATCCGGGGCACATCTATGTGCGCAACCGCGTGGTTCGAGCTCTTCCCTGGCATCAGGCCAATCGTTTGTCGCATGATTTTGTTTCGATCCGCTCCAACTGGGTGGTGCCCTTTTTTATCAAACGCGATCTTTTAGGGTTTTTGGGATTTGCGGTAGAAGATCCGGAAAAGGAATTTGATGGCGCTGATTTCCAGGTGTTTCGCGCTTTTGCGGCAACGGTTGCTAAATCCATTGCCAATGCTCTGAAATATTGCGAGCTCGAAATGAAGAGTCTCCAGCTGCAGGATATCCAATCCGACATGCTTCAAGCTGCCAAGCTGCAGGCCATTGAACAGCTTGCTACTGGAGTGGCGCATGAGATTCATAATCCACTCACCATTATTTCGGGAAAAGCCCAGGTCATGCTTCTTAAAAAAGATAAAATTGGATTTCCGGATGCGGTAGAAGAAGTTTTGAAGACGATTGTTCAGCAGACCAAGCGTGCGGCCGATATTACCCGCAAGCTTCTGATGTTTTCTCAGGGGGCGGGACATGTGCGCGAACCGCTGCAATTAGTACAGGTTTTGAGTGATACGGTGGCGCTTGTGTCCTATCAAACTTCCTTGGATAATATCAAAGTAAGCACTTCGGTGCGGGGAGAGATTCCAACCTTTTGGGGAAACGTTCACGAGCTTCGCGAGGTTTTTCTCAATCTTATTTTGAATGCAGTTCAGTCCATTGGAAGTCAGGGGGGGAAGATCCACTGCGAAGTCAATTTTTTGGAACATGAACAGCTGATTGAAATCCTGGTGTTGGATACCGGACCTGGAATCGCAAAAGATCTTTTGCCGAAATTATTTAATCCATTTTTTACTACTCGTCAGGGCGGCGTGGGACTTGGGCTTTTTGTCACGAAACAGATTATTCATCGCTACGGAGGATCCATTCGGGCAGAAAGCAGGGTGGGAGAAGGTAGCTTATTCATGATTCATCTTCCGGGAATGACGCAGCCGGTGAAGGAGCCTCACGAGGTTCCGGCAAACGTTTAAGCATTTATTTTAGACAAGGATTCATCAAGAAGGAGAGCCCTTATGTACCGAGTACCCATTAAAATGCTGGTGGTTGATGATGAAGTTGAAATCTGCGAATTTTTGAAAACGTTTTTTGAGGACAAGGATTTTCATGTTACGACAGCCTCGGGCGGTGAGGAAGCTCTGAAAGCCGTGGCCTCGCTGGATCCGCACATTGTGCTCTTAGACGTTCAAATGCCGGGGCTTGACGGATTGGAGACTTTGGCCTGGATCAAAAAAAATCATCCCAGTGTGAAGGTGATTATGGTTACCGCTATTGAGACGAATGATAAAATTGAACGGGCCATGCGGCTCGGAGCCGATAATTACATAACGAAACCCCTCAGTCTTGCCTACCTTGAAAAAGACGTGCATGAAAAAATCAGCTATCTCACTCGTGCTGTATAGGCAAATCTGCAGGATAAGCAAAGCTTGCGCCTCTTAGGGGCAGACGGTATAATGCCGCCTTCTTCGAGGCAATCGATATGAATAAAAAAGAAAAATCAAAAGACCCGGAAACTGCGAAAAAACAGGCGACACCTCCTGCAAAAAATGCCGCCTCTGGCACCGGGCAAGACTATGCCGCTTATACAAAACTCCTGATGGATTTGCGTCAGCGGGTAGCCGGGGGCCTCGAACATTTGGAAGAAGAGGCGCTCAAAAAATCTCAGCGTGATGCCACCGGAGACCTTTCCGGTTATTCGCTTCATATGGCGGATGTGGCCACGGATAATTTTGATATGGAGTTTAATCTCAACCTTGCTTCCAGCGAGCAGCAATATCTTAATCTTATTGATCAAGCGCTTCTGAAAATCAAAGAGGGTGTTTACGGTACTTGCGATGATTGCGCGAAGCCCATTCCCTCCAAACGGCTGATGGCGATGCCCTTCGCTCGCCTCTGCATCGCATGCCAGGAACTGGAAGAGAAAACTCCTCGACCGCGCAGCTGATCCGGTTTTACCGGACCGTGCTGGGGGTCTTTGCCGTGGATCAGGTCAGCAAAATGCTGGCACTTCGCTATCTGGATTCTGTGTCCACTTTTCCTTTGATCCCCGGAATTTTTCATCTCACCCTTGTGCATAATACCGGCATTGCCTTTGGGTTTTTTCGAGGCGGAGACTGGATGCTTTTGATTTTTATTTCCATCAGCCTGCTTGTTTTAGTGGGAATGAGTTTCAATCTTTCAAAGCTGAACGCCGCAACTCAGCTTTCTTTGGCGCTTATTTTGGGCGGTGCATTGGGAAATTGGCTGGACCGAATTCGCTTGGGTGCTGTCGTGGATTTTCTTGATTTTCAAATATGGCCGGTTTTTAATTTGGCGGATACGGCTATTTCCCTTGGTGTGGGACTCTATCTCCTTCAGATGATCCGAAAGTCTAAAACGATATGATGCCTATTTTAATCAGCTTTGGGCCTATCCATCTTTATTCCTACGGTTTTGCAATTGCCGTTGGAATACTCCTCTCGCTTACCCTGATCTCAAAAGGGTATGGCAAGGATCTTTTTCTTAATTCTGAAGCCACTGTCGATTTGCTTTTGGTGTGTGCGCTCAGCGGATTTTTGGGTGCGCGTGTTTATTATGTTGTCCAGCATTGGAATGAATACCGGGATTCTTGGCCTCAAATATTTGCGGTTTGGGAAGGCGGACTCATTTTTTATGGAGGCGTTCCGAGCGGACTTTTGGGGATGGCGCTTTGGCTTTGGGTTAAAAAGAAATCCCTTTTAAGGGGCATTGACCGGATTGTGCCTTATGCGGCGCTGGTTCAGGCCTTTGGACGCATCGGCTGTTTTTTGAACGGATGCTGCTACGGAATTTCCTGCAGTCTTCCCTGGAAAGTATCTTTCCCGGGAGGCCCTTCCGGAGTTCATCCTACGCAGCTTTATGAAGCCGGGGCTATGTTTTTTGTTTTTCTTATTCTTTTCCGCCAGGAACGGAAAAATCATCCAGCCGGTATGACGCTCGCCCTTTATTTTATGCTTTATGGCATGATTCGCTTTGAAATTGAATGGCTTCGGGAAACTTCTTACATCGTCTGGGGCCTGAGCTGGAACCAGTGGATCAGCCTCGTGATTCTGCTTGCGGGGATGCTGCTCGGAATTTTCAGTAAAATAAGGACCGCGAGGAGCTTTTGTGGAAATTGAAAAAATAAAGGTAGAACGCGCGGGGCATGGAAAACGGATTGATGTTTATTTGGCCGAAGTTCTTCAAGATAGAATTTCTCGTTCGCAGATTAAAAAACAGATTGCGGGTGGATTTGTCCGGGTTGGGAAAAATAAAATTACCGCGCACCACAAGCTCAAAGCCGACGAAGAAATCGAATTTGAATGGTCTGAAAAAGCTCCGGATGGAGTACGCGCAGAAGACATTCCCCTTGATATTTTATTTGAAGATGAAGACCTGGTGGTGGTCAATAAGGCCGCTGGTATGGTGGTTCATCCGGCGTATGCGAATCCAGATCATACGCTGGTCAATGCACTGCTCTATCATTTTCGTGCGCTTTCTCATACTGAATCCATCCGGCCCGGCATTGTCCACCGCTTGGATAAAGATACTTCCGGCGTTTTAATTGTGGCCAAAAATGACCGAGTTCATGCAAAACTTGCCAAGCAGTTTAAAGTGCACACCGTTCAAAAAATTTACGATGCCTTTGTCCGCGGTGTAGTTCAGCATGAAGAGGGAATCTGTGATGAACCGGTGCGCCGTTCTTTTCTTAACAGAAAAAAAGTAGTCATTACTCCGGCGGGAGGAAAAGAGGCGGAAACTTTTTTCCGCGTAAAACATCGATTTCAAAACGCCACATGGCTAGAGGTTTTTCCAAAGACCGGCCGTACACATCAAATCCGCGTTCATCTGGCTCATATGGATCATCCGATTTTAGGAGATGTTCTCTACGGTGCAGGATTCCCTGGAATTTATCGCCAGGCGCTGCACGCGAGGTCTTTATCGATTGATCATCCCAGCACCGGAAAGAGGATGACTTTTACGGCTCCGCTGCCTGCGGATCTTGAACACCTGGCTGAGGCCTTGGAACAAACTGCTCTCTAGGTCACCTGCATTCTTCTAAGTCTTTTCTTTGTAAAGAGATACAGCCAAACGGCTTCGCGATACGCCTCATTGAAGCTCGGATCAAATCAGAGTATAATTCACATCTTAAGTGAATGCCGATACTTACGGCGAAAACGGAGAGGATCCGAGCGCGTGGCAACTCAGCTTGAATATCGAATCAAACCTAAGAGTGCATCCAAGCCGTTTCTTTTTCTTGAGATGATTCGATTTGAACACTCCATCTTTGCGCTTCCGTTTGCGTATATTGGACTTCTTCTTGCCTCTCAAGGTTGGCCGAGTGCCAAATCTTTTTGGGGAGTTACCGGAGCCATGGTCAGTTTTCGTACCATGGCCATGGGATTGAACCGCCTAATCGATCATTCCATTGATGCACTCAATCCTCGAACTTCTAATCGCGCACTTCCAGCAGGGAATTTGAAACGTTCGTATGTTTGGTTTTGGACTGCGGCCTCTTTCGCAGCTTTTGAAATTTTTGCTTTTTGGCTTCATCCGCTTTGTTTAAAACTCTCGTGGATTCCAGTTGCGCTTGCGGCCATTTATCCTTATTTGAAACGTATCTCCTGGTTGTCTCATAGCGTGCTTGGGCTTGTCTTAGGAATTGCCCCAGCCGGAGCGTGGGTTGCGGTACGTGGAAATTTAAGCGGGGCACCCATTTGGATGAGCCTCGGAGTAATGTTTTGGGTTACGGGTTTTGATATCCTTTATGCGATTCAAGACATGACCTTTGATCGCCGCCATGGACTTTTTTCTTTTCCTGCGTGCTTTGGTTTACAGGCGAGCTTGATTATGACCCGCCTCCTTCATGTGCTCACCGTCTGGATGTGGTTTGCGGCAGGACAAGAAGCGTCTCTTGGCTGGCCTTATTTTGTCGGACTGGCGCTCGTTATGGCCTTTCTTTTAAAAGAACATTTTTTAGTCGAATTGTTTGGGACGGACAGGATGCAAGAGGCATTTTTCAATATGAATGCGGGAATCAGTCTGGTGGTTTTTTTCTCAGTCCTTCTTGATTTTGGAATCCGGGGAGTTTTTCAATGAATCCCATGGTGGTAGGTCTCACAGGAGCAAGCGGTATTCAATACGGGATTCGTTTGGTTCAGGTTTTGGCTGAACAAAAAATTCCCGTCCATTTGATTCTTTCTGAGCATGCCCGCCTGGTTATCCGGGAAGAGCTTGGTGTGACGCTGAAAAGTCTGGTCCAACGCGAGGCCTTCCGCAATCTTGTGGGAGAAGCTGCGCTTCCCTGGATTGAACCGTATTCTGTCAAAGACATGAGTGCGCCCGCGGCCAGCGGATCTTTTCCCACGCGCGGTATGATTGTTATTCCTTGCAGCATGGGATCTTTGGCAGCCATTGCAAATGGGATGTCGCAGCATTTAATTCACCGGGCTGCGGATTGTGCTTTGAAGGAGGGCCGGCGCCTCGTGCTTGTTCCTCGAGAAACTCCGCTGAGTGCGGTTCATTTAGAGAACATGCTGAAACTTGCGCGATTGGGCGTCCGCATGGTTCCCGCTATGCCGGGCTTTTACGCGTCCGCAAAATCCGTTCAGGATCTAATTGATTTTGTGGTGGGAAAAGTGCTGGATCAATTTGAAATCCCGCATTCACTTTATCCGAGATGGACGGGTCCGCTTAGGAACTCTGAGGAAGAAGTTCCGTCTTTCGAAAAGCAAAATTACGACAGGGATTTTATAAAACCAATTCAGGGCAAGACCTAAGATGGCGGCCTCTCGAAAACTAAAAACTACGGAAGCCCCGGCAGATTCCTCGGAGAAAAAACCCGAGAAGGCCTTGGTTAAACTAAGAGTGGGACGTATTCAGTACCTGAATGTCCTGCCTTTTTTTCATGGACTTGTTCCGGATCTTGCCTCGAATTGCCTGGTTTGTCATAAACCGCATGCGCCGCTGGATTTTGGTTTTCATGAACACCCGCCGGTAGCGCTCAATCAAATGATGCTTGCCGGGCGGTTGGATGTAGCGCCTATTTCTTCCTTTGCTTATTTACTGAATCAAAAAGATTATCTGCTTCTTCCAGATCTTGGGATCGGATCGCGCGATTTTTCCGGCAGCGTGATTTTGTTTTCTAATCAGCCGATCGAGGGGCTTAATCAAAAAACCATTGCGGTGACCTCCGAAAGCGCAAGCTCGGTCATGCTGCTCAAAATTTTACTGCGTTTCAAATATAAATTTTCCAATAAATTTGTGGTGACGAAACCGGATGCGGAGGCCATGCTGGAGAAATATCAGACGGCGCTGATGATTGGAGACACTGCTCTTTTTTATAAACCGCAGAGCTTTGTTTACCGGTATGATTTGAGTGAGCTTTGGTGGAATTGGACGGGGAAACCCTTTTGTTTTGCGCTGTGGGCTGTGCGCCGTTCGGTGGCCGAACGTTATGGCGCTGAAGTCCGGTGTTTTGCCAAGCGTGTGCGCGATCAGCGTGAAATTAATCTGGTGAACATCGAAACGCTTTTAAAGGAATCTCTAGGCATGGATTTTATGAATCCACGTTTCAGTAAGTTGTTCGGTTATTTTTTTAATCTCATTTTTGGTTTTGACGAAGCGATGGGTGAAGGGCTGGAGCTTTTTTACCGGCTTGCCCATCGGTACGGCGCGGTGGATCGTCCCCAGCCTCTTGAGTTTCTTAATCTTTAATTTTCCGAGGAATTTCCATGGATGACTTTGACCCGATTCTCAAAAAATGTTTAGACGGAAAACGGATTGCCCCGGAAGAAGGGCTGCGTCTTTTTGACTGCGATCTTCTGCGGCTGGGAATGACGGCCAATGCCGTGGCGCGTCAAAAAAATCCCGGTAATCAGGTCACCTTCATCGTGGATCGGAACATCAGTTACACCAATGCCTGTGTGGTGGACTGCGATTTCTGCGCTTTTTACCGCTCGCCGGGGGATAAAGAAGCGTACACGCTTTCCTACGAAAAAATTTTTGAAAAAATCCAGGAACTCGTGAATTTAGGCGGGACTCAGGCCTTAATTCAAGGCGGAGTGAATCCTGAATTACCGCTTGAATATTATTTGGATCTAATCCGGGCAATTCGCGAAAAATTCCCGTCGGTTCATATCCATTCTTTTTCCGTGGTGGAGTTTGACATGATTGCAAAGAAAAACAGGTTGCCGCTGGCGGAAGTTTTTCGGCGATTTCGCGAGGCTGGACTCAACTCCCTTCCGGGCGGCGGGGCCGAGATTTTGGTGGAGCGGGTGCGTAAGATCATCAGCCCTAAAAAAGCATCCACCAAACGCTGGATTGAGGTCATGCGAACCGCGCATGAAGCGGGTTTGAGATCCACGGCGACGATGGTTATTGGGCACGTGGAAACGTTGGACGAACGCATTCAGCATTTAATGGAAATCCGTAATCTTCAGGACGAAACGCATGGATTTCGGGCTTTTATTCCTTGGACGTTGTCGCCGGAGGGAACGCCCCGCATGGCGCATTTTCGTGAAGCGGGGGGCGAAGATTATCTTAAGACCGTAGCCATCTCGCGTCTCCTGCTGGATAATATCGATCATATTCAAAGCGGCTGGCTGACCGAGGGACTTAAACTTGGACAAATTGCTTTGGCCTTTGGCTGCGATGATATGGGGGGTACTCTTTTGGAAGACAAGGTTTTAGAGCCTACCGGGATTCAAGTGCATACCCGCAAAGAAGATTTAATCCGTCTGATCCGCGAGGCCGGTTATGTGCCTGCGCAGCGAAATACTAATTATGAGATCCTGCATGTCTATTCCTGAAGCGAAAGCGGACAGCCGGGAAACCTTGAAAGGTTTTTTTGACTCCATTGCTCCGCGCTATGACAATATTAACCGTTTGCTCAGCTGGAATCTTGATGATATGTGGCGCCGCCGCGCTCGGGATTTGGTGCTGAGCGGCACTGAAAAATCCGTCTTGGATCTTGGAACTGGGACCGGACGATTTTTGAAAACATTTTTTGAGAAGCATCGCTTTGAACGGGCTGTCGGTATTGATTTTTCAATCGGCATGCTCCGCCTTGCGGCTCAGGAACTTTCGGGGCAGGCGGAATTTTTAAGCGCGGATTTTCATGATCTGCCTTTTCAGGATTCCAGTTTTGATCTCGTAATTTCAAGTTTTACGCTGCGGAGCGTTCAGGAATTTCCGGCTTTTTTCCGGGAGATCCGAAGGATCCTGGTTCCCGGTGGAAAGGCTGCGCTCCTTTGCCTGACCCGTCCGCCGCATCCTTTTTGGCGGGCCATGGCGTATCCTTATTTGAAATTTTTTCTGCCCTTGGTAGGCGGTGCAGTTTCGGGAAATCGAGATGCGTATGAGTTTCTTTCCTCGTCCATTTTAACGTTTCAGGAGCCGGCGCTTACCTCAGCTATGCTTCGCGAAGAGGGATTTCGTCATGCTACGATTCACCCTATGACTATGGGGCTTGCAACGCTGATTATCGCAACGCGGTAAAGGAAAAATATGCATGCCATTGAAAAACAATTAAAGAGTCTTGAAATCGATTTGCCTGTGCCTTCCCAGCCGGCCGGATCCTATGTGCCGGTGGTCTTGTCCGGGCACTTGGCTTTTCTGAGCGGTCAACTTCCGCGTAATCGAGAGGGAACTTTGATCACCGGAGTGGTGGGAAGGGATCTTCCTCTGGCCCAAGCCCAAGAGGCGGCGCGGCTTGCGGCGCTCCAGGCTGTCAGTCTTATTCAGTCTTATGTAGGCTGGGAGCGTTTTGAACATATAGTTCGTCTTGTGGGATATGTCCAAGCAGATCCGAATTTTAAAGAGATTTCCCAGGTCGTCAATGGAGCTTCGGATGTTTTAAGAGAGATTTTCGGTGAAGCCGGACTTCATGCGCGCACTTCCATTGGAGTCGCAAGTCTTCCCTTGAATGCGGCTGTGGAAATTGAGCTTACTGTGGCGTGGAAAGGATAGTGTGATGCGGGGTTTTTTGAAATTCCTTCTTATCTTTTTTGGAATTCTGTTTCTGAGCGCTTGGCTCGCACCTATTCTTTTTAAATTTTTACCCTTTAAATTTGAGAAGATTTTCAACCGGCTCATTATGATTTCCTCCTTGGCTGCGATTCTGGCTTTTGTCCGCGTCCGCAAAGAGACTTTTGCAGAGTATGGCTTAATTTGGCAGGGAAATTCGGGGCGTTGGCTTCTCCAAGGGTTTGTGGCCGGGGTTGGGACGCTTTTTGCCGTGACGTTGTTTCGTTTGGGTACGGACTATGCCCATGTATCATGGCCGGATAAATCTTGGCTTAAAATCATCGGGATTTTCGTGAATGCTCTGGGCGCAGGGCTTTTGATCGGGCTTCTGGAGGAGTTTTTCTTCCGGGGGTTTTTTCAGGGACTGCTTGCTAAGCGTTTTCAGCTGCCCATTTTATTCAGCATTCTTTTGACCAATATTTTTTATGCCTCACTCCATTTTATTTCAAAAAAGAAAGTGTTTATTGGTTCGGATCCGGGATTCTCTGATAGTCTGAAACTCATGGCAGCACCCTTTCATTCCTTGGCGAGTTGGAGTGAGATTTGGCCGGCCTTTGTCGGGCTTTTTATTTTTGGCTGCATCCTGAGCAGCCTTTGGATTCGTACGCGTTCGCTTTATGCCTCCATCGGACTTCATGCCGGCTGTGTCTTTTTTGTTAAAATGGACGGACTTTTTATCGGAATTGATGGGCCCGGCAATCTTTGGATGGGGACGAAATTGTTTTATGACGGAGTGGCGGGCTGGCTCTTTTTGATTTTGCTTGCGGTCCTGCTACGGCAATGGATCCGGCCCGGTCCGCAAGTCAAAACGGCAGTGCCTCAAGGGGGACTTTATGCCGCCCCGAGCTGAAAATCCCTGGAAGCAATTCATGCTGATTTATATCAAAGGATGGAAGATCTTGCTGGCGGCCATGCTGGCAGCTTTTACGCTCACTTATCTTGTGATTGAGTCGCGTCCTTCCAAATTTTCTGCAGAAGTTGCTATTCAGGTGATTCCGATTCAGGCGGAGTTAAGCACGGATAAGTTTTTGGCCCAGATTGCTGCGCCTTTTGCATCCGAGATATTTAGCCCCGCTCTTTTGGGTGAAGTTGTTGATGAGCTAGGGCTGGATGGTTATTTTGGAATCAGCCGTGAGCGCGCCATGAAAGAAGTGTCGGATCATACGCGGATATATTGGAAGCGGGGCGAGTTATCATGCCGGATACTTGTTACAACCGAAGAAGCCCGCTTGAGTGCTCAGCTGGCCAATGCCCTTGCGCGCGCTTTTGTCAGGAGCCGCATCCAGGATCTCCTGCTCTCCAATCTTCCGACTTCTCCGGATCTCAGCACGATGGCTGCGGTGGCGGAATCTTTGGGTGGAAAAGATTTGCTCGCCTCACTTCCTATTTTTAAACAAGATCCCGAGATTCGGGAAAGCGCGGCCAAATTGGCTCTTCTGGAATCTCTGGCTGAATCCATGAAAGAAGGGAGCGCTTCTGAAATTGAAAGAATGAGTTTGGATCAAGAGCTCCGTCAGATGCAGGCTAAGCTGGATTTACGAAAAGAAAAGGTTTTATCGGATATTCGTAAGAGCCGGTCTTTATCCGTAAAGCCGGGCTATCGGATCCAGATTTTGCAGGAAGCCGTACCGCCGCTGCACCCTCAGCATAATCAGGAAGCTCTCATTTATTTCTTGGTTGGGATTTTGACCTTGGGAGTGACCTCTTGCTGGCTTTATTTGCTTTCTGTGCTGGATCAGCGCATTTATTCAATGCGTGACCTTGAGCGGTATGGAGTTAATTTTTCTTATTTGGGTGTGATCCCTCGGATGGCTCGAAAGGCGCGCTTAGGCGGAGTTAAGGAACTTTTAGCCTGGCACGGGACGAAAACGGATCTCGATGATTGTTTCCGCTATTTGAGAGTTGCCATTAATTTTGTGGCCTCGCCGGGCAGTGCAAAAATTCTCCCCATTACCAGCGGAATGTCCGGAGAAGGAAAGACTTTTAGCGCCTGCCATTTAGCGGCCTCCATGGCCCTGGACCGGAATCGAACGCTTTTAGTAGATGCAGATTTTCAGAAGCCTGAAATCCATCAAATTTTTAATATCCAAAACGAATCCGGCTTGTCCAATTATTTATTAGAGCCGGTTGAATGGGAAACGCTGGTTCATGCTTCCGGAATTTCGCAGCTTGATCTGATAACAGCAGGGATCCGCAGCCGCGAGGCGCGTTCCATGGCGGAATCTGAAAAGATGCGGAAATTTCTTGAGGAAGCTAAGAAAAAATATGATCGCGTGGTGCTCCACATCCCGAATCTTGACCGCGGAGGATTTGAAATAGTTCGTCTCGTCGGCGAATTTGTGCTGGTGGCGCAGGCGGGGCGGGTGACGGCCGAGATTCTGCGGCATGTCGAGCATCTGACCGGCCCTAAAGTCCGGGCCTTGGGGCTTATTTTAAATCACCAAGCGATGACCCCGGCAGATCTTTCCTACGAAAGTTATATGTATCAACTCAAAATCATGCCGCCTGAGGAATCTCTTTAACGGACGCGGCCGGCTTCCGGATCATTGTTTTAAAATCATAAAGGAATCGTATGAGTCTAGATAAAAATCAAGTACTTCAAGCCCTCCAGCGTGTGATGGATCCGGATTTGAACCGCGACATTGTGTCGCTTGGCATGGTTCGGGAAATTCGTGTGGAAGGAAAAGATGTTTTTGTACAGATTGCCGTGGTGTCGGGAACGGACCGGCTCCGGGAAATTATCCGTCTTTCTGCGGAAGAGTATCTCAAGCAGCTGCCGGATGCGAAAAAAATTCAGGTGGAAGTTGTCAAAGGAGAGCGGCAAGGACGAGCGGCAGTTCAGCATCCCTTGCCGGGCATTCGGAATATTCTGGCGGTTTCGAGCGGCAAAGGCGGAGTGGGGAAGACCACGGTTTCAGTGAATCTGGCCTACGCTTTAAAACAATTAGAATTTCGAGTGGGGCTCATGGACGGAGATATTTACGGTCCCAATGTGCCGCTCATGGTTGGGGTTTCTTCTGCGGTACGTCCCGAGATCAATGACATGGAAAAGATGATTCCCATCGAGGTGAATGGAATCCGCATGATTTCCATCGGAATTTTGGTGCCGGAAGATGAGCCCATGGTTTGGCGCGGTCCCATGCTTCACGGTGTGATCACACAGTTTCTTCAGCAAGTGGCGTGGGGCGAGTTGGATTTTCTGGTGGTGGATCTTCCTCCGGGAACGGGTGACGTTCAACTTTCGCTTGCTCAAACGGTCCCGCTCACGGGAGCGGTCATGGTCACGACGCCGCAGCAGGTTTCCCTTATGGATGTCCGAAAAGGTATTGCCATGTTTGAAAAAACCAAAGTGCCGGTGCTGGGAATTGTAGAGAACATGACGGGTGAAATTTTCGGATCTGGCGGCGGACGGAAACTTGCAGAGCAGCTTAAGATTCCTTTTCTTGGAGAGATCCCGCTTGAAGGGGAAATCCGAAAATCGGGCGATCAGGGTCGTCCCATGGTGCTTGCTCATCCAGAATCCAAAACATCACAATCTTTTTTGCAGTGTGCCAGGACATTGCTCGAAGTCTTGGATAAAAGTAAGAGTCTTCAGGCGGAGGTTTCATGAAAAATAAACAAGTGGTTTCTCCTGCACCCAAAGGTGAACTCAATCAAATGGCAGCTCATGTTAAAGAGTTATTGAAGCTGTTCGGAGAAAATCCCAATCGGGAAGGTTTGCTGCGTACACCGGCGCGCGTTGCGGCCTCCTATAAATTTTTAACTCACGGCTATCGCCAGGATGTCCGGAAAATCCTGAAGAACGCGATCTTCAATGAACCTTATGATGAAATGGTGGTAGTGCGGGATATCCAAGTATTTTCCCTTTGCGAGCATCATCTGCTTCCATTTTATGGGCGCGCGCATGTGGCCTACATTCCTAATGGAAAAATTGTGGGGCTAAGCAAGATCCCGCGCGTAGTGGATGCCTTTGCCCGGAGGCTTCAAGTTCAAGAACGGTTGACGGGCGAAATTGCCAATTGTCTTATGGAAAATCTGAAGCCTCGGGGAGTGGGAGTTGTTATCGAAGCACTCCACCTTTGCATGGCCATGCGCGGAGTTCAGCAGAGAACTTCTTACACGACGACGAGTGCGATGCTGGGAACGTTTCGAAATTCAGACCGGGTGCGAGCGGAGTTTCTTAGTTTAATCGGCCGTGATCCGACTTGATGGAATTTGAAGTTTTTCTTTAAGTTCCGCGACTTCTCGCTTCAGCTTTCGAATGTCATCAAGCATTTCTGCGGACCGAAGCTGTGCTCCGATCTGACGCCGGGCTTCTTGATAGGGCCGGGCGGGCTGTCCAAAAATAATTTGTTTGGCCGGGATTTTTTTTCCGGTGGGAAGTCCGGCGCCGGCACCGACCATGGTCCAATCTCCAATTTCTACATGATCTCCCAGCCCTGCTTTGCCGCCCATCGTAACATGCGCGCCGATTTTGCAGCTTCCTGAAATTCCGGTCTGGGCTGAAATGACCGTATGTTCTTTAATGATCACATTGTGACCAATCTGAACCAGATTATCGATTTTGCATCCGTAGCCAATGACGGTGGATCCTACCGTGGCTCGGTCAATCGTAACGCAAGCGCCTAACTCGACTTCATCTTCCAGAACGACATTGCCTACCTGTGGGACTTTGGCCTGACCTTTTTCTGTATGCACGTAACCAAAGCCGTCTGCGCCTAAAACGCATCCGGCATGAATCGTAACTTTGGAACCAATCTGAGTATTTTCATAAACCATCACCCCTGGATGGATCACGGAATGGCTTCCTACCTTGACTCCATGATCAAGATAGACATGGCTCCGAATGACCGAATAATCACCGACCTCAACACCCTCTTGGATTACGGCAAAGGGTTCGACGGTCACATGTTTCCCTAATTTAGCTTTAGGAGAAATCGAGGCTTGCCGCGAAATTTCTTTGCTAAAGAGGCGGGCCGGATAAAACTCACGTAACAAGAGCGCCCAGGCAAGTTTAGGATTTGCGACTTGAAGGAGATTTTTCGACGACTGGGTAATGGATTTAGGAACAATAATACAGGCCAGTTCGGAACTTTCGGCCGCGGCCAAATCTTTTTTGTCTTGGATAAAGGCAATACATCCGGGTTCCAGATTCTCAATATTGGTAATACCTTTGATCCGAACCGAGGCATTTCCGAGGACGGTTCCTTGAACAATCGAGGCAAGCTCTGCGATGGTTTTTTGCATGCGGTCGAGTATAGTCAGGCCCTATGGCTTTGTCAATTAGTGGACTGGAGATCGCGTTGACTCAAATTAAAGGTAACCGAAACGGGTAAAAGACGGAATCGTTGAC
>CAYWRU010000049.1:0-26156 GCA_964460795.1 uncultured bacterium | reverse complement strand
CCTATGGGGTGTGCCTTATTTTCATTTTCTATTTTATCACAGTTCAGGGCCGCGGATGAAACTTGGTATGAACTTCTTTCAAATGTTCCCGGGAGACATGAGTGTAGATTTGGGTTGTGGAAATATCCGCGTGCCCCAGAAGTTCTTGAAGGATTCGAAGGTCGGCCCCCCGTTGCAGCATATGAGTGGCAAAGGAATGGCGAAAAGTATGCGGCGTCAGGGGTTTTTGGATCCCAACTTGTTTTGCATATTTTCGAATCATCAAAAAAATAAACTGCCGGGAAAGTCCCTTGCCGCTCCGGCCAATAAAAAAATGAGAGGTCTTGGGTTTAGCAAGCGGCCTCACCGTTTCCAAGTATTGTTTACAAAAACCAATGGCTGAACGTCCGATCGGGACAATCCGCTCCTTACTTCCCTTTCCGATACAGCGCATAAACGCATTGTTAAGATCCACCTGTTCCAACGTGAGACTGGTAATCTCAGAAACCCGCATGCCGGATGCATAAAGACATTCCAAAAGCACACGGTCGCGGAGTCCGGATTTTTTTTTGAGATCCGGCGCGTTCATCATGGCTTCGACTTCCTGAGAACTCAAATAATGCGGCAAACGTTTCCAGAGTTTGGGAGATTCTAAAACTCCGGTCACATCCTGTTTCATATGCTTTTCTTTGACTAAAAACCGGTGAAAAAGTTTGACCGCGACCATCCGCCGCGCAACAGTGGTAGAGGCTTTTCCTGTTTTTTTCTGAGAGAGCAGAAAATCTAAAATCTTTTCCCGTTTGATGCGTGACCAATCCGAGGCCTCCTTGGCTTTGGTGAAGGCCTGATAAGCTGCTAAATCCTGGGTGTAGGCTTCAATCGTATTCCTTGCAAGTCCTTTCTCTACAATAAGATAGGACAAAAATTCCTGAATCAATTTGGGAGTCTCAGAAGTATCTTCTGAAGCAATCTGTGTCATGGTGAGAGTATCGGCTAAAGACTCCGCCCAATAAAGGGGACAGGCTACTTTTCTAAAAGTAGCCTGTCCCCTTTATTATTCGCCGATCAATTTAAGAAAGGTTTTTTCATCTAGAACTGTGATGCCGAGCTCCTTGGCTTTGGCAAGTTTAGATCCCGCGCTTTCACCTGCCACCAAGTAATCCGTTTTTTTGCTCACACTGCCGGACGGATGTCCCCCAAGCGATCGCACCAAAGCCTCAGCTTCGGATCGCTCAAATTTTTCAAGCGTTCCCGTGATCACAATCGTTTTTCCACTGATCGGCGAAGCGGACTTAACTTTTTCCACAAGGTCAAACCGTACGCCGGCCTTGCGAAGACGTTCAATTATTTTTTTTGTTCCAGGTTCTTTAAAGAAATCGTAAACCGAGTGTGCAGTCACGGGCCCGATCTCGCGAATCGCTAAAAGATCGTCTTCAGAAACTTCCGCCAGTTTGTCCAAAGATCGAAAACGCTGAGCCAAAATGTGCGCCGCATGCTCCCCCACATCCCAGATTCCAAGTCCAAAAATGAGGCGATTTAGCGTACGCGACTTACTCTCTTCAATCCCTTTAAATAAATTCTCCGTAGATTTCTGACCCATCCGTTCTAAATTTTTAATAGTTTCAAAATCGAGTTCATAGATGCCGGCCAAATCCTTGATCAGTCCCCGGTCCACAAACTGCTCCACCCAGACCGCACCGAGCCCTTCGATATCCATCGCATCGCGCTGAGCATAGTGGCGGATCTTGCCCTTGAGCTGCGCCGGACATCCAAGATCAATACACCGGACCGCAACTTCTTCCCCCATTTTCTCCACTTTGGATCCGCAAACCGGACATTTTTCCGGAAAATGGAATTTTTTAAGAGTCTGCTTGCGTTTTTCAGCAAGCACTTGGACCACCTTCGGGATGATCTCACCGCTCTTCTCAACCAGCACATGATCGCCGATCCGTACATCAAGCCGCTCGATTTCATCCGCATTATGAAGACTGGCCCGTGAGACCGTGGTCCCGGAAATTTGAACCGGCTTCAGGACCGCCACAGGAGTCAAAACACCCGTGCGTCCCACTTGAATCAAAATATCTTCGAGAATAGTTTCTGCCTTTTCAGCTGGATACTTGTAGGCAATGGCCCAGCGCGGAGATTTAGTTGTAGCTCCCAGGGCTTTTTGAAATTCGAGGGAATTCACTTTGACCACCAAACCATCGGTATCGTAATCCAAAGTGCGGCGGATTTTTTCAAACTCGTTGATGAACAGGCTGACTTCATCGATGTTTTTGCAGAGTTTATGATTCGCGATAATTTTAAATCCCAGCTTTTTGAATAACTCAACAGCCTCCTGGTGAGTCTTAAAAAAGGAGCCGCCTTCCACGGCCCCGTACCCATGTATAAAAATATCGAGTTTGCGCTCTGCAACCTGTTTGGGATCGAGCAGTTTCAAGGTTCCGGCACAGGCATTCCGGGGATTGGCAAATAGTTCTTCACCCGCGGTTTCTTTGGCCTTATTGATGACATCAAACTGCTTCCGGGATAAATAGACTTCGCCGCGAACTTCAAGTTTTCTGGGGACAGTCCCCTTTTCCGAGGGGGACTGTCCCCTTATATTTAAAGGTACATTCCGAATGGTTTTGATATTTTCGGTCACGTCGTCCCCGCGCTTTCCATCCCCTCGCGTCACGGCTCGGACCAGAACGCCCTCTTGATAATGAAGCGAAATAGAGACTCCGTCGATTTTCTCTTCAGTCCAATATTCGATCTCCGTCTTGGCCAGGTGTTTTTTGACACGCGCATCAAAATCCTGAACCTCTTCAAGCGAATACGTGTTATCGAGCGACATCATGGGAATCGCGTGCGTAACGGTTTTGAAGGATTTAAGCGGCGCACCCCCCACGCGCTGGGAAGGAGAATCAGCCGTTAAAAAATCCGGATGAGCTTTCTCAAGATCGATCAGCTCGCGCATGAGCTTGTCATATTCAAAATCGGAGATCTTGGGCCGCGCTTCTTCATAATAGGCCCGGTTGTGAGCCTCGATTTCTTTTCGAAGATTTAAAATATTTTTTTGAGCTTCGCTTTTATTCATGAACCTCTTCCTGATTTTTTTTGAGCCGCGATTCTGCGCTCTTTTAGTCGAGGAGCTCCGGAAAGTTCCTTTTCAATCTCGGCAATGCTGGGCAAACTTGATTTTAAATGTCCGGGTAAAGCGCGGCTCAATTGATATTCTGAAACGCCAATGGCCTTTCGGACGCCCTTCAACGCGTATTCAGCCACCACCCGATTTTTGTCCTGACAGAGAATGAGCCCAATCGTTGGGTTATCCGCAGACTGCCGGAGCTTGTCATCGACTACATTACAGTAAAAGTTCATTTTGCCTGCATACTCGGCTTTGAAGCTGCCCTTCTTTAGTTCAATGACAACATAGGCGCGCAGTTTTAGATGATAGAAAAGCAAATCAATATAAAAATCCTCTTTTGAGACTTCAAGATGATACTGCCGGCCAACAAATGCAAAACCCTGCCCTAACTCAAGCAGGAACTTTTCAAGGTGACGAATCAGCTGCGTTTCCATTTCACGCTCATGAAAGGGTTCTTCCAAAGTCAAAAAATCAAAGATATACGGATCCTTAAGCGTTTGCTGCGCCAAATCCGATTGGGCGGCTGGAAGGACATTTTTAAAATTATGCACCAATTTCCCTGCTCGAGTATGGGCACGGCCTTTAATTTGAAGCTCCAAAACACTCCGGCTCCATCCGTACTCGATCGTCTGATTCATATACCAAAACCGGGTAGAAAACTCTTTGATTTTCCCTATAAGAATCACGTGATGCCCCCACGGAATCCGAGTAACAAGCTGTTGTAGATTGATCCGCAATGAAAGCGCGGCAGCATCCAAACTCTTTACCTTCCCTGAAATTTGTGCCACAGCCTGTGGCACAAATGAAGCTTTATTCTCTCCGTGAGAAAGTGCCACAGAGTGCGGCACTTTTAGCTCTAAAGCGGGATACTCCCGGGCAAAGGCCAGCATCCGTTTTAGATTTCGCTCAGAAAAACCCTTCAAATCCGACAGTTCATTATGAATATCCCGAGCCAATCGGGGAATGACCGCCGCCCCCCAGCCTTCTCGCTTCTGGCGCAAATCAATGGCGTTTCCAATATCCCAATATAGTCGGATGAGTTCATCATTGGCGGCAAAAGAAGCACGCACTTGAGCTTCATGAATGCGAGCTTTAATTTCCTTTAAAAATATCAGATAAGCTGGAGGCAAAACTCCAACCCTTGAATTTTTTGTGGGTTTTCGGGCTAATTTTTTAGCGTCAGATGGATTCATAGGGTACATCCAAGTACTGCGTGCTATCAAAAAGTGATCTCAAAGTTGCTGAAAGTTCCTTGCGCACCCGACCATGTCACTTCCCGGTCACGAATATAATTTTGCATTTTTGACTCAGAAACCGCTACTAAAAAATCCTGTAAAATACTCTCTTCTCCTTCAGCCACCAGCTCCACCCGTCCGTCACGCAGATTTTTAACATAACCGGAGACCGGAAACTGGCGCGCAATGCGCTCCGTGGTAAAGCGAAATCCCACTCCCTGAACATGCCCGGAGAATATAACTCGTAGTTGTTTTTGCATAAACTTTTAAATTCGAAATCCTAATATCGAAATCCGAAACAAATCTTAATATCTAATAACTAAATTCAAAACGTGTCGTTTTGGTCATTCGAATTTTAAACGTTTGAATTTGTTTCGGATTTCGGATTTCGTGCTTCGGATTTATTTAGACCGTTTCGATAATGATACGCTACGACACCGAACGCGACTGCCACATTGAGTGAAATTTTAAGCCCAGCCATCCCGATCTCAATGACGGCATCCGCAAGATCCGCGAGGCCCGAATCCACGCCGCCAATTTCATTGCCCAGCACCAAGCAAAACGGCGTCTTGGGCTCAAAATCCTGGTACGGGACACTTTGCTTAGCCTGCTCTAACATGACGATCTGATAACCTTGATTTTTTAACTGCATTAAACACGGGCGGGCATCTTTGACATATTCCCAAGGCACGGACTTTTCCGCTCCGAGCGCGGTCTTTGAAATTTTATTATCCGGAGGAAACCCCGTCACGCCCGAGATCCAGACTTTCTCAAGTCCTGCCCCGTCCGCAGTCCGGAAAATTGAACCCACATTATAGAGGCTCCGGATGTTATTAAGCAGGACACAAAACGGCAGTTTTTCTTGCGTGGTACCCGATTGGCGCTCTAAAAGCTCGGTGTGATTTAACTTATTCACAGTTTTAAGCCGCAAGCTCAATATTCATTTTGGAAGCCGTAACCGCCAAGTCATAATTCATCTGAAGATTCATCCAAAACTGAGGGGTGGTCTTCAAAATACCGGAAAGCAAGATGGCGGTTTCCGGAGTCATCCCTCGTTTGCCGTTAATCAAGGTGTTGATTCTTTGAATCGGCACTTTCATTTTTCGCGACAATTCCTGCTGAGTCATCCCCAGCGGCTTCAGAAATTCTTCCGCCAAAATCTCGCCCGGATGCGACGGAATCCTATTTTTAGGTATCATAAACCCTCCTCATATCCTTCTTAGTGATAATCGACAATTTGAACTTCGGCGGCATGGCCGTTTTCAAATTTAAAAACAATCCGGTACTGCTGATTGATCCGAATACTATACTTGCCCGCCCAATCACTCCCTCTAAGTTTCTCAAGATGATTAGCCGGAGGTGAAACAAGGTCTTGCAACGCACCTGCGGAATGGATCATATCCAGTTTTCTCCCCGCAACTTTCCGAATCGTCTGCGGTATTCGCAAGGCAGACTTTGAAAGATTTCCATGAAATAAATCTTCTGTGGCCTTATCTCCAAAACTCAAAATCACATCAACACCTCAAATAATACCTTATTAACAGTATTCGTTCAATTGTTAATCATTGTTGATAATATTATAACTATAATATATATTTTTACCAAATGCCCCACCAAGATAAGCGGTTCTACGATTGCAATTATGCTGCCTGCACTCAATCCGGTTGATTGAGTAACTCGTGCTCTTAGGAGAATCACCTACGCAGCCTGTTGGGCGCGGAGCTCTGCGCGGTAGAATTCAGCCATTGGCTGAAACTCCTGTGCGGCGCAGCAAAAATTAGGCGGCATTTTTGAAAGGTTTGATTTCAGGGATTTTACGCTGCTTCAATTTATCTTCTTCCAAGTCCAAATCATACTGCGCCTGCAGATTCATCCAAAAATGCGGCGTGTTTCCAAAATAACGGCTGAGACGAAGCGCAGTATCCGCTGAGATGGCCCGCTTACCGAGAACAATCTCATTGATTCGCCGCGCCGGGACATGAATTTCTTTGGCTAAGCGGTATTGGCTTAATTCAAGCGGTTCCAAAAATTCCTTTTCCAAAATTTCTCCCGGATGAATCGGTTCCAGCTTCATAGCTCCCTCTTTCTTCAAACTTTAATGATAGTCCATGATCTCAACATCCGAAGCGCCATGATGATCAAATCGAAAACAGAGTCGCCATTGATCGTTGATGCGAATGCTGTAATATCCGCTCCGTTCCCCTTGCAATTTCTCCAGCCGGTTCCCCGGCGGAATCTTCAAATCTTTCAAGGACACTGCGGCATCCAGCAGTCGCAGCTTTCGCAGCGCAATCCGGAGAATGGATTCCGGAATTTTCCGAATTCGCTCGCGCTTAAAAAGCGCCTGCGTTTCCTTACAAGCAAAGGATCGAATCATAACAATAGTACCGCCATGCGTTATTAATGTCAAGCGTTATTAAGTTTAAATTTATCATATTATTTTTGATAATATTATAAATTAGTGATGGGGTCAATAGCGACGAATGACGAGGAAGAGCGGGGTAATTACGCAGATTCGCTGACGCGGAGATCAGCGCGGTAGGATTGGATGAAGGACTCTAGTGCGGTCATTATAATTGAGGCATTCCGACCGGTGATCTGGAGGATATTTTTATCCGGCACGAGTTTCGAGAGAAGTTCACGAAGCTTATCATCGAGCGCCTTATTATCGGCTAAGTCTGCCCGGGTCACTTTTCCGGGCGCCAAGATACCAAGTGCCAGCATAAGAGCTAGCGCCACCTTGGCGGTATAAAAATCTTTATTGTTATTGGCATTGTAACCAGCCTGATTCATCAAAAACTGAAGCGCAAAATCAGGAGCTGTCGCTGTGGCGGCGGCATCTTTTTGACCCACTGAAACCACGGATAAGATAGAAGATGAATCCGGCGCATCGGTCGGCCGAATCGCACTAAGATTAGTCAGAGTAGCGGCTTCAAATCCCTGCCTTCTCAATGCTTCATGGATTCGCCCCTGACGATCGGCAACAAGCAATAATTGATCAATTATCGATTTAAAGCCCACCGCAGCCTCCGCTAATTGCCCACTCAAAGCCGCCCGCTCCGTTCCTGTAATCTTTTCAGGCATGGTGAGCGCAAGCGCGTTCCCGCTCTCTTTTTCAGCCAATACAACCTTATTGAGGATATTGGCCAAAATGGCGTCCGCATTCTTCGCATATTGAGCCAGGGCCGGATCTTCATAGGCTTTTTCATTTCGCAGGCTTTTAAGCATTTCGATCACTTCCCTTATATCCAAAATAGCCAGTTTTCCGGCTGTTTCCGGCGATACATTTCTAGCAGGTCCCGTAATCTCATCTGCCGCTAATTTCGCTGCCTGTTCGGCATGGAAACGCATCCAAAATTCCGCTATTTTGGTTTCAGTGACAGGAAATTTTTCTTCCATGAGGCGCTGTTCAGCTTCAACGTATTTGTGAAAGGCCTCTTTAAAACCAGTTCCATCGTCTTCAGTATGCATCATTTCAAAATCATCCAACCCCACCCCAAATAAGTTACGCGAATATTGATCTAAAAGCGGATTGTTCATTTTGCCATTATCAGTCAATATTTTCTCCGCCCAAATTGCACCGTGAAATAATTTTACTAATTTCAGTTCTTGCTCCGCCTCTTCCTCGGCGTCAAGGGACGTCCCTTCTCCCCCCCGGGAGGGTTGATTTTTTTTAATCCACGGATCAAACTCTTTTTTTAATAGAGCTTTCCATACGTCCAAAAGTCCAGAACTCCATGTATGCGAATCCTTGGGATGAAATTCGCCGTACAACTCGTCTGACTCAAATACCGCTTGAAAGAAATCCGGTCCAGAATTAATAAGAGATTGGACCAAGCTCTGATGATCATCGTTTCCAGAAAAATCCTGCTGCTTGCCAGCAAGTTCCCACTCGAGTACTAGAATTTTTTGAATTCCAACTTTAATGATTTGTAAATTTGCCTCATTTTGATTTTCCCGCACTTCAGCGCGGCCTTTGGGCGAATCGGACTTAACTCGGGCTTGGAAAATTACTTCCTTAATAATTTTAGTTCCTCGGGTAGATCCTAAATCCCTGAAAGTCAAACCCTCCCGGGGATCAAAACTGATTTCCATATGACGTCTCGACACTGTGCTGTGCGGATCAGAAATCCACACCCCCACCCCGCGTTCTCTACCTAAAATAACAGATGCTCCCCAGGATAAAAGTGACTCGGCGATATTCTCGCCTTTTCTCATCACTCGAATCATGACCTGATCCGGCCGCTCCGAGACCTGCGCCACTTCAACTTGAAATGCATCCTGCCCAGTTTCTTCTTTGTCCAGCTGAAATCGCACCGGCAAGGCTTGGGGAAGTGTCCCCTCAATATTTTCTGTCTTCATTGCGAAAGCAATATTGGATTTAAATTTCCTATTTTCTCCCGGAATTGAACTTTGATCTGCTGCCTGGGATAATTTCTTACCCGCATCCTCCGCCCCGCTAATCTTCTCGCCCAGATTCCTTACCACTTTCACCAATAAATCATTCGGCTCTGCCTTTTGATCGGCAACCACCCAGGCCGTGCCAGCGCCGACAATTTGGACGGTATAAATCATTTGACCGGAACCATCCTGTAAATATTTCTCCGTTAAATCAGGATCCTGCTCCACCCGAATTTCAGGCTGATACATTGCATTGAGTTCCACTCGCTGTTGTGCGATTCGGGTGCCTGGAAATTTTTGCACTTCAGAGCGGAGGGAAGGAGGCAAATAACCGATAAACCGCAGCGCTTCAGCTCGATCTCTCGTCACACTCTCAAAAAATTTTCTCCAACCTATGTAGTTCCGTGGAAAATTAGAAGCGGATACATCCGGGAGCTGATCTTTCATCGCCCGAAGCTCCCCTGCTAAAGCATGAAAATTGCGGGCAGACAAAGTTTTCTGCATCCCTTCGACATGAGCAGCCGCCTCTTCCAGCCACTCTTCGGCTCTTTTACGGGTCTGGGGATCAAGAGGATCCGCTACTTCCTGATTTATTCTAGGACTTTGTACCTCGGAGTTGGAGCGAGCTTCGCTTCGGCCCAGCTTCGGCACATCAACATCTCGTGGAGCTAGACGAGACTCGCCTTGCTTCAAGGCGACAGCACTGCTGGAAATTTCCGCCTCATTTGGGCGCAAGCGAAGTTCATTGCGTGCAAAGGGCATACTAATTGTCCAAGGAACTCCACTCGATTGGATGGAAAGACTCACCTCATCCATCCCCCCCATGAACTGGTGGACGCCTCCTAAGGCGGAACCGAGTTTCCAATTACCTGAAGAAGGGTAAAAAGCCGTATTTCCCACCGTGTAAGATCCGATCACGCGGCCATCAAAAGACAATGTGATGACTCCGTTACTGCGAGTCACCGACGCCAGATGCCATGCCCCGTCAAACAATCCCGGAGCTGGAAAACTCTGTCCTTGGGCCGTATTTCCATCGGTGGTATAAAAAACTCCAAACTCTGGAGTACCTGCATTATTTTTAGCATGCACCATCAGCTCTTTACCTCCGGCCTCCCATTTATCAAAAAGGGGACCGTACTTCCCGGCCGGAAGCTCCGCGGGCTTGATCCATGCAGAGATCGTAAAATTATTCGATCCGAGATTGCGGCTTGATGTACCGGTCAAACTTACCCAGGCATTAGTGGATGAAAAAGATCCGCTGCCCGTGCCGGTTTTTTTATCACTGGTCACAATGCTAAATCCGGATCCGGCCGTAAAAAGAGGATTTGTTTCACTCAAAGACACGGGAATTCGAACGATCGGCGGCACTTGTTTTACAGTGGAATTCCCTGCCGGATCAGTGGCAGTTATCGCTGTCATAGAGTTCGTTCCCAAACTAAGCGGCACCACTCGCGACTGAACCGACCCTCCATCAACCGTCCATTGCACCGTCACTTGCGAGTTGGTAGTGGTCACAGGAACACTCGGATACATCAGGCTTACTTGGGGAGGCGTTACATCATAAGTCGTTGACACAGGTGCTGCGGCTTGACTTTGATGGCCAGCCGCATCTCGCGCCGCAAAGGTAAAATCATATCTTCCTTCGGCAGGAGGCAAATAAGAAAAGGACCAGTTGGTGGATGCCGTACGAGACACTGCGGTGCTAAACGCTCCTCCATTCACTTTAAACAACACTTCCGTGTCAGGCGGCCTTGTTCCGCTAAAAACAATGTTCTGATTCGTAGATTGATTTAAAGGTTTGACCATTGGAACTGCAACCGTTGTGCCGGAAGCAGCTGAGGGGGTATAAGTAATAAGATTGGAGGGTTCGCTTTCAACACGGTTGGCATCATAGGCTGTTGCAAAGAAAAAGTAGGTTTTCCCTGCGATTAAATTCGGAACCGATGCCGTTAAGGAATTTCCGACATCCAATCGATTTGTCAAATTTTCACCCACCACCCCGTAATAAAGCGCATACCCAATGACCGAGGCGTCTGGGCTTGGGCTCCACGCTAATGTGACGTTTGTCGGTGCCGAAGTCACATGATTCGTTCCCGAGGCCGAAGGATTATTCGTCCCCGCAGGTGCATTGGTCGGCCCCGTCACATTTCCCTGTTCAGGATTCACCGTTACCGCAGCCACTCCCTGAAAAAATCCTCCATTGGGATTGGCAGGAAACACAGCGCTCACCGGCCTGGTTTCCCGGGGTGCAAACTGTCGCTTTGTCAGAACTTGAACCCAATTGGTAAACTGATTCGCAAAACGCTGCGATTGGGCGGCCAAACTTCTCGATTCAATTATCCAGGCATCCGCAGAAACGCTATTACTCGGATTTGGATTAAAAACATTGCCTCCCACCAGCACGGTTTGATTGGTACGGTTCAATGAAATGCTTTTCAACTCAAAAATAACCGTCTGAGCAAAAGTCATCGGAGCAGCCATAAAGAGGAAAAAGAGCGCTGTTCCCAAAATTGTAAATAGTTTTGGAGCCTGAACAGATCTCATGTTCAAAAAGTTAGCCCTCGCCAGACGTACGGGGCTGGTGGAACTGCTGGGCGGCACAGACCGCACACCTGATTCTCCTCCCACGCCAGAAGGCTGCTGATTCATCGCTACTAAATCAAGCAAGGGTCCCGCTCGCCTGAATGCTTCAGCTCTTTGAATTTCGTTCATTCTTCTATAAACAGCTAAAGGCTGCTCCTCTAAAACCTGCGCAAGCAATTGATTAGTAGAGGAAATTTCAGAGTTGGTTCGAAGCTCAGCACGAGCGGCTAGTGGAGCGGCTGCTTCATAATGAACGGTTTCCTTGGCAGGCAGTCTGCTTGCCGTTCTTCCTAATGTCAAAATCTGGATTTTGGAATAAATGGCCAGGAGGTCCGTTTCCAAGAAAGATGTTTTTTTATCCGCTTCATGACTTCGGATAATAAAAGGCGCTAAGAGCCCCCCAAGAATCACGAGAGGACCAAAGACCTTGGCAATGGAAAAAGGAAGAAAGAAGATCATCAGCCCCGCAACGCTTATTCCTACCCCCACACCCATTAATTTCATCAGGGTAAACCCTAAGGCATAATGATTTTTAAGAAGAGATTTCTTGATGCCGTTACGGTTCTCTTTTACCGCAGAGGAAACTGCGGCAATTAAATTCTCCGCTGAAACCGGATTCATATTATTAAGAAAATTAATCCAGGACGGGCCAATATCCTTTGTCTGAATTAATGCCTTAAAAACTTCAAACTGACGCGAACTGAGGTTTAGTCTTTCCTCAAGAGCACGTTCAACAAAATTCTTAAGCACTTCCAATTGCTCGCTGTAGGCTGCTCTCGATACCCCAATCACTTGTCGGAAATCACTCGCCTCAGCTTCAAGCATTTTCCCTTCAGCCACCTGTCGCGGCAACTGAGCCAGCCGTGCATCTGCAAGATCCAAATCGCCCTGAACCAGCTCGAGGGCTCGCACCAGGGACTGATCCTTCTCCTGGACTTTGTGCCTTCTAAAAATCATTGCAAGGATTTCTTGGATTTCAGATCCAGGGATCAATCGAATTTGACTCGCAGCATCCTCGGCTGAAATCCTTACTTCAGAACGCCCCACAAATCTCCAACCCATCGGGCCTTGGCCTATATAAGGAGTCACGATTTGATCGGCGGGCAGACGACCAGATAAAATCCTGTAAGCCTCAGACGTCAATTGAATATTTAAATATTGGTGCATACGACCCGAGCCTTGCCCTACGCGGCGTGTTCGCGCCTCCGTCAAATCTGCATAGTCAAAGCGAATGAGAGGATTCTTATTTTCAAAACCTTCCATCTTCTGTCCATTGAGTGTGAGCCCCTCTTTGGGCGACCACGAAAGATAAAGGGTAAGATCCGAATTTTCAGTATTGGAGATGCTTAAGAACCATCCACCGTCCGCGGAAATCTGAATGCTGCCTGTCGAAGGCCCCACGGTGAGTGATTTAGTATTATCATCTTCCGTTTTCCAATAAGTGGGTAAGAGCTTAAGCATTTCTAACAATTCTTCTCGACTCGCACCTCTATTCTCAGAACGAAAGAGCGCCGGAGGTACTTGCGATCGTCTGACGCGCACTTCGGCACGGGCGAGCATTTCTGAATTGGCCACTTGCTGCGCAGCGCGAAGATAAGCTACAAAAGTTCTTGCTGCTTCTTCCGTTGATACAGCTGGCGATGCGTCAATCGCACCCTGTAGAGCGCCTTTTAAGGTTTCAAGATCCGCTGAAACAACACCTTCTTTCCCCGGTTTCTGCAATGCCTCCACGTAAACCTTAAATGCCTCGACCACCTCATCCCCAAGCAGCTGAAGCCCAGCCAGCGCCTCTTTGCGGGTGATTGTTTCTTCCCGCATCTCGGAGCGGGGTCCGGATTCGGATGGCGGCGTGGTTTCTATTTTTGTTTCTGTTTCTTTTTTGGCGGCTTTGGCTTTATTAGCAAGAACCTTATCTAAATCAACTTCTCCAGTTTGCTTATCGATATCATCTCTAGTGACGGTTATTGTATTTCCTCCTGCTGTTAATCGAGCAGCCACAGTCGGAGTTACTCTTGCGGGAGAAAAGTACACAATGGGAGCTTCCGCCATTTTAGATTTTGGAATATTTTGATAAAACACAACATCCTTAAATCCCTCGGGAACATAAAATAGATTGTCCCCCCAATAATTAGTCCCGGATGTTTTAACGGTCGCTGCATCCGGTGAAGCGAATAGTGCATATGTTCCCTCTCCAGGAAATTTAACCCGCAGGATAGTGTTTGTTGGAGTAGAGTGAATTCCAAGAATCTCCGGCGGGGCATTCTGCGCGGAAAGATTTTGGAGCATTCCCCACATCAAAATGGCCGCAAGGCCCATCACACTGAGCCGTGTTGACAGACTGGAAAAAACGGGACGAGCTCGAATTTCAGAACGAATAATCGGCGGCAAGGCTTGATCATTGGCAATCGCAGCTTCTTGCGCGAATCGTACCCAATCCGCCGCATCCGCATCCGATCCGCCGGCCTGATGAATGAATTCAACTAATTGGCCGCGCGCTGTTTGAATTAGAGGGTCCGCGACTCCCTCTTTTGAGGTTCCGAGTATTTTTACATAGTCCGCAAATGCGCCTGCCGCCTTCTGACCAAAAACGCTGCGAATCTGATCCTCTTCCGTTCTCAACTCCGCCCGCTGCTGGATTGCGGGTTGCGGATTGCTGACTGCGGATTGGGTTGTTACAAGATTTCCGATTTCACTCCGCGATCCGAACTCCGCACTCCGCAATGCGTCCGCCCTCACCTCGGAGCGATGTGGTGACGTGGGTGAATGATCCTTATCCGCTCCACGCCGTTTCAAAGAAATCTTAGTAACCCCTTGCTGATAAGCGGGTATCAAATTTTTGAGAAAAAAATGAAGAGTGGCTGCAAAAAATCCCGTCATTACAAGCGCACCCACTCCCCATACGGCAATCACTACCCATGGAGCGGACGCTGCAATGACACTAACCAGAGCCCCCCACACAGCCACTGATACCCAGCCTGAACCCAAAACTAAAGTTCCAAGTCCTATTTTGATGAATGCCTGCCACCCCTTCTGAAATAATGAAGAACTTAATATGCGGTCGGCCCTATGATCCAAAGCATTCGCAACAGAAGGATATCGTTCAAGGAAAAGTACGAGAAAAGATCCCAGCGAAAAGATGAAAGCCGTTCCTAATACTATGGCAACATCGGAATCTGCATAAACTTGCCCGGTCTTGATTAAGTAACTAATCATACTACTCCAATAAATGAGAAGCCCTGCCCGGGAGTAATATTGAATATTTTTAAATTTTTGGATTTCATCCCAGAAGAACGCGCGCATATTCTTAAAAAGATGATAGGCGGCATGCAGCACCCACCCCACCACCATCGTTCGCAGCGCTGCAATATCAGAGAATTGATCGAATTCTCTAACCGTAAACCATCCATACGCAAAGAAGATCGCTGTCGCAAGACTTGCTAAATGAAGCGCCGCTTTCTTCCACGAGAATTGAAACTTGGATTTATACTGGTCATCGAGAAAGTCTTGATCAGGATCCAGAAAAAATTTCCGCACATCAATGCTAAACGTGTCTTCCAGAATCAATGCTTTTGCCGCAAGCTGAGCAGGCCATGGGGTGTCTGAAAATCGGGGCTTCGCGTTCCAATAAGATGGGTCCATTACTTTCGCCATGGCATCGGCATAATTCACGCCCTGTTTTTTAAGCGTTTCCAATTCAGCTGTCACATAGTTGAACAAATCGGAGGCTGAAATCGATGCATCATCATCCCCGCCTCTTACCTCGGAGCGGGGCTCGAAAAATGAGACTGATTCCACAGGCGGATTGCCTGATGGGGTTGTTACTGCCGGTTCAATCGGTTTTGCCTTAGGCGGAACGATAAGATCATGAATTTTAAGAGGGATACTCAAAAGAAGTTCAAAAAATCCAGCCGCAAGAAAAACAACAGCCCCAAGAGGCAGCGCCAGAGGAATCGAGATAATATAAAGAAGCGGTGCTTTTTCTGATAACGCCAAAAGATTTTCCAGTACTTCGTCAGTATTCACTCTTACAGCTCGGAAGAAATTGCGCGTACCTTCCACCCCTTTAAGCAGGCCGGATCTTTCTCCGGCGCGCACTTCAGAGCGAACTGCCGGCGAGCTTGAAACATCGCCTACCGCTGCAGTTTCAGGAGTCATGGCCGCAAGGTTTAAGATGCCAGTTGTAACAAAGAAATTGAAGGTCCGGGTCTCCACACCCGTCTTCGAATCAGTCTTTCTCTGATTTTTAGCTTCAACCGCACTTAAATGTTCCGCCCTAAATTTTGCTAAACTTTCTTTTACCCTGTCTCTAAACCACGCAGACTCATCCGGTTTCATTCCGAAAGGTCTTCCAGATACATGTTCTTTGTCAAACGGAACCGTAAAGCTCCCTACATTTGAAGTTTTTCCTTCCAAAGAGAGCGTAATCGTATAGGTTCGGGTGGCAATTCCTGTGGCTGAAACAAACGTTCTCTTGCTTTGGTCTTCTACCGCCTTGAGATGCGCGTTCGCAAATGTTTCTAACTGTTCCTTCACTTGGGTCTCAAACCACGCCTTTGCATCAGGTTTCATCTCAAAAGGTCTTCCCGCTACATACTCGTGATCATAATTAACCGTAAAACTCCCCAAAGCAGCCTTCCTCACCTCCGCCCGCTGCTGGATTGCGGATTGCTGAGTGCTGACTGCGGATTGGGTTGTTACAAGATTTCTGCTTTCACTCCGCAATCCCTGCCTCGCCGGCAGGCGGGCGGACTCCGCACTCCGCAATGCATCCGCCCTCACCTCGGAGCGGGAGACATACGCGCCGCTTGCAACTAGATTGCTGATTGAAAAATGAAAGGATTCAGAAACGCTGTTCGGATTGCCGCGCAATTCATTTCCTACTACATCGACGGCAACGACCGTCACTTTGCCCGGACCAGGTTCCATGCCAGGATCAGGAGCTTTGACCACAAAATGATGCGGGCCTTTTTCAATGAGCCGCAAAATATCCGCTGATTGAGGCCCGCTGAGTGCTCCGTTCAAATATCCATAAATGGCATCGCCCGGTTTTAATTCCATGCCCTCTTGAATCGATACAGCACCATTTGGCAGTGCTGGTTCATCCGGAACCTTCGTCTGAGCCCTCACCTCCGCCCGAGAGGCAATTGGAATATTTTCAAACGAAATACCATTAGGGTGTTGGCCAAGAAAAGCTATAAAACTCTGCGGGTCTCTTCGGTAAAGCGTTGTAGCATGGTCAAGAGCCGAATAAATTCTCATCCAATCCGAACCAACAGGCGGTGCTGGACGGAAATTCCCCGCCAAATCTGGCACGGTATTCCATGTGTAGTAATTCTGATTAATTGCGCTCACTAACCCGTTTAGTTTCTTATAGAGACGATCTAAATCATCACTATTTGAAATACGATCACCTTCCAATGCCTGCGTAAAAAAGGCAATAGCTTGCATTGTCTTTGTGTTAAATTCACCTTTAGGTCCTGCTAAGGCTTCCAAGGCCTGGACATGCTCATCAAATTGGTCACTCATCGCCTTAAAAACCCCCATAAGTTCCTCAAGAGCTTCCGAGGATACCCAATAAGACTCCGCAGGCGTGGGCGCGTTCTTCGCTTGAGCGGTCAGTTTTGCTTCTATCTTCCGTTTTAGCTCTCCTAACCTTTTTTGTCCGCCTTCTATATCATTGTTTACCCATTCCAATAATTTTCCCGCAAGCCAATCGTTAGGATCGGTTCTTGCCAACTGAGCAAGAGCTGATTGGATCTGTCGGAGCCGTTCTAAAGCTGTGTCGACTGGCGCCGTATCTGACCATTGGAAACTTTTTTCAAGTTTATCTAAAGAGGATGTTAATGCCGCGTCTGCTGCATAAACTGCATAAGAATTTGAGATTTTAAAGAAAAGTTCCCCCTTAAACATCCTTTCCAAAAGTTCATAGTATTGTTCTATGAAGTTGTCGATAGTTAAAATAAGCTCTTGTCCTTCTACATCAATCAAAATAATTTGTTCTGGCGGGTGATCTATTGTTAAGAGCCTCACCGCCTCTTTTACCTGCGGAGGAACGAATAAAGCGCTTTTTAAAGGACTCTTTTGCCCTTCTGTCTTGAAACGAAAATCGAATTGGCCTGGCACTCTAGAAACTGCTTCAAGTACTCCGACTTCCAAACCTGTCCTAATTTCACCAGTACTCGCCTGGCCAAAATCAATCTTCCAACCGACAACAGGTGAAGTAATTGGAATTGGTTTCCCTCGCACACCTCTAAAAAACCTTTCTATTGCTGGCGTAATTGTTCTTAGTTCTGCGCGGCCTGATGAGATATTGAATTCGTCTGTGATATCAAAAAGGTTCGTTATGTCAGAATCTGCAGGATTAACTGATTTAGACGCAGCACTTTTTGAAGCTAGTTGCATCCGCTCCTGGCCTGGAGCGGCGGGAAACCGTTGGAGCCTGGGCCGATCTTGTTCTCTTGGCGCCCTTCTTGAAGCGCCGCCCGGAATGGGAAGTACATCTCGAATTGCAGCGAGCGGCCCAATAACAGTCTCTTGCGAACCATTACCAACCCCGGAGGTTGGTAATGGTAATGCAGTTTTTTGTCCGAATGGAAGAATCCTAATTTTTCCATTTCGAAGTTCAGCGCGGAGGGCCGGCATTCCCATCCCACCGGTTTGAAACCTGGTGGAAATTGTAGCTGGTCTCAATATATTAAGGATGTTTTGCTGAGTGACTTGATTGGAATCGTAGAGTTTTTTAAGACCATCGATGAATTTATCGAGCCGCGCCAGGCCTTGGGTAATTTTGGGATCTGTTTTGATGCCCGCCGCTTCATCAATAAAACGCGTGTACTCACCCGCGCGGGCAATGTCGTTTTGCTTGGCCATGTCGCGGATAATTTGATCGCGCCATAATTTCAATGTAGGGGCAGGGGGTAAGGCATTGGGGTTAGGGGTTAGGGGGTAAGGGGTAGAAGAATATTTTTCACTTATCCCCTTCCCCTTATCCCTTATCCCTGAAATCAATTGATCGCGCGTTGCACGGACAAACGCTTTGTACAAATCTAGCTTGCCGTCTTCGACTTCGAAATAATTGGACCAGGACACTTCCCCTCTCATGTGCTGCTGGTAAAGCGAGTGATCAGGGATCGTTTGCATGGCCGGGCGTATTAATAGGTAGGAGATTCCCTTCTCTTTAAGCTGCTCGACCAGGCCTTCCGTGTGGAAACCTCCAGCCACAAGAATCGTTGACTTGCTGTGAAGCGGGGAACGTGCCCCTCGACTTTGCTCGGGATGGTGGTGAGCTTGTCGAACCAAAGAGTGAAGCGCAAGCATACGATCATAATTTTTAAAAAGAGCTTGATCTCGATCTTCTGCATTTAAATAAAAAGCCATGTTTGACTCATAGCCTTTTCCCCACGCTTCACGCTTAACGCTTAACTCTTCACGGATCTTCTTCCATTCTTCCCGAGTGAGTTCAAGATTGATGAGCTTTTTCTTCAATCGCAATTCCTTTGTTTGAGATTCGAGTGAAGCGTGAAGAGTGAAAAGTGAAGAGGGGCCATCGAGACGCACGCTGGGATTTGACGCTTCACGTTTCACAGCTTCACTCTTCACAGCATCTGCATACTTTTCAAACTCCTTCATCAACTTGGATCCTTCGATATCGCGAAGGGTTTTCGCCCGGCTCACGTGTCCTTTGAGTTTCTTGGAAAGATCAATGGCCAGCCCGCAAGTTTGGGCGGTCTCATTCAAAAAGAGGGCAAAATCCTGAGCGCTCAGCTGGGAGGTCTGAAAAGCCTGGCGCTTGGCGTTGAATTCGCGGCGGATCTCGCTCAGATTTTTATCTTTTGGAAGCTGAATTCTGCCCGGATTTCGAAGCGCTTTCTCAAGTTCGCGGGCAATGTCTTTGACTTCGATCTCAAGCGAAACACTGGACTTACCGGCACTCATGGCCTCACGATACAAGACTCCGAGTTCGCTTTTTTCGGAGGGCGGATAGATACGGCCTAGCCGCTTTAGGATTTCTAAAAAATCCAGATGGTTGTCATAAAATTCATCAAGGCTTTTATCGATTTCAAGGAGCTCACTGGAATAAAGCTTTTCTTTTTTTTCGCGCAATTCCCTCTGCTCTTCTTTTAAAGCCTCAACCAGTTCCGGATTCCGTCCCAAGGCATCTAGATAACGGTCCACTCCCTGACCGTAAAGACTCCAATCTTCCAAACCAAAGAATCTAAGTCCATGGTCCATGGTCGATGGTCCATGGTCACGAGCAACGCTTTCTTTTTCTATGGTCCATGGTCTATGGACTATGGACTGATTGCCTAAAATGGCAGCCATGGCACTCCCTGCAAGCTCTCCTTTTTCCGCATAACCGTCGATTACTTCTTTGAGGTGTTTCTGATCGGGAAAGCTTCTAAAAATTTGCGCATCCAATTCTTCGCTCGCACCTTCCACACCGACCTGATTAATTCCGTATTTTGCTGCCAAAAGCTCAATGATTTTTTCGATATTCTTCTGAGCATCTGGAATCGAATGGGCATCGCGGATGAGGATGACGGAAGACTGCGAATTCCCCTGCCAGATTTCTTCAACTTCTCCTAAAGATTTGGGTAATTTTAAATCACTTAAGTCAGTCGAATTTTCTGACGGGATTTCTGAGGACATGGGAGCTGCATAAGCATTTTGAGACGGAATGAACACACTGGTGGCTGAAAAAGAAATGACAATACCTAAGGCAATGATTCGTTGAGTGATGCTTGATTGGCTCCTCATGGAGCTCCTATAGTTTAAATGTTTTTATATACATCTCTCGGCATCCAGGTAAACAGTAACTGATCTTTCTATAGCAGTCAAATATGTGTAGATTTCAGGCTAGTTTTTTATAGCAGGATATAGCATTATAGGGCAGAAAAATCAATCAGAACTAAGCACTTTTACAATCTGTTAAATTAAGCGAAGTATTCTTTCGATAAAGGGAGGAAAAGAGGACTGAGCGGATAAAGACTTAAAAGCAATCAGGCGAGTAAAATATCCTGGGAGCGGCACTATGATACTTTGTTGCCCCGTTCTTTGGTGAAGAGCCAAGAGCCTTTGGAGAAGAGCCGAGAAGAGCCGAGAAGAGCCAGATTGTGTAACCCATGTCTCCGGTACGAAGTGTTACCCATGTGTCCGGTATGGACCCATACCATATCATCGGGGCGGCAGGATTTGAACCTGCGGCCTCCACGTCCCGAACGTGGCGCGATACCAGGCTACGCTACGCCCCGCTGATATTTTTTAAAACGAAGGAGCGCCATTATATTCAGAAATTTCGCAAATACCAACTCGAATTATTCGTGGGTTCTTGGAATCTCAAGACGCGAGATAAAAGCCTGAGGTGATTTTACAGCAAGCCCTTCCCACCAAGCCGCCAATGATTCCGCTTCGGTTTTTCCTGATTCGATGAGCTGATGATAGAGTTCCTGAACATATTTTTCTTCATGACATCCTGAACACTCTCCCTGACGAATCAAACCTTCTTTGGAAATGGCCAGGAGCTCACCCGCAAGGGGCCGGATCAATTGTCCTGCAAGTTTAGCCGTAAGTCCCTGTTTAGGAATGTTCAAATGCAAATCGATGAAATCCTCAGACTTGGAAAAACTCAAAAGTTTTTGCACTGATTTTCGAGCCTGAGAATCATAAAGCAGCCCTTTCCAAAAAGCCGATATGGCCGTGATGCGGTTCCAGGGTTGAGCGTCCATGCCCCGCACTTCCAAGTATTGTTTCAGACGCACCTCAGGAAAAGCGGTACTCAGATGGAGTTCGAAATCACTCCACGTGGCCCGCTCGCTCTCATGCCCAGTTTGAATAAACTCCTGGAATGTTTTTGTTTGAATCGGCATCCAGCGCGAACCTCGCACAATAAAAATCACCGGCAATTTTAAGACATACTCCAAATAATCCTGGAAACTTTTTCCGGACTCCATAAATTCTTTCAAAAGTCCGGCGCGCAGCGAGTCCGTATGATTCCAGATCTCAAGCCGCCGCGTTTTGTATCCATTGGGCTTGCCGCTGGAAAAAGAAGAGTTAGCGAAAAGCGCCGAAGCAATAGACGTAGCCAAAAACGCAGTTCTCAGCATATCCATAGCATCTTCTTCGCTCGTATAATCAAAATTCATTTGATTGGTGGCAGTCTTTTTCATCATGGGGTGAGCCAAAGATCCTCGTGATCCAAAATATTCCTTCATGAGTGCGTAGCGGGCCTTAGGAACCCAGGAGATTTCGCTGAGCTGACTAAAAGGCTGAATGCCTACCGAGAGCCAGGCAATGTCCGGAAACTGAGGGCTGATTTTTTTTAGATCATTAAAAAAAGAGCTCAAAAGCTCTTCGAAATCACAGAGATTTGCCAGAGGCGGAGCACTCAGCTCAAGCTGAGCTCCGGGTTCAAGAGAAATCAAAGTTTTCTCATGCCGAAGTCCAATCACATGATTGGATTCCAGAATGGGAACATATCCACGGGCCTTGGCAAGAGCTTGAAGCACTTTCTCAACACCTTGCGGCCCCTCATAGGAAATGGCTTTGCCAGTCTGACGATCAACACCGAGAAATTCAGCTTCAATGCCTATTTTCCGGTCCTGAGAGGCTTTTGAAAACCGCTGAAAATATCCGGCAAGATCGTTCACCGATTTTAAGACGGTCAGATCCTGTTTTCCTGTCAAAGTACTCATTCTGGAAACCTCATCGCGTTTCGACTACAATATTTCTCATTTCAAACTGGAATTATGGTATCACGAAAGGACGCCTTTGAAGATCCTCTTTATTATGGATCCGCTGGATCGGCTGTATCCAAAATTTGATTCAAGTCTGTACCTCCTCAAGGAGTTTTACGCGCGCGGCCACGAAACTTATTTTGCGGATCTTCCGGATCTTTATTGGGAGAACGGAAAAGTGCGTGGACGGGTCCAGGTGATGGAACCGCTTGGTTATAAGCGCGGAGATAGTCACACCCAAAAAGGCCACCGCTATAAAATCCATGAATCTGGAATTCTGGATCTTGAAGAATTTCCTTTGGTTCTTTATCGGAAGGAACCGCCCTTTAATTCTGAATATCTGAATACCGCCGCGCTTCTAGAACGCTTGCGCCCTGATCGCGTCTTTGTATCTAACAATCCTGCCGCCATAAGGAAGACCTGCGGAGAAAAGATCGGCTGTCTTCCCTGGTCACGCTGGATGCCGGATACTTTAGTGGCGAGCGATCTGGATATTCTCATGCAGTTTCGTAAGCGGCTCAAAACGGATCTCATTCTAAAACCTCTGGATCAAAAAAGCGGCATTGGCGTTCAGAAAATTTCCCGTTTACTCAAAAATCCGTCCGGGATCATCCGCCGCGCCACTCAAAATGGCCGCCATATGATCATGGCCCAGGAATGTTTATCCACACCGGGAAAAGCGCATGACAAAAGAATCACGATTCTAAACGGGAAAATTTTTTGGGCATTTGAAAAACATGCCGCCCCCGGAAACTTCAGGACTAATTTGGATCAAGGCGGCAAAGTCCTTCCTACGGTAATTACGTCAACGGACAAAAAACTTTTGAAGGAATTAGTGCCCTATTTTCAGCGCGAGGGCCTTCATCTTGTTGGGCTGGATATCATGGCAGGAAAACTCATTGATCTGAACGTAACCTGTCCGGGAGGATTTTCTTACGCTATTCCGCTGAATCCTCATGTTTCGCTGATTGGCCTTTGGGCAGATTTCCTGGAGTTCCGGGTTTCGCACCTTCCTTCCCGCCGAGCATCTTAGCCCGCTCGGGAACATAGCCGATATAAAGAAGCGCGCCTTCCACAACTTCACGAAAAACCGGCGCCGCCACCGTTCCTCCGTAATAGCTGGGATGCGGATCATCTAAAACAACCGACATCACCAGCCGAGGCTCTTCAATAGGTGCGAGTCCTACAAAAGACGAATAAAAATTACTGTGCGAATATCCGCGTCCGCCGGGCAGGACTTTCTGCGCAGTTCCTGTTTTTCCACCGGTGGGGATCTCATCAATCTTTGCGGCTTTACCCGTTCCTTCATTCACTACACGCTCCAGAATCTTCCGTATTTTATAAGCCACTTCCGGCCGGATCACTCGGTGTTTGATCTCGGGATGATTTTCCCGAATCACCACACCCTGAGGATCCGTGATTTTTGAAATCAAATAAGGTTTGACGAGATTTCCTCCATTGGCGACAACCGCCATCGCTGTGGTCATTTGAATGGCCGTCACCATAATTTCATGACCAATCGGCATATTAAACGGTGTGGTTTTGGACCATTGGCTTGGCGATCTGGCGAATCCGGACACTTCCCCGGGGAAATCAATCCCCGTTGGTTTTCCAAATCCGAATTTTTGAACGTATGAATAAAAAACATCGGGCTTCAATTTAGCCGCAATTTTTACCGCTCCGATATTGCTGGATTTAATGAGGACCTCTTCAAAGGTCAAATTGCCATACGAATGCACGTCATGGAGCACTTTGATTCCATAATTATATTTTCCGTTTTCGCAGAAAAAAATAGTTTCCGGCGTAACCACACCCTCATTCAAAGCTGCGCTGGCGGTCACAACCTTGAAAACGGAACCCGGTTCATAAGTGTCCGTAATTGCACGCGTACGGCGCGACTCCGGATTTGCTTTAGAGTAATCATTCGGATTATAGGTAGGACGATTCACGAGCGCCAAAATTTCTCCAGTATTCGGATCCATCACCACGGCCGTGGCGCCTTTGGCATGCCACTGCGTAAATGCCCGCTCAAGAGCACGCTCGGTAAGATATTGGATATGCTGATCAATCGTAAGCGTCACCGTGTGACCATCTATCGCAGGAACGGATTGAGTCTCAAAGGCTTTGACTTCACGCCCCAAGGCGTCGCGCCGTGTGATACGCCGCCCTGAACGGCCGCTGAGTTCCTTTTGTAGCGAAAGCTCTAAACCTTCTATTCCTGTATTATCTACATTGGTATAACCCAAAATTTGGGCCAGAAGATCTCCTTGCGGATAAAATCGTTTAGACTCCTCGATCACACCGAGAACCGGCGTTTTAATTTTGAGAACAGCCTCAGATTCCTCAAAAGTTGTTCGGCGTTTGAGCCACACAAAAGATTTATTGCGGCTGAGTCTTTCTTCCAAATATCTTTGATCTAGTTTTAAAAGCTGCTGGAGCTTACGGATCACCATTGGCCGGGACTGGTCTGCCAAAAGCCGCGGCGCGGCATAAATGGATGGAACTTTTAAATTCGTAGCAAATTCTTTTCCGGTCCGATCCAAAATCGCTCCCCGGTACGCAGGAATTTCAATATGAAGATTGTGCTGACTCTCGGCTAACGCTTTAAGGGCCGGACGACGAACAATCGTAAGCTGAATGAGTTGCGTGATAATGATGAAGAAAAGGGCAAAAACAAAAAAATCAAGCGCCCAAAGGCGGCGTTTGGAAAGATGGGAAAACATCGGTCATTCCTGCGTCTAGAAAATATCCAGACATGCTGAGAAGCAGCTTAATCGCTATCTACTTTCGCTTGCGCAACTTCGACCCAACGACCAACCCAATTCATCAACTGCATGGTCCAGTCTTCCCGGGGCATAGCCTTGACCGTTAAGGGATAGTGCTCAACCTGTGAAGGTAATTTTACGACATTGATTTCTTTCGGGAGACTGAGCTCGAGATTTAACCGCTTCAATTGGTCTTCAAGAAGGCGCGGGGCCTTAAGCTGATCTACTTCAAATTTGAGCCGCCTCATCGTTTCAGTTTTTTGGCCAACTAAATGCTGCTTGTGATTAATTTGATAGGAAGTGGCAAAAAGGAGATATTGCTGATGGACCTGAAAAAGAAGCGGCAAAGTCAGCAGAGCAATTCCTCTTATGATCTTGATCCCGCCCTTCATAGCCTTTTCTGAATGCCTCTTAGTTTTGCGCTCCGAGCTCTTGGATTTTCCAAGGTCTCTTCACGCTTCGGTTGAAGCGGCTTTTTGCAAAGCAGCTCACCTTCCCCACTTTGAACTTTTTCGCGAAAATTATATTTAACAATGCGATCTTCTAAAGAATGGAAGGTAATAACCATCAACCTTCCTGCATAATTTAACCGATTCCAGAAAAAATTCAATCCTTCTTCGAGATTTTTTAATTCTCGGTTCACCGAAATCCTCAATGCTTGAAAAACACGCGTTGCAAAATGGCGTCTTGCAAACTTGGGCCGATGACCTTTAGGCGCTCGAAATGCCGGCGGAAGCGCATTCGCAAGAGCCTCAACAAGATCCTGGGTTGTTTCAATGCGTTTTTTGCGCCGAAACTCACAAATCACCCGGGCAAAGGACCGCGCGTGGCGGTCTTCCCCATAATTTCGGAACATTTCTTCCAAATCGTGCTGTGAAAGATCATTGACCAGGTCACTGGCCTGAATTTCAAGCGATGGATCAAGCCGCATATCCAACGGTCCAGGACGATCAAAGCTAAGTCCCCTCGCCGCATCTTCCATCTGGTCGGACGAGAAACCTGTGTCTATAAGTACGGCATCTACACTGGGAATATTTAGTTCGCTTAGCACTTTATCTATATCTATGAAATTGGACCGAACAAGAGTCACCCGGGAATCCACTCCCAAAGTAGCCCGGCATCTCTCAATAGCGGCTGGATCCTGGTCCATTCCTATTAGACGCCCTTTGGCATTCAGACGCTGCAGGATTTGGGTGCTATGGCCCCCGCTTCCCAAAGTTCCGTCCACAACCATTTCATCCCCCTTGAGGGATAAAAGATCGAGCGTTTCTTCTAATAGAACCGGTTTATGCAGCAAAGCTCTGAAGCGCTTCTTCTTCAGTCTGAAAAG
>CAYWRU010000048.1:0-26570 GCA_964460795.1 uncultured bacterium | reverse complement strand
GCCCAACTCTCTGAGACGAAACAAAAAAGTCCCAGAAAAGCTGCAATGAAGACCTTGCGATTGATCATAAATCTCTGGTATTCAATCCAATTTATAACGCATTAACATTCAAAGCGATAATTTTATCTAACATCAATGAGATGACCAAGTTAGAGATTCTTGCAAGGATATCGGCAAAGATTTGTTTTCTCTGAATTATAATTTCATCCAAGGTTCGAGGGATAATGTTTATGTAAAATCCATAACCCATTATTAACAATAGGGTTATGATAATAAATTAGCGGAAAATCGCGGGGAACTTCTCATGAACCTTCGGCATGGGTTAAGAAGAAGCTCGGGGCCGTTAAAATGAAGAGCACCGATTCCCGGGCCAGCATGTTTTGGATGGAATGAGGAAAGACCCCCCGAAAATAAAGATTCTCACCTTCTTTTAGCATTACTTTTTTCTCTCCCACTTTGACTTCAAAGCGCCCGACCAGCACCGAAATAAAAATAGGGTGCGGATGTTTCAAGTCCTGATCATGAATGATTCGTTTAGCTCCAAACAAAATTTTTCCAAAAAAGAAACTTCTCACCATGGGCGTAAAAGCAACCACCCGAACTCCCCAGGCCGGGAACTCCATATGAAGAGCCCCTTTTTGAGTGCCTTGGCGGAAATTTAGATCTTCCGAAATCTCCGCCTTGAGAAACAAGGCGCTCACCGAAACTCCCAAACCCTCACTGATGGATTGCAAAGTCTGGAGCGATGGATTTTTAATGCGCCCCTTTTCAACTGCGTTCAGTGTTTTGGGATCCAAATGCCCCAAACGGCAAAGATCCGCACCCGACAAATTTCGGGCCTTCCGCAGTTCTGTGACCGTGGAGGCAAGATCAATTTTAAAATGAGGCTTCGCAGATCCGGAACCTACGCTGCGTGAAAGATCACGATAAATTGAACTCGAGTTTTTTTTCATGGTTGCCTCTCCATTCTTAATATTACAAATCCCAAATTACAAAACCCAAATCCCAAACAAACCACAAACAACAAGTTCCAAAGTGAGCGCTTTTAGTCAAACCCTTTGGTGCTTGGGATTTGTCATTTGGAATTTATATTCCCAATCATTCATCAGCTCTTCTTCGTCATAGGTTGCCGCGTTCGATCCGGGCCTAATAGAATCCGGCCAAGAACAAATCGGTGAAGGGTATCTTCATTTCTAAAAAACCAAACAAGCTTTGCCGCCGTCTGATCTTGGTCCCGATCATGAATGGCCGGAGAGAGACGGATCGTTTGTCCTGCTAGCGGCTGAATCCCTAAATATTTCCAGCGAATCATCCCCTCCAGCACATAGCCTTGAGGATCGCTGAATCCTTGCGCCAGAACTTTCCCAATAGCCGAGGGGTCTTCATTGCTGCTCAGCCAGGACCACGTTCTAACTCCGGCAGTTTTAGGATCCGGACTAAATCCCAGCTGAAAGTCCTCCCCTGCATCCCAAAAAAGTCCGTTTCCTTGCGGATCCACAAAGATTTCAAAGCAATCATCCTGCCAAATATTTTTTCCCGAACGTTTTAAAATTTGAGATTGATCTTTCACTTTGACTGCAAAAAATAAAGCGTCTTCATTCCAGCCCAGCCACACATCGCCCGATAAATCCGCATCATCCTCCAAAGATCCGCTCTCAGCCTGGTGGGAATCCAAATGAAGGGGCGCGTGGTTCGGCCAATCGCGGAGATAGCCGTCTACTTGAATCCCTCCAAAAAGATAGGAGGCTTCGTAAGACGGTGCGTCCGGCCAAGCAAGCTCTCGCGTTCCTTTTTCAAATCCAAGGATTTGAAAAGCGCGCTGGACTGCCTCAGATTTTCCCATCGTTTTCCAGACAAGTTCGCTCCGATGATTTTCAATTCCGATCAAGAGGGCGCCCTGATCAATTCCGATCACGCGATCATCAAACCATTTTTTATCAAGATTAAAAGCATCTGAAAATCCGTAGGTTCCCCATAGCGAATCCTGCTCCGTTTCGTAAAAATGCCGCAGACAAGCAAGCGAGTACTCGGGCGTGAACATGATCGAGGTACCGCAAGCCGTAGGAGCCACAGTCCCGTCCGAAGTCGACCATCCGGGAGGCGCGCCGTAAGCCTTGTAACCAAAGGGCCCGTTGGAGGCCGTGAGTCCCCAGGAATTCTCTCCGTAGGAAAGAAATTTCCCGGATTGATCGATTGCAAATTGCCGGTTGGCTAAAGTGGCCTGCACTGAATTTTGAAAATAATCCGCAGTCTCATCATGACGATTTCGAAAATCAATCCAAAGATGAGGATACTGATGGGTAAAAAGCGGCGGCATCTGAATGAGCCGGTGCCCATGGTAACTTCCCACAGTTTTGATCACCGTCTGCCATGATTCGCGCGTAATGGGATGCGTGGGCGAGCCTGCAGCTAAAAAATAAAGCAGGAGTGACTCATCAAAATGCGCCCAGCGGTTTTTACTAAATCCCTGCTCCGGAGACCAGGCCATGGCAAATGTCTTTCCGCCGTTCAGCATCCAGGGCCAATCAATTCTTTGATAAATTGTCTGCACTTCTTCTCGAATCACAGAGTCATCAAAATATTCTGCTGAAAAAAGTGCGCCGGCTAAAAAAAGCGCGGTATCAATAGGTGAGAGTTCTGATTTCCCGGATCTTCGGCCGGTCTCAGGATCTAAAAAATGATAATAAAAACCATGTTCGTTCTCCGCTTGATGAGAAAAAAACCGGAGCGTGGTCAGCACTCGCTCCCGCGCTTCCGGACGAGTCATCCAATTCCGCTCTGCCGCAATACCATATGCGGTAAGTCCAAATCCAGTAGCTGCCACGCTTGCCCATCCCGAAGGAGTAATTGTCCCAAAATTATTGGCGCTGTCACGGACAAGTCCCGTGCGGGAATTGGATTCTTTTTTAAAATATTCAAAAGCGCTTTTTTGAATTTTTTCTAACAGCTCTTCATCCGACAAAGCTGGAATGGAGGAAGCCGTAGCTTTACAGGGGGAAAAAGAGGTGAGAAAAACACTTAGAATGCAGGCTAAAAAAAATGGGGCCAAGCCCCTCTGAACTGCTTGTGTCATGTTTTTATTTTACTTCAGACCCTCATCCCTTCGAAGCACTATTTAAATCAATCTCTTCGCTATCTTTTCTCGGGGAAAATTCCAAACTTCAAATATCAAATTCCAATTTGAATCCGTGCTTTTTTCAGTTTGGTATTTTCCCGCCTATGGACGGGACCCCGCCAACGGCGGTGGGGATTTTGTAATTTTGGATTTGCAAACATCCTTTTGATCTAAGATGCGAGGGCTTCGGAGACTTGTTTTTCAAGGTCAGAAAGATTAAATGGTTTGTTGAGATAATAAAAACACCCAAGCGCTTTGGCCTGAGCCACCATGGTTTCTTCTTTGACTCCGGTCAGCATAATGATGCGCTGCTCAGGTTTGGAGGCCTTGATCCTGCGGAGCACTTCGATTCCCAAAAGTTTCGGCATCATCATATCGCACAAAACAAGATCAAAGGCGCCAGCTCCGAATTTCTCTATACCCTCTAGCCCATCCCCGGCAATCGTGACCGTGTAGCCGCTGTCTTCAAAATATTCCTGCATGTACTGACGGATTTCGATTTCATCGTCAATGAGAAGAATTTTTTTCTCAATCATGATGCCCTTCTTTTGGGAGTTGCTTCTGAGTAAGAGGTCGGGTGACTAAGTGCGAAGCTTCTTGGCTTTTTGAGATTTCGCAAGACGCTTGAGATAATTATCCCAAATCTTTTGCTGAGTCTTACTGACCTGATGAAAATGGAGCCCTACACCGTAGGCGTATTCGGTATTCGGCTTTGAAACCCACACCACACTGGCACGCAGGGTCATATATTCCCATTGAAGCCCCATATTTTTTTCCGGACGAATGGCCAGCTGAAGCAGAAGTTTCTGTCCGGCATCATCGGGATAAGCCATGATGTGATTGCGCGCAGATTCCAGATCCATAGGACTCACCAGAGGGTTTTCTTCCTGCTGAATTTTTCGCCGTTCCTGCTGAATAGGATCCGAAGCCGGCCCCTGAACCACGGGGGGTTTCTCTGCTCGTTTATTTAAAGCCATCAAACGTTCATCCAACTTGATAAAGACTCCGGTCCGGCAAACATTCAACACCACAATCGGGAAATGAATGGTTTGATGAATCAGTACACCACGCAGCACCGCAAAATATCGGCTGGGCTGGCGCCACCATCGGCTCTTAGGATTCAGATACGGAATGCGGAGCGTGGTAATTACGAGAACACAGGAAATCCAAAGCCACAGGGCCATCAATACAAAATCTGCGAACGAGGCATCAATGGCGGCTTCGCCAAGATTAGAAAATTTCTGAAAGATGACATAGCAGCTGAGCAAAATAAACAGCATGAAGCTGGGAGTCGTCACCACATACAGAGCGGCCGCAGCGAGCCAGGACACTACCCACTCGGAAATAAACGCCTCGGAACCCAAAATCGTTTTTAAGGCCCCGAAGTTATTACCCGTCGCACTGCAATATTGGAGGATGGTAATGACAGGAAGTAATAAATACACCACAGAAAAAAACGAGATTAACCACGGTTTTTTCCGATACCCAACAGGCCGTTTTTCTATCAGTTCCATACGCTCTCTATGGTCTATGGTCTATGGTCTATGGACTTGTTTAATTATCGGACACTCCCGCTAGGTTCTGTAATGTCTATAAATGAACGGTGACAGCCAACGTTTGACAGTCACCGAATGCATCAAAATATGTTTTTTCATTACGGTCCGGCTGTACAATCCGCGGTATTACAAGTCACCTGTCCAGACGCAATAGTGTGAGACGTCGGTGTAGAGTTCCCCTCTTCTATAAAAGTGTGCTGAATTTCGTAGTCTACCTTAGCTTGATCCAAAACTCCTGCTCCCGTAGTACCATTGACATCATCCAGCTTGGTAATTTTAAGCACTACTTGATTGCTAAATCCGGCTGGACGATCAATGTTTAGATTTGTTTCTGTAAAGTTTACGACCGGCTGCGTGGCTAATACAAGATAGTTTTGATTGTCTTGATTATGCATCAACAAATCAAAAAGGATATGACGATATCCATCATTCACAAAATGTCCCAAGAGGGCTTCAAAACTGAGCTCGACTTTGGGTGGTTCAAATAATCGTACCGGCTCTTTATCGCGAGGGTCAATGAATGGAATTACGGGAGGTTCTGGATTAATAGGAGGAAACTCCCGACCAAAGCCTTCAGATCGGATCGGCCCTGTAATTGGATCTTGGACGACTCTACCCGAACCTCCCCCTGTCCCATCACCCGCATTTGGATTTTTAAAACTATCAACCAACACGTTGGAAGTCCGATCATCAAATTTCATGTTGGTAAATAAAGTATGCAACTTTCCAGAGGAAGCACCTTCGCCTTCAAAGGCTCCGCCGGCATTCAAAAATTTCACCATGGTTTCGGTGTCTGCTTTGGGAGCGCCTTGCGGTTTGGGAGTGCTATCCGATGGCTTGACGCCTCCACCCGTTTCTTCGGCATCTTCAGAATCCTTCCCGGATTCCCCGGCCGCCTTCACTTCGCTGGACTTATTTTCTTCGGATGCAGCAACTGTCTCCGAAGGGATCATGGAGTCCATGACCGCATCCACTTGGGAGTCATCCTGAGGTGAAGCCGTTTTCTCTTTACCAGAAAGGAGGCTATTCGAATTCAAGACATCTGCGTCTTCGCCACCGCCACCTCCTAAATCACCTCCGTCATTCCCGCCGGGTAATTTTTTATTTTCATCACTGGAATCCTCCAAGACCGGCGCATCCTCGCCTTCTCCTTCTTTCTTTTCTAGCGTCTCAGATGCAGGAGCTTCGGGCGCTTCCTCGATCACACGAAGAGAAGGATCTACGCCGTCGGTCAAAGCTTCGAGTTTAGCCTGTGCCTCCTGAATTTTTTCCGGTTCAATCGGACGCGGCTCTGAGGCCACATTATCTTTTAAGTCTGCCTCGCTGCCTTCCTTAATAAGAAGCGAGAGTCCCTGCGCATTGGTGATTTCTACGGCACTGATATGCTCGCGGGTATCCGGAAGTACTGCTGCATTAAATTTTTGAGTGGCCGCTTCAAAGTTGACTTCAAAATGGGTTCCGCGTACCGCAGCCACGGCGACCGGGGTGGCGACTTGATAAGAGCTTCCTTTCAGTCCATCGAGTGCGCTGAAAATGCTTCCGTCTTCAAGGCGGACAATTGTGGGTTCTATGGATTCAAATTCCGCCTTGGTTCCGGCAGCAATGCGCGCAATATTTAAAAAGCGGTCATCGTAGGCAATTTCAACGGAGCTGTCCGGGCCTGTCAAAATTTGATCGCCCACTCCGATACGCATGCCTTTTTCTGCAGCCTTCCAATCCGCGGTGGAGGATTTTAAAATTTTGACTGATCCTTCGACGCGGTAAACTTGGGCTTGGTGATCGCTTTGCGAATTGATCGAAGGAGAGGCTCCGGTCTGAAGACCCGAATCTGCAAGGCCGAGCGCTCCGGTCATGGGATCCATGGGTTGCCCGGGATCACTTAAAGAATCAACGGCCGCAAGATCCGCTGCCTGGGCCGGCATCGCAAAAACGATGCTTATCAAAAGAATCAAAACATACAATCCACCACATTTCCGGGTCCTCATGTTTTTCACCTCGATAGGAATTTTACTTATCACTACCTATAAAGGTATATGCCGGAGAATCCCAAAGCAAGGTGATGATCGTTATTGCTATTAAATGCATAGGGGGACACATAGGGGGACAGGCTACTTTCATGAAAAGTAGCCTGTCCCCCTATGTTAATATTGAATGTTCAGCTTCACGCCAAAGACGTGTTTGAAATATTGGTAGGCATTATTTTTGGAGCGTGCATCTTCAAAAATATAGACGCCGTTTAGGATCAGCCACTCTCGAATCGGCCGGCTCAAGGTAATGGTCAGCGTATGCACATCATCTAAGCGTTTCGGCCCCGAATAACCATACTTAGGGAAATCCGATTCCTTAAAAATATAGCCGATCTCTGCCTCTACTTTTTCAAACAAAGGAAAGTGCACAGTCCCGCGGCCTGTTTGTGCATATTTTTTATAATTAACACCCTTGGTGTCCGAGTAATCAAAATCATAACCAAACGAATAATAAAGCTTCCGTGAATCGTTCAGATAATGCGTATTTAAAATGGAAGCCACATGGGCATTCCCGTCCCGATTCGTGTAACTTGGCTCTGTTCCATCATTCGTGTAATCGTTATAACTCCACCGGTATCCGAGCGTGGTCTTGAACATCCGGCTCACCATATAAATCAAACTCGGCGACAGCGTGTTCGACCACAAATACACCACATCTTTTAAATAAGTGAGTGACTGCCCTTCCCGGAGATTAAAATACGCTGGACGATTGAAAAGCGGAAATCCGCTCAACCACGAAACGCCTCCGCCCGGAGTATAGGTATTTAGATTAATGAAGTCGTCATACAAACTCTGAGCATAAAAAGCATCCGCCGTAGCCGTATGGCGTCCTTTTTGAAAAAACTGATACGTGCCGGAAAAAATGGAATTATAACGCCCGGAATTTTGATCTCCCGGAACCCGCTCATCCGGATCATCCGCTCGGTAGGTCGCATTCGTATCATATTCATACCCATTAGAAACGTAGACAGTCCAGGGTTTGGGTTTTGGAGGGGCCTGACCCTGCAAAGTATAAAAAATAACCTGCTGAGCCTTGGCCCGGTAAGTTCCGGCATCTTTTTCAATCACGCTCTGAAGTGAATGCCGTGCCTCTTCCATTTTTCCGTTGGCAATGAGCGACTCGGCCAAGTAGTAGCGCATAGCAATATTGTCTGGATATTTTTTTATTCCTTCTTCAAAGACAGTGTACGCGTCTTCCTTACGTCCCAGCTTCATGAGCGCCAGTCCGCGAAAACGCTGCACCAAGGGATCTTCGGGAAACCGGATCTGAAGGGTCTCAAATCCGGCAAGCGCTTTTTCAAATCTGCCGGATGAAAAATCCTGAGCGGGTTCCGAACGCATAAAATCCTTGGGCGCCATCCGTTCGCCCTCCGTGGAGACCTGGGAAGAAGAGCGCTGCAAAGCTTCCAGCGATTTAAGGCGAAGCTCCGCGTACTGACCCATACGGCTCTTGGGGTCTTTGTCATGAATCTTTTGAAATTCCTGGGCCGCTTTTTCAAACTCCGCCTGCTTCACATAAAGCTCTCCCAGCATTTGGCGCGCCACTAAATCATCCGGAGACAGCGACAGCACTTCCTGTAATTTGAGAACCGCTTGAGGAATTTGATGCAGTGTATCCAGCAAAGACGCCACGTAGCGTTTGATCAAAATATTTTGAGGATATTCGGCCTCGAGGGCCTGGAAAGCTTTAAGAGATTCTTCGTAGTGACGCTCTAAAAATAATCGCGCCGCATCGGTCTTGGCAATATCTTCAAGACTCAAATCCTTTGTATCCGCCGCATATCCCAAAGGACTTGCCAGGCACAAAAGGAGAAATAAGAGGCTGCTTCCTAGGAGGAAAATGCTTCGTGTGCCAAAAAATATTTTTTTAAGCATTACAATCTTTACTGAGCAGATCCGGTTTGAATGGGCTCTGAAATTTGGCGCTGCAGATTTCGCTGGGCTTCCTGAATCCTGGCTTCCTTAGCTTCTTGCAGTGACTGCGCTGCATTCTCATCTGTCACCGGCTGGGAAAGGCCAAGCGCCTCATCCGCCTGATTATCCACGACCTCGGAAGAGGCACACCCCATCAAACACCCGGCCATCAACATCCACACCATGATCCTTTTCATGAGAAATTCCTTTCGTGAGCATTGCCACAATATTTAAAATTCAAAATTTTAAATCCGAAGCACGAAACAATATCTAATTTCGAATATTAAAATTCAAAACTATAAAATGTTTGAGTGTGTTTTGTTTTAAATTCAAGTTTCGAATTTTGAATTTGTTTCGGATTTCGAAATTAGAATTTCGGATTTTCGCTTAAGCATGGCTGTGTTTGCTTAAGCGAAATAAGCCATTTTTAAAATCAGTGAAACCATTTCCGAGACCGAACTTTCATGTGCGCCCTTTTCCACAATGGCCGGACTTCCTATTTTATGAAGCTCTGTCACTTCATCGCCGAATACCGCATCAAAATAAACCACCACGGGGAAATCAAGACCTCGCCGCCGAATCTCCCGGTAAAGCTCGATCCCGTTCATAACCGGCATTTTGACATCCATCACCACAAGATCGGGCCGGCTCTCTTCGATTGCCTTCAGCCCTTCGGCCCCATTCAAAGCCTTCCTGATTTGAAAGGCCGGAGCTGAGCGCGCCGCCAAATAATCCTGAAGCGTGCGGGTGATCTCCGGCTCATCATCCACAAAAAGGAGCTGAAGCGTTTCGGGAAAAGGAAGACGGTCGGTGAGGCGCTGCTGAAATTGGATAAAAATGAGCGGTTCGGTAAAAGTGCCGTCAAAGGGGACAGTCCCCTTACTGTTGGCTTGTCCCAAGGGAGACTGTCCCCTTTCACCCTCTTCCTGGATTTTAAACACACGGAATCCGGGACGGCTTTCGCGCTCCACGCGAAGTTTTTGAATGACAGGCTCTGTCAGAAAAGAATCTTTTACAAAGACAATATCCGGAGGATTCTTGGCGATTTCACGGTTAAAATCCGCAACATTTTCAAAACCTTGGGCCTCGGTCAAAGTATCGGTAAAAAATTCATCCAGAAAAGTACGCCACGGACTTTCTTCCCGGTCCAGGATATAGACCCTGCGTTTCGGCATAACTCACACCTCTGATTTAAGAGCGTTCGTAAATTTCAATCCGCGTTGTTTCTACTGAGCTTCGAAGATCCCGATCTTTGATTTTTTCAAGATGAACCACGTCCACCTGATGAAGTAACCGGTCATTTAAAATCTGCCGCAGTGCCAGATAACGGTGAAATTCCAATTGAGGGGCCGAAATGGCCAGGTCAATATCCGATCCGTTTCGCGCCTTGCCTTGGGTTCGGGATCCAAAAATCCAGGCTTTTTCGACTTCGGTAAATTCCCGAAGAACATGCCGGATCTGATCCAAAACTTCCTGGCGGAGGGAAAGTTTTTCAGAACTCACGATAACCTATGGAGGGATTCCTTGAAAGTTTTGAGAAGAGGGTTAAAACGGCTTCGAATCACCTGGACAATTTCTTGACTCTGATTCTCATCATAGACATGGCTCATGAAATTCCGCGCTTCAAGCATTTCCAGCCAGGCGGGATCGTCCGGTAAAAGTCCCCGCGCAAAAGCCTGTTTAATGACATCGCGAGGGCCCGTAGATTCCAATCCCTGAAGCTGTAAATAATCCTGAAGGGTTTTCCAGGCGAGCTCCCAAGTAAATTCAAAAGTCTGAATCACTCCGGCTCTTTCAAGACGGGTATAACTTGTTTTAGATACCGCCTCTTCGAGCTGCGAATAGGCTTTTTGAAAACTCTGGAAGCGCTGTTTCCATCGGGGATGATCGGCGGATATCATGCGGGGTATTTTATGCAGAATCAGATGGGAAAACAATAAATAAGGGTTAGAAGGGATGAGAGGGGGTTAAAAGGGTTGAGAAGAGAATTAAAACCCGTTTGATCCCCTCTTCTTCCCTTTCATCCCTTCTGATCCCCTTCGATGTTACGCGGCGCGATCCACCATGTGATCCGTAGCAACGAGACGCGCCACAAAGTCACCCAGGGTTGATTGAGAAACTTGTGCAATGCCCATCAGGGTATGAAACTGCGCTGAATTAATCAGCCGCAGTTCACTGCGTGAGAGCTTGGCTGCTTTTTTAAGAGCAGTCACTTGATCGAGAGAATCGTCCGGAGTATAGAAAAGCACCTGCCCGGGACGCCCTCGCGCCTCACTGCGGCTGCGCAGCCCAGCTAATTTCTCGGCAAATTCAAGCGGAGTGGCTGCAGTTAAATACGGCTCGCGTCCCAGTCGGTCCAGTCGACCATTGATCGCCGCCACGGCTTGAATCTGTTTCTGCCTTAATTCGGATCTTGCACTATCCAGCATAATCACCGCCGCGCCATTGGCAATGCTGGGCATGGCCAATAAACCGCCCTGATCAAATGCAAATTTCGAAGTGACCCCAAGCACAACATTCGTATCCAAACCGACTCGGGACGCAGAATCCATGGCGACAAGCCTGGCTTCAGCGCGTGAGAGCACTTGATAACCCGCGGGCAGCAAACTGTTGGAGACAGATGCCAAACGGCCCACCGTAATATTCAGCGTCGAACCAAAAAGTGAGGTGTCAACGTTCTGATTGCGCTTCACGCTTCCCACTTCACTCTTCACATTTTCTAAACGTACTTCCGCCCGCCCAGCTGCGCTGGGGCGAGGCGGCTCGCCTACGGCGGCCGCCCGCTGCGCGGCAATCGAAACCTTTGAAAGCAGCTTAATCTGCGGCGTAACAATATCTTTCAAAGTCGTTCCATAATGAGTCACAAGGCTCGGCCACTCGACATATGTTTTTGTTGCGGCTTTTTCAAGCTGCTGCTGAACACTGTCCAAAGCAGGCAAATCACGTGCTGTTGTTTGACTAATCGTTTCTCTAAACGCTTGCACCATTGCCTGATCTACTTGAACCGTTCCGGCATCCACTTCCCACGTGGCTTCCGCCAATTGAAAAAGTTTCGCGGCTAATGTCTCGGAGGCATTTTCACCGCTCCGCACTTCCGCCCGCCCAGCTGCGCTAGGACGAACAGGAGCTGTAGCCGCAGGCCTCTGAATTAACATACTGCCTGCGGGTTTGCCGACTTCTAATCGCTGCACAAAATCCGGGACCTCCGTAGTAATCTGGACAGTCCGATCACCTCGGATGATATGTAGCTTCATTCCATAATATTCCACATCTCCACTTTGACCCGATAAAACCTGAACAGGGATACGCGTGGTTCCATCGACCACCAGCACAAGCACTCTGGTCTGTGGATTAAATTCCAAATATTTGGAAGTATGCACTGCGGCTCCAGATGGCTGACGCAGCCAATTTCTTACCTCAACAGCTTTTGCAATGGCTTGTGCGCGCACTGCGGAATTGTCAAAATTTCCTTGTGAGTAAGCCCATCGAATGATCGGAAAGGTTGTTCGTTTGGCGTCGAGTGTGACCGTAACCGTCTCCGCATTCGCCGCCGCTTTGGCCCGCACTTCAGCGCGAGAAATCGCTCTCTGAAGTTTTTCGGCAACTTCCGCCGCAGATTTCTGGAAAGGCTGGCCTTTGAATAAATCCTGGTCATTCGCAATCTGATTTAGACTTGAGATCCATTCTGTAATTTTTTGTCGTATGATCTCTGCAGACTGCTCACCCACTGCTCTTTTTAATGGCAGCAGGCTGTCTATAATCTCTCCGCCCAAATCACCGGCTTGACCTATGGCATCTTCGAGAATGCGCTCATCACCATATTGCAATAGGTTATGGTACCACCCAAGAGCAGCCGATAACGCCACTTTCAAACTTTGGCTGGCTGCACCCACTCGCGGTTGAAAACCTTCCGGCAAATTAACTCCATCAAGTACCACAAGAGCCTCCGTAATGGCCTGCACGTGCATTTTCATGCCAATGGATTGCTTCGTAAAATGCTTTTCAGCATATTCAGAAGCTACCGGCTTAAATTCCCGGACAGCTGCACTTAAACCACCACCCATTTCATTCAGATTATTTCGGATTAAGCGAGACTGATCCAACAGCATGCCAACTGCAGTTTTTCTTATGTCGGGAGAAGCGCTCACCCTTTGAAGATCAATAAGCGCCGCTTTAAGCCCCTCATAATTTACTGGAGACAGCGCCCGCACTTCGGAGCGGGAAGAAAGGTATTCGATGGATCGAACATCCCGGCTTGAAAAAGTCCGCTGCCCCTTCGTGCGTTTCAAGATTATTTTTGATCTTGTCATTCCAGCAAGGGTCCCCACAAAAGTGCCGTCAGCGAAGGTCTCAACCGTAACAACTCTCCCTTTTTTCAAAGGGGAATCATGGTTTTGGTATTGGAGAAACGCACCCGCGAAAGTCACCAGGGTTTGCCACTGCGAATAAGAGAGACGCCCCTTCTGGACATTGGTTCCACGCAAAAATCTTTTCCCCGCCCCCAACCTTCTCGCATCTCGAATCTGCATCCGCACTTCAGAACGAGCAGCAGATGAAATGGGAGAAATCAATCTTGTGTCTTCCAAAATTTTTACCACTGCGTCGGCATCCATCCCCTTAATATTAGCGCGTCTTCCCAAAGCACTGCTCATCACGGTAAAGGTGGCAAGCAGACTCTGTCTCGTCTTATGAACTGTTTCGGCTAATTGTTCCGGGCTCATCCCCAATCGCGATACGATTTCTAGTAAGACATCCATATCACGACGGCTTAAGTCGAGGCGGGTGCGTTGGAAAAATTCAACAAACATCGTGCCAAGCTCTGCCACAGTACTAGCTTCTGGAAAATCCTCTTCCAGCTCCGTTCGCACTTCAGAGCGAGCAGCAAATTTTTCAGGAAAGCGCGCCTTAACCACTGCAGCAGCCTGCTGTTCGATATCAGCCACCACTTTTTCAATCCAGGAAATTAAAATCTCGGAATCCTGAGCCAGACCACGCGCCAAAATGTAGACCTTGGCCTTGGGTTCGGTTCCAGACGGCCGGAAAGTCACCACAGATCCATCTTCCAAAAGAACCTTGATGAAATCTTCTTTGGGAAGAAGTTCCGGCTGAAGATCCCCGTTAGGAACCGGCTCATGCGCAAAGGAATACACTCCTTGCACCTGCCATTGATTTTCGGTGGTAATGATTTCATTGATGGGCGTCACAATCTTAGAAAGCGCTTCCGCAAAAGCTGCAGGAATACCTGCTGTCTTTGGTGTTACAAAACCGGACGCACTTTGAGCGTCAAAAAGTAAATTTCCATCCGCATCCTTTGCCTCCTGAGAAAGGAAGTCCAGCACAGCCAGCACTTTTTTACCGGCAATCACTTTGGGCGGATTCGTCCGGAGCATATTGAGGAGACTTGCACCTTCTTTGGATTTTAAAGCTTCCAGCGCTTCTTTTTCTGACAGATCCGTGCCCACAGACTTCGAAAGCGTTTTCTGAGAAATTTCATACATAGGGAACCGCTCCTTGATAACTCCGTATGTTTTTTCAATATCATTCATACGGTCTACCATCGTAAGTCCCTGCTTGCGTAAACGGCCGAAGAGTTCCATAAACCACATAACGCCCGAGATCGCATCTTTATCATGCGGCCCCTGCCCCGACAAAGAACCGAGGGACTCCTCACCGCCGAATAAAAAGGCCTCAGCATGCGCAAGACCCAATTCAATTTGGGACTGCTTGGATAATTTGGACCATTCTGATTCCTTCATGCCAATCATTTTCTGAATAATAGCCGCGCGTTTTTGGACCTGGTCTCCGATATATTTAAATCCCACCAGGGTTTCAACTACTTTCACGCCATTGGCACGCGCAATGATCTTCATCAGATCCCCGGACACCACCGTACTAGCCACCCAAGAATTTCCAAAATGCTTGTTGATCGTTGCTGCCAATTTGAAGATGGCTGCGGCCTTCTCATTTTCAGAAGACTTGGGATCAGCGGCAATTTCCTTGATTTCCCGAATCATGTAATCCGTTACCAAGGCGAGCTGTTCATTTCCGTTGAACGAACGATAGTCGTCCATGGACGCTGCCTTTTTGCCCGGATTAATTTTGACCGCCACAGCAGGACGATCCGAATCCGGATCTGCCCACAAAATAAGTTCGGCATCCACTTCCACGGCTTTTTGCAAAGCCACAAGACGGGCTGAAGGGAGCTCAGGATTTGGTTTATTGTCTTTCACACCAGGAAATTTGGGATGCGGCGTAGACTCAACCCAAATAATATTTTCTTTCCTAAGACCTCGTATCTCCAAGATCTGCTCCAAAATGTGGCGCAAGGTTCCGTAAAGCGGAGAAATGACAATCTTGGTATTCAGATCGATCTTACGGCCGTCAAAGACGCGGTCAATGACGTGAATCGCTTCTTCGAGTTCGCTTTCAATAAATTGTTCATCCGCCTTGTAAGGATCTTCTTTGCCGCCAATCCAAACCGCATCGCCTTTTTGAACCGCGCGCTGGAAAGCCGCATCCAGATTTTCTAATATGTTGATGCCGTCGTAACTTAATTCAGCCATTTTGGAGACTGTGGCTTCCGGCACAAAGGAGCCGAGCAGAGTCGAAAAATCACCCGCACCCTGAGCCCCGTGCCATTGATACGGTTTGTCTCCGTTATTATCGGAAGGGTTGTGGCTGGCCGTATCCATGGCTCCAGTCACAATTTTATAGCCCTGATGATCTACCGCATCGACATCCAAGGTGTGTGTTGAGTATGCGACTTGCGGAGTTGAAACCGGCAAACGATACACATACGCACGAACGCCTTGTGAAATTGCAGTCATGGCCCGTAATTTCACAATCCATCCCGGCTGTTCAAGCGCCACTTTATATTCACCGTCATCCAAATTCAGACCCTGAGGATCATAAGACCCTTCGCGCCCATCGCCGCCGATGACCATGGCCTTCTTTTGTTTAGAAGGATCAAAAATATTTTGAATGAGCGGATTGTACTGATCGCTCGCGGTCATGAGCGCATGCGTAAAATGCAAACGTCCCAGGGTGATTTTATTGATGCGGTTGGTTCCCACACCCAGCGTGCCGCGCATACCGGCGGTACCAATTTTGACATCGGTATACCAGGCATCTTCCACCTTGGTCCAGGCCTTGGGATCTTCAGCCGCAGCCTTAAACTGCGCGTCCATTTCTGTATGCATAATGCGATATTCCGGCTTGGCCCATTCCTGAATATTTTTCCATGAACTCTCCGAGATCCATTTTTTCTCAAAAGCAATCTTCGCCAAACTCAAATCCACATTCCGAACTTCGGAACGTGTTGCGGCGGATGTTTTCATAATATCAAGGTCCCACTGCTCAAAAACGCCATCCATACCAAAGTGATTGGGATCAAAGTCATCGGTCTCGCGGCCCATGATACCGTACTGTTTCAAAGCCGCTTCCAGAGTCCGGGAAGAAAGATGCTGGCCTAAAAACCCTTCGCGCACCAATCTCTGTGCGGACGGAAGAATAACAGGATCCACCATCCGGTAAACAAACCTTCCCGTTCCGTCATTGGCCCATCTTTTCAGGTTAAAATCATTCCAATACACCGAGGCATCTGAAACATAACCAGCCTGCTTTAAATAAGCGGCAATATCAGCAAGCGTCTTTTGAACCCCTTCAATATCATAAGGATTCCCGCTGATGTTCAAATCCACGGTTTTACGAATGTGATCAAAGATTCGCTGCCCCACACGCTCGGTGAATTCCATGGATAACGTTTTATCGTTATTCACTTCCAAATAAAATGTCTTGTATGCTGCATACACAAAAAGATCAAAGAGGCGCGGATCACTCAGATTCGCAGAGGCAAGATTCTGGCCGGTTTCTTTTTTAAAGATCGCATCCATTTTATTTTCTGCTAAAAAGGCATCCGCCTCAAATTCCGCGGCAAATTCCGCATCAATGGCCTGGCGGATTACATCCACAAACTCCGGATTCACCTGCCGGGTTTCAGAGCGTGCTGGTACACCCCGCCCTGTGAATTGATGCTGCCGGGCCAATCCATGAAATAAACCGGTCATGCGCCCTTGAATCTGCTTTGTGACTTCATCCTGAAGGATGAGCCCCCACGTCACAGGTGCAAAAGAAGCCACAAGCTGCCGCATCTTCGGCTCAGTAAAAGTTTCTTTGGACACACGCCTGCGAATGGCTTGAAAGGCCTGAACCGTCCGCCGCAGGATTTCCTGATCCTGGGACCGTGTGGACCGCTTGAGTGCGGACCGGGCTGCATTTGCCGCCGCATTGAGAACCTGCTTTAAATTTTCTTCTGTCCGCAGTTCGGAACGGGTAGAACGTAGGATGTTGGACGTAGGATGTTGGACGTTGGTTCCTAACGTCCCGCTTTCCACGTCCTCACGTCTCACTGTATTTGTACGCACTTCAGAGCGGCGGCGGGCAAGGACTTGATAAGCCTCCCTGAAAGGAAGCGGCACGCTGGTGGTCATTTCATGCAGTGTGGCACGAGGATTAAAAGAACTGAGTCCCCGAAGAAACAATTGCGGCTCTTCACTCGCCCCATGCTTTCCAAAAAAAGTAATGACGCCGGCTTCCGGATCGTAATTCATGAAAATACCGGAATAGTCATTATCATCTATGCGCCCTTCAAACCATTTCCAGTCCTTGCGGGTATCACGCATCGAGACCGCGGCATGCGCATGAAAAAGCTGCTGGAAAGATTCCTGGTCATGGCTTTCCCGCAGACGTCCGGGTTCTACTTCCAAATCATGAAAGAAGGCGGCTTTGGTGGCATCCCAGTCAATATTCGATAAGAGAAGATTGATCCTCTCTCCGCCGGCTTGAACCAGAATCAAGTGATCACTGATACCAGCCGCGCGATCAATGGTGCCTTTATGGACTTCATCCTTTGCTTGCGCGCTCGTCCCTTCGTGGGATGCAAAAGTCTTATGAAACACGCGGATGGAAAGGCCGTCCATCATCCAGTCGTGAAGGTGGGCCTTCATCTCACTCGCCCGAACTTCCGAGCGGTTACGGGAAACAGGATTAAAGGCGCCTTTCTGGGCTGCGGTTTCAAAAGCGCGTTTAATGATTTCAATATTTCCGCGGGATTCGGTTAAAGTCAGCATGGCCGCCACGCCACCTTCTTTTTGCCGGTCCTTCACAAAGGCGTTATAAGTAGCTTCGGCAAAGGCATGACGTACATAGTCCGGACTGACCCCGTCCAAATAGCCCTTGGCAAATCCAATGGCCGGAAGCGCTGGCTGGGGATGGTCGGATACAAAGGATATAATGAAGGGAAGAAAGGCCTGGGGCTGAGAGAGCGCCTGATTAATGCTGATATGCTGATCTCCGGTTCCCTGCATGACCCATTCCACGCCTAAGTTTGTGAGATACGTCCGAAGATCCACAAAGCGGTCTCCGCTTAAATAAAGGATGGGGACAAATTTTCGGCCGGAATTTTTCGCCAGAGCCGTCATTTCCTGAATCGCCTCGATGATATTCGTAAGGGATCCTTCTTGTTCACCACCGTTCGCACGAGTCACTAAAACCGTTTCATGAGCTTTTTGCATCACTTCAGCCCAGCGGTCCTTTAAAATGTCAGGGTTATGAAGCCGCTTGGCTTGATCTGCTTTTAACTTAGTTTCCAAAGATTTTTTTCCAAGCTCCACATAGGGCTGAAGGGTGAAAAGATTTTCCTGAAGCACTTTTGTGACCGGATTATCCAGATCATTTAAATCCAGGGCCTCGACACGCAGGCCTTTTTCATAAATCGCGCGGGCAATGAGCCGGGTCCCCACGGTCGTAGTCATTTCATAAAATATCGAGAAGGCTGCAGCGGCCCGAGACAGCGCATCTTCTGAGAAAGTAATTTTCTCCGCATTGAACAAATTTTCATCAATAGCGCGGTCTGCCAGATTAATCACCAGCTTGTTCCGGAAATAGGCGTAGTGAGAGGCCTGTTTGGCCCATTGGCTCTCTTTGATGGCCACCAAATTGGCAAATCCTTTTTGCCAGATACTCTCATTAAAATTCTGTTCAATGGCCTTGCCCAACCAGAACGCTTCATCCGGAACCACTAATGCAATATCAGTGATTTCCTGATCCAGGATTTGATTCCCCAGTTCCTCACCCAATTTACGATTTGCCTGGCCGAGTACAGAATATCCCTCCCTATCCTTGAAATAATCAGCATCGAATGCTGGGTTCGCATAAAAAGCGAGAAAGGTCATCATGTGAAGGTCGCCGGTCCAGCGTCCGCCCACATTGTCAAACATGGCCCCGAATCCAGGCGCGTCTTCGCCCAGCTCCTTATCGAGTCCGGAATTGCGGATAAAGGCTGAGAGGCGGCTTGTGGCCGGATTATCCGTGGTTTCAAAAAACATATTGCCTAGGACTTTGCCGAGCAATCCCCGAATTTCTTCGGCCGTAATGCTGATGCCGCTTTGACGGGCCTGCTTTGCAATCAAAGCCAGCAGGCTTTGTTTTCCAAAACGCGTCTCGTCGATATTAAAGAGATCTTTTCCCGGGCGTTCCTCACCGTTTATAAAATTAATGTCATGCAGTACTTTAAAAACTACATCTGCAATGGCAGGTTTGATGCGGCTGGCCTCTGCTGTTTTACGCAGCATCAAATGCAGAAGCTGGCTAAAAATCATCATGGTTTCATCCGTGGACCCGGATTTAGAACTGGGGATCACCACCACCTGGTCCCAATCCCATCCGTATTTTTTTAAAATGGCGCTGATGGCAGCTTCATAGTCTTTTCCAAGTTCATATTCGCCGATGACGAGTCCTCGATCTTGAGGATTGATATTTTGGGCTATGAGATCCGCAATGCCTTGAAAAGGCGTGTGCTGGCCTCCGATTCCGACTTTGATGACAAGCCGGATGGGTTTTTGGATGCGTTCAGCGCGTTTTTTGAAAAAATCACGCATGGTTTTGACGCCTTCAAAAAAGGCTTTGCCGGAATTGACAAAATACCCTTGAGTGCCTTCTTTGGCATAGGTGCCATGAATGGCTGCACCGGCCGGAACTCCGTATCCATCCTGTCCAAATCCTCCCCGGAGAAAACGCTCGATCATTCCGGGTTTCGCGAGATGGGTTTCTAAAGGCGTGGTCAGATGGTTCAAAACAATTTCTGCATCCCGCTTTTCGCGCGCAAAATCATAATGCCGGACTTCGGAACGCGGCTTGGACGGAGCTTCACGCGACGTCACAGCCGCACTCGAATCAACCGGATTCGAGTGTATGGCGATTTTGGAGGCGAGGTTCGCTGCCTTCACTTGCTCTGCAACCATGTTAGGTTTTTCAGCCGTGCCTTTATTTTTCTCCACCGCAAGGCTCTCTTGAGGCAGTGCCTTAAGATCAATGGGCTCTCCAAAATCTTTTTCCGAAGGTTTCGCGCCCAACTCAGAAACTTTCCGCATGAAATAAAAACGCGCAGGCTGATCAGCGGCTTGAACAAAATAAGCAGTCACAGGACCCGAGCCATCCACCACAATATAGCCAGTGAGAAGATTGGTGCGCGGACCATCCACGGTTGAAGCATATTCCAGGATATAGTTCCCTGGATTATCAGCGAGAAGCACGAGATCCAAAAGCACTCGATGGCTGCCATCTGGAAAAAGCTGAATGGTAAGCGCCTTCTGTTCAGCCTTAAGTTGATTTGCTGCGCCATCCGCCAATAAACCAAGGCCCGCGGGTATGGCGGGGGTCATCCGTAGAAAATCTCTCCGGCTCATTCCCTGTCTAGCCTCAGAGCGCGCTGACTTAAACACACCCAGGATGTCTGCCTCTGATTTTGCAGGCACACCCAGCGGTGCCAAGTCTTTTAAGAGATCGTTCCGAACTTCAGAACGGGCAGCGCCCAAAGCCCGGGCGCTATAAGCCGGAGCGGGAAGGGCGAGAGAAATCGAGAGAAAAAGTGCGGAAGCTTTATATAGCCATTTCAGTTTAAACTTCATTTTGTTAATTCTCCTTTAATGATATAAGTTCGAAAAATTCCAAATCACAAGCACCAAACACCAAAGAAATCCCAAATAACAAATTCCAAAACCCAAATGGATTAACGCTCAAACGATGGTTCGTTTGCTTGGAATTTGGGTTTTGGTATTTGGGATTTAATAATGATTTCGCTTTTTGCCACCATGGACGAGAATATGTTTCGTAGTTCGATCGTTTCCTGAATCAAAGCTCTTCGCTCTTCATCAAGCGCGTTCTCTTGAACATCCATCAGCTCAAGCCAATAACTGCTTTCCTTGGCTTCTTTGCGGCTGATGCGCAGATGCATCAAAAAATCCTTCTTCCCAAGCGCTTCATTAGCTTCGATATAATTCGCCCCTACGGATCCTGAAGAACGGATGAGCTGCTTTCCATCTTCAATGTTCTGTACGTTCATTTTTAATTTTTTAAACCACGCTCTGACCCGTTTGGCGAACGCCAGCGTTCTCTCTTCTAAATCAAACGTGGTTTTGACCGTGAAAGTTGTCATTTTGCACCTTTTGGAAGTTTCCCGCCTTCGGACGGGCCCCCGCCAAAGGCGGTGGGAGTATTTGGTGCTTGTTTGGGATTTGGTGCTTGGGGTTTGGAATTTATCGCTTGTGAGCCGAGCCAGCGGTCTTTTAAAAGCTGGAAATATTTTTTTTGCGACTGATCCGGATCTTTGGGCTCAAATCGCGGCGTGGCCTTCATCACGGTAAATCCTTGTTTTCGAATTTCGGAAAGCATGCGATCGGTGTGAAATCCTCCGGTAATAACCACTGCCGCGGCGTCATCATGCGTCTCCATTTCGCGCAAAGTGTTATCGATCAATGCTTTTTCACGCGCCATGGCCGCATCATAAAAGGCGCGCGCATCCGGCACATTTTTCCAAAGCTCCTGCAAGGCATTCCCGGCCGCCGCCGCCTCCGGAGATTTTTGAGAAAGCCTTTCCAGTTCCACCTGGATTTTTGAGGGATCCATCCGGCCCAGCATTTGCTTTAAAATTTCCCAGTCCTGAGGACCGAGTTCAAGCTTGAAAAGTTTGTGCAGATACTCCGTGAAGCGAGTGATTTCAAGAAGCGATTGCTCATCCGTTGATAAATTCAGAGATTTCCAGGCAAGATCTTCAAGGGAGCGCATTTCGTTATTTAAAGATTGAAAATCCATAGCCTGCATTTTTTCAAGTGCGGCCCGGTAGGCGCGCAGGTTGGAAAGTTTGTGGCGGCGCTCCAGATCCGGGTAACGGGCCAGGATCTCAAAGGCCTCGCGCAGGGTAGCCATTTCCGCCTCCGGCTTGGAAGATCCCAAAAGGCTTTGGACAGGCTCCAGCTCAATCTTGCTTACTTTGCGGGACAAGGCCTTGATGAGTTCGTTTTTTTCCTTTTCCACTTTGTCCTGATCCCAAGCGCCGGAGGTTCCGGAAAAAAGAGAGAGCTGATACGACAAGGGATAGTCTTGAAGATTGACTCCAGCCTGTTTTGCCAAATCCGGCAAGTACGCGACCAACGACAATCCGCCCGTCGACGCATCCCGGCGGTGCCCTTCCATTTCTTTTAACTTTTTGGAGTAGATTCGGTCCTGAATTTTGGAGAGCCCGGACTCCACGGCCTCAAACTGCTTCAGAGCGCCTTCCTGAAGATCATGAAATTTTAAAAAAGCATTCATATTGGCCGCATAAAGATCCGCGTTTTCAATGCCGCGAAGCATGAGGTCGTAGTCTCCCAGAACATCGAGATATTCCTCCGCAGAAATTTTTCCATCCTTCAGATATTGCTCTACGATTTTTTCGCGGTCCTCACGCGTCCCATAAATACGGAGATCCGCGAGGCTCATATCGTCCCAACCGCCTTCAACCAGGATCAGGCGGAGTCCTTCCTGGGAAATGATGGCGCGGAGCATTTGGATAATGGATTTTTGAACGTCATAGTCAGCATGAGCTTCTTCAATAAAAACCAGGGTTTTGCCGTTCGTGCCGTTCTGGATATTCTGGATCTTTCCGATCTCGGAATTCAAGGAGATGGACTGAGCAAAAACCGGCGCGGAAAGAAAAAAAAGTGCAGTCAAAGAACATCTAAAAAAAGATAAGGATAGCTCGTTGAGGGACTTGCGCTTTTTTTGCATGAATAGATTCACAATGTATGTTCGATGACTGAGATTTTCTTCTGCCCGCCCAGCTTTGCTGGGACGAGGCAACTCGCCTTTGGCGGTTACGCGAAAGGAAAAGCTGATACGAAGAAGAATCCACCGAATCCGAATTTACGGAAAGATAACACGGGAAGGCAGTTGCGACAAGCCCCATGATTAAATTTTTTTAGCCTTGGGTTGTTGTGGGTTATTAAATCAGGTATCGATTCTTCAAAGGCTCCATCGCTAGATAAAAGATGTATTTATTATAAATTGATCTCAAATTAACTTGTGCCAAGAGCGTTTTGGAGGTGCTATCGGTACAGAGAAGAAGTAATTGCAAGAACCAAGCGACGCGGAGCGAGACGATTACCAAAAGCCAGAAGCCAATTTAAAAATCCATGAATAGTGGTCGGGCGATCTGTCTCAGAAAATACTCGAAGTCCGTGTCTGACTAAATCAATGGTTTTGACCTGCAAGAATCTATATTTGGGCGGAATTCCAGCCGTTTCGTGAAATCTCGATTCCGTATTCCCGGGGCAAAGGCACATCACCCGAATCCCGCTCCCCTTCAGCTCCGACCAGATGGCCTCGGTAAAAGAAAGCACAAAGGCCTTGCTTGCGGAATAGAGGGCAAGTTTTGGAATAGGTTGAAAAGCTGCGGTAGAAGCAATGTTGAGAATTCCTCCCTTGCCGCGTTCCTGCATGGGTTTTAAAAAAAGACGGGTTAACACCACAAGCGCCCGGACATTTAAATCGATCAAGCTCGTCATTTTGGACGTCCCCTGCTCCTCAAACATTCCAAAATCTCCGAGGCCTGCATTATTTACCAAGAGATCCACCTCAATCCCAGCCTCCAAAACTGATTCCATAAGTTCATGAGGCCCTTCGGTACGGCTGAGATCGGCAGGCATCACGTGGACCATAACTCCATGACGGCTCCGAAGCTCTGCAGCTAAGGCCTGCAGTTTTTCCTTGGACCGCGCCACCAAAACTAAATGAGCCCCTCTTTCCGCCAGTTCGCGCGCCATGCACTCTCCGATTCCCATGGACGCACCGGTCACCAGTGCTGTACGGCCTTTATAATCAAAGCTCATATGAACCTCCTTGAAAATTCGAAATCCGAAGCACGACATCCGAAGCAAATCCAAAATTCGAATCTTAAATTTTCAAAACGTTCTGTTTCTACATTTAAATTTTGAGCATTAGATATTGTTTCGAATTTCGGATTTCGATATTCGGATTTTCTATAAAGGGAGTCTTCCTTCAAGTGAACGCGCAAGCGTGGCTTGATCCGTGTATTCAATATGGCTTCCCACCGGAATGCCTCGAGCGATGCGCGTGACTTTGACTCCGAGAGGCTTTAAAATTTTTGCCAGATAAAGGGCGGTTGTTTCACCTTCGGTGTTTGGATTCGTGGCCAGCACCACTTCTCTTACTCTCGATTCTTTTATGCGCCGCATAAGATCCGCAATCTGTATTTCATCCGGTCCAATTCCTTCCAGAGCTGACAAAAAACCCAAAAGGACATGATAGACGCCCGCAAAAGATCCGCTTTTTTCAATGGCAATCACATCTTTCGGATCCTCCACCACACAAATGAGCCCGCGGTCTCGTCCTTCATCCAAACAAATATGGCACTGTTCTCTGTCCGCAAAATTGTGACAGGTCTTACAAAAAGTGACATTCGCTTTAACGGTGGTAAGTAATTGGGCAAGCTGAGAAACTTCTTCTCGCGAAGTTTTGAGAAGATAAAAGACCATGCGCTCGGCCGAGCGTTTACCAATCCCCGGAAGGCGGGTCAGCGCTTCGACCAATTTGGACATCCACTCCGCGTACCCACGCATAAAAGTCTCAATAACGTGAAAAGTGAAACGTGAAGCGTGAAGCGCAATCAAAAAAACTCCATAAATCGTTTGGGCTTAAACGCAACTCTTCACTTTTCACGTCTTCACTCTTCACTTCTTTATGGATCTTTTCGGACGATCTTAGCGTTGTCAAAAATGTTCATGGCCTCCGTTAGAATGTCGGGCATGCGTGAACTGTCCGGTTCAGGTTCAGCCTCTTCCGCAAGCGGAAGCTGCGTCTGATCCATCTTCACAAGCACAAACTGAATGGAAGCGCGGCGCCCCAGCGACACTTGAAAAGCTTCTTCAACGAGTTTCCGGTTCTGATCTTTTTCCAGAGTCTCTTTATGAAAACTGAATTCCGGTGCAAATCCCAGTGTCACAACGGATCCTGAAACTTCCACCGGAGAAGATTCGGAAAGAAAAATTCCATTCGACATCTTCTTGAGTTTTACATATTCAATAATCTGAGGCCATACGGCTTGAATCTGATTAAACGAAAATCCAGTATTGGAGTCTCCTTTGGGCGGATCCTGAAGCACAGCCGTGGCTCCCCCCGTCTGAGGCTTTTGCGGCGCGGATGTAGAAGCGGGTTTGGAAAAAGTCCGCGGTGCACTCGACGGAGCGCTGCCTTGAAAACTAGGTGTAGGTCGTGATCCAGAAACAGGAAAAGGCGAAGAAGAAGGAGAGGAAATGTCTGACAAACTTTTTTCTACACTCCGGATCTGATCGAGATGCATGAGTTTGAGGAGCAGCGTCTCAATTAAAATCCGTGGCGCAGCAACCGCACGGCGAAGCTGGCCTTGCAAAGAGGCCAGCAAACTGACTGCCAGTAAAAGTTCGGAGCGGCTGTAATCGTTTTTATGACTCGCAAGCTCAGTCAAACCTTCGTCGCTCATTTCAATAAATTCTTTTGTGTCCGGCGAGACTTGAATTAAAAGCAAATGACGGAAGAATTCAAAGAGCCCCTTTGCAAACTGCGCCAGATCCACACCTTCATCATGAATTTTCTCAATTAACTGAAAGAGGGCTCGCACATCTTTCGCCTTGAGGTATTTTAAAACCTGAAAATAGACTGATTCAGATGCCAGGCCAAGCAAGGCCAGCACATCTGCTTCCTGAATTTTGTCTTCGGCAAAACTCACCAGCTGATCGAGCAGGCTTTCCGCATCACGAAGCGCACCCTCCGCAGCCTTGGCCACCAGAAAAAGGGCGTGCTTGTCATATTTTAGTTTTTCTTTCTTCGCAATCTCTTCGAGCTTTTTCACAATGTCCGAGGTGGGAATGCGGCGAAAATTGAACCGTTGGCAGCGCGAGAGAATGGTGAGCGGAACTTTGTGTGCTTCCGTGGTGGCAAAAATAAATTTTACATGCGGCGGAGGTTCTTCCAGAGTTTTAAGGAGTGCATTGAAGGCCTCGGTCGTCAGCATGTGGACTTCATCAATGATGTAGAGCTTGAACCGGCCGGATACGGGTTTGAATTTGATGGTCTCGCGAAGATTCCGGACTTCATCAATACCACGGTTGGAAGCGCCGTCAATTTCTAGAACATCCATGGAATTGCCCTGAACAATTTCCCGGCAGGCCAGACATTTTCCGCAAGGCTCAGCCGTCGGACCTTTTTCACAATTCAGCGCCTTGGCCACAATGCGGGCCATGGAGGTCTTCCCTACGCCACGCGGACCGGCAAAAAGAAAATTCTGGGGAATCCGGCTTTGTTCAATTCCATTTTTCAAGGTCCGAACAATCGGCTCCTGCCCCAAGACTTCTTCAAATCCCTGCGGCCGGAATTTCCGGGAAAAAATCAAGTAATCAGGTTCTGAATTTGATTTTGTCATATTGTTTTATCCACCAGTGCTACAGACGCCGTACGAGGCCTTCCGTGGGTCTCGACGGCGGCGATATTAGTCATCGAATCAACGGAGAGGGTAGGATTTGAACCTACGAGACCCTTACGGGCCTAACGGTTTTCGAGACCGCCGCATTCGACCACTCTGCCACCTCT
>CAYWRU010000047.1:0-26706 GCA_964460795.1 uncultured bacterium | reverse complement strand
GCAGCTGTTTTGTAAACAGCGGGTCGGGGGTTCAAATCCCTCCGCCAGCTTATTTGATTTTTGATTTAAGACTGCAGATTTTAGATTAAAGGTTGCGCAGAAAGGTGACTCTATTCGCTCTGAAATCTAAAATCAAAATTCTCAAATCTAAAATTGTGTGGGGGAGTTGCCCGAGTGGCCAAAGGGGACAGACTGTAAATCTGTTGGCTTATGCCTTCATTGGTTCGAATCCAATACTCCCCACCATTTATTTTGAAGGGTCAGCCAGTTTCTTGATGATTTCCTGATCAAGGATCTGGCTGAACTTTTTTGCACCTGCAGCGTTTAAGTGATCGTTGTCCTCAAAATCCTCCAGCCTAAATCGCGGATCTCTAAAAAAATCAAAGTAAGGAGCACCGTATTTTTGCGTCAATTGCGTCATGATGCGGCTGTGGATTTCAGATAATTTTGGAGAGAAGTAATTCGAGTAGGTTTTATAGACCGGAGTGGTTAGTAAAACCACTTGGATGTTCTTAGGCTGCAATTTTTGAATCATACTTTCAAGGAAATGCTGATTCCTGGCAAGACAGCTTTCCTTAAAGAGGCTTTCGCTGAGTTCGGCCCGAGCTTTCCCTTCCTCGTCATTAATATGCTGCCTCAAAAGTTTTTCTTGCGAAACTCTGGATCCGGCAGCATTGAACTCTTTGGCGAGAGTATTTCGGATGCCCTTTTCCAGATGAGAAAAAATATAGTCCACGCCGTACAACATCAAATAGCTGAAACGCCGGACATCCCAGCGAATAGCTGGACTCTCAAGCGGAATACCATAAACCCTTTCGTAAAAGAAACAGCGCCATTTTTCATCGCAATCCGAGAGCTGAAAACCAAGAGAAAAATAGGAGACGGGCAGGAAAACTAATTTTAAATTCGGCATGGAGTCGATGTATTTATCCAGGATTTTCATATCGTAGTAAAGGGATTGAGAGTAATTGGCCAAATTCATGCCAGGCCGGGAGAAAAACTCAGGATTTATCGCTGAGTCTGCATGCGAAGATCCTAGATTAAGCACCTCGATTTTTTGGAGTTGTTTTTCAAGGCTTTGTTTCTTAAGCGTGTATGAGCTCGCCACACGGCTCAGTCCTATTTCAATAATTCCCAGGAACGCACAAGCTAGTCCGAGAAAGATTGTGAGTTTGATTAAGAATAGTTTCATAGTTTTAAAATTGGAAGTAGATGAATCGGTGACCGCCATAGATCCCGGAGAGCATGGTAAAAAGAACAGAAAAAAATGCGAAATAGTAAAGGCTCCACCTCAAGACTCTTGGAAATTTTGCAAGCCGCGATCGAAAATCCAGAGAGGCGTCTTTCATTTGTATGAACTCAACTAGAAAAATTAATCCGAATAAGCAAAGTAGATTAAGGGGCGTCCTTTGCATGGTGTTAAAAAATGCAGATCGTCCGGCGGACGATAGCAAAGCTCCCCAGTCGGAGGTTAGATGACGGATAATAGATACGGCCGTATGAATGGAATTGGCTCTAAAAAATATCCAGGCAAAGGATACGAGTAAGAAGGTGGCGAATACGGATAACGCATGACGAAGGTGGGGGGCGCGAATCAGCCCCAGGGTTTGGCATAAGGAATTTCGTGTGGTTTTAAACCCCCTTTCTGCGATCAAATAAAAGCCGTGAAGTGTTCCCCAAGCTACAAAAGTCCAATTGGCGCCATGCCACAGTCCACTGATTAAAAAAGTGATGAACACATTGACAGTCCAGCGCGGAAGTGTAACTCGATTCCCTCCGAGTGGAATATAAAGATAATCCCGGAACCAGGTTGAGAGTGAAATGTGCCATCGGCGCCAAAAGTCAGTGATGGATCCGGCCGCATAAGGACGGTTGAAATTCTTTGTGAGTTTGAAGCTCATGACTTCGGCAGCTCCCAAGGCAATATCCGAATATCCGGAAAAATCGTAGTAAATCTGAAATGCAAAGAAGAGCGTGCTGAGAGTGAGTGCCGGCCCAGAAAAATGCGTGGGCTGATTGTAGATAGTGTCCACGACCACGGCGAGACGATCTGCCACTACCGCTTTTTTGAAAAGCCCCCATAACATCAGCTGAAGTCCGTTGGTGACTTGGGCCGGATCAAAGACGTGAACTTCGCGAAATTGATGGAGTAAGTTTCCTGGCCGCTCAATGGGTCCTGCAACCAGCTGAGGGTAGAACATGACATACAAAGAATAAATTCCAAGATGACGTTCCGCCTTTTGGTGTCCCCGATAAACTTCAATCACATAACTCAAGCTTTGGAATGTATGAAAGGAGAGGCCAAGCGGTAGAAGAAGCTGAAGCATCGGAATGGCATAGGAGATATGGAGAGCGCCGGCTAAATGATAAGCCATACGATTGAAGAAGTTGAAATATTTAAAAATAAAAAGCGCGAGACAGGTCGAGACAATGCTGAGCACCAGGTAGAATTTTTTTTGATGGCGCGGAGAGTCCTCGATCCAAAGACCGCATTGATAATCAATAAGAATTAAAACAAGCAAAATAAAAATATAAGCGGGAATGAGTGTCATATAAAAGTAACAGCTGGCTGTCAGCAGCATTATCCAGCGATAGCGATGGGGGAGTAGGTAGTACAGCGTGGTGACTAAAGGAAAAAACAGAAAAAAGTGGAAGGAATTAAATAACATTAAACCGAAGCTTTCTTGCTCTCAAAAATTGAATGAGTCGCTGCCCTTTGTTCAGTCCCTGGATTTCGTGTTGTTTATACATCGGACATTCTGAGGATTCATTGATCTTTCTGTTCGCTGCCTTTTTATAGGTGCTCATATTCCTGCCTGCCCTAATCTCAGCAGTAGTGGCTATTTTTATTATTAGAAAGCGCATAGCTGTATTCACGAATATTATAAAAAATCAATTGCTATTGATTATAATTATACATATTTGCATATAATTGCACAAATAATTGGTGACATTTGAACGTATTTGCATATAATTTCGCAATCAGATAACAATTGCATATTAATGCACTTAAATGAATCGACGAGATTATGAATATCTTAAGGGCCAAAAAAGGAGGCCAGCGATGACGTTCATGAACAGAAATTCAGAAAATCGCAGCAAGACCTTCTTTAAATGGGTTGCTCTTATTACGAATATTTTCTTTTGCACGAATTCATTGATCTATGCTCAGCCTGCGAGCATTTCCTTTCACTCCCCAATAGCCAGTGAAGTTCAGCGCCCCAGCTTCATTAATGATTTTCATCTTCCTGCTGGCATGGGAACGATTCAAAAAACCTACAGTGCGGGATCCTCAACGGTTATTTTAATCCAAGATGCGCACTCGCAGATTCAAGCTCAAAAAAGCATTTCTTCCATTTTGGAGTATTTGGGAAATAAACACAGCGTGAATACCTTGTTCATCGAGGGTGGATTTGAGGGACGATTGCCCCAGGATTTTCTTTCTTTTCATCAAAATCGCGATGTGAATGGAAAACTTATTGATCGGTTATCTGAGAAGGGGCTTGTGGGCGGTGCGGGGTTGTACCGAGCCAAGCAGGGTGTTAAGGTGCAAGGATTTGGTGTGGAAGATCCCATGCTTTACACAAAAAACCTAAAACAATTTCGGAGCATTTATTCCTCAAAAAGTTTTGCGAAAAAATTTGTGAATGCTCTTGAGAGAAAATTACTCGCCACGGAATCGAACATCTCAAATTCTGAGCTGAAACAGTTTCATCGTGAGTGGATGGCTCATGAATTAGACCGGCGTGATGCGGCTCATTATTATGAATATCTTTCTCAGCAGGTTAAGAAATGCTTGCAGATTGATCTCTTGGATCCGTGGAGCCAGTTTCAATTTCCGCAATTTGTTCGGTTCATGAGTCTTCAAAAGCTTGAGAAAGAGACTAATCTTAAAAGCGATGTGCAGGTGCAGTCCGAAAAATCTCAGTTGCTGCATTGGGTTCGGCAAATATCTTCCAAATCATCGTCGAAACTGTTTTATCCAAAATCAATCATGCTTCAAGCAGTTCTTTCAGGGCAGCAGCCATCCCTAGTTTCGGATCTGCGGGGATACTTTGAAGAGTTCTATCAAGAGTTTCATCCCTATGGATTTGCTTTTGAGCAATATCCATCCCTTTCAAAGAATATTGCTCGCCTAATCCTCTCTCAGGAGTTGAATGCCTCGGATTTATTGCAGGAAGTAAATGGTCTAACGGAACAGGTGATAGATCATTTGGCCGTGACTTCCCAGGAAAAGGATTTGATGGCGTCTTTTGCTAAGCTCGGTTTATTAAGAAAGTTATTTGATTTGGAATTAACTCAAAAGGAATATAAAGACATTCTTAAATCCCAAGAAGAATTGCTGCCTTCGCAATTTGCTAAGCGCGTTCATCTTACGCCCAATCGATTTGGCGATAAAATAGATGTGCTTTTCCGACACTCCCTGTCTTTCTACCAAACAGCCTCGCGCCGTGAAAAGATTATGTTTGAGCATATGATGAAGCGCCTTCGTGGTCTCCAAGCAGAGAAGTCAGCTCTTGTCATCGGAGGATTTCATGCGGACGGTTTCCAGTCCCTGCTTGAAAAAAATGGATTTTCTTATGTGACGATCTCTCCCGAGATTCGCAGTATTGAGGATAGTCAGAAATACTTAGATGCTATGAATCTCAAAAATGCAAAAGTTCTTAACCAGGGAACTTTGGTGGGGGCTGGAGTTGATCGCCTTTCTCTGAAAGGAGAATTTGCCCGTCTTGATCCAGCTGGAGCGAGCTATTTAGGTGATGTGGTTCGACACGAGCTTCATGATTTGGCGCCTAAAGCCGTGGTTAATACAAGTTTTAAAAAATCCAGCCGGGTCAGTTTTCGAGCTCCGGCGCGGCTTTTTGTAAGTCAACATGTGGAGAACGCTCGGCGATCCGAAGTGCGTGGGCAGGCTGGATATGTTCAAAGACTTCAGAAAGAAACCCCTTTTCGCCGCCAATTAAGAATTTTAATCACAAGCGCATTCCTCTTGTTCTTTAGTGCGTTTATTGCCATGGGGCAGATAGTAATGTCCATTCAACAGGTTTCAAGCAGCCAGGTTGAGGTGAGTTATACGATTGATCCCAGTGAGACCCCCGGACATTTTGCGGTTCAAGAAACGGGCTCGCTAGATGCCGTCCAGAACTCGGATTCGTTTGTGCAAGGGAGTACTTGGAAAACCCGGAAGGAATTTGATCTTCCGCTCATGACAAATGCCTATAGCGGATCTTACAGTTTTAATGTGGATGCTTCAGACCCCAATAGTCCGGCCATGCAATTTTTCCGTATGATGAAAACATCGCTGCCTTCTCCGGACACTTCCTCTAGTGAGACGCCTGTTTCGGATAATTCTGGCGCCACGAATACCGTGCCTTCTGTTCCAGCAAATCCGATCTCCGGCCAGACCTCTACGAATGGGAGTTTGATAGACAGAATTACTCAGGATCTTGATCCGAGCGCCACGAACTATGTGCAATTGGCTTGGAGTCCGAGTCCGGATGAAATAGTTACTGGGTATAATCTTTATTATAAAGTCATCTCAGACGGCAGTTTTACGAATAAGGTTGTTGTGGGAAATGTCCTGACCGCAGGCATTTCAAATTTAGTGACGGGTGTTACCTATGCAATTTATGCCACAGCTTATGATGCGCAGGGCAATGAGAGTGATCCGTCAAATGTAGTAACATACACTCCGGGTATGATCGGCAGTCTTGTGGTGTATGCTCCGGCCCTCACCAATCGATCGCCGGCAGCGGTTTCTGGTGAAAAGCCTTCTGAAACTTCGATCTGGATCAATGGGACTGAATGGGTGCCGCTTAATTCTTCGACAAGCTGGACCGCCAGCGTTCCTCTTCCCAATGAAGGAACTAACACTCTGAGTGTGGAGGCAAAAAACGCTGCGGGAGTTCCGATTGTTAATGCACAAAAATACGTCGTTCTTGATACGATCGCCCCGTCGATTGTTGCTACATCGCCTTCACTGGTAAATCAAGCGAGTTATAATTTTACTTATACCGTGGATGGAATTTCGGCAACGGAAGCTCGTACGCTGAGCTTGGGCACCAATTTATTAACAGTAACCCGAACGGATGCAGCTGGGAATCTTGGAGCGTTGAATTATTCCGTAGTTTACACCCCGGCTGTGGTGAATCATGCACCCGTTATTACTCCTCCTGCTAGTACTCTTACTGTTACTAACAATATAGCTTTTAACGGAAGCCTGACTGCATCGGATATTGATGGCGACCCTCTTGTTTTTCAGCTTGTGACGCCGGCTGTGCACGGGAACGCGGTCGTGAATGCAAATGGAACGTTTTCTTATACGGCGATAAATTACACGGGATTCGATAGTTTTACTTTCCGAGTCAATGATGGCAAAACAAATTCTGCGGTGGCCACGGTAAATTTAAATGCTGTGGCGGCGAATGCAGCTGCTCTGCATCCATTTACATCCACAAATATGGTTATTGATTCTTCCATCGCATTGTCGGGCGGGAGCAGCGGATTTTTCAACGGGACTAATTCCTATGCAACGGCTGCGCCTCACGCGGACTGGGCATTGGGTGCAAATGATTTTGCAATCGAGATTGGACTTCGGCCCACCGTCCTCCCGGCGATGGGAAAGTATATGGCCCTGCTCTCTGATTGGGTCACAGGTCAAAAAAGTTACATGTTTTTCATCAATCAAGATTTAGATGCCAATAATCTACCAGCCATTTATCTGGGATTTTTTTATTCCAAGGATGGAAATATTGCGATGGGTCCAAAATTTCCTCTGCCGGCGTCCTTGTTGAATCAGTGGCATGTCGTGAAAGTGACACGGACGGGGCCTGACCTGAAGTTCTTTTTTGATGGGGGTCAAATTGGAACAACTTATAATGTGGGGACGGATTCTTTTTATCCAGCTACAGCATCTCCTTTAATGATTGGTGCGGCAAATAATGGCGCCACGCATCCTTTTATCGGCTATTTGGATAAATTCAATTTTTCTGGAAAAGCCCAGCTTGAATTTACCAACGCAGAATTCTCGAATGCAGGCACGAACCAACCCAATGTGAGCATTGTACTGACTTCAGCAGCTTTAACTAATAATTCAAATTATCTTTTGACTTATACGGTGGATGGTGTTGCAAAAAGTGTTGCTAGAACATTGGTTGAAGGAATAAATTCGCTTAGTGTTAGCGAAAATGGTGCGGTGCAGGTTTTTACGGTGACTCTCGATACTCAAGCACCGGCTATTGTATTTACCTCACCGGCTGTGACGAATAATGCGAGCTATCTGCTGAGTTATACGGCGGATGGAGTAGCGAAGACATCGGCGCGGACGCTGGTGCAGGGTGTCAATAATTTGAATGTAACGGAAGTGGATGCGGCAGGAAACAGTACGAACCGGACGTTTGCCGTGACTTTGGATACAATAGCGCCAGTGGTTCAAGTGATTTCGGCAACCAATGTGACGATGTCCAGTTATGTATTAACTTGGATTGAAGACGGTATTACCAAGACCCGAAATGAAACATTAGTATCGGGTGATAATGCACTTACGGTTACAGCCACGGACAATGCTGGAAATTCAACCACTGTTATTTTTCACGTTCAATATACGGGTGGGGCGGCGGTGGTTACGGGTCATGCATTAAGTGTGACGAATGTCGCAGCTGACTCTATTAATTCAAAATTTGGCGGCACAAGTTTTTCCTTCAGCGGAACTAACTCGCATCTTGATTTTGTACCCAGCACAGATTGGGCACTAAAAAATAATCCTTTTTTCATAAATACATGGGTCAAACCATCTCAAATTCCTGATGCTAATAAGTACATGGCTCTTGTTTCGCAATGGGTTTCAGGACAAAAAAGTTATATGTTTTTCATTCAAAATGATGGGGCCAATATTTATCTTGGATTTTTTTATTCTTTGAATGGAGACGTTGCGATAGGAAATAAATATCCTATTTTTACGGTGGATCAAGCGGCTTCTTTAACGGGACAATTTCATCATGTCGCTGTAACACGAAATAGTGCAGGGGACATCATTTTGTTTTTCAATGGAATAGAAAAAGGTAGATTTAATATTGGGGCGGAGACTTCCTTTTTCAATGCCAATACCTCCCTCATGCTGGGGGCAGCAGGACTTGGAACGACTCACCCTTTTATAGGGAATATGGATGAACTCTATTTTTCAAATGGAACGGCAGGTCCTTCATCGAATTTTTCAGTGCCTGCGGGGCCGTACACCGAGGCGCCTGCTACAGGAGCTGCGCTGCATGGAACGCAGCAAGAGATTACGTTGGGGGCTGAGATACGGTCTGAATTGCGTCAAGAAGCCAAAGTCATATCATCGAAAGAGCCAAACCTTTTTGTTCCGGGGGTTAACGATCAGAGGAAAATTGAGGCGAGTATTTCGGTGGCGCGTGTAGCCGAACGAACGGTACGATCTGAATTGCGCCGATTTTTCAACTCGATGCTGACAACGCATACAATGAATGGAATCGCGGAATCTCCGGCAATAAAGGCCTTTGAAGCAGTGTTGCAGGGCGTTTTTCCGGAGCGGACTCAAGCGGCAAGGCCGACTCTAACCGAACATGAAATTGATCTTGTCATGCAAGAAACGGGGTTATCTCGCGAAGAAATTCTGTCACTGGCAGAAGTGCTGCTTGCAGCTCCCGCCCATTCCGATAAAGTTACTGATGCGGTGAGTTTTATTCCCGTGGATGCTCAGCTTTCCCTGGATGAACAACAGGAGCTTTTTCAATCTGCGGCTCGAGAACTGAAACAATTTCAGGGGAAGGCAGCTATCCTTGTTGTATCTTCCAGCAAAATGACTTCCCGAGAGATTCAAGCGCTAGAATCCCAAGCCGATGGAAGATTGGCCATTATTGTCCTGTCGGATAATGTCATCAGCCCTTCTCAATTTATTGCTGATTTTTTTGACAGCAGTGTGAAACAAGATTCCCTTGTTGTAAGGAAAATACATGCAGCTATTCAGGCTGCTTACGAAAAAATTCACGGAACCCGCGGGCCGGCTCTGAAAAAAATGATGCAGCATGCACTGGTGGTTGCAGCGCCCAGTTTTTTTAATGCCGATACTGGAAATATCAGCCGAGTTCCTCAGCAATTTTTAGGCAGCTTTAATTCTGATCATGCAGGCGATCTTTATAAGGCGCACTTGATTTATGCAATTCGTATTGGGGGATATTTAGCGGTTCAGGAAATTCCCGAATCGCTACGACAAGATCTTGTCATTCAGTCCATGCAGGGGCAGGGGGCCTCGCAGATCAAGTTTTCAACGTCGGGACTCAGCCGAGTCCTTGGGTTCCTTCAAGCCCTTTCCAACGCACGGCATTCTGAAATCTCAGCCTAGTCGTGAGTCTCTGGACCAAATGCCAAGAGAGAGGCAGGTATTGAATCCGGAGATCCAGCGAATTTGCTGTTAGCTGCTTTTCTTCTGTGTGCTATACTTATAAAAATAGCGGTTTTGCGCTACAGAATAAAATTCATTGGGAGGTGACCTATGGTACAAGATCCACTCGTCGTATTGTTTTTCGCTGTTACTGTTGCTTCTCTTGCCTGCGCAATTGAGTTAATCAAATGCCGCAAACAGTTGGAGAAGAATACTGAGCTTCTCGCTGAGATTGCTAAAAAATCACGCTAATCGCTCTGTTTGAAATTCGCAGGGTTTTTGTCCTGGGGGGGGGCGTGGCGGTGGGGTTATTTTCTAGCTAACGTAAAACGATAATCTTCGAGTTGTAATCCAGTTCTCCCAGCCTTTCCAGGCTTCTTGGTCTAAAGAGGCAAAGCCTTGATTTGTCTGTGAAGGCCCTCCTCCTAAAAATTGCGCAGTTAAAAAACCATCTTCCAAGCTTTCTGCAAGACCTTTGTCAGGGGATCCATCAGAGTGATAAGTTAAAAATGCATGAGAAACAAGTTTTTCCTCTGCTTCGGAACCGCTTAGGACATATTCACCCCAAGTGACTTTTTTAACCTGATTTGTCCCAGGGTAATAGTCATAGATAAGGATTTCTTTGGCCTTGGGTTCGGTTTGGGATTCATGAGAGATCTCAAAGAATTCGAATTCTTTGCGGGTTTTTTCCGGATCGGAATATTGAGTGCCTTGATAAATGCTTTTTGTGGCTTTTAGATGTTTGTTTGCATCCGTTTCTTCAATCGTGGTTATTTGTCGAAACTCATTTTCATCAAATTCCTGATGGGAGTGAATGCTGGAAATCGAGCCATCGGAATAAATTTTTTTACACAATGAATTTGAGGCGTTACAGGATTGGGAAATCGGAAATATAATCTCGGCGGCTTGCGGGGTTGGTTTTAGCGGCTGTTTTTTAATCGCAAATTTATTGATGCCGGAATTCTTCTCTGTTTGCTCTGATGCTGAAGGAGCGGATAGAACTGTTTTATCCATGAGAAATGAGGTTGCAGAAACGTCTTTGTCTTGAGGAGAATTCGCAGTGCTATCGAGAGATTCTTCGGATAATGCTTCTGGCATTGGATCCAACGCAGATTTTTCCGGCTGAACATTTCTTTTGGATGTTGGATCATCTGATGGAACAGAATTTCCAAAGGTTTTTGGAGAAGCAAGCAGTAGTGCACCCAGGAATATGAGTGATAGCCTCGAAGCGATTTTAATTGGAAACTTTTTTGTCATATCCGTGGCAGAAGAGGGTTGGTTTGCCTATTCAGCCGTCAAACTAAACCCTAACATACTATGGAATAAATTCAATAGCATGAAAGTAAAATAGAGCCTTATTTATATAAAATTAATCTTAAAAAGAGCTATAAGCAATTATTAAGTCTTAAATATAAAAATATATATCAATAACTATCATTGCTAAGATATAATCTTCGCCTCTACCCTGAAAATCGCGAAGCTGGTTAGTTGGAGGAAGGCCATCAAAATTCATCCTTTAGAGGCTGATTTTTTGTAGAATACGCGGACTATTTGGAGCTCGAACGAATGAAGCAATTTAAGTGCAGCCACTGTGGACATGTTTTTGATGCCGAACCCAAAGATGGGCTTGAGTGCCCGCTTTGCTTTTGGAGCTCATCGCTTTCTGAAGGAGCGGGAGGCGCAAAAAAAGACCGCTCAGAATCCGAAACGCCTCGTAAGGAATCACAACCCCTTAAATCCAGCAAACCTTCTTCATGGATACCTTCCTTGGTCGCGGTTTTTTTTATCTTATTAACACTTAGCTTGCTGAGCGCGACTATTTTCTTTGGTATGCGATTTCAAAAGGTGCTCTTTGCAAAAAAAGAGTCCGTCGATTTGTCTTTTAAGGATGAATCCAAAGGGGGTTCCTCCGGACTGATGGCAGGGGATCCCTTGGCATGGAAAAAGAATTTAAAACCTGAAGACCTCGCTCTTTTAGAGCGCAAGATTAGTTTGACAGCAAACCGTCCGCTCAGCGAAGAAGAATCTAAAATCTTAAAATTCCACGCCTCTTTTTCAACCGGTATGAGGGAAACCCTTCCTTCTAAAATATGGACGGAAGCCGATTTTAAAAATCTTTTAGAGACACAGCAAAAAATGTATCGGGTTCCTTTGCCGTGGAGTTATCGGAAAAAACTCGAAAAGCTTTTTAAAGAAAAATATCTGGCGGGAGAGACTGCGTTTGATTCCGGGGATCTGATCCGTGCGCGGGATGCCTGGGTCGAAGCATTGGCCTTTCCCATTTATGGGAATGACATTCGTCTGCATCGAGGTGTAGTTCTGACCATGCTGCGGTCCTATATTAATGATACGCTCTCCAAAATCGGAGCCGTAAATTCCTCGATTTCTGAAAAGAAGATACGCGATCAAGAAATGGTTGTCAGTCAAAAGTATCAGGAGCTTTTTCCCATTCTTGAAAAATCGGATTGGATAAGCGCTGCAGATAGCATACGGGTGCTGGATCAGCTTTTGGACCAGCTGGAAAATCCTTCAGTTGTGGGAGAGGCCCCGCCTCCTTATCCAGCAGCTGTTGCGCAAATAGATGAGGGAATTCGTGCAACTTTGCAGGGAATTCAAGAAGTGCCGCGGGCTCCGGTCTCTTCCTTTAATGCGCTAAGAGTTGATCTTCATCAAAAATTGTCTTTGGCTCAAAGTTTCCAAGCCGATCGAATGGCTGAAATCCAAACTCAATATGATCAGGCCCTGGATGCGATCAGCCGCAGTGACTTTGCTCAGGCCGAAAAACTGCTCCATGAAATTGATTACCCGCTCGCGGTTTATCAGGATGCCCAGGAGAAAATTCGCATCCTGAGAAAGCTGCAGGCTTCGGCCATTTCCTCCGACTCGACCCCTCCGGAAAGCGCTCAGGCTGTGCCCGTCCGGGTTTCCGTTAAGAAAGCCTCCGAAGAAGCCGATCTTCAGAGTGGCCAAAAAGCAGGCGGGCCTGTATAGTTTTAAGAAGAGGGATGGAGCATGCATTTTCATTTATTGTGTGAAATACCGGAGCCGATTTCGAGGGAGATGAATTCCGAGGTCTGTGAATTAACGCCTGAGGAGCTCCGTATTTTAAAGGCGCAGATTCGTTTGAATTCCTTTCGAATCGAGGAAGATGTAAAGCGCCTTGAACTTTATGTGAATAAAGAAAAAATCCCGGCTAACGAAACCTTTTTACTCCAAATTCGACAGCGTTTAAAAATTGCCATGGAAGAAAACGATACCTTCCGCAAAGTGCTTTGGAATCATTGCCAGAGTCAGGATATTACGCGCGGTCATCACTCAAGATTCGTACGATGAGCGGGCAAACGACGGTTATTATTATGGGAGGAGGCCAAGGAAAACGCCTCTATCCGCTGACGAAGTACCGGTCCAAGCCGGCAGTCCCGATCGGCGGCAAATACCGCCTGGTGGACGTTCCTATTTCCAACTGCATCAATTCTGAACTTCGAAAAATATTTGTCCTCACTCAATTTAACTCTACATCGCTTCATCGGCATCTTCACCGCGCGTTTCCTTATGAAGCATTCAATGATACGAGCGTCGAACTTCTTGCGGCGGAGCAAACGCTTGCCAATAAAGATTGGTTTCAAGGAACTGCGGACGCGGTACGGAAACATTTCAATCATTACCACATCAAGCCTGAAGACACGGTCTTAATCCTGTCCGGAGACCATTTGTACCGGATGGATTACCGGAAGATCCTGGCCTATCATGAAGAAAAAAAAGCCGATGTAACCATTGCCACGATTCCCGTGCCGCGCAAAGTGGTGAGCCAATTCGGGATTTTAAAAATTCAGACCAACGGCCGGATCCATTCTTTTTTAGAAAAGCCTGCGGCCTCCGAAAAAATTCGGCCCTACTTGATCCCTCGAAAAATTCGAGAGACATTTGATATCCAGAATCCCAGACAACAATTTTTGGCCTCCATGGGGATTTATGTGTACCGTGCAAAAGTTCTGGAAGAAGTGCTGGCGGGTAAAGAAACGGATTTTGGAAAAGAAGTGATTCCAAAGTCGATTCAAACGCACCGGGTTTACGGCTATGTGTTTGATGGATACTGGCGGGACATCGGGACCATTGGAAGTTTCTTTGATGCCAATCTTGAACTAACAAAATCCAACTCCAAATTCTCTTTTTTTGATTGGCAGTCACGCATTTTTACTCGCTCCAGGTTTCTGCCGCCTTCTTGTTTCCTGGGAACCGCGATGAAAAATGTCCAGGTGTCGGACGGCATTCACTGTGAGGCTTCGGAAGTGGAGCACTCCATTCTCGGACTTCGCGCGATTATCCGGCAGGGGACCGTGATTCGGCGCAGCGTGGTCATGGGGAATGATTATTATGAAACCAAAGCCCCCGCGGGACAACTGCCGCTTGAAATCGGGAAGAACTGCCGAATTGAAAATTGCATCTTGGATAAAAATGTCCGGATCGGGAATAATGTCAAAATTCTAAATGAGAAAAAGATTCAGGAGTTTGACAGCGAAAATTATTTTATCCGGGAAGGTATTGTGATCGTTCCAAAGGATGCGGTGATTAAAGATGGTACGGAAATTTAGTCTCCTTCTTGCGGTGTTGAGTTTTGGATTCGCGGTGAGCGCCTGGGCTGCGGAGTCTGCGCTGCAGGCTGAATCCTCTGCAGCCACTCCATCAGAAACTAAGGCGAGCGTAAGTCCTGCGGAGCGGGAACGTATTGTCAAACAGATGAAAGGGCTGGTTGGGCAACTCCAAGGCATGCCGACGCCACCCGAGATGAGCGCTACAATTATCCTGCCGAATGCGGAAGAAGGGGAAAGGATAAATTCTCAAGAATCTGCATCGAATTAATTTCTATTTCACCCTAAACCAAGGAGCTTTGCATGAATCAACGAAACCTAGGGATCGTGTCTTTTCTCAGTGCACTTATTTTCATAACAGGATGCGTGACTTCCGGGCAAAAAATCAGCACGGTTACACCGTCATCCCCAACCGTTTCGCAGCCTGCTGCTGCGGATATTGAGGCGCTCATGGCTCAGGAAACAGTCAAAGTAAAAATTGAAACAACTCTTGGTGATATTCAGCTCGAACTCTTTGCTAAAGAGGCGCCGCGAACCGTTAAGAATTTTGTGACGCTCGCTCAAAAAGGATTTTATGATGGGATTATTTTTCACCGCGTCATTCCCGGTTTTATGATTCAGACCGGCGATCCGACCGGAACAGGGATGGGGGGGCCGGGCTATCAATTTGAGGATGAATTCAATCCTAAATTACGCCATGACAATGCGGGCACTGTCTCTATGGCCAATGCCGGACCCAATACAAACGGCAGCCAGTTTTTTATTACCGATGCAGCAACCCCTTGGCTGGACGGACGGCATTCGGTGTTTGGCCGTGTCATCTCAGGTTTGGACATTGTCCATCAGATTGCGAATGTGGACCGCGGAGCGAATGATAAGCCGATTAAAGAAGTTGCCATGAAAAAAGTGAGCGTGATCGCCTGATTAAATGTGAAGACGTGAAGAGTGAAATGTGAAGCGAAAAAAATTGCAGCTACTCTTCACTTTTCACGTCTTCACGCTTCACGTTTAGTAGTTGGCTCGTTCAATTTTGAGGATTCCGATAAAGGCGAAGAGAATATTCCCAAACCAGGCTCCGAGAAAAGGAAAGATCTTTCCTGCTTTTCCGAGTGCCATGGCAACTGCAGTCACTACATTAAAGCTAAACACTAGAATGACACAAAGAAGAACATTGTAAGCAATCAGTTTTCGGTTTGTGGTCTTGGCTAAAAAGGGAGTGCAGACCAGCATCATCACCAGCGCCTGCCAAGGCGAAGCAAGACGCGCCTGAAGTTCTACGGATTCAGCCTCTGCGTGGATGCCGTTTTCTCGAAGCTGCCGGATGGAATCTTTGAGTTCTTTATAATTAAGGAACATGACGTCGCGCGAAACCGAGAGCAGCTGTTCCGGAGAAAATTTAATCTCGTCATAAGTCTTCTGAGGAAATGTTTTTGGATCCCCCAGCACACGACCGCGGGAATCCATGTTGTATTCCGTCACTTCGGTAAAAAGCCACTTTGAATCCTTCCACTGGCCGCGCTTGGCCATCATCTTGCGCCGGGTAATGTTATGTTCCGGATCCAGCCAGAGTCCGTGAACATCCTCCACGCGTTCTGTCTGCGGAGAAAAATTCCGGAAATAAAAAAGCTGGCCGTCGCGGGTCATATACGTGACGTTCTGCATGTCTTTGGCGGCTATGGATTGATCCTTTTTTTCAATGTTAAGCTGTTTAATGCTTCTCGCAATGCGGTAACTTTGCGGCACGAGCGTGTAATAAACAATCCAGGAAAGCACTCCGAGAAGAATCCCCACAAAAAAAACAGGACGGATAATGGACGTGATTTTGAGCCCCACGGCCTTCATGGCAATGATCTCGTTGTGCGCTCCGAAAGTTACCAAAAGGAAAAGCGTTCCCAGCCATGCGGCCCAAGGAAGGATTTGGATAAAGGTATAGGGGATAAGGGCGAGATAATATTGGCCCATGACACCGATAGAAATTTTGTTTTTCAGAAATTCGTCCAGATTATCAAAAAGATCCGCAATGAGTACTAGGAAGATAAGAACCACGCAGGCAGTGATGACGGGCTTGATCAATTCTCGCACCAGATAGCGGTCAAGCACCTTCATGATGCACGCTCCGCACGGGAAAGGGTGATTAAGTCCACGTGCTTTGCGCCGGCCGAGCGCAAAGTTTTTGCCGCTTCAGAGGCCGTGGATCCAGTAGTCAGGATATCATCCACCAGAAGAATTCTTTTTCCTTTCACTTGACCGGGGGTAGTTACCTGAAAGGCGCCGCGTAAATTATAATGACGTTCCTCAAATCCTAGTTCCATTTGCGGTTGAGTGGTCCGGATTTTTCGAAGTCCAGGCAGAAGAGGGGCAGAAATATTTTGAGCCACGTGTTCAGCTATTAAATGAACAGGGCTATACGGGCGTTCCTGTTTGCGTCCCGGATCTGCGGGGATTTCAAGGACTCCATCATAAGACTGAAATCCGGAAATAATATCACAGACCTCGGTGAGAGCAGGGCGGAACATCTCAAGGATTTGGCGCTGGCCTTCATATTTAAAATCCGAGATCAACTGGCGGACCCGGTCAGTATAAAGGTAAAGAGACCAGGATTCTGAAATGCCGGGAAGGGGTTCGGATCCGGACATCTGAAGACGAGGAAATCGGCTGATTTCAAATTGGACGAGGCACGATGCGCACAAGACCGACTCCTCAAGGGCAAGCAAGTCCTGGCAAGATTGACACGCTGCTGGATAAAAAAGGCGAGCCAAACCCTCAGCATAGGTCTGGAGTGTCAAGGTTAACGTCATAGAGTCACGTATTTTAGAGAAGATCACGGGGGATAGCAAGGAAGGAACAAAGGGGTGAGAAAGGAAGGGGGCTCAGTGCCCATGTGATTCAGTGACTCGACTGGGTCAAAGCTAGTGACATCAAATTAAGTCTTTACGATATGAAACACGGATCCACTGAGTCACGGAGCGGCTGAGCCACAGAGATATTCGGCCTGTCCTTTCCCTTATTGACCCGCGGGATGATTCCCGTATAATAACCCCTCCAAAGCACTTAAGATAAATAACATGAACCGTAAGGAACATTTGTGCCCAAAGTTGAAATTACTGAGCATGAGAATTTAGAAAAGGCCCTGAAGCGTCTCAAGAAAAAGATTGAGCGCGAAGGCATTCTGAAAGTGCTCAAGCAGCGCAAGCATTACGAAAAGCCCAGCGAGAAAAAACGCCGCAAGATGCGCTCTTCTGTCAATAAGAAGCGCTCCCGGCCGTTTTAATCCCTTCTTTTTGAGAAACTTTCCTGAGAAGCTAGCCAAGGCAATCCGTCTGTGTGCAGAGTTTGCTTTTTGGGACTTCTGTTGATGAAATATTCCGACCCAGCCCTTTATTGGGAATCTGCGTGGAGCTCCGTTGCGGGCACTCCATCCATATGATATGATTCCCCCTCTAACTTCTTATCCACTCAAGACATAAGGATGTCATGGCGAAAAAAATTGAAGCGCTGCGCGGCATGGAAGATCTCCTTCCCGGCGAGATTGAAAAATGGCAGTGGATGGAAGAAAAGGCCCGCATTTATTTTGAATCCCGCGGATTTAAGGAAATCCGGACCCCTCTTCTTGAATCAACGGATCTTTTTGTACGTTCGGTGGGCGAATCCAGTGACATTGTCCATAAGGAAATGTTTTCTTTCCAGGACCGCGGAGAACGGAATGTAACCTTGCGTCCGGAGATGACCGCATCCGTGGCGCGTTCAGTGATTGAAAAAGGACTTCTCTCACAAGCCAAATCGCTTCGCTTCTATTATATGGGTCCGATGTTTCGCGCCGAACGTCCTCAGGCAGGCCGTAAGCGCCAGTTTCATCAGATCGGAATTGAGATGGTGAATGAGGCGGGCTGGCCAGCCGATCTCGAATGCGTCGAACTTTTAGCTGGTTTTCTCTCCTATGTGGGTCTCTCAGGGGCAAAAATCCGCATGAATGATTTGGGGTCTATTGAAGAGCAAAAACAAACGGCAGAAAAACTCCGGCAATATTTTGAAGGAGTGAAGGATAAACTCTGTAAAGACTGCCAGTGGAGGCTTGAGAAAAATGTGCTGCGAATTTTTGACTGTAAAACCGAATCCTGTCAGAGTGTGATTGATCAAGCGCCGTGGGAAAAAATTGCGCCGATCGGAGAAAATTTCAATCAAGTAACAAATGCGCTTACGGCGCGAAGCATTACGTTTGAAGTCCGCCGACGTCTGGTGCGCGGCTTGGATTACTATAATGGACTTGTTTTTGAGGCCACGGCTTCGGGGCTCGGTGCCCAGGATGCGCTTGCGGGCGGAGGACGCTATGATCGTCTTTATCCGGATTTGGGCGGGCCTGCAGCGTGTTGCACAGGATTTAGCATTGGAATGGAGCGGCTTCTTGCCGCGCTCACACATCAAGATGAAAAAGCCTTGGAAGCAGTTTCGAATCGCCGGGTTTATTTGGCACCGCTTGATGCTGCCAGGGAAGCCCAGGATGTGATTCGTCTCGTGGCGCTTCGACTCCGCGAGCGGGGAATCCGGATCGAAACTTTGCCGGGAGAAATCTCACTCTCCAAACATTTGAAGCGTGCCAATCAAAATAACATTCGCTTCGTTTTGATTTTAGGCAGTGAGGAATTTGCGAAAAAGATTTGGATTGTCAAAGACATGGAACAGAAAACTCAACACTCTGTTTCCTGGGATGAAGTAGTCTCTTTTTTAAGCGAACTTATCTACTGAAAAAGTAACCAGTAACCGGTAACCAGAAAAATCAATCTGACCCGTTGGTTACTGGCAACTGGTTACTGGTTTCTAATCTTCACAAATTGAGGTTTGTTATGTATCGAACAGCCACTTGCGGGCAACTGAATCTAAAATCACTCGACCGTGAAGTTACGCTCACGGGATGGGTGGACACCTACCGTGATCACGGTGATTTGATCTTTGTGGATCTTCGCGACCGCTGGGGCATTACCCAGATTGTTTTTAGTTCCTCTCAATTGCCAAAAGTCCACGAACTGGCCAAGACCCTGAGGGTTGAGTTTGTTGTTTTGGTGCGTGGTCATGTGCGTAAACGTCCGCAGGGGACGGTCAATGCCAAGATTGCGACCGGCGAAATTGAAGTGGCGGCTGAATATCTTGAAATTTTAAATTCCTGTCCCACACCTCCTTTTACTCTTGGGGAGACGAATGTCAATGAGGAGCTTCGCCTTAAATACCGATTTCTTGATCTTCGGCGTCCGGACATGGTGGAAGCCTTGACGTTTCGTTATCATGTGTCGCGCGTGGTCCGCGAATTTTTGGATAAAAATGAATTTCTCGAAATAGAAACTCCTTATTTAACCCGCAGCACTCCGGAAGGCGCGCGCGATTATCTTGTGCCGTGCCGCCTTGTGCCCGGAACCTTTTATGCGCTTCCTCAGTCTCCTCAGCTTTTTAAACAACTCCTCATGGTCGCAGGATACGAACGCTACTTTCAATTGGCGCGCTGTTTTCGCGATGAGGATCTGCGCAAGGACCGCCAGCCCGAGCACACCCAGATCGATATGGAGCTTTCCTTTGTGGATGAAGAAGATGTGATGGGACTTGTGGAACGCATGGCTGCGCATGTTTTTAAGACCGTGCTTTCGGTGGATCTTCCCACGCCGTTTCTTCGCATGACTTATGAAGAGGCCATGAACCGCTATGGATCCGACAAACCCGACCTTCGTTTTGGTTTGGAGCTTCACGATCTTTCTTCGATTTTTCAATCGAGCGGCTTCAAAATTTTTGACGAATGTCTAGCCAAGCAGGGAAAGATCCGGGCCCTCTGTTTCAAACCGAACGCAAAACAGGAATTTTCACGAAAAGATTTTGATGATCTCACGCAGTGGATCTCCAATTACGGCGCCAAGGGGCTCGCCTGGTTCAAGGTCAAGGCCGGAGGGGCGGTGGAGTCTCCGATCGCGAAATTTTTTGATGCAGAGCGAACTCAAAAAATGATCAGCGCTTTAAAAGCCGAAGCTGGGGATACGATCTTTATGGTGGCCAGCGATGCAAGAACTTCGGCCGTGGCGCTTGGTGCGCTCCGGTGTCATCTTGCGGAACTTCACTACCCGCTTGCGAGTAATGATTTTAAAGTGCTTTGGGTAAAAGATTTTCCTCTTTTAGAATGGAATGAGGACGAGAAACGTTTTCAGGCCGCGCATCATCCTTTTACGGCTCCGCATCCGGAGGATATTGCACTTTTGGATTCGGATCCGGCCAAGGTTCGCTCGCTGGCCTATGATCTTGTCTTGAATGGCACAGAAGTGGGCGGGGGAAGTATTCGTATTCATCGCCGCGATCTTCAGTCCAAGGTTTTCTCCGTGCTTGGGATTAATGAAAAAGAGGCGGAGCATAAATTCGGATTTTTGCTGCATGCGCTTTCTTTCGGTGCGCCCCCGCACGGCGGATTGGCCATGGGTCTCGACCGTTTTACGGCCATTTTGCTCGGCCGTGATTCGATCCGCGAAGTCATTGCGTTTCCAAAAAATCAAAGAGGCGGATGCCCGATGACGGAAGCGCCCTCCGATGTAAGCGAAAAGCAGCTGAAAGAACTTTCCATCAAACTTGATCTTAAATCCTAACTCGATAACCGAGGAGAATTGACTTGGAAAAAACGATTCGGCTGGCTTCAAATGAAGAAGCGGCGGCGATTTACGGCAGTGTAGATGAAAATCTAAAATATGCGGAAAAAGAGTTCGGCGTCAAGCTCGTGGCGCGCAATCATCTTCTGACGATGAGCGGCAATAAAGTGAGTGTTGAAAAAGCCTACCAATTTTTCTTTGGCCGTCTGGAACAGTTTCGAGACGGTGGAAAAAAAGCAATAGCCCCTGCGAAAATTGTGGAGGGCAAGAAAGAGGAGGGTGAGGAGCCTTCTCAAAAAATAACTTTCTTCCACCGAGGAAAAATGATCGGTGCTCGGACCAAGAATCAGGAAAAATATCTGGAAGCCATGCGCAATCATGATGTGGTTTTTGGAATTGGTCCGGCCGGAACCGGGAAAACCTATCTCGCAATGGCTGCGGCGCTTGATCAACTCAAAAAGAAATTGGTTCATCGCATTATTTTGACCCGTCCGGCTGTGGAGGCCGGAGAAAGTCTGGGATTTTTGCCCGGAGATTTGGCGGCCAAAGTCAATCCCTACCTTCGTCCGCTTTATGATGCGCTTTATGACATGATGGATGTGGAAGAGGCGGCCCGGTATGTAGAGCGCGGCGTGATTGAAGTGGCGCCTATTGCCTATATGCGCGGCCGGACGCTTCAGCATTCCTTTGTGATTTTGGATGAAGCTCAGAACTGCACACACGCACAAATGAAAATGTTTTTGACGCGTCTTGGGCAGGACTCTAAGATGGTCATCACGGGCGATGTGACTCAGATTGATTTGCCGAGCGGTAAAAAATCCGGACTCATCGAAGCGCAGACGGTGCTTGCTAATCTCAAAGGTGTCCGCATTGTTCAGTTCGATGACAGCGATGTGGTGCGGCATTATCTGGTCCAACAAATAGTCCAGTGCTATGAACGATATGAGCGAAAACAACCTGTCCTCCAGCGTTAATTCTAAAAAACGTTCACGATCTTTTTGGCGGCCGGTCGCGGTTGTCTCGCTCTTTGCTTTTTCCGCGCTACTTTCCGCGGCGATTTTGTCTTTGGATTTCAGCCCGCGGTTTTCCGGAGACGAGTTTGTCATCGGAGATCCCGCCCCGCGTTCAGTTTATTCCGCGTATGAGATTTCCTATCCTGATCAAAAAGCGACCCGGGAATTGGAAGAGCAAACGGCTCGAAGCGTTCCTCCGGTTTACCGAATCCGGGCTGCGGCGGAGCAAGCTGCCTTGCGTTCACACCAAGAAATTTTTCAAGCAGCTGAGAAATATTGGGCGCAAAAGAAAAATGCTCCGTTTATAGGCCCGATGGTTCAAGCGCCTGAGTTTTTGATCCCCAATGCCAAAGGCGCCTCTAAGTTTTTCGCGGATGATGAAAACTACAAATCCATTCAGGCTCCTTTGCAAAAATTGCTGGAATCCGCTTTTTCTTTCGGTTTTTTTGATAAATCGGAAAAACAAAAACTCTTGGATGCGGGGGTTCGAGAAATCACGGTGCTGCGTTCTGAAAAAACCGAACGGATCGTCAAAACGAAGGATATAGTAACGACGGAGGATCTTAAATCCGTCACAGAAAGAAATCTTCCTCCCGACGTGTTAAAGAATAAGGCGGCCAAAAGCTCAGCCATTGAGCTTGCGGGAATCCTTTTGGCCGTCAATGTCGGCCGGGATGAGACGGAAACGGGGCTGCGTCAAAAGCAGGCAGTGGATATGCTTAAACCCGTGATGGAAAAATTGAAGAAAAGTGAGCTCGTGGTCCAGCGGGGAATTTTAATTACGCCTGAAGTTAAAGAAAAGCTGGGGCAAATTGAAAAAGCCATGGCGCGCCGCGAAGTCCTCGGCCGGTTGATTGGGCTCTTTCTTTTGTGCGGGCTCGTTTGGTTTTTAACCGCAGTTGCATGGTGGCTTTTTCTGCGGCGCAGCTGGCTGGCTCTCCGCGCTCAGTTTCTTTTTCACGGATGCGTGCTGATCACGCTGGTGATTGCAAAAAGTGTGACGGCTTTGCAGGGGTCATCGCCTTACTTAATGCCGACGGCTCTGGCTTCCTTTCTTTTAATTCTTCTGGCCGGAGTCCGCGAAGCGGTGCTGGCGGGGTTTATTCTTTCGGTTTTTGCGGCAGCCCTTTCGGGGAATAGCCCTGAAGTGATTCTGGGTACGCTTTTGACTAGTTTGACTGCGATTGCTGCAGGGATCCGGATCCGAAAACGCAGCCAATTCCTAAAAATAGGAGCCGGTGTCGGAGCAGTTTATTTTCTGGTTATTTTTGTTTTCCGTTACTCGGCTGAGATTCCTTTGGACGCAGCATTCAAATTCAGTGTTTTGGGGATGTTAAACGGACTCCTCATCACGGTTTCTTTGGCCTTTATTCTCGTACCGCTCCTTGAATGGATCTTTAATTTGACTACGGATATTTCACTCCTTGAAATGTCGGATCTGAATCATCCGCTCCTAAAAAAAATGATTGTGGAGGCTCCGGGAACGTATCATCACAGTTTGGTAGTGAGCACGCTGGCGGAATCGGCTTGTGAAGTTATTGGAGCGAACGCGCTTTTGGCCCGCGTGGGATGCTATTTTCATGATATCGGAAAGATTGCCCGCGCCGAATATTTTACAGAAAATCAGCCCAGTCCCGGAGCCACAAAGCATGGTGATTTAGCTCCGCGCGTTAGTTCGGGTATTATCATGAATCACGTGCGCGATGGCATTGAGCTTGGAAAAAAATTCAAACTCAAGCCTAAAGTTTTGGATTTCATTCCCGAACATCAGGGGACGGCTGTGGTTTACTATTTCTACCGAAAGGCCATGGAAGAAGCGACGCCGGGGGAGGCTGTGGACATGAACCGCTTCCGTTATCCCGGACCCAAACCGCAAAGCCGGGAAACTGCGGTCGCGCTTCTTGCCGATTCGGTGGAGGCCGCTTCCCGAACCTTGAAAGATTTGAGCCCTGACGGCATTCAGCGGCTTGTTAGAAAAATTATTAATGATAAATTTATCGACGGTCAGCTCGATCAATGTCCGCTCACGCTTAAAGATCTGCAGCAGATCCAGGAAAGTTTTGTGAAAAACCTCTTGGCGATTTTTCATGCCCGCGTTCCTTATCCGGAGAAGCTTTCTCACCCCGATCAGCCCAATCTTTTTCAGAATCAAAATCAACCGGCCCGGCATTCGGATGAGGATCCGTGTTAAGTCGGAACTCCGTGGGGCGTGTGCGTTCCCAGCTTGAAATCAAAATCCTGATCCGCGCTTCACTCGGAAAAATATCTTCCAAACGTCTTTTGGACTGTGCCGCAAAAATCGGGAAAGCACTAAGATTAAAAGGGCGCCTCAATATCCTTCTAGCCGGCAATCACGAGATTCAGCGCCTCAATAAGAAATATTTAAACCATGACCGGCCCACGGACGTTATCTCCTTTGGGTATTTTGCAAGGGGACAGGTCTTCTCGAGACTTTCTAAGACCTGTCCCCTTACGGGTGAAATAGCGATTTCGCTTCCTGTCACGGCCAAGCAGGCTAAGGTCTATGGCAATACTTTTTTCTATGAACTTTGCTTCTATATATGCCATGGCATGCTGCATATTCAGGGATGGGATGACCGAACGCCTGCGCTTCGAAAGCGAATGCTTGAAAAACAATCAAAAATTTTAAAAAAAATAGGAATTGAGAGATCAGCCGATAGGTGACTCAGTGCTCGGACGATTGGCTTTGCGGGCACAGGCTCACGGAGCGACGGCGTCAAAGATTCCCTGATTCACGAAATCGATAAAACCTCATGGCCATACTGAAGACCGATGCAATTATTCTGAAGACTCAACCGTTTCGCTCCAGCTCCTTGATTGTGACCTTGTTCTCCAAGGATTACGGGAAGATCAAGGGTGTAGCCAAAGGGGTGCGCCTTGAAAGGGAACTCCGCGGTGCTCTTTTCGAACTTTTTACGCAGGTGGAGATTGTCTACTATGAAAAGCAGAAATCCGATCTTCATCTTATTTCCGAAACGTTTATTTTAGAAAGTTATGAGCCGATCCGTTCCCGCATGGAATCCATTGCCACGGCCAGTTATTTTTCAGATCTGGTGGATCAGCTGACGGAATTTCATGATCCTCACGAGCCTATTTATAAACTTCTTCAATTTGGATTTCGTTACTTAGCTTCTTTGCCGCATGAAAAAATTTCCCGGATTTTTGAATCAAGGTTGATTAAGGAAATCGGGTGGCTTCCTTATTTGGGAGGCTGTGTCCAGTGCAAGGCCGCACCGTCTGCTCAAATGTTTTTTTCTCCCATTCAAGGAGCGCTCTATTGTTCCCAGTGTGCTTCAGCGGTGCGGGATGCCCGATTGATTTCCGAAGAAACTTTGACGGCGCTTCGCTATTATTTGGAACATGATCCGGAGGAATCCGTGCGACTTTCAATTTCTTCACAGACTTCTCAGGGCCTTGCGAATTTAATGAATCAATTTTTTGAAATGCGTCTGCATCGTCCGCTTAAATCCAAAATCTTCTACGAAAAAATCAAATCCGCTTTGAAAAATTAACCTTCGGTGAAGCCATTTTTTTGCGTGATTTAACTGAGCCCTCGGGGAGTTATTTATTTCTACAAACCGAGGGCTCATCCCCGGCTTGACCGGGGATCTACTGGATCCCGGGTCGGGGCCCGGGATGAGTGGGTCGGGAAAACTCTCCGACCCCTCATTTAACTCAGTCTGCCATTTTTCCCATTACTTTCGAAAGAAGTTAAGGAAACTCTATCTCCTTGTAATGAAATGAGTTAGAGGGTCTAGCCCTCGGTTGAACTGTAAATCCTCATCACCCTGTTCGCTGCAACCTGATTTATAGCAAGTACTTACATTTGCCTTCGCTGCCTTGACGATCTCAAAACGCAGGTGCTAGGGTTTAGTTGAAGATAAAAAAAGTACTGACACGAAACGCGTGTGAACCCGGGAAAGAATCTTATGGAGAACCCCATGGCGCAAAACGAGCCGAAGGGCGAAAGCTGGCTCTATTTTGATGTTTCCACCCAAGAGAGAGACTCTGCCATTCGATATATTTTGGGATCCATTATCAACGCTCGCAATCAAGCCAATTTTCCCTCTAACTATGCAACCTTTGATGAAGACGTAAATATTTATCTCGCGCATCTTTTATTTGCCATGTCGCTTCCGGAGTATCACGAAATGGCAGAGCCGTATCTATCCATGGAAACAAGTGATGTGCTTCAAATGGTGCGTCAAACCGAGGATCGTACGATTCGGTATTTTATTTTCAAGGTGAATGCGGATCACATGATGGTGCATACCGCTGTTTTTGATGATTTGGGGAAAAAGAGCCCTTTTCGATTTTTTACGCGGCCGGCTCAGCATTATCAAAGCCTTGCCAAACTTTATTATGATCAAGCTGCAGCGTATCACCGCCGCATTTACCGGAAGCAGACCGGAATCGGTGAGGTGCTGGAAAAGATGTCGCGTTATTTTGATCAATATCAGAATGTGCTTCGCATCGCCCGGCGCGATTATTTCAACTTCATCAATCATTTTCGAGATCAGGCCTTTTCCCAGTTCATGAGCGAGGTCCACGATTATGAGAGCGAGACTTTAAAGAAGGTCAAACTCGATAGTTTTCTGGATGTCTATGCGAAATGGCTCGAGACCAAAGATCCCGTTCTGGAACCGCAGATTCAAAGGCTTGTCAATGAGCTCAAGTATCTGGATCCATCTTTTGCCTTCGAATTTCCAATTCAATCACGAGAAAAACAGGGGAATCAACATGAGAAAAAGTGTGCATAGCAGGGTGCGGATACAAGAACGACGCCTCATGAGACTTTACTCGCTTTGGCATGAGACGCACCAAGAGGATTATGAGAAGCAGTACCTCTCGCTCCTTGGTGAGATCCTTTCCAAGGATCCGGCGTTTAATCCGCGTCACGATTTTCAAGTCGCTTTCTAAAACCCTTTCTGTTTAAGCGGGGTTGTGGGGCTGCACTTTGAATGAAAAAAACACATTCAAAGTGCGCTTTTTTTTGTCTACAGATTTCCTTGCAGACTGGTCACGTCAATTAAATTGTGTAAAGTGATGTAAAGGTTTAGCCTTCCAGCGGT
>CAYWRU010000046.1:0-27638 GCA_964460795.1 uncultured bacterium | reverse complement strand
GGAAGGATACACCCTTTTTATTTCATCAAATTACACAATTTATGATACGCGACCTGCAGACTTCCGTAGTTGAATCCATTCAGTTGGGTACTATAATACAAATCCGTTTCTTAAAATTAGAAGGAGATTTACCTCATGACGGTCATTGCAAGAATTAAGGCAAAGGTGGGTAAAGAAGAGGATCTGCGAAGTGAACTTTTGATCTTGGTGAGTGCTTCGCGTTTGGAGTCCGGATGTAAAGGTTATGATCTTTACGAGTCAGAGGAAGAACCCGGACTTTTTTTTACTCAAGAGACATGGACGGGCCCTGAATCACATGCCGCCCATTTTGGAACCCCGCAGGTGAAAAGAATCCTCAGCAAAGTGCCGGAACTTTTGGCCGAACCTCTTCAGGTTCACGAACTCAGAATGATCAGTCCATTGGCTAAAAAATGATTGTTCGGATGGCATGATTTAGCCAAAAAATTCATCAAGACTGGGTTGAAAACAAAATTTTAAGCCACAAGCTTCCCAAAGATAAACTCTCATGATAGAATTCCGCCCCATGTCACCCAATAAATTACCCCTTGAACCTCCGGAGCGTTTGAAACAGCTTCCTCCATATCTTTTTGCTGAAGTGGATCGCCGTAAGCGCGAGTTGACGGCCCAGGGCAAAGATGTTGTTGACCTTGGAGTGGGGGATCCGGATCTTCCGACGCCTGATTTTATTATTGAAGAATTGACACGCGCTGCGCGGGATCCTGCGAATCATCGTTATGCGCTGGATGCCGGCATGCCGGAATTTCGTAAATCTATTTCTCAGTGGTTTCACCGCCGCTATCACGTGACGCTGGATCCAAACACTGAAGTTCTTCCTCTGATCGGCTCCAAAGAAGGCATTGCTCATCTTCCGCTGGCCATCATAAATCCCGGAGATGTGGCTCTGATTCCTGATCCAGGTTATCCCGTTTACCGTTCAGGGACGCTTTTTGCCGGCGGAATTCCTCAGGCCATGCCGCTTTTGGAGCGAAATGGATTTTTGCCGGATCTGGGAGCGATTGACGGTGGAATGCTAAAAAAATCCCGTTTGATGTATTTAAATTATCCCAACAACCCGACTTCGGCAGTGGCCTCTAAGGAATTTTTTAAAGAGGTCGTGGATTTTGCGCACAAGCACCAGATTTTGATTGCCCATGATGCCGCCTATAATGAAGTGGCCTATGACGGCTACAAAGCGCCAAGCATTCTGGAGATTCCGGGTGCAAAAGAAGTGGCGATCGAGCTCCATTCGCTTTCCAAGACTTTCAACATGACCGGCTGGCGCGTGGGATTTGCGGTGGGTCATCCGGAAGCGCTTAAACTTCTGGGTAAAGTAAAGTCTAATTGCGATTCAGGCATCTTTCAGGCTATTCAATGGGCCGCCAAGCGGGCTTTGGATGAGGGAGATGATTGGTGCAAGAAAAATCTGACGCTTTATCAGGAGCGGCGCGATCTATTTATCGGCGGCATGAATAAAATGGGTTGGAAAATTTCAGCGCCGAAAGCGACATTCTATGTTTGGATTCCGGTTCCGGCAGGTTATACCTCCGCGGAACTCTGCCTCAAATTTCTAACTGAAATGAATATCGTTGTTACTCCTGGAAACGGTTTTGGTCCGAACGGGGAAGGCTATTTTCGAGTATCCCTCACCAATCCCAAGCCGCGCATTGAAGAAGCGCTTCGCCGCATCGCCGCCTCCCACAAACACCCTCATCACGTTGGCTGATTGATGGTTAATAAAAGATTCAGAAACAGGCATTATTTCCGATTCTAGTAAGAACCAGCACCGTATAGCGATGGGTATCCCCATGCTAAAGCTTCACTCAATAGGTTTGTAATTCTTGTGAGAATGGGTACACTTAACTTTACATTCCATTGGAAATTGTTTTTCTTGGAAAATCTAATCAGGAGAAAATGCATGCTTCTTACACAGAATCGTTTTTTTAATACGTTAGTTGTTTTTATCCTTATCCTGTCCCAGATCGGGATGGGAGCTCCTGTTGCGGCGGCCCAGAACGTGCCGACCTCGCAAGATCTCCTTATGGATGCACAGCCTGAAATTTCTGCGGCCAAAGCAGAAACGCTTTCAAAACCGCAGTTGCAAATGGATGCCCCTCTTCCGAGTCTGGCACAAGCCGAGAACCCGCTTTCTCCTGCCTCACCGGTTGGCGAAACGGTATCAAGTTCCCGGCCCGGCCCCGGTCTGCGAATTCGGCCTTTCAGCGCATGGACCTCGCTGTCTCCGTTAGGAGATCCAAGTTTTTCTGTGAGTGTTAAAGTGGATGCCAAAGGAAAAGCAGTGATTGAAGCCCATACGGGCTGGGGGAATGAGCCCACCACTTATGCGGGAACATTCAATCCTCGTACGAATCAGATTGTTGTGGGAAATGTTATCGTTCATGTTAAACCGCAGGGAAATGGCTATTACATCAGCAGTTTTGAAATTCAGCACGGCACACAAGTTGCTGAAAAATATACTTTCACACCGTATGGACTGCCTTCCTCGCATGAAATTCACGAAAAGAATCCTAATGGTCCCATCACTCCCAATAACACCGATCAGAGATGGGATTACACCTATGTCAAGATAGGTGGAAAATATCTTTATGATTCCGCGGTTTTGACCACGGTCCATACAGCAGGTAACTCCGTTTATACGGACCTTAACAAAACCTATCTGCGCTATAACAACGAAGGACTGGTGACGGTTCGGCTGGTCACAAGTTCTGTGAGGGGGCCGAGCGGGATCGGCAGTTTTAGCGCGACGTATTCGTTCTATAATTTCAAAGGCGATACTTTGACTCAGGCCTCTTATTCCAGCACAAACGCGGCATTGATTGACCAACTCAATTCCCGGATCAACTCCTGGAAGGATTGTACGGTCATTGATCAATATGCTCCGTCGCGGAGAATCTATTATCAATTGATGGACAATACTTACAATAACCATAGTTACCGTTATTACGTTGATGAAGTTAAAAATGCCCAGGGTGTGTTTGTGCCCAAAATGACCGCTCATCTTACCAATGGGCTCATCGACAAGATCTGGATTGTGCAAGGAAAGGCTGACATTCTTTCCAAAGAGAAGAACGATATTTATCTCGCCGTCGGCCAAACCGTGAATGGTTACAGCGTGACTTACGGCAGTACCAACGATGTCTACGGCCTTATCTTTTCCAAAGGCGACGTACGTGTCACGATCGATTACCCCAAAATCAAAACTGTGGAACTTGACGGCAAAAAATACAGCGTCCTGATTGATGATCAGGGGATTGTGACGCTTGCCCTTAAAGATGTTACGGTGCCGCCTCAGACGGTTCGAATTAAAACCGATTTGGCAGATGAGTTAGTGGTACAGCTCAATTCAGATGGCAGCTACACTGTTAAAAACGGATGGAATACGTACTTTAGTAATTCAGAAAAACGTATTCCTTTAGGTTCAGGTTATTTAAACATTTCTTTCCAATTAGACAAGACAAAGGCTGATTACGGGACGATTCAATCCATCCAGCTGGTTCAGAGTCAGGCGATGGATACGGCTTTTGTGGAAAAAGATCAGGCCACGGGCGTTTACGACATTGTCAGACTTGTATCCACGGCTGCGGATCATTCGACAGTGCTTTTAGATGAGAATTACAAAAGCGGATATGCGGTGACTTATGCACGGACTGAGATCGGAGGAGACCTTCTCCGGCATGAATATGTGACCAATCAGAGCGGTTTTGCACCGGCAGGGAATATTATGATGCGGCTTGAGGGTGCTGATGCGAGATTGGTGGATGTAAATCCTTCCTTTTTTACTCATCAACCTTTTGCTGCTTTGGAATATTCCGTCGAAGGAAATCTTGGATTTATAAGTCACGAAACAGCAGACGGAAATTTTTATGCCGTTTTCCCAATTCAAACATGGGATATTGATTTTTCTAAATTGACGCAGCTTCCGTTTGCTCAAAGAACAACCGCGGAATTCAAAAAATTGCTCAAAGACGACAAGGTTATAAAGGAAACTCATATCGTCACTCCGACGACAACTATTGAGCATGGATTTTTAGCAACCTTGGAGGACGGTCAGCAGATCTATGGAACCGTTTGGGGCGGGAAGATTTTATTTTTAAGTTCCTTTTTTTCAACCGAAGCGCAAGTGAGCGTCGATGGCAAAATCACGGTCGAAATTCCGTCCTCCCCAACAAACAACCTCAAAAAAACCTACGACGTCCTGATTGATGACCAGGGGATCGTGACGCTGAAGTTGCAGAAAGAAGTGGCGGCGCAGTATACGATCGACATTGGCGCAGGCCTGAATGTGACGGAATATCAGGATGGCAGTTATGATTTCACATCTCAGGGGCAGACATTCCCCAGTGACGCGGATGGACTTTCAACGCTTATCACCGATTATGGGGCTCCGGTTCAGATCCGCTGGAATTCAACGAATCATGAACTCGTCATTTTTGACTCCTCGCATAAGGAGTTTTCACGCCTTGATTTTGATCTAGTAAATGGAAAATATCAAATTCGAGAGATCGTGAACGGAATTGGAACCGACCATTCCGCGAGTTTCAAATTTAATCATGTGAATAAAAGAATGGACGTGAGCTCTCAGTATAAAAGTCCGGAGGGTGTTCTGACGCATTCTGAGGCGAGTCATTTCTATGATTTGAACCAAGATCTGGGCCAAGTGATTCAGCTTGCGCCCTTGAATATTTATTTGGTCAAATTTCCTTTTGCCGCCTTTGTGCGTGCAGAGGACTATTTTGATGCTGCGATCACGGTGACGGAAGGAGCTAGTATTAAATATTTTGACCTGCTGGTCCAAGGTCAGCCAGACCTCTCTGAGGAGGTGCTGAAGGATCAAAGTGAAAGAACGCTTGAGAGAATGAGAACATTTTTAAAGGACGACAAATTAGTGTTGGTCGGGCAGGAGATTGCTTCGGAGGGGAATATTTTCGATGTGGCTTATTTAAAAAACGGCCAAATTTTCTTTGGGTTGAACGATGGCGACGAGACATTTGGAACGGCCACCGATGCTCAAGGGAAAATAACTCTTACCATTCCCCAAATTGGCGGGGGAACCAAAGTCTACGACGTCCTGATTAATGATCAGGGGATCGTGACGCTGAAATTGCGCGGATAGTCTACTTCGGTCCAAAAGCTTAGCAAACTCCGGGTCTTTCGGGATCCGGAGTTTTTTATTTATGTTTTTTAACTGGTATCATTTTCACGGGCTTGCGGAAGACGGATTCTGCAGGCCCTTTTTTATTTTGCTCTATTTTTGATCTTGAATCCATATAGCTTATACGCTATAAGAACGGTCACTCATTTTAATTAGGCAGAGGCATAGATCACAATACGGCCGTCGGTCATGGAGAGTTAAGGCGAGGTTATGAGGAGACAAAATATTAGAGTTGAATTGGGCAATGCCATGGCCAAGGCGCGAAAGCAGGCCGGCATAACGCAACAGGCGTTGGCGCATCGGTGCCGGACCCGGCAGGCCAATATTTCGCGTTTGGAGAACGGACATGAAAATGTTTCGGTCGAATTTTTGAGCCGTGTCTCCCAGGCGCTGGGCCGTAAGCTTCATATTCAGTTATTGTAATGACCTTATAACTTATAAGCTATAAGGGGCTGCCGCACATAAAGAACAATATGCTGAGAAATACTCTTAATGGCTTAACAGAATAGGCTAGTACTTCGACAAGATTAATTTTAGGGGCAAGCTCAGTACTGTGGTGAGCGAAGATTGAAATCATCTGCAGATAATTTCAATCTAGGCGAGCCGCTAGAAGCGCGAGCGTGTGATGAGATTGAAAAAAATATTTATTGCCGTAGGAGCTAATTTGGGGGAGCGGAAGCGGCAGATCGATCTGGCCTTCAAGGCTCTCGGAGAGACCTCGGGCATTCATTCTGTCAAAATGTCTCCGCTTTATGAAACAGAGCCCGTGGGCGGCCCGGCGGCTCAGGGAAAGTATCTGAACGGGGTCATTGAGATTGAGACGGATCTTTCTCCTCAGGACTTACTTGCCCGCCTCCTTGAGATTGAAAAATCCTTGGGACGCGAACGATCCCTAAAAAATGCGCCGCGCACGATGGATCTGGATCTGCTATTTTATGGCGATAAAATTATGGAGGAGCCGGGGCTTCGGATCCCGCATCCAAGACTTCATGAACGGACATTCGTTCTAAAGCCGCTGGCAGATCTTGCGCCTGATTTTGTCCATCCGCTGCTGAAGAAAACAGTCAAAAGCATGTTGAAGGATTTGAATCCTTATGAAAATTCTTAAAGACAATAAAGATCTTCAGAAGGTCCGTGCCCAGCTGCATCACCAGAAGAAAACTCTGGGTTTTGTGCCCACCATGGGGGCTTTGCATGAAGGGCATCTTTCGCTGGTTCGAAAATCCCATCAGGAAAATGATGTAACGATCGTCAGCATTTTTGTGAATCCCACTCAGTTTGGACCGAAAGAAGATCTTGAGAAATATCCGAGACCTCTTGAAAGGGATCTTCAACAGCTGCGAAAAGAAAAAGTAGATTTTGTTTTTCTTCCGACCGCGAAAGAAATGTATCCAGAAGGATATGCGTCCGCTCTTAGAAAAGTCAGGATGGATCGGATGACGCGTGTGATGAGCCGGCGCTTATGTGGAAAATTCCGTCCCGGACACTTTAAGGGTGTGCTTTGTGTGGTTGAAAAACTTTTTAAGGGAGTTCGGCCTCAGCGGACCTATTTTGGAGCCAAGGATTTTCAACAAGCGGCCCTGATTGTACGCATGAATTTAAAATGGGATTTTGGGATTCAAATGCGGGTTATGCCCACGCTCCGGGAAAATGACGGTTTGGCCATGAGCTCTCGGAATATTTATCTCTCGCGAGAAGAACGAAGCCGTGCACGTTCCATTTCTCAGACGCTTTTTTGGATGAGTCATGAAATCCTTAAAGGAAAACGGGGGCTTTTGAGGGTGCGATCCGAAGCGATGAAAAAGCTTAAAAGGTTTGTGGACAAAGTTCAGTATCTGGAAATTGTAGAGCCCGAAGAGCTGAAACCAATTCGTTTTAGGAAGCCGGATATGGTGATTTTGACGGCTTGTTACGTGGGCAAGACAAGGCTGATTGATAATGTTATAATTCACAGCAGTAGAGAGTAGAAAGAGGAGAGTAGGGGAATTTAAATAATAGTTAGGGGCCTCTCTCTACCTTCTACTCTCTTCTCTCTACTCTTCTAGCAAGGAACTGAAAATGCAGCGTCAAATATTAAATGGAAAGATTCATGGGGCCACAGTTACCCAAGCAAGTGTGGATTATCCCGGTAGTATTACCATTGATGCAGATTTGCTTAAAGCGGCTCATATCCTTCCCCATGAAAAAGTTTTGATCGCAAATCTGACCAACGGAGCCCGTTTAGAAAGCTATGCGATCGAAGGCAAGGCCGGATCCGGTATTATCGGGCTCAATGGGGGAGCGGCTAAGTATGGAAAAATCGGTGACAAATTGATTATCATGGCTTTTGCGGTTTTGGAAGAGCAGGAGCTTAGCGCCCACAAACCCCGTGTGGTATGCGTGGATTCGGCCAATCGGCCTATTCCCAAAATGTAAATAATTTCAAAAATCCGAAACAATATTTAGAATCAAAATTTCAGATATTTAAAACATTCGTATTAAATATTTGAATTTGTTTCGAATTTAGGATCAAAATGACTAAGCTGAAGATAGGACTTGTCGGGTGCGGAACCATTGGCTCAAGCCTTGCCAAGACGCTTGAGTCAGAGTTTTCTCCTTGGGCTGAAATCATCTGCCTCTGCGACCATACTCGCTCCAAGGCGCTAGGCCTTCAGCAGGTTTTAAAATCCCGAGCAGATGTGGTTTCTTTAAAGGAGCTCCTTGAGCGGTCCAATTTCATCATCGAAGCCGCTTCCTCTAAAATTTCCGGAAAAATCGCCGAGCGCGCTCTTTTGCTGGGCAAGCAAGTTTTGATTATGAGTGTCGGAGGCTTGATCGGAAGTAAAGTCTTCCAAAAAAGATTTCAAATCCGCGGCGGACGACTTTGGATTCCTTCCGGAGCCATTGCGGGTGTCGATGGTCTGCTAGCAGCGCGCCGCGGTCAGATTCGCAAGGTAAAACTTGTTACGCGAAAATCTCCAGAAAGTCTTGGGACGGCACCTTATTTCAAAAAAAATGCATTTCCCATTTTAAAAGGGGATCAGGAGCTCTGCGTTTTTCGCGGTAATGTGATTGAAGCAGTCAAAGGATTCCCTCAAAATATTAATGTAGCGGCGGTGCTCAGTCTTGCCGGGCTGGGGCCTAAGAAGACAGAGGTGGAGATCTGGACTTCCCGAAAATACCGCGTGAATCAGCACGAAATTACTATGGAAGGGGATTTTGGTTCCATCCATACGGTGACGTGCAATGTCCCGGCCCATGAAAATCCAAAGACCAGCTGGCTAGCCATTTTATCCGCTGAGGCCCTGCTTCGAAAAATCTTTTCCCTCATTCGTATCGGAACCTAGTTTTCCGATGGTTGAAAGTATTTCATCCCAGTCCATTGAGATTCGCGGCGCCCGCGAGCATAATCTCAAAAATCTAAATCTTTCTATTCCTCGAAACAAACTAGTGGTCATCACCGGACTTTCCGGATCCGGAAAGTCTTCGCTGGCATTTGATACCATTTATGCCGAAGGACAGCGGCGCTACCTTGAAAGTCTTTCTTCCTACGCTCGGCAATTTCTTGAAAAGATGAATAAGCCGGAAGTGGATTTTATTTCCGGGCTCTCGCCCAGCATTGCGATTGAACAAAGGTCTATCACCCATAATCCCCGGTCTACGGTTGCGACCGTGACGGAAATTTATGATTATCTGCGCCTTTTATACGCCAAGGTGGGGATCCCGCATTGTCCGGACTGCGGCCGCGCGCTTGCGAAGCAGACACGCGAGCAAATTGCGGAAGAAATTATTTCGCAATTTTCCGGCCGTGAAGTCCAGATTCTGGCGCCACTCATTCGGGGTCGTAAAGGGGAATTTCAGAAACTTTTTCAGGAGGTGCTTAAAAAAGGATTTTCCCGGGCGTTGATTGACGGGAAATGGATGGAATTGAAAGCCTCGCTGAAACTCCGCAAATCATTTCGTCACGACATCGCGGTTTTAATTGACCAGAGAAAACCCCCGGCAAAAAAACTGGACGCTTCTTTTCTTTCCTCTTTGGATCAGGCCCTGGAACTGGCCGAGGGATTTTTAGAAATTCGTTCGGGAGGGACCTCGGAGCAGACCCCTGGGATTCTTTTTTCAACGCTCAGAAGTTGTCCTGAGTGCCGGACAGGATTTCCGGATCTTGCGCCCAATATGTTTTCGTTTAACAGCCCTTACGGCGCGTGCTCAAAATGCAAGGGACTTGGAAAGCTTTCTCAGCTGGTGACGGGGGGGGTGATTCAGGACGACTCCAAGCCGCTTCTTCAAGGTGCAGTGAGTTCTGAAATCTTTTTTTCATTCAACAAATACATCATCGAAAATCTACTCTGGGATCTTGCCAAGAAATTCCGCTTTGATAGAAAGCTTCCTTTCCGGGATTGGCCGGAAGAGGCGCGAGAGGCCTTTTTTTGGGGTGAGGGAGATATTTCCGGATTGATTGAGGAGTTGGAGCATCTTTTTCACGAAACCAGCTCCGAAGAAATCCGGAGAAAGATCCGAAAATTTCTGCGGGAAGAGATCTGCTCGGACTGCAAAGGTCTTCGGCTTCGGCGTGAGAGTCTAGCCGTAAAAATTTCGAATAGAAACATCACAGAACTGACAGCACTTTCGGTAGAAGAAGCAGTGCCTTTTTTTAATGCCCTGGAATTCCCTCCAGCCCAGCAGCCCATCTCGCTCCCGATTCTGAAGGAAATTCGGATGCGGCTCAAATTTATTTTTGATGTGGGGCTCGGTTATCTTGGACTGGATCGGTCTGTGGCCACGCTCTCAGGAGGAGAACTCCAGAGAATCCGTCTTGCTGCACAGATTGGCGTTGGGCTTACGGGAGTTCTCTATGTTTTGGATGAACCGAGCATCGGACTTCATTCCCGCGACAACAAAAAATTGATTGATACGCTTTGTCATCTTCGCGATTTGAAAAATACTGTACTCGTGGTGGAACACGATGAGGAAACCATGCTGCGTGCAGATCATTTGATTGATCTTGGCCCCGGAGCCGGCATTCACGGCGGCGAAGTGGTGGCCCAGGGGGCTCCGCTAGATCTCATTAAGCATTCGGATTCATTGACGGCTCAATATCTTTCAGGTCGAAAAGAAATTCCGGTTCCGAGCGAACGCCGCAATTATCGTAGAGCGCCAAAACTTCGTCTGGAAGGATGTCAGGAGCACAATCTCAAGAATCTGGACATCGAATTTCCATTGGGGTGTCTGATTTGTGTCACGGGAGTTTCTGGATCGGGAAAAAGTACGCTGGTGCACGACATTTTGTACCGTGAGCTTCATAATCGAATCTGGGAAACACAATACTCCGTTGGAAAATTCAAAAAAATCATGGGGGCTGAGGCGTTGGAACAAGTGATTGAAATTGATCAATCGCCTGTGGGGCGCACGCCGCGCTCCACGCCCGCCACTTACACGGATTTATTTGGAATGATCCGAAAAATTTTTGCTTCGCTTCCGGAATCCAAGGTGAGAAATTATTCCCAGTCGCGGTTTAGTTTTAATTTGAAGGGCGGCCGCTGTGAGACCTGCCGAGGTGAAGGTTATGAAAAACTTCAGATGAGTTTTATGCCGGATCTTTATGTGCTCTGCGAAGATTGTCGGGGCAAGCGGTACAATCCTGCGACGCAGGAAGTTCGGTATCGGGGAAAAAATATTGCAGAAGTTCTGGAGCTCTCCGTGGAAGAGGCGCTTGAATATTTTTCGTCTTTCTCTTTTATAACTGAAAAATTAGAGCTCCTCAAAAATCTGGGGCTGGGTTATCTAAAATTGGGTCAACCGACCACGACCCTTTCCGGAGGGGAGGCTCAGCGTATCAAGCTTGTTTCAGAACTGAGCAAGCGATCTTCAGGGAAAACATTTTATCTTTTGGATGAGCCTACCACGGGCCTTCACTTTGCCGATGTCGAACAGCTGATGAAGGCGCTTTTTCAGCTTCGGGATCAAGGAAACACGCTGGTCATTATTGAGCATCATTTGGATGTAATCAAAATGGCAGATTATGTGATCGATCTTGGACCTGAAGGAGGGCCTCGGGGAGGGCGGCTGGTAGCGAGCGGGTCTCCGGAAGAGGTGGCTAAGGTTTCTGCTTCCTATACAGGACAGTTTTTGCTTAAGCCGCTTAAAATGGGCCGAGAATTAAGCTCCAAGAAGATTAAGAAAGATAAAAACTGATTGAAAGCTCCGTGCAAGCTTGCTATATTGTGGCTCAGTAGATGCAACCTTTTTTTGAAAGGATATGACCTATGATTACCGAAATTGGAATCGCGGCAGGCGATATATGGCATCAACTTGATGAAAAAGGCCCTTCTTCTTTGGATGGTTTAGTTCGCGCAATCGGTAAGCAGCGGGATTTGATTTTAATGAGTTTGGGGTGGCTGGCTCGGGAAGGTCACGTCAATGTTGTGGAATCAGGGAGCGGATACAAAGTAGCGCTCGTTACTAAATCGTAAGATTGGTTTTTTCTTGTCTGCCTGTCTCATTCTCTCGACGGCCTCTTCCAAAAAAGAAGCCCGAAAAATTGCAAATCTTCTTCTGGATCTCCATTTAGCGGCTTGTGTTAGCCTTATTTCAAATGCCGAATCCATCTTTCGATGGAAAGGCAAGAAGCAAACGGCTTGTGAATGGATTCTTCTGATTAAAACTGAGAGAAAGTTTTATTCGCGAATAGAAAAGACCATTCAAAAACATCATTCCTACGAAGTTCCTGAGGTCATTGCACTTTCCATTGCGCAAGGCAGCCGCAAGTATTTGAAGTGGCTGGGGGATTCGCTGATTTGACGGCGTTGTCCGGGAATCCTTTATTGACAGGCCCGGAAAACGCATGGTACACTTCCCTATCTTTTTTCGCGTAACCTGAGGTCAACCATTCACTTATGAAATTTAAGCAGGTACTTTTTCTTCTCCTCATTTCCCTGCTCTTACCCGTTCCCAATTCCTGGGCCCGATGGGTGTGGTCTCCCAATGAAGGAAAGTTTGTCAATGCCGAAGGGGAAACTCATGATCAAGCTGAGGAGATGCTTCAATACGCCATTCAATTCCAGCGCGAAAAAGACCCCAAAGAGGCCATTTCCCAGTTAAAAAGTGTGGTGGAAAAATATCCGAGCTCCCGCGTGGCTCCGGATGCTCAGTATCGGATCGGCGTGGTCTACGAGGAAATGGGGGATTATAAAAAGGCCTTTGAGGCCTATAAAAAACTTATCACGACGTATCCTCAAAATCGAAGCTACGATGAAGTAGTTGAGCGGCTTTTTAAAATCGGCAATGCCTTTCTTTCTGGAAAAAAAGGTCGCGTACTAGGGCTCGATATTCTTCCCTCGCTTCCTCAGGCCATTCAGGTCTTCCAATTTATTGTGGATCAAGCCCCTTTTAGTCAATACGGAGCAGATGCCACATTCCAACTGGGACTTGCCCAAAAACAGGCCGGAAAGTTTGATGATGCGGTGCAGACCTTCCAGAATTTGATCGATCAGCACGCGCAGAGCGAAAAAGTGGCGGATGCCCGCTTCCAGCTTGCTGAAACTTCCTATTTGAAATCCAAGTCCCAGTATCGGGATCAGAGGGCGCTTGATCAGGCCTCCGAAGAAGTGGGCAAATTTATTCAACAATATCCGGATGCCTCGGTAACGGAAGAGGCCAGTCGCTTAAAACAATCCATTGATGAAAAAAATGCCGAAAAAAATTACCGTATCGGCCTTTACTACGAAAAAGAAAATTATCTTCAGAGCGCCTTGATTTACTACACCGATGCGGCTGAACGTTATCCGCAGACAGCCTGGGGCTTGAAGGCTAAGGATCGGATTGAGGCCCTGAAGGAGCCTTCCGCCTATCAAAGCCAGAAGGAACAGCAGATGGGGGAAGAGCTTCAAATCCTTGAGGCAAAGCTGAAAGTGGTACCTCCGGAAGAAGCGGTGCAGAAAGAACGCCTTCAGCGCAAAATCGAGCTGCTCGAAAAACGCAAAAAAATGCTGGAAAAATCCAAAAAAGAAAATCTGACCCGCATTGGACAGGATTTAGACCGCCGCCGCCATGAGCTCTCGGAAAAATGGAAGAATCTGGAGAAGAAAAAGAAATTAAACGCTAAAAATACTTCTCCTGATTTTAAATCGGCGATGGACCGCTGGGAAGCGTCTCTTAAAGGGGAAGAAGAGCAGCTGGCCAATGAAAAACATCAGCTTCAATCCTGGCGCGAGGATCTTGGCGTGCGGGATCGCAAGCTGGGCCTGAATCTTCTGCCCTTTATGCCGGAAGAAGCTACTGAGCTTGAAAAAGTCCGGGCGCTTGATGCTAAAAAATTATTTAAGCTCTCGCAAGAACGAAAAGATTTGTTGGACGAAAAAGAAATTTTATACAAACAGCGCGGCGAAGTCATGACGCGTGTGGATCAGGTGCTTGCCGAATCTCCTGAGGTTTCGGATGAGTGGATGAAAGATCTGGATTTGGCCAATGCCGAAGTGAAGTCCAAAAAAGAAATGCTTGAATCTCTTGAAACCAAGGTTCGAAGTAAGGATTTGGAATTGATAGGCGCAGAGCGCGAATTTGAGAAGAGGTTTGGATCTGCGGGTATGGCATCGCTTTATAAGGCTCCGGCGGAGGCTGTGGCGGCTTCGGCAGAAGCAGTGACCAAAACGCTTGATAAATCCTTTGATCTCTTGAATCCGTTCGGGGGAGAGGGCTCTTTGGAAAATAAGACCCTGCAGGAACTTTTGGAACGTCAGATGCACATGAAGGAGAAATCCGTCGCTCAGCAGAATTTGGTGGATACTTTAAGCCAGGCTTTTAATGCCGAGTTGGCCATGAAAGAGCAGAAACAACTTGCTAAGAAACTTGAAAGTGCCGGGCCTATCACGGATCCTGCCGATCTTCGCAAAGAAACCAAGGGAGTGCAAAAAGCCTTGCGAGCGCTTTATCAGGATGTGGAGGATTTGGATAAGGAAAAATCTAAATTACTCGATCAATTGGAATCGGAAGGTAGGCAATACCGGGAAAGAACGCCGATGACCAAAGTCGGAAACCAGATTGCGCATCCATTTATCGGCACGGCCAAGCTTATGAAGGCCTTTGTGGTGGGATTGCCCAATCATGAAGTCGAAATCACAAAATCAGCCGATAAGCTTCCGGAAGCGAGTGAGAATTTTGCGCGTGCCAAGCAGTTACAAAAAGAAATCGAAACCAAAAGTCTTTTGATTGAGGCTAAAAGCCGGGAGATTGTGCAGACCCAGAAACGCTTGGATATTTTAAAGGCCCAGGCTTCCTTAGAAAGCGGTGTAAAATTCCGCTCGGTTTTTGTGGAGGTTCCCTATGAGTTTATTGGAGAAGCTATTGAAAATGCGCGCAAAATTGTTCCCAAGAAAAATCGAGAAGCCTTTTTGATGAATCAGCTGCAGGAAGAAACCGCAAAACTGGAATCTTTGAAGAAAGACATCGGGTCACTTAGCGACCTTATTGCAAGAAAAGAAAAGGGGCCTGCTTCTGCCGCAGAATCCCCTGCGGGAGAAACTTCAAAACCTGAAACAGCCTCGAAACCGGCCTTGCAAGAAATGGCAGTTTTGGAATCCAAGATCAATGGGCTGCGAAGCGAACTAGATAAACTAAAAGAAGAAAAAAATGCCGTAAAGCAGGTTCTTCGGGCGGCGGCAAAATCAGCGAGCTCTCAAGAAAATAAAGCGGCGGTTTCTGTGAAGCAAGATCGGAAGAGTCAGCGCCGCCGTGAGAAGGAAGCCCAAGAGCTGAGAAGTGAACTTCGTGAAATCGAGGAGCATCTCAAAGAGATGATTCAAAAGGAATCCAAACTCCAAGGAGAGGAGACGACCATTCTTCAAAAGCGAATTTCAGCTATTGAACAGGCCATGCCTGGAGTGGCTTCAAAGTCTTTGACTCAGGATTTAGTTCAGGAAAAAGAGGGGCTCAAGGATCGCTTGTCTCAGCTGGGACTTCGTAAAGATTTTCTGGACAAAGAATGGCACCGTTTTCAACCCGCTGAAACAGGAAAAACAAAATCGTGAAAAATACCCTAAAATTATCTGGCCTTGCCGCGGTTCTTTCTTTGATTTTTCTTGCAACGGGTTGTGGATATACCCGCCAATCCGCTTTACCTCCTGACATGAAGACGATTTATGTGGAGCCTGTGCAGAATCATATTGAGTTGTCAGAGGTTTATGCTTATGTGCCGGGGTTGGAAGCCATGATCAATAATGCTGTGACAGATCGTATGAATAAGGATGGAAATCTTCGTGTGGCGGCGAGTCGAGAAGCCGCGGACGTTATTTTAAAAGTGAATCTCACCCGCTTTGATCAGGGCGGGGTAAGATTTTCCACCTTAGAATCTGTTCAGGAATACCGCATGTTTGTAACTGTAGATGCCGAGCTTGTTAATCATAAAACCAAGCAAATAATTTGGAAAGAAGGGAACTTTACAGGCGATTCGGATTATTTTGTCAGTGACTTGCGGCCGCAGGCCCGCGGGGAAGCTGCGGAGCGTGCCGTCAAACGCTTGGCGCAAAATCTCGTAGATCGCGTGGTTGAAGACTGGTAAGTGCTTTTTAGAAAATCTGGCAATCCTGTGACCTCCCTGCGACTTCAGAGTCCATCCTGGTACTTCGACAAGATTAATTTTAGGGGCAAGCTCAGTACTTTGGTGAGCGAAGATTGAAATTATCCACAGATAATTTCAATCTAGCCGAACCACTAGGTTGAAAGTATGAAAATATCCGATCGATTCCAATTGGCGCTTGGGGATGCTTTTTTAAGCGAAGAAAGGTTTCGCAAGTTCGCCGAAGCGATCCAAAAACAATTTCAGGGGGAGACTGCACTTCGCAGTTTTAGAATTTCAGAAACTCCCTTAGACACGATTCTGGCCGAGGCACGCAGCCTCCCTTTTCTAGTGGAGTGTCAGGTCTTTCGGATCCGCGAAGCCCAGCTTCTAAAAAACAAATCGCTTACCGGGCTTGAGCCGCTTCTTAAAAATGAAACACTGCCTGCGGCTTTTTTCTTTGAAGCCGAGTCCTTGCCTCAGGATCATGAGCTTCGCAAATTGGCTTCTTCCTACGGGAAGATTCTTGAAACTACAGATTCTGAGTTGGATAGCGCGGGTGCAAAATGGATTCAGACTCGCTTGAGATTGAGCGCTAAAACCATGGATCCCACAGCTCTCGCAACACTCTTGGAGCGCATGGGAGATCAGCCGTCCATGCTGGAATCGGTAGTGGACCAGATGATCAACTATGTTGGATCGGAGTCCCGGATTGGGCTTGAAGTGGTGGAGCAATTTTCTGAGCGTTGGCAGGAACTCGATAACTTTCAGCTGGTGAATGCTTTGGTGGCCCGGGATGCGGGCAAGGCCGTGATGCTTATGAGGCGGCTTATTGAAGAAACAAATCAGGAACCTCAAGCCTTAATTGGAATGCTCCACTGGATGCTGCGCAGATTTTGGAAGGCCGCGGTTTTGTTCGATCGAGGCCTGTCTCAGGACGCAGTTTTTCGCAGCTGTAAAATATCACCGCGTTCTGCACCTTATTTTTTAAAACAGCTTAGGGCGTTTTCCCTCGCGAAATTGGAAGCGGCCATTGAAGGACTTTTTGATCTGGATTGGAAAATGAAAACCGGACGTGCAGAAGAGCTTGCCGGTTTGGAATCTTGGCTGATTAGGACAACGGCTTAAAGCAAAAAACCCGCTTCGGAAGATCCGAAACGGGTTTTTTATTCGATGAACTGATTAACTCAAAACTAAGATTTCTTTGCTTTAAGCTTTGTCAGGAACTTGGTAACGCGGGATTTCTTGCGATTGGCACGTCCTCGGGGGATCACGCCGCGAATCACAGCCCGGTCGTATTTGGAAATAACTTCCAAAGCCAAAGGAGCTGCCTGGGCAGCTTCCGTGGTTTGAAGCAATTTTTTGCTGAGGGATTTAAGCTCGGTCAGGGTCGCTTGATTGCGTTCCTGTTTTCGGGCATCACTGCGCATCCGCTTAGCAGCTGAACGAATATTGGGCATAAAAACTTTCTCCTTTCAGAAAAAATGAGTGCCCAATGTAACACAGGATCCAGGGCCTGTCAATTTCTAGCCTGGGTTGGATTCCAAGCGGGTTTAAGTCGAAGAAGATGATTTTAAAGGATACTGGATCGCTCATGAAAAAAGACGAATTAGGATTTTCTTCGGGGGAGGGGCGTGGTCATTTAGTGAAATCCGCGGGGGTTGTGGGACTCATGACGCTCACAAGCCGCATCCTTGGCATGATCCGTGATATTGTCAGCGCCAAGCAATTTGGGACCAGCTGGCAGTGGGATTCCTTTATTTTTGCATTCATGATGCCGAATTTTTTGCGCCGGCTCGTGGGCGAGGGCGCGCTCTCCAGTGCTTTTATCCCTGTCTATACGGAGATTCTTCATAAAGAGGGCGAGGCGAAGGCCTTTCGCTTTGCAAATCTCGTGGCGACGCTTTTTGGTATGGGGCTTCTTGTTTTCATTGGAATAGTGGAGTTGATTCTACAGGCGGTTTTAACCTGGAAAGGCCTTTCGCCGCGAATCATCTTACTTCTCAGTCTTCTCCGAATCTTTTTTCCTTATCTCTGGTTCATTTCCCTTTATGCTGTGGGCATGGGGATCCTGAATTGTCACCGAAGATTTTTTGCGGCAGCGCTCGGTCCTGTGATCTTGGATTTGTTTTGGATTGCCGGAGTCCTTTGGGTGATTCCCTTGGCTGGGTCTGTTTCTGAAGAGCAGCTTTGGAGTCTTTCTTGGGTCATTTTGGCGTCTGGTTTGATTCAGGTTGCCGCGGAGTTTCCTTCGCTCCTAAAAATAAAATTCCGCTACCAAAAACTTTTTGATTTTAAGGATGAGGCGCTTCAAAAAGCCGGACGATTACTCCTTCCGTCACTTCTTAGTTTTGGAATTGTGCAGATGAATCTTTTGATCGATCAAATTCTGGCCATGTTTTTGGATCCAGGTGCCAATTCTGCGCTTTGGTATGGGACGCGCATGATGCAGTTTCCTCTGGGAGTTTTTGCCATTGCCATGGGAACAGCGCTGCTTCCCACGATTTCAAAACAAACCGCTGAGGGGGATCTGGCCGGAGTTGAGAAAAGCATGTCCTTTGCCCTGCGCAGCATTTTTCTAATCATCCTTCCGTGTTCCGTGGGTTTGATTGTGCTGCGTGATCCCATTATCCGCATGCTTTTTGAGCGCGGTCAGTTCGATGCTGTCTCAACCCAACGCTCAGCCTCAGTCATGATGTATTCCACAATCGGGCTTTTTGCTTACTCAGGACAGAAAATCATTACAAGCGGATTTTATGCCCTTCAAGATACGAAGACGCCGGTTAAAACCGGAATTTTGAGTCTCATATTAAATCTCTTGCTCAATTTTATTTTGATGCGATTTCTAAAAGAATCCGGGCTTGCGTTATCGACTTCGATAGCGGGCATAGTTCAATTCCTTTTGCTGGGGGTGATTTTTAAACGAAAAGTTCCGGGATTTCCTGTGGGGAAACTCATGCGATCCTTTCTCCGAATTCTTTTTGCCTCCTTGGCGATGGGAATCTTTTGCGTAATTTGTTATCACGCCGTGAGTTCGATTTGGCAGGCGTCCGGAACTCTGGCCTTAATGGTTCGAGTCCTTGGATCCATGGGGCTTTCGGTTGGCGTTTACATTTTCTTTTGCTTTCTCTTTCATGTCCAGGAAGCCCAAGAGGCCTGGGCCTGGATTCTTGCAAAGCGGGTTTGATCATGACGAATGAGCATCCTCTCCGCGCGCAGGTGGAGGCGCTTCCTTTTTCCCCGGGTGTTTATTTGATGCGGAATGAAAAGGGTGAGCTGCTTTATATCGGAAAGGCGCTGGCGCTTCGAAAACGTGTCCGCTCTTACCTCAAGCCGCAGCCGGAGATGCCTAAGATTCAAGCGCTTATGACCCATGTTCGCGAAATTGACTATATTGAAACTGCCTCCGAGGTGGATGCGCTTCTTTTAGAGGCCCGTCTGGTTCATGAACATCAGCCCCGCTACAACAAAGAGCTCAAGGATGATAAAAGTTTTCCGCTTTTAAAAATTACAGGGGGAGATTTTCCCAGGATTCACATCACGCGCGATAAATCCGATCGGAAGGGAATTTATTACGGCCCTTTTACAGACGCCAAACTGCTGCGCGAGGCCCTCAGTCTGATCCATAGCCTTTTTCCGCTTCGAAAATGCCGCCGGATTCCCAAAAAGGCCTGCCTTTATTATCACATTGGACAATGTCTTGCGCCCTGCATCAAGCCGGAGGTTAAATCCGAATATGATCAGTTAGTTAAGGAGGTCCGTGGTTTTCTGGGAAGTGGAAAAAAGAGTTTGATGGATTACGTGACAGAAGAGATGCAGCAGGCTTCGGATGATTTGCGTTTTGAAGACGCCCAACATTACAAAGAACAGATTGAAGCTTTAAGCCGGCTCCGTAAGAAACGTTTTCATGGAGAAGCGTCCGAAGCGGCCTTTGTTCTTTCTGCTTCGCTGGATCTAAAACGGCATTTTGATCTGGAGCGGCTTCCCGAAAAAATCGTATGCTTTGATATCTCCAATCTGATGGGGCAGGAGGCTGTGGCTTCCAAGGTGGCTTTTTACCGGGAGCTTCCAGACAAAATGCATTATCGCCGTTACCGGATCAAGACCGTGAAGGGGATTGATGACTATGCCATGATGCGCGAAGCCCTTGGCCGGATGCTTGTAGGAATCCGTGAGGGTCGAGAAGAGTTTCATCCGGATGTGATTTTGATTGATGGAGGGAAGGGGCATCTTCATGCGGCGCGCGAAGTCATGGAACGCGAAGGATTTGATATTTCCATGCTTTTTTCCATCGCAAAAAAATTTGAAACTATCTACAGCGCAAAAACGAATTCTGAGGTCCTGATTCCCAAAAAATCTCCGGCGCTTCATTTGCTGCAAAAAGTCCGGGATGAGGCGCACCGGTTTGCCATTGGGTATCATCGGATTTTAAAAGAAAAAACCATTCAGCGTTCAGAGCTGGATACGGTGCCGGGTATCGGAGAAGAGCGTAAAAAAATTCTACTTCGAAATTTTGATTCCAGGGAAGAGCTTGTTCGCGCGGGTTTGGAACAACTCGCCGGCCTTCCCGGCATGAATCGTAAGGCGGCTGCTGCGGTCTGGACCTATTTTCATCCTTCTAAGTAACGCACCCTCTTGCTCTTGGCGCTCCAAACCGTGCCTGGCAGCATTTAAATGGCAATCAATAAGAGCCAATTTCTAGCATTTAGAATCGATCCCTAAGATTCCTAAGTCATTCCTAGTTTGATCATAGTATGCATAACAGCGGTCATTTAACGTTAAAAGAGGGACCTCCAGCTCTTGAAACGGCGTCACAGTCTGCTACACTTCCCACAGTTCAAATCCTAGGGATTGTGGCAACATTCTCCTGCGTTTGATTCGTCGTAAAACCCATTAATATGAAATCACGGATATCTTTATCCCAGTCCAGGAGTCTGGAAAAAATCACTGCGGGTGTGCTCGCGGTGTGTTTCCTCATGACTTCTATTTCTGCACCCCTTTTTGCTCAAACTCGTAACGCTTTTCTTCCAACTCAGGGGGAAATTCCAGACCTCCCCAGGTCTCGTATCTCTCAAGCGACTTCTGCCACAATCCCGCTTGCTGAGATCAGGGTTCCCCCTGAGCTTGGTTCTTTGGATTCTCTTCATCACGGATCCTCTGGCCGCACCTATATTTATTTAAAAGATGCGCACACCGTGCCGGATGCACAGAAATCACTTGAAGCCTTGGTGGAATATTTCGTTGCGCACTATGGCATCAAGCGGGTTTATTTAGAGGGAGCTGAGGGCCGGCTGGATCCTCTGATTTATCAGAATTTCCCCGATAAAAAAAAGCTGCGTAGGGTATTTGATCAATATTTAAACCGTGCGGAAATCTCAGGAGCTGCCACCGCGAGTGTTTTCTCCCCCCTTGTAGATTTTCAGGGTATGGAAAACTGGAAAACTTACCAAGATAATTACGCGGCTTACTTAAACGCTGTTCGATCTCAGGTTGTCTGGAGAACGCAAATAAAATCTTTGGAAGAAATGCTTTTGTCCGAAAAAAAACGAATTTATTCAGCCAAGGCGCTTTCCGCGGATCAGCTTTTGAATCTATGGAACGATTCTGAACTCAAGGCCGAATCATTCTTCCATGTCCTTGCATCGCAAGTGACGCCACAGGAACTCTCTTCGTGGCCTCATCTTCAAGCGCTTATTTCCCAATGGAAAAATGAAAATGGACCTTCTCTTGATGCGGCTATTCTAAAAATAGTCCCAACTTTAGAATCCTCTGCCAGCGAAAAGTCTTCGGTGGCTTGGAATGAAAAGCTCCAAGCATGGAAGACGGGACAGATTTCTTCAGAAGAGTTTCTGGATTTACTAATAAAAAAAATTCAAAGTAAAGATCCACGCCGTGCAGATTCTTTGCGCAATGAGTTCCAGGGCATATTGGAGGGGCAAGATTCTCTCAGCCGCCTTCGGGGATCTGAGGTGCGCTGGGAGATAGAAAACTTTTTGACACAGCTAGAAGAGAAATCCATTCAGACTTCAGGCGAAAAAGAACTGGCTGTTTTATCAAAAAAGATTTGGGTTCTGCATCAACTCATTGAGTTTAAATTGGAATGGAAAGATTGGCTTTTTTTAAAACAGAGCATCTCGGCAGGGTTTTTTTCGGGGGGCTCAAGAACGGCTTTTAAAGATCGCGCTCAGGATTTTTTGCAAAACTTCCAAAAGTCATCCGAAGGTCAGTCGTATTTCCGGTTTTATGATCTTGCCTCCGAACGCTCAGATATCTTTATAAAAACCATTTCTCAGAACGGGCAAAGATCGCCCAAATCGATTGCAATCGTTGTGACCGGAGGATTTCACAGCGAGGCGCTTTTGGAGGAATTACGAAACCGCGGCGATTCTTATCTTGAGATTTCTCCCGGAATGAAGACGCTGCCTAAGGAAGATCGAACTTCGGATCTCATGCGCGGAGAAGTTTCCTGGAAAAAATATCTGTATCCTCAAAATGCAAGTGTGGATCTTTGTCAGGCTTTTACTCAGGCGACTGTGGATGAGTTGATGAATGGTTTATATCATTCCAACGCCTTCTCAGGGGTTCGTCTTTGGAGGGATGAGATTTTGCGGGCCTTAGCCAAGCAGGGGAGGCTCCAAGAGTCGGGGCGCTACACTCATTTTATTGATAAAACAATCTCTCGGTCTATCTCTCAGGAATCCCTGCAGATCAAGCAGGGAAAACTTGAACGGTTTTTGGCCGGAGTCAATATTCTGAATCAAAAAAATCAACTGGACGCTTTGCATCTCAATCAATTGGTTCAAAGTACAGCAACCCTGAATAGCCCTTATAGTGTGGCTCCATTTGTTTCTGGGCTCCATTTAGCATTTCAGCCGATAAAACAAAGCCATGCAATTGGAGATCGTTTTTCTCGTGCGGAAGTCCGGTCGCAATCAGCAGACGGTGATGAAGGAGACCTTTGGCGCCAATCCGCGAAAAATCTGAGGGAGCATTTTGAAAAGGGCTTTCAGGTATTGGCAGAACAGCTGATGATTTTGGATGCGGCGTTAGGTGCAACATTTCCAGCTTTAAAAACTCAAGGGAGCCTCGTGGAGCAGTTTGATGCGATGAGTAAACGCCTCACCAGTGCACAGACGCCCTCAACGGTGAACCCGGATTTTGTACCCCTTCGCCTGAAACTAATGCCGTATTTGGAATCCTTACGAAGGAAATATATTTTATATGAAGCCATTGCGCAGCGGGGAGTGGTTCCAACGGCTTTGCGGGGAGAGATTCAGGATTTATCCCGAAGTGTGAAGGAGGTTTTAGAAGTTTACCAAGCTAAAATGGCGGGTCCTCTTTCTGATAAAAATTCGGGCGCAAAAGTTGTTTCTTGGGAAGAGCTCTTGGATTATACCGTGCCCTATCAAGAGGAATTCAGAACGAGAAAAGACGTAAAAGACCGGAGGATTGAACTTGAAGAAGTTTTCCATCAAGTTCTGCGAATGTATCCCTCCCTCAATATTCTTGGGGAAAAGGCAGCCTTTCAGGAACTTCAATCCTGGATTGATCCAGAGAAAAGTAATTTATTGGATGATACGCGCATTCGTCTGGGTGTTTCACCGGCCATTGCGTTTCGGGGAGAGCTCATGACTTGCGTGCTTCCTCCTCAGGAAATGCCCCGGGGAAGCCCGTGGAGAGTGATCATCATTGCGGGTCAAAACCATGTAGGACATTTGGCGATTGAAGGGGATCCAAAATTTTCAAACCTTAATATTGCTGAAGGCCCCCTTAATGTTTTTATCAAGGATTCGATGGCCGATTATGAATCGGGAATTTATAACGAATTGCCGCAGATTCCAGGCATCGCAGAGGCTACAGACGATAATCGCCACGGAGCCAGCTCGCTTCACGGCGCACAATTGAGCGTGCTTGCATCCCAGGGAAATTCCAAAAAGGAATTAATCGAAGATACCGTTATGTCGCTTGTGTTCGCCAGTATTTTAGGCGAGAACCTTGTGCTTTCAAGCGGCGCTAACTTGGATACGCAGTCCATGAATTGGGCTTGGAATGCGGCGATGAATGCTGCCATTGATAAGAAATATCGTTGGGCAGGAAAGACAGCCGGAAGCTGGATGGTTTCAAAAGTTTACTGGGCATTTTTTAGAGTCTGGAAATGGCTCTACTTTCACTCTCTTTTTATCCGTAAAGGGCCTGTGATATTTTCGATTCCTCCTGTGGTCGGAGTCTCCAAATATTTACGAGGCATTGCCAAAGCAGAACTTCTTGTAGACGGGACCTCTGTGGTTGCAGCGATGCTCACGGCTATACGCCATCCCTATATTCGTGATCATTATTTCTTACCGCGCCAGCCAGAGGATCCGCGGGGATTTCGTGTGGCTTTCTTTGGAGCTGGACGCGTAGCAGCGCAGTGCGTCGAAGTTTTATCCCGTAAAAGCTTGCTTCCCACCGGCGGGGAATCACGTTCTTCTTTTGCAGTCGCTTCAACTTTGCAGCAAGAACAGATCCGCGTGATTGGTCTTCGTAATCAGCAAACAGAAATTGTTCAATATGACGGTTTAGATTTGGATCTGCTTCGGGAATTTCAGCTGCATGTGGCTGCCGGAGAAAAAAATACTTTAGCAGGATTGGCTGCAAAGTATAAAGGGCAACGCAGAAAAGTTAATGAGTATCCTGCGCATCATTTGGCGCGCGGAGAAAGTTATGCGTACGCTGATTTATTAGTTCTTGCTGATGCCCCGGGAAGTTTTACCGAGGAACATGCGAAACTCTTCCGAGGAAAGATGGTTCTGGAGGGGCTTTATCAGGTGGCAACGCCGGAGGCTGTGAAATGGATGCGTGATCACGATGTTCTGTTTTTGCGTATGAGCTCAGTCAATGTGGGATCGGCAAAGGCGGCGTATCATGAGATCCTCAACCATCAGTTTCCTTATTACGAATATGGCCGTGACTACCAGGTTTTGGATAGTATTGCTTCCTATGTAACGGCCAATCTTTGGCAGGAATTTTCACGATTCGAGCAAGTCCATGGCAGCAGCCATACTTTTTCGGGACAAATTCATGAAGCTAATCAATGGTTTACGGCAGAAGCTAATGATGTGACGGAAGCGCTTGCCTCCAAACAAAGTCTTGGAAAATATGAAGAAAGCCAGGAGGGAATTGGTATCCGGTTGGCTCAAGTTGCTTGCAAAATTGCACACTATCAAAAGTTAGGAATTTCTTTCCCCATGGCGCTCAGCTTGGCTATTTATGGGCAGCTTTTGAGTGAGGACGTTTCCGGAATTCAGTGGCAGAAGGAAAATGAAGCGAGTATCCGGGAGAAAATGACTCAGAAAGTCGCACAACTTCTTGAAGAATTGAGTCTCGATGATTCCAAGCCTGAAAACCGTCAGCGTCGTCGAAATGCCGCCTATGTGTTGGGCAAAATCAATCTTTCAGATGACATGAAAGGTAAAGCCTCAATGGTCTTGAGTCATGCTTTAATTCACGATCCTTATTATCAGGTCCGTGCGGAGGCGGCCAAGGCCATTGGGCGAATTGGCTATGCGGGTAAAAAATCTGAAAAGGATGCAGAATGGATTCGAGGTATATCAGGGGTTCCTCATGAAGTCGGAGTTTTTTCCGGTCCTTGGTGGAAGGAGATCTCCCGAGTTGCAGGGTATTGCGCGCTTCTTCGGGCTATCGGAGATCCGCGAGGAACCGATCCTAAAGTACAGCAGTGGGTAGAGTGGGCCATTCAACGGTTCCGGAAAAATATTCCCTGGGGAATTTTTATTGAATTAGCCGAGCACGAACTTTCAAATGCACAAGAGGAAGTTGCTGAAGTAGAACGCAGAGTTGCTGGACTGCCTAGGGAACAGTTGAGCGTTCGTGGGCGCGAGCTCCAATTGCCTTTAAAAAGGCTTGCGGACGCACATTATCGCCTTGCCGCTTGGCTTTCAATGAAAAGTCGCTGTTTGTCCGTTGATGAAACTGAGAGAGCTCGAGGCGATGCAAGTCATGGTGCTGAAATTCATGAAGCAGATTCTGCTGCAGCACACCATCTTCAGATGGCGGCTGAGCGTTATGCCGAATCTCAAAAAGGGGGGCATTATTATCCTCTGGTTATTCAGCTTCAATTAGCAGAAACATTAATTCGAATGCAGCGACGTGAAAAGGGCAAGCAACTGCTTTTAGAACTTCTGATTCCTACCTCTTTGCAGGCGATCTTCAAACGAGGGCAGGAGCATGATTCGGGAGCAGAATCCGTGGAAATTTATCCTCAGTATTACCAATCGCAAATGATAGCCGCATTAGAGAAGCTTCTCATTTTAGATGGATTCGAGCAAGAGGTTGCAGCAAAGCACGCCCATACTTTGGGGGATTATTTAATGGAACGGGAAACCTTTTTGCATGCTGTGGTGAAATTGTCCCGTGCCGACCGCTTGGGCCAAGCCATCGAGATGATGGCGAAAGAAGAGAGTCAGGAGGTTCGAGCTGAGATGGGCAGCATTCTTTCTGCCCAAGATAAGTCGTGGGAGCCCTATGCGGTAGAAGTATTAAGAGGGGAAACACAGACGGATCGATTACAAATTCTCAAGGCAATGCAGGCGCAAAATGAATATGTAAAAAAATCTTCTGAATTTCTCGAAGAAGATTATGAGGCAAGCATACTGCAGGACTTCCGTGATCGGCACCACAAAAAACTTATTAGTGATAATCGGATTTTGACTGTGGATTTAGCCTATCAGCTGCTGATTTTGCTTGCTTCGGGCTTTTATTCCGATCAGCCTTCCTTAGAAAATGGGTTGGAGCAGCTTTTCTTGGGACACATGAAACTCAAGCATATTACACTTCAGCTTCCTCAAGATACGCGCCGAATTCGTCAAATTATTAAGAAATTAGGTCAGGAAAATCTCCGCAAAGAGAACGTTAAGGATCCGGCGGGAAATTCTCAAAAAATATCTCGTTCAGAACTTCGGATTCTTTCTGCCGTGCTGGGAAGAGGCGTTTCTGGGGCTTTTATCTGGGATGCATGGATTAAAGAATTTCGGCAAAATCCTGAGAAAACAAGCGGAAGACTTCGAGCAGCTTTGCCTCTTTTTGAAGCTGCGGAAAATCGGTTTGATTTTCAAGGACCCTTTGAAGGGCTGGATAAGTTTCGCAGCTTGCATCCAGATTATGATACGCATCGATCCTTAAAGCTTTCCCGTGCTTTAGCCAATCTTCAAAAACTTGCCAAAGCAGTGGAGGATAAAAAAACAGAAAGTTTGGATTATTCTTTGGTGGTTCGATGGAACGGAAGCCGTGAACTGCAAAGTGAATTGCTCCAATTTGTAGGGATGCTCAAAGAGCTTCAGTCCCATGGGCTTAAAATGGCCGGCCAGGTAGGGATTGTTCTGGAAAGTTCAAAGGAAATCGAGGGGCCTACCATGGCATCACTTCGTTCTTCAGGGGTGGTTGAGATTTGGCACACGAACGATCCGAAATTTGCACGTTCTGTGAACCATTTTCTTGATCGTCATCGGAATGCCTTTTTCCTTTCGGAATGGTCTGAGGATGAAAAGCTGATTCGATCGAGACCGCAGCTTCTTCTGTCTCAAGGAATCACTCTTGAAGAGGCCTTTGTTTACTTTTTGCATGATCTCTTGCCCGAGACTTCAGGCTGGGGAGAGTTAAATCTCAAAACCCTTCAGACTTTGGAACAAGGACATGCGGAATTCATGAATCTTCAGAGGGGATATTTGATCCTTGGAGCGGCGCTGCGGGATTGGATCCTGAACGTTCGGACCGCAGAACATATTTCCACCATGGCCTAGCGATTTTTACTTGTTGTGAAATGTGAAGAGTGAAGCCGTGAAGACGGGTTTTTGCGCTTCACTTGGTCACGTCAATTAAATTGTGTAAAGTGATGTAAAGGTTTAGCCTTCCAGCGGT
>CAYWRU010000045.1:0-27927 GCA_964460795.1 uncultured bacterium | reverse complement strand
CCGGGGGCGCGGCCATGGCCGCGCCCCGGCTTTTCACGCATCTGCCGGTCGCAGACGGCACTAACGGGACAGGCGGAACGAACGGGCTTCATGCCCGTACCGCACGCGAGTTTGCATGGACATTCAATTTTTTATAGAGCTCTTTTTCTTTAAGGCAACTTTCCTGAGCGGCGATTACCGGCTTTTCCATATTCCTTTTTCTTTTTTTCACGCTGAGAGCATCAAAAACTTTCATTTCCCCTTGTGGACTCAAGATATTCAGACCGGATTTCCCATTTTTGCGGAAAGTCAAACCGGAGTCTTCTATCCGCCGCTGATATTTTGGAATTTTATAGTTTCTTCCTTTGCGGCCTATCAATGGAGCATTCTCTCTCATTTTATTTTAGGGGGATGGTTTTTTTATGCTTATCTCAAAACTCGGGGACTGAGTCGCGAAGCGGTGGTCTTTGGTTCCTTGACGTATCTTTTTGGAATGACCCAGGCGGGTTGCGGTACTCATAATACGCTTTCTCAACGTGTCCTCATTTGGCTTCCACTTATTTTGTTAAGCATCGATCAAATCATTTGGAGTGGGAAAAAGAAGCCTCTCTTTGGGCTCGCACTCCTTTTTGCGCTTCAGATGTTTGCGGGTAATATCCAGCATGCTGCTTATGCGATTGGGTTCGCAGGATGTTATGTTTTATTTTCAGGCATTTCCTTTGCCAAGCGTCAACACCCATTTTCCATCCGCGAAAGTTTATTGAGTTGGTTTTGGATTGGAACTGCTTTATGCACCGCGATGTTGATTGCCGCGCCTCAAATTTTGGGTCTTCGGGAACTCCTGCCGCTTACCACGCGCGCTCATCCTCAGGAGGTTTTTGCCTATCAGGGCTCTGTTCATCCTCTTTCGCTGGCGACGCTTTTTTATCCCCACTGGGGGCATTTTTTGAGATCCGGATTTTATCTTGGAGTTTTGCCGGTTTTTTTTACCTTAGTATCATTAATGAATACCAAAAAAACCTGGGACGAAAAGTTCTTTTTTTGGGGGGGTGTTATTGCTTTGGCGGTAGCGTTGGGGCAATTCAATCCTCTTTATGTTGCTTTCATGAAAGTGACGCATTTTTACAGTTTTCGGATTCCCTCCAAATGGCTCTTTTTTGCGGGCTTTTGCTTCTCGATCTCCTCAGCGTATGGCTTTGATCGATGGAAAAAAGTTCCGCCCGAGGAATTAAAAACTCCGCACCGTATCTACCAAATTCTTTGCGCGGCAGGAGTTTTGGGCTTGTTTATGAGTTATGGGCTGCTGCGCTGGGCGGCTCCTTTGCTCAAAGAGCATCTTATCAACTATGTCACCTGGTTTTTTTCAACGTCTAATTTCCACACCAATCCGCTGAAGCACTATTTAGACTCTTGGGATTCCGTGACGCAGAAAATAGCTGCGCAAGTGATGCCTTTTTCATTTTGGAATTTTTGTTTTCTGGGATGGATCATCGTCTCTCAGGTATGGACAGCGCGGGTATTAAAGAGCCGGTCCCTTTCAATGCGAATCAAGACTCTTGGATTTCTGGTTATCCTATTTTTAAATCTCTACAGCTATGGATGGGTAGGCATTAAACAGGATTATGGACGAGCGCCGAGTCCTTATCGCCCCTCTCCCATCATTGATTATCTCCAAGGACAAAAGGGAATTTTCCGCGTGCATCTTTTATTTGACCGTTTGGTGGATAACAGTAAGCCGCCGCTCGTAGTTCAAGACAATATCATGTATCATTTTGCAATACCTGGAGCTTACGGGTCGCTTCTGGTTAAAAATTACTACGATCTATTCGAAGGTATCGGCGGAATCGATGATGCCGACCGTTATCTGCTTCCGGATTTTAATGTGTGGAATGAGCGTTCGGCACTCCTTGATTTTTTAAATGTCAAATATTTGGTTAGTAACCGTGAACTCAACCGCCCTTATCAGGAGCTTCCAATTCGAGACGGTGAGTATCGGCTTTATGAAAATCCGAACCCGCTGCCCCGGGCCTTTTTTGTCAGCCGCAGTACGACCGCAAGTCATGAGGAATTTCTCAAGATCCTCCGAAGCGGACAGTTTCAGCCCACTCGGCGGGTCTATATAATGGACTCCCATGACGATTTAAATGACGCTGGCAGCGAAGAAGTCTTTTTGCCGGCGCATATGGCCCGGAATGAACAGGAATCCGTGGAAGTGATTCTTGCTGCTCCCTCCGCGGGATACCTTGTTTTGAGTGATTTATTTTATCCGGGATGGCAGGCCAGGGTGAACGGAGAAAAGTCTAAAATTTTATGTGCTAATGGAGCTTTTCGTGCCGTCCGTATTCCCAAAGCTGGAAATTATCGTGTTCGGTATCAATACGAACCTTTTTGGAAGACGTTCATCCCGGTCTCAGGCGTGTTAGCAATCTTTTGTTTGGTGGGGATGTTTTTTCCGAATCAAAAAAAAATTAAAATATCATGAAGCTTTCAATTGTTGTTCCGGTGTTTAACGAGAGCCGTACCATCGGTGAAATTTTAGAACGTTTGCAGAACGTGGATTACGGTATGCCGTACGAAATTATCGTGGTGAATGATGCCTCGCAGGATAAAACGCCGGATAAGAGCCTTGCGCTTCGCAGTAGAGCGCGCGATCAAGGCTGTGAGCTTCGTCTTTTTCACAATCGGATTAATCGAGGAAAAGGATATTCGGTCCGCAAGGGGATCCGTCGATCGCGCGGAAATATTCTGATCATTCAAGATGCGGACACGGAATATGATCCGGCTGATATCCCGCAGCTTCTCAAGCCCATTGTGGAGGGGAGAGCCGATGTGGTTTTTGGAAGCCGTTTTCGAAACACGAGTTATCCCAAAGGCATGGCTTTCCCGAACTATATTGCCAATCGGTTTCTGACTCTGGCCGCTAATATTCTTTATGGTTTTAAACTGACGGACATCTATACTTGTTACAAGGCTGTGAAAATGGATTTTCTCCGCGATGTGAGATGGCATTCAGACCGCTTTGCCTTGGATGCAGAACTTGCGGGTTATTTGGCGAGACGAAAATGCCGATTTATGGAACTGCCGATCCAATATTTTGCACGCTCAGTGAAGGAAGGAAAGAAAATCAAGGCCAGCGATTTTTTTAAAGTGTTGGCGGTCTTCTTTTTTTGTGCGTTTGTTCCGATGAATTATTGGAAACGCGAAAAACATCATCCGGACGTTTAAAAGTTGATTCAAGAGGTGAGAGCATGTGCGGGATTGTTGGGATTGGCGGACTAGCCGATCGGGAACTCGTTCAGAAGATGAGCCGTTCGCTTATTCACCGGGGACCCGATTCTGAAGGTTATTATGTTGCAGACGGGATCAGTCTTGGCATGCGGCGCCTCAAGATTATTGATTTGGCCACCGGAGATCAACCGATCAGTAATGAAGACGGGACGATCTGGACGATTCTGAATGGAGAGATTTATAACTACATTGAACTTCGTCAGGAACTGGAAGCTAAAGGGCACCGGTTCAAGACGCAAAGCGATACAGAGGTCCTGGTCCATCTCTATGAAGAAAAAAACGACGCCTTTTTAGCGGATCTTCGCGGGATGTTTAGCCTGGCGATTTGGGATGCGCCGCGGAAAAAACTTTTGGTGGCCCGTGACCGGTTTGGAATTAAACCTCTTTATTATGCGCTTCATCACGATATTCTTTATTTTGCCTCAGAAATCAAGGGTCTTCTGGAAGTTTCCGGCCTTTCCCGCGAATTAGATCCCCAGGCCCTGCTTTCCTATTTTACCTATCTTTACATTCCTCAGCCGCAGTCGATCTTTCAATCGGTCCGCAAACTTCCTCCTGCTCATTATGGAATTTATCAAAAAGGGGATTGGAAAATTCGTTCTTACTGGGCGCTCAAGGAGAAGGCTCCTCTTAAAATCAGTTTAAAAAATGCGAAAGAACAGTATTCGGAAATTTTTCGCGAGGCCGTGACCCAGCATCTGAGAACGGATGTACCCTGGGGGATTTTTTTAAGCGGGGGTGTCGATTCAAGTTCGGTTGCCGCCATGGTCAAACAGATCGCAACGCAGGAGGTTCATACCTTTAACATTGCGTTTCAAGAAGCGGGGTTTAATGAGGCTGAGGATGCGCGAAGAATTGCAAAACATCTAGGAACTCAGCATCATGAGTTTGTCCTGGATTCAGCGAACGCCTGGATTCTTCCGGAGATTACCCGTTTCTTTGATGAGCCTTTTGCGGACACTTCCGCGGTTCCAACCTACTATGTCAGTAAAATGGCACGAACCCAAGTGACGGTTGCACTTTCCGGCGAAGGAGGCGACGATACTTTAAGCGGCTACGGCTGGCATCACGATGTCTGTCAGTCTGCGGGGTGGGGAGATCATGGAATGCGAATGCTTCTCCAGCCCTTTTTAAAGCAGTTTTTGCAGGCTGCAGCCGAAAGCGAAGGACTTCATGCCTGGCCGGATCGTTGCCTTCGTTTTTTCTTGGATCTTTCTTCCGAGCTTCCCGATATTTGTTTTCGCAAGATGACGGTCCACGGGGCTCGCCATTTGTCATCGATGCTGCATTCAAATCTGAGAAAACTTTGTACCCCTGATGGGATACAGAAGAAATTTGTCGAACAATTTCTTGACCGGATGCCGAGGGCTTCGACGCTGAATCGATTATTGGCTCTTGAAGTGGCCCAGCCTATGATGGATGATCTTCTAGTTAAAGTGGACCGGATGAGTATGGCGCACTCGCTTGAAGTCCGGGTTCCTTTTCTGGACCATAAGCTCGTGGAGTTTGCTTTCTCCCTGCCGGACAGTCTGAAGCTTCAGGGAAAAAGGACAAAGGTTATCCTCAGAGAAGCCATGCAGAAATTTCTTCCAGCCTCTTTATTTACGAAAAAAAAGCAGGGGTTTTCTATTCCGATTTCACCCTGGCTGAGAGAAGGGTGGAAGGAGCCGGCGCAGAAACTTTTGGAAGATCCGCACTCCCGCTTGTATCAGTATCTTCATCCAGAGGCCGTTTCGCAGCGCTGGTGTGAACATCAGGATGGAAGAAGAGACTGGGGGTTTCATCTTTGGTCTTTGGTGGTTTTGGAAGAGTGGCTCAGGAAATATCAAAAATAAAAATAAATTTCGGAGCAGTGTCGTGAATTTACAGTCAAAAGATTCGAGAGGGTTCACTTGTGGAGTGGAAAATATTTTTTTTATTGTGGCCTTGATCTTTGGCGCTTTGGCCTGCTGGCTGTTTCGCTTTACGAATTCCTTCGGTTCCGACGGCACGTCCTATATAGATATGGCCTATGCCTTTCTCCGCCAAGACTGGAATATGTTTACCAACGCTCAGTGGAGTCCGCTCTATCCTGTATTTTTGGCCGTCTTCTTTAAGATCTTTCAACCTTCGCCGTACTGGGAATATCCTGTGGCGCATGCTGCCAATTTTTTTATTTACGGATGCGGACTTGTGGCATTTCGTTTTTTCCTCTCTGAACTTTTTTCCTATCGAACATCCCTCCCTATGAATTCTCAAAGCGAAGCGGCTCACCGCTCGCATACTTTGGCTGCGCTTTTAGGTTACACGATTTTTATTTCTACAGCGGTTGAATGGGTCAAAATTAAAGATCTGATGGCGGACATGTGTGTGGTCGTTTTCTATTTTCTCATTGCTGGACTCATGCTTCGGATCAAACAGAAAAAAGAAGGGATCGGCGAATATCTTGGACTGGGAGTCTGCCTGGGACTTGCCTATCTTGCCAAAGCCGTCATGCTGCCCTTGGCGTTTATTTTTTTAGCGGTCACTGCCTTGATTCAAAGTCAAAGGCCAGGTACTTGGGTCAAATGGCTTTTGGCGCTTAGCGTGGCAGGCATGATTGCGGCACCTTGGATCCAAGCCTTGTCGCATCAAAAAGGACGGCTGACGATCGGCGATGCCGGGAAATTGGTCTATGCCATGTCCATTCATGGGAAATCGCTCCCTACTTTTGGAGATGCAGCGCCTCTTTCCATGCAGGAATACAAGCATCCTCCGCGGAAAATTTCGGAAGATCCTGAAATTTATGAATTTTCCAAGCCCATTGGCGGGACCTATCCACTCTGGTATGACATCAGTTACTGGCTGGATGGAATTGAGACGCATTTTGATTTAAAGCGCATCCTTCAAAGCGGGCTCATCTGGGGAAATTATACGGTCCGGAATATTTTCTGCGGATATTTACCGGGAGCGCTTTGGTTTTGGTTTCTCATCATGATTGGAAGAAGCCGCGAAAGCCGGAAGCAATTTTTTCAATATTGGTTTTTAATCGCTCCGGCGCTTTTTGTTATCGGACTTTATGCTTTGACGCACGGCGATTTGCGATACATTGCGGCTCCATTTGTGGTGCTTTGGATGATCAGTTTTCTTTCGCTCCCCCTGTTGGAAAATGAATCCGGAAGGGCTTGGCTCAAATCTCTTGGCGGGACGCTTGTTATACTGACCTTTTTAACGATTGGATACAACTGGGCAACCCTCGACCTCTTGGCCTTCCGGCCTGATTTAGAGCGCCAAACTTTTGGATTTAAAAGTCACGGAGGTTTAGGGACACTCGCGCGGCTTTTTGAAAATAATTTTTCGCAAAATCCGGATTATGAAATTGCAGAGGCCATGCATCAACTTGGCATTCAGGAAGGGGATGAGATTGCGATTGCCTCGGATCCTTATTTGACGTCTCTTTGGGTCCGGCTGGCTCATTTAAAAATCATTGCGGAGATTCCGGCAAGGGCTCGGCGCAAATTTAGCCAGGCGGATTCTGCGGCCCGGGAACGCATTTTTGGAGTTTTAAGAAATGCCGGTGCGCGCGCCTTGGTCGCCACGGAATTGACCGCCATGGATCCAAAAGAAAATTGGCATCAGCTTCCTCACTCGAAATATTATGTCTATCTTCTTTAAGGCGGGATTTTAATGGATTACTCACGGCTTTTGGGGCTTCGGCGGATATGGCGAAAATTAGGCCTTAATCAGATCCTTAATTTTATTGACGACCAAGAAACGCTGGCGCTGCGCCGTGAATATGAAAAATCAAAACCCGAAACATGTCAAATTCAAGCAGCGGGACTCTCCGGACGATTTAAAATTTCTCACTTTGAAGAATTCTACCGGGCTCACAAACTCAGGGCCGATGCTCCTTTTATTGCAGCGATAAAAAAAATCCTAAGACCGCAAGATCATTTCTGGGATATTGGCGCTAGTACCGGTACGTACTCTGTGATGCTTTCCTCCTGCGTTCCCCAGGGAAAGATCTTTGCCTTTGAGCCGGAGCCGAAAACCTTCAAACGGCTTCAGGAGAATTTTGAACTGAACCAAATGCATCAGGCCAAGGCTGTAAATCTTGCCTTAGGAGAAACATGCGGAAGTGCTGCGCTTAGAACTGCGGATCAATTTGGAGCCGGAATTCACACCCTGGTTAATTCCTCAAATCGTCCGGATCTTCACGCCTCCGGATCCGCGGAAGTGATGCCCGGGGATCTTTATTTGGAACAAAACCATCTGCCTTGTCCGGCCGTGATCAAGGTGGATGTGGAGGGTTTTGAAGAAAAGGTTTTTTTAGGACTTAAAAATACACTAACTCGTCCGGAACTTCGCGCTGCTTTTTGTGAGGTGCACTTTTCTTTTTTAGATTCTGTGGGGGATGGGGAGGCACCTCGCCGGATTACCGAATTACTTCGCCATTCAGGTCTTAAGAATTTACGCTGGATCGATCCCCAGCATTTTCTCGCCGTCCGGTCATAGATTCCACTGCAAAACCACTCAAATAGCAGATCCGGTTGGAAAGTGCAAGCCAGCGGCCTTGCAAAAGATCATTTCCCATTATTTTTAAATAAGACTGAATGCGCTTTGATCGAGTGATTCTTTTAACCTGGGATTCTTCCAACCGAGTCCCGGAAGGATGAATATCCGCTGGATGTTCTCGCTGCATGCGGCATGAATTTCTCCCCGTCTGAAAGGATTTGCGGCAAAGTTCCCCGTAATTGGCAAAGGCCGGCATCCAAACCCAGGTTTGCGGAACAATCACCACTTGATAGCCGAGCGCACGAATCCGCGCCTTAAAATCCGGGTCTGTGCCGCTTTCTAGGACTCGGCTCTCTCCTCCGGATTTTTTGTAAACCTCCGCCGGAACAGCCAGGCAGGCATGGCACACCATATCAGATTCAATCATTGTGGCGCTGATCGGGCATTCCACTCGCGGGAGTTCCCGGGCCACCCATTTTTGAAAAGCCGGGGCATCGGTTGGAAGAAGGTAAGAGGCACCTGTTATTCCAATAACATTCGGATATTTTTCAAAGGGTTCAATCAGGGATTGGACCAGAGATTTGGGGCCGATCCTGACATCATCATCCAAAAAAATATAATATTTCCCGGACGCTCTTTTGACTCCTTCATCCCGCGCCCGTCCATTGGGCCGCACGCCTTTAACAATAAGGATCTCAAGGGATTCGTACCCCGTGTCGGCTAAATCATTCATCATGCCAGGGACATTGCCGCCCCGGTAGCCGTCGAGAGAAGGGATAATCACCGACACTTTAGGGGAAGGATGGGATCTTGCAATGACGACTTCTTCGCTCATGGGAGTCAATTCCTGTAAAATCAATTTTGTCGAGGTTCTGGCCGATAAAATATTGGAACCTATTCAATTATCGGCAGTTAAGTCCAGATTTAAAGAATTTTTCAGAGTCGAGAAAGTGCGAGTTATTGCCATGATCGAAATTCATCAGTGCCCTGCATGCGGAGGTGAGATTCAGTTTCGCTTTGAGGTGCCCTTTGAAGATCTAACCATGAAGGTGCATCAATGTGGGGCGTGCCAATGTTATGTAAAATCTCCTTTTTTTGATGCCAAGGAACTGGCCGGGATTTATCGGCATTATGATCTTCATGAAAAACACTACGAACTTTCTGACGGGGAAATTCATAATCTTCGATTGCGTTTAGAACGCATTGAAAAAGTTTTGGGGAAAAAAGGAGGAAAGCTGCTTGAAATCGGATGCGGCCGAGGACATCTTCTCCGAGAAGCCATTCGAGCAGGATGGGATGCAGAGGGGATTGAATTTGAGGGGAGTTCTCAGAAGCAGCTTTTGGAAGGACTTGATGGAAAAATACGATTCATTAAATCAGAATCAGATTTTGCTGCCATTTCGAAAAATACCTATGATGTTATTTGTTCTTATCAGGTCTTTGAACATTTAACCGAACCTTTGAAGTCGCTTGGATTTTGGACTCAGGGCCTTCGGAAGGGAGGATTAATGGTCATCCAGACTCCGCATGCCAGGAGTCTCGGTGCCCGGCTTCATGGTCCGCGCTGGATGGGACATCAGAGAAAAGAGCATTTTATGATTTTTTCATATCAGGCATTTCAAAAAATGTTTCAGAGTCTTGGACTTCGAATTTTAAAAACAGATTTGAGTGGTGCCCCTTTTATTTTTACAGGGGAATTCTCAAATCCAGTGAAAAATAAATCAGTTTCGATTGTTTCTCTTTTTCGTTTCGCGTGGTTGAGCGATTTGGCACGTCGGATCATTCACGGATTGGGACTTGGGGATGGGATTGAAATTTTTGGTGTTCGTGAATCCTTTTTAAGTTAATTCATCAGGACATTTATGATTACTCTTTCAATTGTTTCCGGAAGCCGGCAAAATTATATGGAAAAGTGTCTCAAGACGCTTCAGCCGGCGCTGGAAGGGCTTTCGTGGCAGCTTGTGGTTGTTGATAATCACAGTGCTTGGGATGTAGCCGGCGTAGTGCATCAAATTTTTCCGACGGCGAAAGTGATTCGGAATGAAACCATGCGGGGTTTCGGAGCCAATCACAATCAAGCCCTTTTGAATCAACAGGACGATTTTGCCCTTATTTTGAATGATGATATTGAGCTCAACCCAGATTCCATTCGAAACTTAATCCACTTCGCGGAAAAGAATCCAAAAGCCGCCATTTTGGGCCCCGTGCTTTACCCAGGATCCTGGGATTCCTCGCCCATGCCGTGTGGAGGCGTACAAAATGAAAGAATTCCGAAGCCCTTGCATGGGATGACGTCCATGATCTTGAGACTGATCTTTGGCGATATGCTGATTACTGAATATTTAAAAAAACGTGAAGGGAAATTCAAACCCGAAAACTCTCCGCGCGGATATATTTCCGGAGCTTGCTGTCTTGTCCGGCGGGATTTTATCCGTGAGCACGGACTTTATGATGAAGCCTTTTACATGTACTATGAAGACATTGATTTGGGGCGCCGTGCATGGAAGTGTGGCCTGGAATGCTGGCAGGTGGAGTCCTCACGAGTTATGCACTTGGGAGGGGGAAGTTTTAATGAAAAAACCTGGAAATGGTTTACGGATAGTGCGCGTACCTTTGCCCGGAAACATCACGGTCCTTTTACGGTTTTCCTAACAGATATTTTAAGCGGTTGTTTCCAAGTGATTTATAAAATCAAAGGATGGTTTCGCGGTGGACGTTAAACTCCCGGATCCGGTTGAGTCGATAGTTGTTTTTCGCCTGGGTGGACTTGGGGACTATGTTTTGAGTCTTCCTTTTTGGAAAGAGCTGAGAGCGCGTTTCCCAAATGCCAAGATTACGGCCATCCTTGGACCTGCCGGCGAAGAACTCCTGCAAAATCAAAAAAGTGTGGACAGGATTATGGTGGCGCGGGGGCTTTCTCTTCCGGGATCTAAAATTATGGATCCGCTGGCTATGATTTCAGATTATTTTTCCATCAGAAAAAATCTCCAGCCCCCTTACGATCTTTTTGTGGATCTTACTTCCAAATATTCTTCGCTGGGTACACTGAAGCCTTATTTAGTGCACGGGCTCTGCCGTCCCAAATTCAGTGTCGGTCTGGATTATCTGGGCCGGGGACGTTTTCTCGCATTGCCTATTTCCGAAGATCGAAATGCCGCAGAACACATGATCCAACGCTACGGCCGGGTACTCGAGGCCTTGGGAGGGGGTAAGGATTTGGGACTTCCTGAGATTCAAATTCCGGATGCCTGCAGTGAAAAGGCGAGAAAATATTTTTCAAAATTCTCAGCAGATCCCAAGAAACCATTTTGGCTGGGAATTCATCCGGGTGCAAATCGATCGGATTTTAAAGCCCGGGCCTGGTCCGTGGAACGTTTCGCGGATTTAATAAAAAAAATCCATGAACGAACACGCTCGCAGATTTTTATCACAGCATCGGGGGAAGAGACCTGGCTTTATGAGCGTTTGCTTGCTCTTACGGATCTTCCGCTTGAACGCATTCCCGAAACGCGCAGTGTCCTTGAGCTCTGCGCTTATCTTGGACATCTGGACGGGTACATTTCCAATGATACCGGGCCCATGCATTGCGCCGTAGTTCAAAGGGTTCCGACAATAGGAATTTTTGGAAAAAGTGATCATGCGACTTACGGTACTTATCCGGAAGGGCTCAAGCTTCGAAGTGTTTTACTTTCACCCGAAATTAGAACCGAAACCGTAGATCCAAGAGGACTTCAGAAAATATCGGTGGAGGCGGTTTGGAAAGAATTTTTAAATCTTGAAGTCGATATGAAGACGAGAAAGGAGAAACGATGAATTCTTCAGTCTTAGTCTCTGATCCCAATCAGCGTGTTGCGCTTACGATCATCCGGTCGCTGGGAAGCCGTGGAGTGCGCGTGGCTGCGCTTGAGCGTTCAGTTTTTCGTCATCCGCTAGCATCCGTATCCCGTTATTGTTCGGGAACTTCCTGGATCGAAGATTATGAAGAGGATACCGAAATTATTTTAAAAGAGTGCGCGAAACACGCGCTTTTTATTCCAGTTTCTTCTAACACGCTTCTTTGGGCGGCTCGTCATGCGAAAGTTGTCTGTCAAAAAACAAAACTATTCATTCCTTCTCCGGAAACGCTTTGTCTGGCCAACGACAAAATCGAGCTTTCATCTTTTGCATCGAATTTAGGAATTCCGATTCCCAAAACGTATGTGATGTCAAAAAATGTTTCCCTGCAGGCTTTTTCAAAAACATTGCTTTATCCAGCCGTGATTAAATTGCGCAATGACGAAGGGCTTTATCTAGAACCAGAGAAACGTTATCGAATTGTCCGGACTCCTAATGAATTTATTGCGTGGCATCAAACGCTTTCTGCGATCAAGCTCGATCCTTTGGTCCAGGAATATGTTGAGGGCGAAGGAGTGGGATTTTCTGCGCTCTACGATGAACAGGGAAGGCTTCGAGCGTCGTTTTGTCACCGGCGTTTGCGGGAGTATCCTTTGAGCGGCGGGCCCAGTACGCTTGCAGAAAGCATTCATGATGAACGTTTAAACGCCTATGGAACTCAACTTTTGAATATGCTGCACTGGACGGGGCCCGCGATGGTGGAATTTAAACGGAACCGAAAGACTGGTGCGCTCACTTTGCTTGAAATTAATCCGAGGTTTTGGGGCACGCTTCCGCTTGCGGTGGCGTGCGGAATTGATTTTCCTTATTTGCTTTATCGTTTAGCTCAGGGCGAAGATTTTGCTCCCGTGACTCAGTACCCTGACGGAATCCGGATGCGGATTTTATTCACCGATCTTATGGCCTGGAAACAAATAATGGCAGGACCCTCTTCAAAAATTCAGACTTTGGCAAAAGCGGTCTCGGAATATTTAACCCCTTCTATCCAAGATGGATTTCTTTCGTGGAAAGATCCGAAACCTGTCGGTCGATACTTGGCCAATAAAATTTTACGGCGAACTTAATGGCAAATTCCAATAATCCAAAAACCTGGGATTTTGATCTGCATATGCATTCTCATCATTCCTTTGACAGCGCCATGAGCCGAGATTGCCTCATCCAAACCGCAAAAAAAAGAGGTCTTTCCGGCATTGCCATTGCGGATCACCAATCCTTTGCATTTCATCAAGAAATGAATGCACCGGCGGAGCCGAATTTTTTTATTATTCCGGCCATGGAAATCGGAACTGAAAAGGGAGACATTATAGGGCTTTTTCTAAAGCAAGAAATCAAATCGCGGCAAAGTTCCGATGTCATCAGGGAAATTCGTGATCAGGGCGGACTTGTGCTGATCCCACATCCTTTTAAGCGGAAAAGATTTATCGATTTCGAATTTCTTAAAAAGGCGGATTTGATCGAAGGATGGAATGCCCGGGTCAATGACCCGCGAGAAGATCTAAACACTCAGGCAAGACAATTTGCCGAAACAAATCAAATCGCGTGGACCGCAGCCAGTGATGCGCATTTCCCGGAAGAAATCGGCCGCGCTCGGATTCGGCTCGCCGCAGCGCCGCGTTCGCTTGAGGACATCAAGCAAGCGCTTCAAAGCCGCGAGTTCACCTGTGAGGGAAGTCTTTCTTCGATTTATGCGGAGCCGCGAAGTCAAATGCTGGCCTTTTTTAAAACCTTACGCTGGAGATTTTTGGTGCGCTCACTTAGAAGCGCCCTGAGTTTGACGGTCCGAAAATTAACAAGGTCATCGCTTACGGCTAAGAGCTTATGAAAAAAATCCGCATGGTTCATGTCATTACCCGCCTTGTGCCTGGAGGCGCAGCGCGTGTGGTCCAAAATCTATTGCTCGGACTTCCTAAAGATCAATTTGAAGTTCTTCTGATTTGCGGGACAGAAGAAATGGATCTCCTTGCAGTCAAAGAGATGAGTCAAAAGGGAATTGATGTCATTGTGGACCGCCATTTGGTCCGCAGGGTCTCGCCGCTTCATGATCTCTTTTGTTTTTTTAAATTATGGAAATTTTTCCTGAACTGGAAACCGGATGCAGTACATTCGCATACCTCCAAAGCCGGTATCGTGGCACGCTTCGCGGCATGTGCAGCAGGAGTTCGTCATATTTTTCACACGCCGCATGGACATATTTACCGCCCGGGAAGCGAAATCGAAGGAGTTCCACGGCTTGGCTTCGCCCTTCAATTTTTAAAAATGTTGGAGACTTGGGCCAATCAATTTTCAGAAAAAATTGTGACCCTGACTTATTTGGAGAAAGAAGATGCGGCCAAGATCGGGCTTGCTCACAAAGAAAAAATGGTTCCCATTTATAACGGAATTGATCCGGAGGATTTGCGGTCTCATGCACTGAGCCGGGAAGCCGCTCGAAAGCAATGGAATATTCCTTCAAGCGCTTATGTGGTGGGAGTCGTAGGCCGTTTTTCACGAGTTAAAGGTCATTTAGAGTTTGTAAAAGCCGCAAAATGGGCTGCGCCGCAGGATCCATCTCTCTTATTTGTTCTAGCCGGCGAAGGGCCCGAAGAAGAATCTCTCTGTAAATTTGTCGAGGAAGAGAATTTAAAATCTCAGATCCAGTTTTGGGGATTTCAGGAAAATGTGGGAAATGTTTTCCCGGCGCTCGATGTTCTCGTCATGCCGTCTCTTTATGAGGGGTTTGGACTATCGGTTCTTGAGGCTTGGGCTTTTCAACTTCCGGTGATTGCCACGCGAGTGGGTGGTTTGGTGGAAGTCATTGAAGAGGGGGTTAGCGGCACCCTGGTTCCTCCTGCAGATCCTGAAACCTTAGGACGAGCCATTCTGGACTTGCGCCGGGATCCAGCTAGAGCTAAAAAGCAGGGGTGGCACGGATATGAAAAATTGAACCGCATGTTTACCCTCCAAGTCATGATCCAAAGCTACCTTCGCCTTTATCAGGAATGCTTAAGTCATTCCCGTTGAATTATCCTGCCAAACGGCTAAGTTTGTATTCTGAATAAGGGTCAAGGACAATTCCGTTTAGCCGATAATCTTCATGAGTTTCTGACTGTACAAGTTTGATTGCTAACGAAGGATATGGATTTTAACGTGAACATTTTCAGCCGTTCGTCATTCTCTCCCAAGGAACCTATTCCCTTTTTAGATCTCAAAGCCGCTTATTTGGAACTGAGAAAGGATTTTGATAAGGCTGCAGGGCGCGTTCTTCAATCCGGAAATTATATTTTGGGTCCGGAAGTAGACCGCTTTGAAGAGGAATTCGCTATTTTTTGCGGTGTCTCACACTCGATCGGTGTTTCCAGCGGACTGAGCGCGCTTGAACTTATTTTACGGGCACTGGGCGTGACGGATGGTGATGAAGTCCTGGTTCCTTCCAACACATTTATCGCAACTTGGCTCGCGGTCTCATTCGTCGGAGCCAAACCGATTCCTGTGGAAGCAGATGAGAAAACTTATAACTTGGATCCTGCCAAGCTAGAGGCAAAAATTACGCCTAAAACCCGTGCAATTATGCCGGTTCATCTTTATGGTCAGCCTGCGGATATGGATCCGATCCGTGAGATCGCCAAACGCCATCATCTTTTTGTCATTGAAGATGCCTGTCAGGCACACGGAGCGCTTTATCGCGGAGCTCCGGCGGGAAGTTTGTCGGATGCCGCGGCGTTCAGTTTTTATCCCGGGAAAAATCTGGGAGCATTTGGAGATGCGGGAGCCATTACAACACGTGATGCAGATCTTGCGAAAAAAATACGAAAGCTGCGAAATTACGGATCAGAAATTAAGTATCAGCATGATTTTGTGGGGGCCAATTCGCGTCTTAGTGCGATCCAAGCCGCTTTGCTTTCCATTAAACTTAAAAAATTAAAAGAATGGAATGTTCGCCGCTCCCAGCTGGCGGCCCGGTATCAAGAGGCCTTTCGTGGTCTTCCAGGACTTATTGTGCCTGAAATTGCTGAAGAAAGGACGCATGTGTGGCATCTTTTTGTGGTCCGTCATGCGCGGCGCGATGAACTTCGGGATTTTTTGACGGCCAAGGGAGTTCAAACCATTATTCACTATCCCGTGCCGCCGCATCTTCAAAAGGCGTATGAAAATCTGGGGTATTCGAAAGGCAGTCTTCCAGCTACAGAAAAAATGGCGCAGGAAATTTTGAGTCTGCCGTTTGGCCCTCATTTAAAGTCAGATCAAGCAGATTATGTGATCAGAAAAGTCCGGGAATTCTGCGAATCTCGTCAAGGAGCTTAAATTTATGACCAAAGAATCGGCCATGATTCATATCGGCGTAATCGGATGCGGACAGTGGGGCCCGAATCATATTCGTAATTTCGGACATTTGGCGGGAAGCCGCACGCTGATGTGTGCAGACTTAAGCGAAAAACGCCTGAAGGCTATGAAAGAGACGTTTCGCAATATTCATCCAACGACTAATTACCGTGAAATTCTGGATCATCCTCAGATTCACGGTGTTGTGATTGCCACTCCGACTGCCACACATTTTAAATTTGTAAAAGAGGCGCTTTTGGCGGGCAAAGATGTGCTTTGCGAAAAACCGCTTTGCACGACCGAGGAAGAGGCTGAAGAATTGATCGATATCGCGCAAAAGAAAAAACGGATTCTGATGGTCGGACACGTTTTTCTCTACAACGCGGGCATTCGAAAGCTTTATGATCTCGTAAAGAGCGGATCTTTTGGATCTTTGTATTATCTCCATTCTGAGCGCACCAATTTAGGGCCTTTCCGGACCGACGTCAGTTCGGTGTGGGATCTTGCGCCGCATGATATCGCCATTTTTAACTATTTGCTCGGAGGTCTTCCGGTCGAGGTTTCCGCACGCGGCGGCCGCTATCTTCAAAAGAAGCTGGAAGATGTGGCGTTTATTTCGCTCATTTATCCCAAGGGAGTTTTGGTCAATATTCATGTCAGCTGGCTGGATCCCAGAAAAGTCCGTCAGATTACGGTGGTGGGAGAAAAACAAATGGTGATTTATGACGACCTGGATAATGTGGGCCCGATTAAAATTTATGACCGGCATGTGATCCCGCAATTTTATGAATCGTTCGGCGAATTCAATCTGCTGGTGAAAGAGGGGAGCATCACGATTCCTAAAATCGATATGCTGGAGCCGCTTAAGGCTCAAGATGCCCATTTTCTTGAATGCATCCGGACACGCCAGCAGCCTTTAAGCGACGGTGAAAATGGCCTTGAGGTCATTCGTGTGTTGAGTGCGATTACCGAATCATTGAAGAAAAATGGCGCGCCGGTGCGAATCCAGTGAAGGCACTTATCACAGTTTGCGCCTACAATGAGGGAAGTAAGCTTGAGGATACCGCCAAGCGGATTCGTGAGGCTCTCGATAGTGGAAATATCAAAAAGGCGGCGGTTGAAGTTTTGATGATGGATGATGGATCAACGGATGGCCAGCCCGCAGCCATGGCTGCGAAGTATGGTTTTCATCTGCTACGAAATGATCCTCGGCGCGGAGTGGGATATTCCATCCGTGAGGCGTACCGGTTTGGATTGGAACACGGCTTTGATATTTTGGTGACCATGGCGGGGAATAATAAGGATAATCCCGAGGAGTTTGACCGGATTCTTGGACCGATTGCCGATGGAAATGCGGATTTTGTGCAGGGTTCACGTTATCTTCCGGGAGGAGGATACGGCAATATGCCTCTTTACCGGAGAATCAGCACGCAGTTTTTGCATCCCTGGCTGTTTTCTTTTGTATCCGGAAAAAAAATTACGGACAGCACGAACGGATTTCGCGCCATTCGGAGCACGGTCATAAAAGATCCGCGCATGGATTTGAATCAGGACTGGATGGATCATTATGAGCTGGAGCCCTATGTTTTTTGTCAGGCGATCCGTTTGGGATATCGGGTGACGGAAGCGCCGGTTTCAAAAATATATCCGGATCATAAACTGGGATACTCGAAGATGATCCCTTTTGTAAGCTGGTGGAGTATTTTGCGGCCATTAATTTATCTTTATTTTCGACTCAAAAAATAAGCGTGCTCAATAGAGACTTGCGGAGGTTGTACGCATGAAGGTATCGGATCTGATTGTTAAAACATTGGAAGCCAATGATGTGAAATATATTTTTGGCGTCTTGGGTGATATTGAAACAGAATTTGCTGAGAGTCTGCGTAATTCAAAAATAAAATTCATTGCTGCTAAAAATGAAAAAAGCGCGTCCTTTATGGCAGATATCTATGCCCGTATCTCCAAAGGGGTTGGGGTTTGTTTCTCAACCGTGGGGCCTGGCGCTACGAATCTGGTGAGCGGTCTGGCCAATGCCACGCAGGACCGGTCCTCGGTAGTCGGGATCAGCGATCAGATGCCCACCAAGGAAATGATCCTGAATTCGCATCAATATGTGAATTACGAAAAACTCTTTCATCCGGAAACCGGTGTTACCAAGTGGAACCGGACCTTTAAAAATGCGGACGAGGTTCCGCAGATTTTGAAAGAGGCCTTTCAGCAGGCCACGGCTGAGCCTAAAGGCGCGGTGCATCTTGGAGTTCCTGTGGATGTGCTGAATGCGAATGTTGATCCAAAGTCTGAGCTTTTAAAATGGAATCTAACACCTGCTGTGACGGCCTATTCTGATACGGCTCTGCAGTCTGTGTATGAAAAAATCAAAAAAGGAAAAGGGATTATTTTCGTGGGGGATTCTGTGAAGCGGTCCGGGGCGCACAAGGCTTTTGCGGATTTCATTCATGCCTCTCAGCTTCCGGTTATTAGTTCGTTTCGCGGCAAAGGCTCATTCAACGAAAATGACGGTCTGTATCTAGGAACCATCTCGCGTCACCTTCACGATATTTTTAAAGATATTTTTGAAAAATCGGATTTTATTTTGACGGTTGGTTACGATTTTATCGAAGGCGTGAAGCCGTCGGTGTTTGGCGGAATTCAAAAAGTTATTAATGTGGACTTGGTTTCGAATTTAGTCCCAGGCCATTATGAACCCGCTTGCAATTTGTTTGGTGATCTCACCAAGATATTTTCCTCGCTTGCGTCTAAAAGCTATGAGCGCAATCTTTTGGACGGAAATCACATTCGAGAACAGATTCGCCAGGCGATTTACGGAAATTTAGACATGGATGTGTACCCCCCGCGTCCTCATAAAATTATGGAAGCCATCAATGCCACTTACCGGTCCAAAACGACCCTTATTTGCGATGTGGGTTTGAATAAATATTATGCGGGACTGCTATTGCGTGTTCAGGAAGACTGCGACATTGTCTTTTCCAACGGCATGTCTTCCATGGCTTTTAGCTCGGGTGTGCTGGCGGCAAAACTGGCTCGTCCGGACCGTGATGTGATTGCTATTACCGGAGACGGAGGATTTCTGATGAACCCGCAAGAGATTTCGACTTGCGTACGCTACAATATTCCACTTACGGTTCTGATCCTGAACAATTCCGGGCTGGGACTTGTGGAGAAAAAACAGCGTGCTACTTTTGGGCATACGTATGAAGTCAATTTTGGAAATCCGGATTACACAAAATTTGCCGAGGCCTTTGGCGCGGAGGGACATTCGATTCGTTCCTGGGCTCAGCTGGAAGGGGTTTTGGCGGAAACCCGGGGAAATAAGAAAGTGAACATCATCGACGTGCCCGTTGATTATGACGAAGGCCTATGAAATTCAATATTTTAGTGACCAGCAGCGGGACGGTGACGTCGCAGGGCGTCATCAAGGGACTTCATCAGCAGTCCGAGTTTGAATACCGGCTCATTACCACGGATATGGATGAATTCAATGCCGGAAAATATTTCGGAGATGGATTTTACAAAGTTCCGGCCGCAACTCATTCGGATTACATCGCGGCTCTTCTGGAGATCTGCAAAAAAGAAAAAATTCAAATCCTGATTCCGATTTATGATCCAGAGCTTTTAAAAGTTGCAGAAAATAAAAAAGCCTTCATGGATTTGGGCTGCACGCCGGTGATTTCGGATCCGGAAACGATAGGCATCTGTAACGATAAATACCTGACCTATCAATTTTTTAAAACACACGGGATTCCCACTCCGGAAACTCACCGTGCCGAGGATGTTCTCTCAGGTAAAGCCTCGCTTCCATTCCCAATTTTTGGCAAGCCGGCGCACGGTATTGCAGCCCAAGGCACTACGGTTCTCAAAACCATGGAGGAATTAAAAGGGTGGTCGGCTAAGATCCAGGAGCCTCTGGTGCAGTCGCTTCTTGAAGGGAAAGAATTCAGTATCGATACGCTCTGCGATTTAAAAAGCCGCGTCATTGAGGTTGTGCCGCGGACCCGGGAGGATACCAAGCACGGGGCTTCGGTTAAGGGCGTTACAGTCAAGGATAGGGAGTTGATGCAGTGGGCAAAAGACATTGCTGAAAAACTCAAAATTATGGGGCCGTGCAATATCCAGTGTTTTAAATCTGCGGCGGGGAAAATTAGTTTTTTTGAAATCAATCCTCGATTTTCGGCTGCACACGCTCACAGTATTGCAGCGGGAATGAATAGTCCTCTTGAAATCCTTAAAATGGTCAGCGGTCAAAAAGTTGAGCCTAGAATCGGCTCTTTCCATGACGGCATTAAGATGATGCGGTACTGGGCTGAAGTATTTGCAACGCCGGATCAGAAACTTTTCAAAAAATCCTCTCTATAGTATGGCACAGGGCATTATTTTTGATCTTGATGGTGTGCTCCTCGATTACAGCTACCGATTTCATAAAACCTATGAAGATGTTTTGGGGCGATATGGTTTTTCCTGTCCGGCCCGGGATGTGATCATGAATATGCGCCGCCAATGTTCCAATTCTCAGCTGGAAGTCTTGGACCGATTTTTAATTCCCAAAGACGCTCCCGATCGGAAAGAGATCATCGAAAATTGCGCTCGGGAGCGGGAGGCTAAGATTGAAAATCCGGAATATGTGGCATTGGATCAATTTTTTGAACCAGCCATAAAAGTTGTGGATGATTTGCGCAATCACCGAGGCTACAAGACGGCACTTATTACCCGCCGAAAAAACCAAGATCTTTTTCTAGAACAGATAAGGCCCTATCAATCTCTTTTTGATTTTATCGAAACATCCTTTCAAAAAGAACCCGCCATCAAAAAATTTATCAATCAATCAAAGACCCAGTCTGCGATCTTTTTGACGGACACGGCCAATGATGTGAAGGCCGGCAGAGCGGCCGGAGTTCAGGTGGCGGGTGTTTTGACTGGTTTGGAAAGCGAAGAAAGACTTCGCTGCGCCGGTGCGGACCATATTTTGCAGGACGTCTCAGGAATCTACAGCCTTCCCGGATTTAAATAGCCTTCCGATTCTTCTCCCAAGAATAAATCAGAATCAGCAAAATGAAAAGCAATCCGTATTGGGCGCTGGACACAAGAGCAACATAAGTCGAAGCGTAGGTGGCAAATAAATCCGGCATGGGAAAGTGATTTCCCCAAACGGTGAAGATGGGGAAGCGATGAGGGAAGGGGTTCGGATCTTGAGGGACTACCCAGAAAATCCGGTGATTCATCATTTGTCCTAAGCTGAGAAGCGTTACAAAAACCGGAAGTTGTTTAAGCTGCGCGCCGTATTTTTCAAGCAGGATGCCAATTAATCCATAGATGACCGGCATCAGCCAGTAGATGTAGCGTTCAATATCATAACCGCAGGCATAACTGAGCCCGCATCCTAAGATGAAGTAAATAAACAGGGGCTGACGATCTTTGAAAAATTGCCGTGTGTCTTTGAAATAAAAAAATGGAAGCAGAAGGATCGGACCAAAGGCAATGATCCAGGCAAAAAGATAAAGGGTAATAGGACGGCGCAATAGCAGGCGCAGCGCGGTTTCGCTCAGAGTGCTTCGATTTCCGATTACTAGGGATGTCTCAAATACCATCATAAGGGTCATGAGGATGAAGGGCAGCCAATAAAAGAAATCTTTCCAAACGATACTTTTTTTCTGCCAATGCTGTTTATCCCATAGAAAATTTCCAACAAAGGGATAACTCAGGGTAATCAAAATAATATTTTCTCTGAACCAAGCTCCCAGTATGGCAGATAGATAAATGAAAAAAGTTCCGAGGAGAGAACGGATATTTTTCATCAGCATATCTAGTCCGATCAAACCCAGCAAAATGAAAATAAAAGAGGTCGAGTCTGTTTGGACCGGATAATAGGCTGTCCAGCGAAGCGGAGCATGCCACTGGGTGATAAATAAGCCAAGCATGAGCAGGCGAATGGCTGAGGACGCAATCAATCGTCGGAACCAGAGGAGCAGAAGCAGGGTAATCAATAAATTGGCGATTCCATTGACCTTTTTAAAGGCTCCAATGATGTCGCTGCAGGAAACAAGAGAGGCAAGAAACGGAGTTCCGAGCCGGCGAAGGAAGTAGCCGTTTTCATTATGCGGTTGACGTCCTAGGCAAAGATCTGAGGTCAGTTCATAGTAAGAAAGGCCGTCGTATCCTTTGTGATCATTGGCAGCAATCGGTGTCTGAAAAGCTGAGCTTAAGAAATAGACGGCGGCAAAAAGAAGGAGTGCAAAAATCCATTCGGTTTTTGAATTCAGAAAACGCGACATGTTTAAATTTCCTTCGGTCTATATTATTAAGAGGTATCGGGCCCCCGTCCGATAACATTTCAACTCTCTTGCTTATCGGCAGATTGATGCAAAATTGAAGCCGCGATTTGGGCTCGGGGAGGGGGTTCATTCATGAAAGAGAATGGCCGATAATTATAGCGACCTGTCATCAGGCACATTATGAAAAATCAATTCTTCTATCTTGGCGTTGCGCTTCGTCCGAAACAGTGGATCAAGAATCTGTTTGTTTTGATCCCGCTTTTATTTGGTAAGCAGCTCTTTGCTTACCCCGCGAATCTTCGAGTTTTTTATGCCTTCATTCTATTTTCCATGATGGCGAGTGCGGTCTACCTCATGAATGATATTTATGACCGGGCTTTGGACCGCGCGCATCGTTTAAAGAAACTCCGGCCGGTTGCATCCGGAAAATTGAGTGTTCCAACCGCTTGTGTAAGTGCTTTAGGGCTTGCCGGAATGTCACTCCTGCTTTCTTGGAAACTTATGCCGCTTTTTACGGGAATTCTTCTACTGTATTTCATGCTCAATATTTTATATTCACGGCTCTTGAAAAATGTGGTCATCATTGATGTCTTTTGTATTGGCGCCTTCTTTCTGCTGCGCATTGTAGCTGGGACTGTGGTGTCGGGCGTCCCGTTTTCCTATTGGATGATTTTTATGATCTTTTTGCTGGCGTTATTTTTAGGATTTATAAAACGACGCCAGGAACTTTTAATCATGAAGCGCCGGGCAGAGAATCATCGGCAAGTGCTCAGCCGGTACAGCGAATATTTTATTGATCAGATGATTATGATTTTAGCCTCCTCCATTGTGGTGGTTTATATGCTCTACACGGTGGATCATCGTACGGTTGCATTATTCGCGACGCGTCACTTAATGTTCACCATCCCATTTGTTTATTACGGAATTTTTCGCTACCTGTATCTCATTCATCAATATCGCTGGGGAGAGGATCCTACGGCCGTACTCTATAAAGATCGCATGATGCAATTCAATTTGGCGGCCTGGGTTCTTATCAGCGTGTTTGTGATTTATTTTCATGGATAAGTCTCTGCAGTTTTTTGATCCAACTTAAAATATAAAATAATGAGGACATGATGAGAGTCTTGATCAATGGAGTTCCCGGATGGTTAGGCAATCGGTTTCTTGAAATTCTAACGCATGGATATGAAGGAAAAGGTGCTCCCACGGATTGGAAAGTCCGTTGTTTGATCATGCAGGGCGCTGATGAGCGCTCGCTGACGGATCTTGGATCGCTTGCTCAAGTAGAAAAGGTTTATGGTGATGTGCGGCATCCTGAAACTTTGAATCAAGCGCTCCGGGACGTAGACGTGGTGTTTCATTTGGTTGGCATCATTCACCCTCGAAGCGTGCGCGAATTTGAAGAGATCAATGTGAACGGAACTCGAAACATGCTGCAGGCCGCTACTGAGGCGGGAGTTCGCCGTTTCGTTCACGTTAGTAGTAATTCCGTAGGCGGGACGAATTTGAGCCGGGATCAATTGCTGAAAGAAACAGACATTCCTCGTCCCTATATGAATTATGGACGTTCCAAATATGCGGCAGAAAAACTAGTCCAGGAATGGGCCCATTCGCGGCGCCGTGAGTTTTCCATCCTGCGTCCCTGCTGGTATTACGGACCCAATCAGCCGGACCGTCAGACTACTTTTTTTCGAATGATCAAAAAAGGCAACCCTATTCTTTTCGGTGATGGGACTAATCTGCGCAGTATGACGTATCTGGATAATTTGGTCCAAGCCATGATGCTGGCCGCAACAAAGCCTGAGGCAGTCGGGCAGACCTATTGGATTGCAGATGAGCGCCCGTATACCACCAAAGAGATTTATGAAACGATTGCTGAGCTTTTGAATGTGAAGAGTTTTAAGCCCCGCTATCTTCCGGGAATCGTTTCTGAGATGTGTCTTGCGGCCGATGTTGTGTTGCAGGCACTCGGAGCTTACATCAAAGAAATTCACGTGGCCGGAGAAATGAATAAGGACATTGCCTGCTCTAATGAAAAAGCCATTCGTGAATTGGGATACAAACCTTCGGTGGGGCTTCGTGAGGGCATGCGCCGATCCATGGATTGGTGCTTAAAACACGGACAAGTCATTTAACTGCAAATCAGTTCATTCTGCGGGAGATCACAAAGTGTACTTGGTGACAGGCGGATCGGGTTTTTGTGGACTTGAAATTGTCCGTTATCTTCTTGAGGCTGGCGAAAAAATTCGGCTCTTGGATCAGGAGCAGTTTCCTGAACCGTCGTGGAAGGTGGATTATTTTGCGGGCGATATACGGCAAATTGAAGATGTGAAAAAGGCCTGCCAAGGCGTCAAAATCATTATTCATACAGCAGCCAAAGTTCCAATCAGTAAAGCCGGTAAGGAGTTTTGGCATGTGAATGTTGATGGCACGCGAAATGTTTTAGAAGCGGCCCTTCAGCTTGGTATCAGGAAAGTGGTTCATATTTCTTCGAGTTCGGTTCAAAGTATGGAGCCCAGCCCGGTGCATGAGTTGGCTCCTTTTTCCCCGGTGGGAGAGTATGCGCACTCAAAGAAAGACGCAGAGCTTGTTTGCCAGGAATATATCCAAAAGGGACTGAATGTGGATATTATCCGGCCGCGAACGGTGGTGGGAAAAGGAAGGCTCGGGATTTTTAGTATCCTTTTTGATTGGATCGCCGACGGAAAAAGAATTTATGTCTTGGGTTCAGGAAAGAACCGAATGCAGTTTCTTCACTCGCGGGATCTGGCCAAGGGATGTTATCTCGCGTCGCGGAGTTCTGGATCTCAAATATATAATTTGGGCTCAAAAAAATTCACGACGTTACGCGAGGACCTTGAAGCCTTGATCCGCTTTGCCGGTACAAAGTCTCGAGTGATAGGCCTTCCGATCAGTCTTGCGGCTTTTGCCCTGAGAATTCTTGATCTTCTGCACTTGTCGCCCTTATCGGATTGGCATTATAAGACCTATCACCATGATTTTTTCTTTAATAATGAACATGCTATAAAATATTTAAAATGGGAGCCGGAATATGGGAACGTGGAAATTCTCTGCGAGGCTTATCAAGAATTTATCAATGACCGGGCCCATTCGCCGCATGCTTCTTATGGACATACACACCGGCAATCGCTGAAGCAAGGTGCGCTTCGAATTCTCAAGTGGCTATCTTAATATCCGAGACTTAGCCTGGGGAATAAAAATAAATGACCATCTTTGATTATTGGGGTTCCGTTCAGGGCTTGACTGTCGGAAATATTTTTAGCCTCATTCCCTCATACCGGCTTGGGCCTCTGTTCCTTGTCCTGTCCATGCTGGCCACAGTTGTTTTTTTATTCACAGCAAGAGTACGCCCCGCGGCTTGCCGCGGGGATACCTTGCAGTCCCTGAATCCCGCCTCCGGCGGGATGAAGGATGTGAGATCCCGCCAATCACCGCCTCTGGCGGGATCCCGTCCAACGGCGGGAAAAACGGCGGGATCAAATTCGCACGGCAAGTTGCGTTCCGCAACGTTGCGTGCTCATTTGACTTCAAAGAAAAATGCAGGATCCTGCTCTTCATTTTGGACTCTAGGACTGCCGACCTTGTTTTTTCTTTCAACCTACGTGATGACTTACAGCATCATTGATGAAGTCTCTATTAATCTCGAACATAGTTACAATTTATTCCACTACGGAAAATTTTCCATGTCGCCGGACCGCATGGTGGATGGAACGGTGGAGCTTTTTTACTATCTGGCCCATGTCCCTTGGGCATCGAGTCATTCATTGCTCATTTTGGGTAACTTTTTAATCGGTTTTATGGTTGGATGGCTGCATCTCTGGCTTCTCTGGAGGTTTTGGTTTAATTCAAAAACAATGCGTGATGTTCTTGCGCTCTGTCTCTTTGGCCTGAATTTGTCATTGATTGAAACGCTTTCCAGTGGATTTGGAAATGGACTGCTCTCGCTCGCATTCCTCGCTTCTTTAAGCGCCTATCATCGAGGAAGACCTCGTGGATATTTAACAGGAATGGCATTGCTTCCACTGATTCGTCCGGATGGTATTTTGGTTTCTCTGGCGGGATTTTTTTTAATTTGGATGGATCCTAAAAACCAATTTCCAAAAAAAATAAAACCAATGCTTGTCAGTCTCTTAGCTTCTTTGGCTGCGCTCGGGATGTACTTCATTATTTTTAGGGTGATGTACGGTCACTTTATTCCCACGCCGCTTTATTTGAAATCCGTGAGTCCGGCTTTACGCGTTCTCTTCGATGTCCGGAGTTTTGTATTTCATCTTGGATATTGGATCGCACAGCCCTGGACTCTCATTTTTCTTCTCCTTATTGCCTATCAGATCCTGAGAAGAAAGTTATTTCTTGATTCAGCGTCTATATACAAAACTCTTTTTATTTATTTGATTCTGCTTATTCCAACCTTTCTTTATGTGGAAATTTCCAACAATATGATTTCTGTGCTTCGTATGGACCTCACTTACTCCCGGTATTGGGGGGCGCTGCTTTTGGTCATTTATATGATGGGTGCATTAACAGCTCGGGATTTCAGGTTGTCGAAGAGCCAAGTCTTGAATCCTAGGAGGCCATTTTTTTTAATTTTTCTATTGGTTCTTTATACCGCTTTTGCCTTGTACAAATTTAAACAGATTGAGGAGCGTCACGCAGGGGGGTATATCAATCGGAATTATGCTGCCATGGCCGGGAGCTTTGCGGACCGGATCGCTCCTTCGGAACTGACCTTTGCGACTGCTGAAATGAATACTTTTGGGCTTGCGTCGGAGCGATTTGTGATTGATTTGTTCGGGTATGCTACGCCGGAGATCGCAAAATCTCAGAGATTTAATTTCGAGGGCATGCGCTGTAATCCTGATTTTTTTCATGAGATCAAACCGGATGTGGTCTGGCTCTATTGGTTTTCCCTTCAGTATTTGTTTGCAAATTTCGGGGATCCTTATAACTTTGTGGAGGAGGGGCTTAAAGTCCATGCCTGCGGCTATTATCAAGGGGATTATCGAAAGACATTTCAAGAGTATGATTTTTTCTTTATTCGCGATACCACACAGAATTTTCAGGCCGGATATTTAGTGCGGAAAACAGCCGTGAATCGTTTCGCCGAAGCCTTGCAGCAGCATGGTTTTAAACTTGAACGAGAACGACGGCCCCAGGATAATTTTTATAAAGACTTTGGATGCCCCTACCCGGTGGCGTTACGATGATGGAGTCCTTGGTCGTTTTTGTCTAAAAAGTATATAAGTGAGCCTCATTTTGGGGACCATTTTGAGACCATTTCGCTGGTTTTTTCGTTTTGCAAACAGGGTGTGAGGCCTTATAATTCGTCTTCCTTAGTAGGGCGTCTAAACGCTGGATCCTATTTTTCAGGCTGGCGTAGCTCAGTCGGCGCGCGGAGTGAAACGAAGCCGCCCTCGAAGCGCATTGCGCAAAGAGGGTAGAGCATTTCATGGCGATCACCGTGTTCATAGTTATCGCTGGCGTAGCTCAGTCGGCGCGCGGAGTGAAACGAAGCCGCCCTCGAGGCGCATTGCGCAAAGAGGGTAGAGCATTTCATGGCGATCACCGTGTTCATAGTTATCGCTGGCGTAGCTCAGTCGGCGCGCGGAGTGAAACGAAGCCGCCCTCGAGGCGCATTGCGCAAAGAGGGTAGAGCATTTCATGGCGATCACCGTGTTCATAGTTA